>NZ_QQBA01000004.1:0-226420 GCF_003350545.1 Flavobacterium glaciei
ATTAAATCATATAACGAAGAATACGGACTGAACTGAATTTTTTGTTGCTGAACTAACATCTAAAAAGCCTTATGGTTACAGTTAAAAATACGAAAAAAGGAGCAAAAAACTATAGTTTTCTACTCCTTTTTTATTATATAATTAATTCTTAAAAAGACTTTTTCAGTGCCCTCCAGTGATGTAAGGTCTTTTTTGTTTTAAAGCGGTAGTGAAAGCGAGGCTTGCAAATAAAAACTAAAAAAATATATTGCAATCCTTTATCATTGTTCCCTTTTACTCCAAAACTAAACTGTAGCTCAGAGCAATATTCCTTGCAAAAAGAAAAACGAAATAAATTATAATAAAACAGTATTTTTGATAAAAGAGAATAGAAGTAAAATCTTTGTTGAATAGACGAATTATAAAAAATATTTTCTGACTCAACTAGCTTTTTTATCCATAAATATCACTTTAATGAACTTGAATTTTAATTTAGATCTAGCTGTAGGATATAAAAGCAATTCACAGATTGCAAGAATTTTAACTGAAAACTGGGTTAAAGAAAATTCATACTGTCCAAACTGCGGTCAATTACCATTAAACGATTTTGAAAACAATATGCCGGTTGCCGATTTCTATTGTTTAGGTTGTAGAGAAGAGTTCGAATTAAAAAGTAAAAGCGGGAAGTTAAGTACCATAATTAATGATGGTGCTTATGAAAGTATGATTAAAAGAATTACTTCAGATACCAATCCTAGTTTCTTCTTTTTGACTTATGACAATAATACGGTTAATAATTTCTTGGTAATACCAAAACATTTTTTCACTCCAGAAATTATTATAAAAAGAAAACCTTTATCTATTACTGCTAAACGAGCAGGTTGGATTGGTTGTAATATTGACATTTCGAAAGTTCCTCAAAGTGGAAGGATTTTTATAGTAGAAGATTCAAAAATAATTGAACAAGAAAAAGTATACATAAAATTAAAAAACACTGATTTTTTAAAAACTAAAAATTTAGAAACAAGAGGTTGGATTTTAGATATTTTAAATTGCGTTGAAGAAATTAAAAAGCAAACATTTACATTAGATGAATTATATGCATTTGAAAATAGATTAAAAATTAAATATCCAAACAATAATCATATCAAAGACAAAATCCGTCAACAATTACAGTTTTTGAGAGATAGAGGATTAATAGAATTTAACGGAAGAGGAAATTATAAAAAAATTGAAATATGAAAAAATATATATTTATTTCACCCGAAGGCTCAACTGAAGCCCCAAACAGTTTATACGAAGTAAATAACATGCAAGTAATAGGAATAGTTGAAAATGTCATCAATGAGGATGAAGCATTAAAAAAACTTCTAATTGAAAACGAATGGATAATTGATGCTGAATTCAATATTGCTGAATTTATTATTTATGAAATCTCATGATTTTAATTCCAAATATCGACCTATAATACCCGAATTTTTTAAAGCCAGCGCATTCTCTTTTCCATATGCAACGAATACACTCGGAGCTCCAGGAGTTCCTGCTTGAATACCTGAAATATGGTAAAATCTTATTCTCCCTTTTACAAATAATATTGCATCTGCATTATTCCAAATATGCTCAAAGAAACATTTTGTCTCTGTTCTTGCAAAAATTAATGCAATACCGTTTCCGTGAAATTTTAATTTTTCAAGCCATAATTCCATTCCCCTTCCATAAGGAGGGTTTAAATAAACTCTACCAAACCAATCTTTTGACAAACCATCATCAATAATTGTAAAATTATTTTTTGCATGTAAGAAAGGAGCATCTATTGGAATACAAGGATCTAAATCAAATTCACCTAATTTTAATACTAAATTGGGTGGAGTTAACCACTCAACTTTTGTGTTTTCGCAACGTTCAAACGATGTATTCATAAAACATTTATTTGCTACAAATATTAGATCAATATTTGGATTTTACAAACGTAATATGATCATTTTCAATAAATTATAAAAAAAAACAAAATCTATTGAATTACAATGTGTTATATTTTTCCTTGTAAGAATGAAATATTATTGTACGATGATAATCGTTATATTTTGATAAAACACTTTTTAAAAACAAACCAGTAAAGGTAGCTTTAAAAGCTTTACAGCAATGTAAGGTCTTTTTTGTTTTAAAGCATTTCGAACTTTGGTTCGAGTCCGCCGCGGCAGAGGAGCTTTTGCAATAATTTATTAATGAAACTTATTGATTTAACATGGTCTTTTCAAGAGACGGTAACCAAAAAAAGCAATAAGTAACAAACAACACATCCAAAAATAATTATAGCATCTAAAACACAAAAACCTCTTTTTTATGCCAAATAAAATTTTCCGGCGAAGGATATTTTTTATTGTCCTCTGGTAACAAAATTCTAACACCTGCAAATTGCGTAATCGAAAAAGGCGAATCGTTTTCTTTGATAGTTGGTGAAACTCTAACAATATAATCTTCATTTATTGTAATCAAACCTCGATCATATGCTCTATGCAAATTTGGCGATAGCGAAATCCCATTTGATACTGTGTCATCATTAGATAAACTAAATGGGATTATATGACAAGCATCTATCATTTGAGCGTTAGTAGTTGTTTCAATTCGCATACCAGAAATACAGCATTGATTTTGATAAATTTTTGGAATTTCACGTTTAAAAATACTCCCTCTGATATATCTTTCTTCCTCTATTTCATTATCCGTTAATTCTAGTGATTTTTCAATCATTAAAGTGCGATATTCCTCTTTAGTGTCGTTGAGTATTTGCTCTTTAATTATGTTTTCTAAATCATATCTGTCAATGATTCCAAATTGATAATTAGCTTTTGTATTTGGAAAATAGAAATCTAAAATTGTATTCTCTAATTCTGTTCGATATATTGGATTTATTATTAATTCAAATAAATCTTTATCTATTTCTGCGAAAGCAATTCTACTCTTTAATTTACCAAGACTACTGATTTTTTCTTTTTTATCTGACAAACCATTTATATAAACTAAACGCCAAAAGGGTTCTGAATTTAAGTGAAAAAAAGGAAGTGAAAAATTCTGAGTATGATTCGTTTCTACGAGGCTAATCCAATTACTTTTAAATGCGATAACCAATTCACCAGTAATAAAAACTTTGTTTATCTGGATTTCCCCTTTATGTATTAACTGTATTATTGAAAGCAACAAAATTGGCTTATGGGGAGCTTTACCCAAATTTGTGTTTGTAGCTCTTTTAAGTGAATGAAACTGCTTCCTATACTTTTCAAAAACTTCATTTGGTACCATGTTCATCTAAATTTTAGTAAATCTAAACAATTATATTTTTTACCAATATATCAGGTCATGATTATTCTTTAATTCAATGCTCAAAAAATTAAGTTTATTCAAATCTGTTTTGAATTAGTTCGACAATTAAATATTAAAAGTAGCTTCCAAATAATCTTTGCTTACATTTTTATACTATCATTTGAACCAGAACAATTTGTGTTTATCTTCCCAATATTTTTCTTAATTTCCCGTACTAAAATTACAGCAACATGTTACGACGAAAATTTATTGGAGCTACTACAGCGATGGGTTTGGCAAGTTTGATGGGATTAAAAACCAAAACAGCATCGCAATCCGTGCTGCACCAAGTTTACTTTTGGTTAAAAAATCCAGATTCTGAGGCAGACAAGAAACAACTCATCGCAGGCTTAAAAACGCTAGAATCAATACCAACGGTGAGACAAATTCACGTAGGCACTTTAGCATCGACTGAAAAACGCGAAGTAGTTGATACCTCTTGGCAGGTATCAGAATTATTGTTTTTTGACAATGAATCCGACCAAAAAATATATCAGGACCATCCCATTCATTTAGAATTCGTAAAAAAACACCAACACCTTTGGGAAAAAGTCCGCGTTTTCGATAGCATTACACAGTAGCTTTTCAAGAATTTTCTTCAAAAGCAAGTTGTTAATAACCTGTTATTTACGAGCAATAAATAGTTGGAAAAGAACGGAATTTCAAAAACAGCTCATCTGCAAACAGTTCACAACCAAACCAATTGATTATTCACTATATTTGAACATTAGTCAAAATACAAAACCACTTTGATCAAGGCTTTTCATTGTAACAACAGTTGAAAATAAAGTTCTAAATTGTGTTTTCATTTTAAAACTATAAACTAACTAAAAACCAAACCATATGAATCGAACGCATTGCAAAAAAGTCTTTCATGGTCTTATCATTGCAGCAGCATTAGTGTGTAACGCACCAAGCGGCTATGCTCAAAAAAAGAATGTAAAAAACAAAACAACTTCAAATTTTGTATCAGATAGCGTATTTAATGCGCTCAAATGGCGCAACATCGGGCCGTTTAGAGCCGGTAGATCGTTGGCTGTTGCGGGTCACGCCAGTCAACCGCTCACATACTACTTTGGGGCAACCGGTGGCGGTGTCTGGAAAACCATTGACGGCGGAAACGAATGGTTTCCTATCTCTGACAGTGTTTTTAAATCGTCTTCCGTTGGTGCTATTACCGTGGCGCCTTCTGATGCTAATGTAATTTATGTAGGAATGGGCGAGGCCGATATGCGCTCTAACATTTCCTTTGGCGATGGCGTTTATAAATCTGTAAACGGCGGAAAAAGCTGGACAAAAGCAGGACTAGATAAGGCAGATGCTATTGGTAATATTGAGGTACATCCTACTGATGCCAACATTGTTTTTGCAGCAGCAATGGGAAATCCTTTTCAATCGAACCCGGAACGTGGTGTTTACCGCTCACAAGATGGAGGAAAAACATGGCAATTAGTTCTTTCTAAAGATGAAAAAACCGGAGCGATGTGCGTACGCATTGATCCTTCTAATCCGCGAATTGTGTATGCTACCTTATGGGAAGCTTATCGTAACGGACACTCGATGTCGTCTGGAGGAAAAGGTTCTGGACTTTACAAATCTACCGATGGTGGCGATACTTGGGTTTCTTTGAACGAAAAACCAGGAATGCCAGTTGGTTTGCTTGGGAAAATAGGAGTTGCTGTGTCTCCTGTAAACTCAAACCGTTTGTATGCTTTAATCGAAAACAACAAAGGTGGTTTGTACCGCTCTGACGATGCTGGTGAACACTGGCAATTGATAAACGAAGACAAAAATCTATGGCAACGCCCATGGTATTACATGAATTTACAAACCGATCCTAAAAACGAAAATGGATTAATTGTTTTGAATGTGGATGCTTGGAAAACTGGCGATGGCGGCAAAAGTTTCAAAAAAATAAATGTAGGTCATGGCGATACACACGATGTTTGGATTAACCCGAACAACCCTGATAATTTTATCATTGGTGATGATGGTGGTGGAGAAGTTACCTATAATGGCGGCGAAACTTTTACTGCCCTTGATGTACCTACGAGTCAGTTTTACCACGTTTCGGTAGACAATGAATTTCCGTATAACATCTACGGCGCACAACAAGACAATTCTTCTGTTCGTATCGCTTCAAGAACCAATGGTTATGGTATCGGTACAGAATCTTGGTATCCGGTTGCGGGTGGCGAAGCGGGTTATATCGAAGCTGATCCAACCAATTCCGACATTACTTTTGGTGGTGAATACGATGGACAATTAAGTACTTTCAACAAGAAAACAGGACAGTCAAAAGATATCTCTCCTTATCCAGAATCGAATATTGGAGCGCCATCTAATGCTAAAAAATACCGTTTTCAATGGACGTACCCGATTGTTTTTTCGCCCCACAATCCAAAGAAAATGTACGTGACCTCACAAGTGGTGCACGTTACCGAAGATCAAGGAAACTCTTTTCAAATCATAAGTCCTGACTTGTCGCGAAATGATCCTAAAACTACTGGCGAAACAGGAGGTCCAATTACTTTAGACCAAACCGGTGCCGAAGCCTATGCTACTATTTTCACCTTATCAGAATCGCCTCTTGAAGAAGGTGTTATCTGGACAGGATCTGATGATGGTTTGATTCACATCACGAAAAACAATGGCGCCAAATGGGATAATATTTCATTGCCAACAACGCTTTTACCTGATTTTTCATTGATTAGTATGATTCATACTTCTGAGCATCAAAAAGGGAAAGCTTACGTAGCGGCCAACAAATACATGTACGGCGATCGCAATCCGTATTTGTTTAAAACGTCTGACTACGGAAAAACATGGACTAAAATAACGAACGGAATTCCGAGTGACGAATATTGTCGTGTATTGCGCGAAGACCCAAACAAACCAGGATTGCTTTACGCTGGTACGGAACGAGGTATTTATGTTTCATTCAATGATGGCGACTCGTGGCAAAAACTCAACTTAAACCTTCCCTTGACACCAATTCGTGATTTGCGTGTTCACAAAAGAGAGAAAGATTTAGTAGTGGCTACACACGGTCGTGCGTTCTGGGTTCTAGATGACATTACTCCATTATACGAAATCAAAGACCAAGCGGTAAAAGCGGACAAACACTTATTCAAACCGCGCCATGCCTACCGTATGTCAGGTGGTCAACGCGATGACACTAGCACCGGAACCAATGCGCCAAATGGTGTAATTGTGCGTTACTACTTTAAAAAGAAACCTACGAACGAGATAAAACTGCAATTTGCTACTCCAAAAGGAGATACCATTATCACCTACTCGTCTACAAAAAACTTGAAAGGCAAAGAAATGACACCTTCAAAAGAGTTTTATACCGATACTAAAAAAGCACAACCAGGAACAATTTCAGCACAAGCTGGTATGAATTCCTTTGTATGGAACATGAGATATCCTAATGTGACCGAAGTAGAAGGTACCAATGTAATGTGGGCTGGTTCTGGAGCTGGCGCAAAAGTAGTTCCTGGTACTTATACCGTTAAACTTTTAGAAGGAAAAAATGTAATTGGTGAAGCAGCCTTCGAAATTAAATTAGACCCAAGAGTTAGTACAAGTGCAGCCGACTTACAAGAACAATTTGATTTGCATCAAAAGGTGAACAAAAAAGTGGACGAAGCGCATAAAGCGATCAACAAACTACGCAAAATTAGATCGCAAATCAATTCTTATATCGGTAGCGTAAAAGATGCTGCGCTGTTAGAAGAAATGAAAAAAATGACAAAAACAACTTTAGAAAGTCTAGACGCTATCGAAGGAACTTTAATGCAACCCAAAGCCAAAGCACCGCAAGATGTATTGGCCTACCCTATTCAATTAAATGATAAAATGGCTGGTTTGGGGTCAAACATTTCTTCATCAGAGACAAAACCTACACGCAATGCCTATGTAGTTTACCAGGATTTAGCTCAAAAAATAGATGCTCAAATCAGTAAATTGCAAGAGCTGATGGATAAAGATGTCAAAGCTTTTAATAGCTATGTGATGCAACAAAAAGTACCCGCTATTATTTTAGATGAGGATAAAAAATAAGTTGTAACGAATACAAATTTTTGTAAAACTAAAAAAGGGACCGTTCATTGTGAGCGGTCCCTTTCTTCTTTTAAAATATTTCTTTTTGAAAAATAAAAGCAATTATTAAAAGCTGGTATAGCCGTCTAAATGCATCCATTTTTTATCACTGTTGAGTTTAAAAGTACCTATGTGTTCTTTGTTCCACTCGTTCGGACCTATTAATGATAGAAAATTCACACCTTCAGCGTCTCTATACAAATGATAGATTTCGCCTATAACGGGTTCAAATGAAAATTTAGCGCTATATACTAATTCATTCCATTCGTATTCCTGCATCAATTTCTCATATTGCAGTTTGAGTTCATTAAATTTATTTCCTAGCTCTTTATTTACATTATCAATCCCTCTACTTTTCCACGAAACCACATCGTCAACTCTAATTACTGGTGCTCCAACGCCAGTTGCGTAAGGCAAAACATTGGCATTATACCCTGCTTCGACTGTATATACAACATTATCTGGTTTTTTATTTTCCATTTACTTTTTTTTATTTTAAGGTAATTAATTAATACTGACTGGTTTCATAGAGGATTTTTTTATGATGAATCCAAAATGATTATTGAATCAATATATTCTAGTTTACCAAATTTTGCTGAATGCAAAAGCGGATTTACAAATTTTAAACAACAATTATTTTGTTTAAATAATTTGTCACAAAGTTAAACAAAAAATACAAATCTTCAACACAATCTAAACTTTAGTGGGCAATATTTAATTTAGTTTTCATCAACTTAATAACACAACTAAAAAATAATTTTTCATTGTGTCGTAATAACACAATTATTTTTTTACATTTGGAAACTATAAAATGCTACTAGACTGATAAATAAACCATCATGAAAACAAAAATTCTATTATTCCCTTCTATATTGTTACTAGCTGTATCATTGAAGGCACAATCTAAATGGACCGAAACCACAAAAGACTCCCACGCTATTATCCAAAATAAAGGTGGGCAAACATTAGGCTACTCCCCAAAATCTGGAATTAAAATCATACAAGTTGATGGTTATGCATTTAAAGACTTAAACAAAAACGGCAAGCTAGATATTTATGAAGATTGGAGAAAACCAGTAGCGGAACGCGCCAAAGATCTTGCTGCTAAAATGACGGTAGAGCAAATGGCCGGATTAATGTTATACAGCAGGCACCAAGCAATTCCTGCCGCGGAAGCCGGAATGTTTACAGGGACATACAATGGAATACCATTTTCTAAAAGTGCTGCAAAATCATCTGATTTATCTGACCAGCAAATTGCATTTTTAACCAAAGATAATTTACGACATGTACTAATGACTTCTGTTGAAAGTCCAATAGTTGCAGCAACATGGAATAATAATATACAAGCATTAGTTGAAGGCATTGGAATGGGAATCCCTTCTAACAACAGTTCTGACCCAAGAAACGGTGCCAATAAAGATGCCGAATACAATGCGGGTTCTGGTGGCGCTATCTCACAATGGCCAGAAGAATTAGGATTAGCGGCTACTTTTGATGCCGCTATCACGGAACAATTTGGCGCTATTGCTGCCAAAGAATACAGAGCGATGGGAATCACCACTGCGCTATCACCTCAGATTGATTTGGCAACAGAACCAAGATGGAATCGTTTTGTGGGTACTTTTGGCGAAGACCCAAAGCTGGCGACAGCTATGGCAAGAGCTTATGTAGATGGATTTCAAACATCACCCAAATCGATTAAATCGTATGAAGGATGGGGCAATCAAAGCGTCAACGCAATGGTTAAGCACTGGCCAAGTGGTGGTCCAGAAGAAGGAGGTCGTGATGGACATTTTGCGTACGGGAAATTTGCAGTATATCCGGGAAATAATTTCGAAACACATTTAAAACCGTTCACAGAGGGTGCTTTTAAATTAAAAGGCGCTACTAAAAAAGCCTCCGCAGTAATGCCATATTATACGATTTCGTTTGATCAGGATAAAAAATATGGGGAGAATGTGGGTAACGGATTCAGTAAATACATAATTACGGATTTATTAAGAAACCAATATGGGTATAATGGAGTAGTTTGTACCGATTGGTTGATTACTGCAGATGAAGGAGCTAAACCAGATATTTTTTCGGGAAAATCTTGGGGTGTTGAAAAACTAAGTGTAGCCGAAAGACATTATAAAGTCCTGATGGCAGGAGTCGATCAATTTGGTGGAAATAATGACATTAATCCTGTGCTTGAAGCATACCAAATGGGAATACAAGAACATGGCGAATCATTTATGCGAAAGCGTTTTGAGCAATCTGCAGTACGTTTGCTTTTGAATATTTTTAGAGTGGGATTATTCGAAAATGCCTATTTAGACCCTAATGAGACCAAAGCTATTGTAGGGAAACCAGAGTTTATGAAAGCTGGATACGATGCGCAATTGAAATCGGTTGTGATGATTAAAAATCAGAATAAGACCTTGCCAATTGTAAAAGGGAAGACGGTTTATATCCCAAAAAGGGTTACTCCGGCAGGAATCAACTTTTTTGGTCAACCATCACCAGAAAAAATTGAATATCCGGTTAATTTAGAATTGATTAAAAAATATTATGACGTAACGGAAGATCCTACTAAAGCTGATTTTGCGATTGTATTTATCAAAAGCCCGATAAGTGGCGGATACAGCAGAGCCGACAGAGAAGCCGGCGGAAATGGATATGTGCCAATCAGTTTACAATTAAAAGATTATACCGCAATTGATGCCAGATCGCAAAGTATTGCTGCCGGTGATCCTGTGATTGACCCAACGATTACCAACCGTTCGTATCTCAATAAAACGTCAAAATCAAATTCGTACCCAGATTTAAATACTATTCTGGAAACGAAAAAAGCCATGAATGGAAAGCCTGTATTGGTATCTATAAATATTTCTAATCCGATGGTTTTTGCGGAATTTGAAAAAGAGGTGGATGCCATCGTGGGCGAATTTGGCGTACAAGTAGAAGCATTGCTAGATATTGTTTCGGGTAAAACAGAACCTTCCGGATTGTTACCTTTACAAATGCCATTGAATATGTCAACCGTTGAAAAACAACTGGAGGACGTTCCTCACGACATGATTCCGTATACAGATTCTTCTGGAAATGTGTATGATTTTGGTTTTGGATTGAACTGGAAAGGGGTAATCAAAGATGCAAGAACTGCAAAATATAAAATCAAAAAATAATTAAATTTGTTACTAAACCACCTAGATTTTTAGGTGGTTTTTTTATTTCCAATTTCAACTTTACTTAAAAACAGGCCTCACAAAAACAGTTCACTAATCGCTCCATTTTGTTAATTCTAAGCAAAAATAAGTTCCTAATTGAATTTTTAAGTCCTCTTTTACTACCTTTAAAAAAGATTTATATCCTAAAAGGATTAAAAACCAAAGTCATGAAAAAAATCACATTAGTTTCACTTACAATTATATCTTTTCTCTCTTTCAGTTGTGATGCTCAGGTAAAATCCAATGACATTCCTATCAAAGACGAAGTAAAAAATTACAAACTCGAAACCGTTGCTTCAGATATTGCTATCCCGTGGGGAATGACTTGGTTGCCAGACGGAGCTCTATTAGTTACCGAAAAAAGCGGAATTTTATATCATGTCAAAAACGGTACAAAAACAGAAATCAAAAATGTTCCTAAAGTATATGCTCGCGGACAAGGTGGATTGTTAGACATAGCTTTACACCCTGAATATGCTAAAAATGGATGGATTTATATAACCTACGCTTCTGATGAAGGTGAAGGAACTGGTGGTAATACTAAACTCATTCGAGCAAAATTATTAGACGGAAGTCTGACACAAATCGAATCGCTTTACAAAGCCACTCCGAATACTACAAAAGGACAGCATTTTGGTTCCCGAATTGTATTTGACAACGACGGCTATTTGTATTTCTCTGTTGGGGAACGCGGGGAACATTATGTAAATCCACAAGACATTCAACGTGATGGCGGGAAAATATATCGATTAAACGACGATGGCACCATTCCTAAAGACAATCCATTTGTAGGTCAGACAGGAGCCAAAGAAGCTATTTACACCTATGGCAATCGCAATCCGCAAGGAATGGCAAAAAACCCAGTAACAGGAGCAATCTGGGCACATGAACACGGTCCTAAAGGTGGAGATGAAATCAATATAATCAAGAAAGCGGCAAATTACGGATGGCCTGTAGTTACTTATGGAATTGATTATGACGGAACAACAATCAGTAAACAAAACGAAAAACCAGGTATTGAAAAACCTATATATTACTGGCTACCTTCTATCGCACCAAGCGGAATGACATTTGTAACCGGTGATAAATATCCAGACTTGAAAGGACATTTATTAGTAGGTTCTTTAAAATTCCAATATCTTGAATTGCTAAAATTGAAAGGCAATGAAGTTGTGGGAAGACAAAAAATTGCAACTGATATTGGGCGTGTGCGTAATGTAGTGCAAGGTCCAGATGGTTATATTTATATGGGCGTGGAAGGAAAAGGAATTGTAAAAATTATACCAAATTAGATGATGTTGACAACGAAATTATTTTTAGGATTTGGAATGTTTGTATTGGGAAACTTCTCTTTCGAAAACCCATTTTCAGCAGAAAACTATAGAGACTTAAATACCGAAATTACTGCAAATTCAAAACTTCAGTCACCCGGAAAAGAAATTTATGCTGATTTTTGCATGCAATGTCATGGTGCAAATGGCAAAGGAGATACTAAAAATTTCCCTCCTCTTGATGGTTCTGACTGGCTGAAAACCAAGAGAAACGAAAGCATCGCTGCAGTAAAATTTGGACAAAGTGGCGAAATTGTTGTCAATAAAATAAAATACAATAGCAGCATGCCAACAATGGGTCTTACAAATCAAGAAGTAGCCGATGTGATGAATTACATCATGACTTCTTGGAGTAATAAACAAACTAAAATCGTTACTGAGGAAGAAGTCGCTGCCATAAAAAAATAAAATGTGGACTTAGGATTTCTATCTAAAAAACATAAGCTACTGAAAAGCCTCCATAATAATTGACAGGATTTCCCGGATAAAAATATCGTGGAGCAGCAGAGCCAAAACCAACAGCATTGGGCAAAATGTTTGCAGCGTATTTGGTGTCCAAAGCGTTGTTAATTCCAGCATTCAGCTCCGTTTTCAAGACTTTAAGAATTGTAAAAACATAAGTCGTTTTAATGTCAAGCAACGAATACCGCTCACTGTATTTAGTATTGGAATCATTCAACGGAATTTTACTCATCGTTCGGAAAGAAGTGTTGACACTAAATCCTTTTTTTGTATTTAAGTCCACCCCAAAGTTGAATTGTTTTTCAGGAACGCCCGTCAATTGGTTTCCCGAAAAATCTGAGTTACCATCCAAGAATTCTTTGAACTTAAAATCATTCACCGCTCCTGAAAAATAAGGTGTGATTTGAAATTGGGTTCGTTCTAAAAGTCTGTAATTAACCAAGAATTCTAATCCTGAATGTGAACTACTACCTGCATTAATACCTACAAACTGATCATTAGCGGTACGTCGTGCCACTAATAAATTTTTGATTTGTGTGGTATAAAACGTTACTTCGGTGTATACTTTATTTTCAAGCCAATTCCCTTTGAAACCCAATTCGTAATTCCAACCTATTTCTGGTTTCAAATCAGTGTTTATTTGACCTTCGGGAGTCAATGTTTCAGCAACTGATGGAACCGAAAATCCTTTACTGACAGATGTAAATATGTTTTTTCCTTTGCTAACTTGATACGACAAACCAACTCTTGGCGACCACACATTTCCAAAAGTAAAAGGCATCTTTTGATCGCTAGAATTATTCTCGAAAACATCTTCTAACGAATATTTTGTTGTGTTTAATGCCATTCCGGTTTCCAGATGCAGTTTTTCTGATATCCAAAATTCCATCTGTAAAAAGTAGTTAGTGTAATTTCTGTTTTGCATAATACTGCTAAATTCGTCACCTTGAATACTGCCCTGACCCGGTTGTGACTGGTATAAATTTCGATACAAGGTATAGTTGTATTTTTCCGTTAATAATTCGGTACCAAAACTCAATTCAAACGGCAAGGAAAACAATCGGTCTTTGTAATTCACATTAGAACGAAAACCCACCGAACTTGTATTATCGTCCAAAATATCAAAAGGTCTGGGTTCATAAGCGTCTTTAAAATTAGAAAAAACACTAGTTTGAATAGACCATTTCTCAGAAAATTGATGATCGTATCCCAACCCTAGCATGTATTTATCATACGACTCAAAACCTTGTGCAGCTGCCCAAGTAGCGGCTGCTTTCTCAGGATTATTTTTAAAATCCGTCTCATTGATAGAACTTGGAATAAATGCTTTCAATCGAGTGAATGTTCCTACAAATGACAAATCACCTTTTGAACTAATTTTTTGATTGCCGTGCAGATTAAATGATTTTCTGTTATAAGAACTGTTGGCTCTAAATCCATCGCTTTCTAAATCTGTATAACTGGTAAATACATTCGTTTTAGAATCGCTGTATCCTGCTGAAAGTCGTTGTTGCAACAATCCAAAACTCCCGAAAGTGACCGTTGATTTCCCGAACGATTCTAATAATGGAGTTTCTCTTGAAAACAGCTGAATTACTCCGCCCAAACCGGAACCAAAACTAGTGGAATTTGGTCCTTTTATGATTTCTATTTTTTCGATTGCTGCTAAATCAATATCGTCAATCGTAGTTTCGCCTTCACCCGAAGTTAGCGGAATCCCATCAAAATAAGCTTTAATTTTATTAGTCCCAAATTGCGATCGGGCGCCAATACCTCGAATTGTAATTCTATTGGTATTCAAAGCGCCTTGTTGCATTGTAACTCCGGGAATTTTATTAAAAACTGGAGTCAAGATAATTCCGTCACTTTTATTGATATCGGCGGTAGTAATCACTGAAACGGATGTCGCAACATTTTGAAGTACATTTTTAATCGGTGAACCCTTCAACGTGATTTCTGAAAGTGTAATAGTGTCTTTTTTTATTTGGCCAAAAACAGCAGCAATACTGCATAAAAAAAGGAGGAAAGAAAGGCGATTTTTGAACAATTGTATACTGTTTAAAGGAGTTAAAAACTTTTTATAAAGTTAGCTTTTTCTTTCTGTTTCCAAAACCATTTTAGAACAAAGAAGGAATCTATATAAATTCTAATATATCTGTAAAAATAAAATTTGTTTACTATTAGTTGTTGTTATGAATTCGATTAAATGTTCTATAAAATTACATAAAACCGTAAATTATATAAAAAATACAGTTCTTAAACACTTCTTAACTTGAAAAGGCGTTCTTTAAAAATCTTACCTTTGTGATTGAAATTAGAATTAAATTATCTTTAGACTTCGATATTCCTTTTAATAAAAATAAAAGTATTTACTTATGAAAAAACTAACACTTGCATGTATCACACTTCCTTTATTGTTGTTGAGTACTTTATCCTGCGACCGTGGAAAAGCAGCCGATACTGTAAACGGAATAACTACAACCGAAACTGAAAAAGCGGATTCAATTGAAAAAAAGGCTGTTCAAACCATTGATACAGTCGATTTCAATAAAAGAATGATTGCTTTAAGCAACAATGACACAACGGGAAGATGGCCTGTAAAAGCGCCTTATCCATTGCCCGGTGCATTATTGCCTTACAATCGAATTATTGCCTATTACGGGAATTTATATTCGACAAGGATGGGAATCTTAGGCGAAATCCCTCGAAAAGAAATGCTGGCTAAACTGCAAGGCGAAGTAGCTAAATGGCAGGCAGCTGATTCCACCGTAAAAGCAATTCCTGCTTTGCACTACATTGCAGTAACGGCTCAAGGCGCACCTGGAAAAAATAATATGCACCGCTTGCGAATGCCTTTTAAACAAATTGATACTGTTATTAGTTGGGCAAAACCCATCAATGCATTAGTGTTTTTAGATATTCAGGTAGGTCACAGTACGGTGAAAGCTGAAGTAGCAGAATTAGAAAAATACCTTTCTATGCCAAATGTACATCTTGGAATTGACCCTGAATTTTCGATGAAAAACGGAGAACGTCCAGGATCTAAAATCGGGCATTTTACGGCAGCGGATATTAATGATGCCATTACTATTTTAGCAGATATTGTCCGCAAAAACAAACTGACTCCAAAAGTGTTAGTAATCCACCGTTTTACACAAGGAATGGTAAAAAATTATAAAGAAATCAAAACCGTTCCTGAGGTACAAATCGTAATGGATATGGATGGTTTTGGGAGTAAGGTATTAAAAAAAGATTCTTACGTAAGTTATATTTATAGAGAACCTGTACAATTTGCCGGTTTTAAATTGTTTTATAAAAACGACAATAAAAAAGATTGGAAAATGTACAGCCCGGAAGAATTAGTAAAATTTACTCCAAAACCGATTTATATTCAGTACCAATAAATTACCATTGAATTCATGAAAAATATTTTTTATTCCGTTTTCGTTGGGCTTTTTGTAGTAGTGGGTTGCCAATCAGAACCCCGTAAAACAGTTCCTGAAGTTCCGCTTGTTGCTGCTCCCACAAAAGTTGTAGCTCCTAAAAAAGTTGCTGCAAATGCCGCGACCATACTTTCAAAAAAAGAAGTGCCTATTTTATGTTATCATAACATCAGGGATTTTAACGCCAGTGCGAGTGGAAATGTGAAAGTATATACCGTAAAACCGCCTGCTTTTGCAGAACAAATGAAAACGCTAGCTGATGAAGGCTACGAAACCATTTTGCCAGAACAATTGTATAATTATTTAGTTTTTGATGGCCCATTACCTGCAAAACCAATCATGATTACCTTTGATGATACTCGGGAAGAACAATTCAGCATTGGCGCAGCTGAGATGAAAAAATACGGTTTCAAAGGAGTGTTTTTTATAATGACAGTATCCATCAACCGTCCTGGATATATGAGCAAAGAACAAATCAAAAGCTTGTCTGACGACGGACATGTGGTAGGCGCGCACACTTGGGATCATCATATGGTTACAAAGTATACTGGCGACGACTGGAATACACAATTAGTCAAACCAAAAGCAAAACTGGAGGAAATTATAGGGAAACCAGTAACTGATTTTGCCTATCCGTTTGGTTTATGGAATACAGCCGCAATTCCTGAAATAAAAAAGAGTGATTATAAAATGGCTTATATTTTAGCAACCAAAAGAGATTCTGTTGATCCATTACACACCATTAGGCGTATTATTGTCTCAGGGACTTGGTCTATAGAAGGTACAATGAAGGCTATAAATTCTTCTTTTATTAAATCAGAATAGTCTAGTTCTGTGTAGTTCATAATAGCTTAATGTTTTTTGTCAGCTCGATTTAATACTAGTTCTCGACTGCGCTCGAACTGACATTGGACAATATATAATATCGAATAGAATAAATCTTAAATTAAAAAAGCACTATCGTATTCTAAGGAATATAATAGTGCTTTTTTTATGAAAATAGTAGACTTTATCTTGGTGACAACCAACCCTCAGGATTGTTATAAGTAGTATTCTGAAGGATTAGGAATTTTATGACTGTCTTACCTGTCTCGCCATTAGTTCTTACTTTTCCCAAAGTTTGCTTTATACTTACTTTATCGCCTTTGCTTACATTCACAGAACTTAAATTTTGATAAACCGTGAAGTAATCTCCGTGTTGTATCATTACTGCTTTGTTTACAGGAGACAATACAATAACGCTGGTTACTTCTCCGCCAAAAACGGCTCTGGCACTTGCGCCTTTGTCAGTAGTGATTTCTACACCGCTATTGTGTACGGTTATCGTATTAAACATTGGATGTGTTTGGTTTCCATATCCAAGTGATACATATCCTTTTTCAACTGGATATGGCAATCTTCCTCTGTTAGCTCTGAAATTATCAGCAATAATTTTAGCTTCCGGCGTTAGTTCAATTTTGGATGACGACACCGCAGCTTTAGAAACTGGTGCACTCGGATTTGCTTTTGCTTTTTCTAAAGCCGCTTTTCTGTTAGCTGCAGCAATTGCTTCTCGAATCAACTTATTGATTTGTCTATCGATTGCTCTGTACTCTTGCTGTTTTTTCTTAATTTCTTGGGCAATCTTATTTTTATCCTTTTTTATTACGCTTACCAACTTTAGTTGTTCTTGTTTCTCTTTTTCAAGTGAAAGTTTTTCTTTTTCGTTTTCAGCAATCAATTTTTGTTTCGCTGTTTTTTGTATGTCTAGTTTTTGGTTGTAATCTGTAAGCTTATCTGTTTTTATTTTTATTTCCTCTCCTTGCATTTTTCGATAGCTCGTATATTGTTTCATATACTGTGCTCTTTTGTATGCCTGTAAAAAGTTTTCAGATGATAACAAGAACATCGCTCTACTTTCTGATGAACGACTTTTATATGATTTTTCAATCATCTTGGCATAATCTTCCTTAAGTTCAGCTAATTCTTTTTTCAATTTATTAATCTGTACTTGATTAATATACATGTCATTGTTAAGCAATTTGGTTTGCTTTTCAGTGGTGTTTATTAATTTTTCTTTCAGTTTTATTTTCGTGCTTTGAATGACAATTACATTCACAACTGATTTTTCTTTTTTCTTTACAGATTGTAATAACTTTTCATTTTCTCTAATTTCTTTTTGAATTTGAGCTTTACGTTCTTCTAATTTTTCTTGTTGAGATTCCTGACTCCACAGTAATGAAGTCATACAGATAAAAATTAGGCTTAGGAGAAATTTTGGCATATCGAAAAAATATTTTTGCTAATTTACTTAATTATAATTCTTTTGTACCCATCTGGGACACTATAAGGAAAAGAAAGTTCTTCATTGAAAGTTACTGAGTTGTATTCCAGATTAATTTCAGTATTCCCTTTCTTCTGAAACGTATTGATTAAAACGCTTGTTGGCAATGTTGCCTGGTTGTATACTTTATTATCTGCATACGCTACTTTGATCATTCGCTCTTCTGCAGTTTGTGTAATTTCTTGTTTTTGAACTAAGAATTTATCTGCATCCAAAAAGAATGATTTTTTCGTGTTTTTATTCGATGTATCATCCAATCGATACGTTTGCTCCATTAACGTTTCTAAATATTTTCCTTTGGTCAAGTCATCAATTGCCTGTCCTAATAACATATTTTGAATTTTTTTATAATCTAAATCTGTACCTAACCATTGGCTTAAACTACTAAAATCACCTTCAAAATACTTTCCATTTATCTTTTCATAATAACTCACAGTATTAGGAGTAATCAATGCCTTTGCCATTGTAATTCCCAGAAAACGAATGCTTACTAAAATTTGCTCGTCCTTTTTGATTTTGATTTCAGCGGTAACATTTTGTGTAAGCTTATCATCTGCATAACGGGCGCTTGACTTAATATATAATGTAGAAAATTCGCTTTTATTGTTATAATGATTTTCTATTATTTTTTTGGCCGACATATTTTCTGCCTCCGCAATAGGCTGATTGCTTGCTGCAACTGCGATGGCTTTCGATTTACAAGACATCATAAAAACAGTAAGTAGTACTAGTATTGAAATTTTTTTGATCATTTTTTTTCTTTTAATAATTGGTTGGCTTTAGCAAAGAACAAGTCTTTTTTCTTGAAATCACCTAGGCCATTGTGCGCTTCTCCAAGCTGGATATTGAAATTTATTTCCAATTCCTTATTCTCTACTACATAATCCATGCCCATTTCTAAAAAATCCTTCGCTTTTTTGAATTGCTGTAACTGATTGTAACCTAAACCAGCATAATAATAAAACTGTGGCTGAGTAGGGAAAGTATCCACCATTACCGATGCTTTTTTTGCTACTAAATCAAATTGCTTCAACTCTGTATACGCTTGAAGCAAAAGCAAATTGGTTTCTATGTCATCTGTAGAACCTTTTTTTAATGCTTGTTCATAATACTTACTCGCATTTACCCATTGCTTTTTTTCATGGTAAAACTTCCCTATTTCCTTGGCTACATTAACTGTTGCATCATTAGCGAAATACGAAATCGCTTTTTCTAAATCAGCTGAGTATTGAGGGTTTTTATCTGTAAAAATCAAAAACTCATTCAGAATACGGTGTTTAATCTTCAAATCTATTTTGGAACTTGCCAAAACAACATTCATGGCGTTTATCGCTTTTGGTGCATCATTAACATCCAAATAATTTTTGAAAAGTGTTACTTGGGCCCATTCGGAATTCGGAATGGCTTTTTCTAATTTTTTAACGATCTCAAAAGCTTTTTCTTCTTCTTTATTCTTAGAATATAATACTATCAGGCTGATGTAATTAGACTCTTCTTGCGGATTTTTATCAATTTGCTCTAACAAATTTGAAGCTTCCATGTTTTGAAATTTCCCTTCAGATAAAATTTGGCTTTTGTACAAATCCCTTCTGTCCGTTTTCCCAAATGTTTCATTTAGCTCGTTAATTAAACTCAATGCCTTGTCAAATTGTTTTGTTCCTATATAAAGCGATGTCAAATCTTCTTTATACTTCTCGTCAAATTCTATCAATTTATTGATAATCATTATCGCCTGATTATAATTACTGGTTTCATAACTCACATCATACATTCCCACCCAGTACCATTTGTTTTTTGGGTCAATTTTTGTGGCTTTTTCAAACGAAGTATAGGCGTTATTATAATCTTTTAAAGCTAAATAATTTTTGCCTAATTCGTAATACACAGCCGCATCATCCGGTTTAATCTTGATGCATTTATCTAAAGCCACGACTGCTTTATCATAATTCTCAATCCCTTTTTGAAGCAACGATTCATAAAAAAGTTCTTGAAACTGATCTGTATCAAGTTTTATTTCTTCTGGCTCCATCTGTGCGCACAGCATAGCTGGAAACAATAAAGTTCCAAGAATAAACAGTAAGAAAGCGTTGTTTTTCATGTTTTTATTTAAACCTAATCTATCCATTTTTAGACTCTCTTCACAAATTAAAACAAATTTAAAATCTATGAATCAGAGGCAGAATTTTATTCCAATACAGAATAATCCCCAATACTTATACTAGTGAAATTCCCATCAAAACTCGCGTGATTACCAATCATGGCATTGTCTAAAACGGCATTTTTTATATGCGAATGCGTTTGTACCAAACTATTTTTTATAGTACTGTCTTTGACGTGACAACCATCTCCCAAGGAAACATTAGGACCAACAGTTGTGTTTACCAAAACTACATTTTTACCAATATAACAAGGCGGTATAATGGTTGCGTTTTCTAGCTGTACACTTTCATCAACTAAAGATTCACCATCTTGATGCAAAAAACCTAGCATTCTAGAATTAGTCTCCACCGTAACGTTTTTATTGCCACAATCCATCCATTCATCGACTTTACCGGGAACGAAAGTCATTCCTTTGGCCATCATCTGTTTGATTCCGTCATTTATTTGGTATTCGCCACCGTGTATAATATTATTGTCTAATACTAATTGTAATTCGTTTTTTAAAACGGCAACATCTTTAAAATAGTAAATTCCAATAACAGCAAGGTCAGAAACAAAAGTTGCTGGTTTCTCTACTAATTCTACTATTTCATTATTAGCATTTAATTTTACAACACCAAAAGCTTCCGGTTCGTCTACTTGTTTTACCCAAATAACGCTATCCGCATTTTGATCTAAATCGAAATCTGCACGAATTAAAGTATCTGCGTAAGCAATTACCGCTGATCCGCTCAAAGAATCTTTAGCACACATAATGGCATGACCAGTTCCTAAAGCTTCATTTTGATAATAAATAGTTCCTTTCGCACCTAGTTTTTTTGCAATAGCTAGTAATTCTTCTTCAACTTTTTTACCAAATGTTTCGTGAATAATAAAGGCTACTTCTTCAATCTCTTGATTTAAAACTCCTGCAATATCCTCGACCAAACGGTGAACGATTGGTTTTCCAGCAATAGGGATTAGCGGTTTAGGAATAGTTAATGTATGTGGGCGAAGGCGTGATCCACGACCAGCCATAGGAACGATTATTTTCATGTTTATTTATTGAAAGATTTAATGATTGAAAAATTTAATGATTATCACAAATCTTTAAATTTTTTAATCTTTGAATTATTAAATTTATTTTACTTTTTAAACGCAAAGATCACGAAGGATTTCGCAAAGATTTTCTATTATATTAAGCCACAGATTAAACGGATTAAACCGATTTTCACTGATTTTTATTTGAAACATTCTGTTTAATCGATTTTCACAACTGTTAACTGCGACTGATTACTGAACACTGAATACTTATTTCACTCCAGTGCTTCCAAAACCACCTTCACCTCTTGAAGTTTCTGATAATTCTTGAACTACAGTCCACTCAGCGCGGTCGTGTTTTGCGATTACTAATTGCGCTATGCGTTCTCCGTTTTGAATGGTAAAATCTTCATTGGATAAATTTACTAAAATAACTCCAATTTCTCCACGATAATCCGCATCAACTGTTCCGGGTGCATTCAGTACGGTTACACCATTTTTTGCAGCTAGTCCGCTGCGTGGTCTTACTTGCGCTTCGTACCCAATAGGCAATTCTATAAAAAGACCTGTTTTTACGATGGTTCTTTCTAGTGGTTTTAAGGTAATTGGGTCTGTGATATTAGCTCGTAAATCCATTCCTGCTGAGGCTGTGGTTTCATAACTAGGCAAGTCGTGTTGCGATTTGTTGATGATGTTGATATTCATAATGTATTTGTTTGAGCTAGATTTCAGGATCAGATTGTCTTTTTTAGGAAGTGCGCTTTTGTAGCCGTGACCGAAGTGGAAAGCCTTTTTCTATAAAATTGTATTTTTTTCGAGAGTGAAAAGAGCGACTGCAAGAAGCTCCTTTTGAGCCGTAGAAAAAAACAATGTTAGGAAAAAGCTTGAAACGAAGGGCGCGATAAGCTCCTAAAAATTTTGACACTACTTTGCTTTACGTTTTAGTATTTGGGTTAATAATTCTTTTTCGTTGTGGTATATAAAATAAAGGAACAGCAGCAATAACGTGATTCCTACAAAATAATTCTCCCGGAATCCGTAAAATGAAATAGCTGAAAAACCGATTGAAATTGTGAGATACATAAAAATTTTACGGCTGTCATACGGTATGGGGTAGTATTTGTTTCCGAAATAATAAGAGATGGACATCATGCTTCCATAGGCCGCAATAGTGGCAATTGCCGAACCGTAATAACTCATGGTTGGGATTAGCAGGTAATTTAAGGCTAATGTAATTATGGCTCCAACAATGGAGATATAGGCGCCTATGTATGTTTTATCTATTAGTTTGTACCAAACGGAAAGATTGGTATAAATTCCTAAGAAAAAATTGGCTAAGATAATCAACGGTACCACATTCATAGCTTCCCAATACGACTCATCCTGAATCATTATGTATTTTAAAACATCCGCAAAAACGATAACGGAGAGTAAAATGAAGGACCCAAAAATAACAAAATATTTAGTAATCGTGGCGTAGGTTTGTGGTGCATCCTTACTTTCAGCATGGCTGAAAAAGAACGGTTCAATTCCTAAAGTGTAGGCCGTACGGTACAAGACCATAAACAAACCAAGTTTATAACACGCGGAATATACTCCTACTTCGGCAGCGGCAATATTGGCTGGCAATAGTTTTCCCAATAAAATTTTATCGAATTGTTCATTGATAGCAAATGCTATTCCAGCGACCATAATAGGCATTCCGTATTGCATCATGCGTTTCCAAAGCTGGTAATCAAAATGCCATTTTAGTTTTAAATAATCAGGTGACAATACTACAAAAGTGAGCAAACTCGCAACGATATTAGACACAAAAATATAGCCTATTTGAAAATCTTCTAAGTAAAAAGAACTTAAAAAACTATCCGGATTTGATTGCGCAATTGCTGGTAAATAACTCAAAAAGAAAAGGTTTAACACCAGATTGATTGTGACATTTCCAATTTTGATTATGGCATATTTTATGGGTTGCTGATTGACCCTCAATTTAGAAAAAGGAACAATTACCAAGGCATCCAGGACTAAAATCCAGATGGTATACGTAATATACTGAGCATCAATTCCAGACCAAATAGCTAATTTATTCCTGAATAATAAGGCAATGAATAAAAACGAAATAGAAGTCCAGAAAATTGAAACAGATGTTGTTTCCACAACCGATTTCTTATCTGTTTCTTTATTATAAAACCTAAAGAAAGCAGTCTCAAATCCATAAGCGAGAATTACATTAAAAAAGATCATCCAGGCAAAAATGATGGAAACCTTTCCGTACTCAGCTTTTGGGAGTAAATCCGTGTATAAAGGCACCAATAAAAAACTGAACATACGCGGTATAACCGTTGCTAATCCGTAAATGGCAGTCTGTTTAAAAAGATTTTTATATAATCCCAAAATGGTGTATTTATTAAAATTAAGGAAGCAAAAATAACTAATTCTTTGGATTATTCCGATGAAGTGAATGTTTGTTTTGAAAGAGAATCCACATCAAAAGAATTGATTTATATTCACTTAAATTATCGCAATGGCTTTTCCAAAACATTGGCTATTTTATAAAAAACAGTTTTATTGTCTTTCTTAAATTGTAACACCGCTTCATTTGATTTTAAATCAAATTTAGATTTTTGAATGACCGGAGCTTTGTTGCCGTATTCCTTCGCAGGATTACTATCCATGATGATGTCTTCCTTTGTGATACTTTGATAAAAATGTGCAGTAAATTCTTTTGGTGTAATTTCTTTTAAGGAAGATTCTTGATTGTGAAAATAGATTTTCTCCAATTTGATGTTTGCCGAAAGCGGTTTTTTGAATTCAATATAAAAATGGGTTACACTACTTTCGCTGTCTTTTTTCTCTTTTTGATAAAATACTGATTGTATTTCTTGAGGAAATTCCGTTTGAAATTCATGTTTCATAGCACAAAAAGTAAGACTGATTGCAGTAATCACCACGAAAATAATTGTTTTATATCCTTTCATAATTTTCTATTTAACTTAGTCCTTCTTCGTTTAAAATTTTAAGAAAGTGAAATCCTTTTGGAACATATCCTTGATTGTAATAGAAACGATGTGCGGTATAATTTCCTGTAAAAGCGTCGAGTACAATCATAGTGCAACCAAGTTCTTTTGCTTTAGCATCGACATAATCCGTCATCATTTTACCAATTCCTTTTTTACGGTGGTCTGGGTGAACGATAAAATTATCAATTTCAAGGTACTTGCCTGACCAAAGCTTTGTTCCAGACCACAAACCAGAAAGTCCTACACAAACATCACCTTCAAAAACAGCAATTTGTTTGTAGTTGTGCGGAATCATATCTGTAAGATACGCATCGTATTTCTCTAAACTGAAATTGGTATATAAATATTGCATTACTGGGTATTGCGCCAGCATTTCTTGTTTAGTGGTAAGTTCTTTGAGTTGTAGTTTCATTCTTCCAAGTATTATTTTAAACTATAAAATTAAACAAAAAAAGAGTCACGCATAGCGTGACTCTTTATATATTTCGAATCAATAATCTTTTACCCATTCAACGCTTCTGCTCCACCAACAATCTCTAAGATTTCATTAGTAATAGAAGCCTGACGTGCTTTATTATAAGTTAACTTCAATTGATTTCTCAATTCCGTTGCATTATCAGTTGCTTTGTGCATTGCTGTCATACGAGCTCCGTGCTCTGAGGCAAACGAATCACGAATCCCTTTATACAATTGTGTTTTTAACGATTTTGGAATCAAAGTCAACACGATTTCTTCTTTTGAAGGTTCAAAAATATAATCTCCTGTCGAAGGTGTAACATCTGATTTAATAGGCGCTAATGGCAGAAATTGTTCCGTTTGAACGATTTGTGTCGCAGCATTTTTAAATTGGTTATAAACCAACTCAATTTTGTCGTACTCACCAGAAACGAATTTACCTGTTAACAAATCAGCAATTTTTGCAACATTGTCAAAAGTCAAATTGTCAAATATAGCGCTTTGATTATCTACAATTGAAAGCGATTTGCTCAAAACGTCATTTCCTTTTTTACCAATAGCAAAAATATCAACTTGTTTTCCAGCATAAAATTCAGCACGGCTTTTTGCTTCTTTGATAACATTTGTATTAAATGCACCGCATAAACCTCTATTTGAAGTTATCGCTACCACTAAAACTTTTTTGATTTCACGTTGTGTTGTAAACTCTCCACCTGCATCACCTTCAAGTGTAGCAGAAAGATTTTGCAATAATTCCGTTAATTTTTCGGCATAAGGTCGCATTGCTGTAATTGCATCTTGTGCTTTCTTTAGCTTTGCTGCAGAAACCATTTTCATCGCCGATGTAATTTGCATCGTAGATGAAACGGAAGTAATTCTATTACGGATTTCCTTTAAATTTGCCATCTTATATTAGTCTAACGTCGTAAGGTCATAAAGTCTAAAGTCCTCGAAAGCAGATTAACTGACTTTAAGACTTTCGACTTTACAACTTTTGACTAGTTTTAGTTATATTTTGCTGATAATTCTTTTGCTACAGTTTCGATTACATCTGTAATTTCATCTGTTAATTTTCCTGCTTTTAAAGCATCAAGAGTTGCTCTGTGTTTGTTATTCAAGAATTCCAAGAAATCTTTCTCAAATTCTCTTACTTTATTAACAGGAACATTTCTCAATAAGTTTTTAGAACCAGCATAGATAATCGCAACTTGATCTTCAACAGTATAAGGATCATTCAAACCTTGTTTCAAGATTTCAACGTTTCTTTTTCCTTTTTCAATTACGTTTAAAGTTACTGCATCTAAATCAGAACCAAATTTAGCAAACGCTTCCAATTCACGGAATTGTGCTTGATCCAGTTTTAATGTACCTGCTACTTTTTTCATTGATTTAATTTGAGCATTTCCTCCAACACGAGATACCGAGATACCTACGTTAATTGCTGGACGAACCCCAGAGTTAAACAAATCTCCATCAAGGAAAATTTGACCATCTGTAATCGAAATTACGTTTGTTGGGATATATGCAGAAACGTCACCAGCTTGTGTTTCAATAATTGGTAAAGCAGTAAGAGAACCACCACCTTTTACAATTGATTTCAATGAATCTGGTAAATCGTTCATGTCTTTAGCAATTCCATCATCTGCAATTACTTTACAAGCACGCTCTAATAAACGGCTGTGTAAGTAGAAAACGTCTCCAGGATATGCTTCGCGTCCCGGTGGCCTTCTTAATAATAGAGAAACCTCACGATACGCTACAGCTTGTTTAGATAAATCATCATAAACAATTAAAGCCGGACGACCTGAATCTCTAAAATATTCTCCAATTGCAGCACCTGCGAAAGGAGCATACACTTGCATTGGAGCTGGATCAGAAGCATTAGCAGCAACAATAATGGTATATGCCATTGCTCCTTTTTCTTCTAACATTTTAGCAATTCCTGCTACAGTTGACGCTTTTTGTCCAATTGCAACATATATACAGAAAACTGGTTTCCCAGCATCGTAAAATTCTTTTTGATTTAAGATAGTATCGATACAAACAGTTGATTTACCAGTTTGACGGTCACCAATAACTAGCTCACGTTGTCCACGACCTACTGGAATCATAGCATCTACTGCTTTGATACCGGTTTGTAATGGTTCAGTAACTGGTTGACGGAAGATAACTCCAGGAGCTTTTCTTTCTAAAGGCATCTCGTATAAATCGCCACCTATTGGTCCTTTTCCATCAATTGGAAAACCAAGTGTGTTTACTACACGACCTACCATTTGTTCTCCTACTTTAAGAGAAGCAATACGTTGTGTTCTTTTTGCAGTTGAACCTTCTTTGATTCCTGTAGATGGTCCTAAAAGTACCACACCTACATTGTCTTCTTCAAGATTCAAAACAATAGCTTCTAATCCATTGTCAAATTCAACTAACTCTCCATATTGAACATTAGAAAGCCCGTAAATACGAGCAATACCATCTCCAACCTGAAGTACGGTTCCTACTTCTTCTAGTGTAGCACCAGATTCAAAACCTTCTACTTGCTTTCTTAATATTGCTGAAATTTCAGCAGGTTTGATTTCCGCCATCTTAATTTATAATTTAAACACTTAAATGTGCAATAAAACTAATTACTTAACTCTCTTTTTAATACTTGTAATCTGTTGGCAACCGAAGCATTGTACTGCTTGTCCCCTATTCTCAAAATAAAACCTCCAATAATTGTAGGATCTACTATGTTCTCAATTGTTATCTTCTTATCTGAAAGTGTTGCTACTTTCGCTAAAACTTGTGCTTCTAAAGCTGCATCCATAGGAATAGCAGTAGTCACTTGTGCCAACTCAATACCATTTGCTAAGTCAGATAATTTACCATATTCAGTAGCAATTGCACCTAATATTTCGAATCTTTTGTTTTCAAATAACAAATGAAACAACCCTTGAGTTACGCCATTGATACCTGCAAAAACTTCTAACAATGCATTTTCTTTTACTGCAACTTTAATAGTGGGATTTTGAATAAACGTACTCAATTCTAAATTCCCATTAATAGTGGTAGCAATAGTTTTCATATCACTGCTTACTGCTTCGGCAACATTTTTTGAGTTTGCTAAGTCCAAAATTGCTTTTGCATAACGAATTGCTGCTCTTGTACTTGCCATAATTAGTTCAATTTAACGTCACCTAACATATTCTCAATCAATTTAGTTTGAGCTTCTTTGTTAGATAATTCATCTTTTAATACTTTTTCAGCAATACTCAATGACAATGAAGAAACTTGTGATTTCAATTCTGCCATAGCTGCATTTTTTTCTGCTAAAATAGCTGTTTTAGCTTGCTCAATCATTCTTGCGCCTTCTGCTTGTGCATCAGCTTTAGAATCAGCGATCATTTTTTCTCTCATTTCACGCGCTTCTTTCAATAAAGAGTCACGCTCTAATCTTGCTTCTTGAAGAATACGTTCGTTTTCTGCAGTAAGATTTTGCATTTCTCTACGAGCAGTTTCTGCTGAAGATAATGCTTCATTGATTGAATCTTCTCTACCTTTTACTGCGCCAAGAATTGGTTTCCAAGCAAATTTTCTTAAAAGGATGAAGAAAACTAAAAAGATAATAGAGGTCCAAAAAATTAAACTCTCCGGTGCTGTAAAATTCATATTTTTATATTTAAAAGTTTGTTTTAGAAATAAAAACTCCCTGATACCAACCGTATCAGGAAGTTTTAAGCTTTAATTATTTTGCGATCAACGCAACAACTACTGCAAAAAGTGCAACACCTTCAATAAGTGCAGCAGCAATAATCATAGCAGTCTGGATTTTTCCAGCAGCCTCAGGTTGACGAGCAATAGCGTCCATTGCAGAACCACCAATTTTTCCAATACCTAGACCTGCACCAATAACAGCTAATCCAGCTCCGATTCCAGCTAATACCATAATACTAAATTTAATATAGTTAATAATTAATAAAACACAAATTAATGGTGATCATGCTCTGCTACAGCCTGACCAATAAACAATGCTGTCAACAACGTGAAGACATAAGCCTGCAACGCCGCAACCAACATTTCAAGTACACTCATGAACAGTACGAAAGCTCCAGAAATAGGCGCAACGGCTACTGTTTTGAATATAAAAATCAATGAGACTAAACTCAAGATGATAATATGCCCTGCAGTAATGTTTGCGAATAAACGAATCATTAATGCAAAAGGTTTTGTCAACATTCCGATAATTTCTACAGGAATCATAATAGGATATAATGCTTTAGGTACTGGAGGCATAAAAATATGTTTCCAATAATCTTTGTTGGCACTGAAAGAAGTTACAATAAAAGTAATCAATGCTAATACAAATGTAAAGAAGATATTTCCGGTAAGGTTTGAACTGAAAGGGAAAAAGGGAATCAATCCAATAAGGTTATTAATCCAAATAAAGAAAAATATAGTCAATAAATACGGCATGTATTTCGCGTATTTTTTGGTTCCAATATTAGGTATAGCGATTTCATCTCTAACGAATATCACTAACGGCTCTAGAAATCCAGCGATTCCTTTTGGCGCTAATTTGTTTTTGTTGTAAGAACGTGCAACTGCAAGGAACAAAAAGAACAATATAAGAGCTGACATCAACATCGAGAATACATTCTTAGTGATTGAAAAATCAAGTGGTCTAGCGTCAAACGCGAAAGCACCGTTTTTTCTTTCATCTTCCGTTAAGTTTTCAAATTTATCAGCGTAAAAAACAACTTCGTTAAAACGAACTAATTTTTGACCGTTCACATCAACAACATGGTGTCCTTCATTATCATGGTGAAATTGTTCCGAAGAAAAAATTTCCAATCCGTTGTTTGTCCACAAAATTACAGGAAGGTAAAACGTAATAGGATGACCATCATAATCCGCAATGTGAAATTCATGAGAATCACCAATGTGATCATTAATCAATTCCGTGGCATTGAATTCTTTTTCAGCAGAATGACCTGTTTCTCCGTGTGCTTCTGCAACAGGAGCAGCATTTTCAGTGTGATTTTGAAGACTATCCGCGGTTGGATTTGCGAAAGTAACCAACGGCATACACGCTAGAAAAGTAACTAACAGGAATTGAAGTGATTTTTTTGAAATTACCATTATTAATTGTGTATCTGATTTTACGTTTTAAAATTTTTTGCAAAGGTACATATTTAATTGAAAATTGAAAATTATAATGATGATTTTAAAAAATGAATTTTACAATCCTATTGCATTATTTTCAAGCAACTTATCTTTTATTTATTAATCGCACTGCAAAAATGGTTTCAAAAAGCAAAAATAGGAAATAAGGGATGAAAAAAGCTGCTATATCCAAATTAGTTTCTCGCCCTTCTGATTGTATCAATGGAATCAAAAAAACCACTGATGCCATCATTTTCACGAAAGTGGTTCCCAGAAACGCAAAACCAGTAAAATCAGGAAAATTTAAATTTACAAACAGTAGCAATACATATATTAAAAGTGTGGAAACAAACAGGAAAAGATAAATACTCCAAGTAGCGTAAAAAAATTCATGATGTTCACTATAGGCTGCAGTCCCGTAATACTGCGCAGTAAATAAAAGTAATGTAAAGGGTATTAAGTACTTCAAAAAAGATAAAACTTTAATCATTCGTTATTTTTATTAATATTTTTGACTTGCCGAATTACGTTATAAAGGGCTATAAAAACTGATAATAAGGACAATATAATAGTGTAAAAGGAAGACGATTCTCCCGAATATTTTTCATCCAGCCACATACCTAGATAAGTGAACGCGAAAATGACAATTCCCATTTGAAAAGGAATTCCCATAAATACCAACCATTTATTAAAATTGTTTTTATTTGGTGTTTCGTTGGTCATCATTTTGAAGGATATTTTTTGCATTAGTCTTCATTGTGCAAGAAGCGCTGAAATCAGCTCCTGGCTCCACAGATAATTTTCCAGTGGTAACTTCTCCATGAATGCTAGCCTTTGATTTTATATTCAACACCTCGGTTACTTGAATTTTCCCTTCAAATTTTCCTTCGATATCAGCGTTTTTACACACAATATCACCAGTAACGCTTCCGGCTGGACCAATGACAATTTTGCCGCCAGACTGAAAATTACCTATCAAGTTTCCGTCTAATCTAAAATCAGCATGCGAAATAATATCACCTTTTATTGTAGTTCCTTCAACAATTCTATTGGTTTTACCTAAAAGATCGGTGTATGATTTTTGTTTTTTATCAAACATATTTATGGATTTTTTAGCGCTAAATAAGTGTCTATATTTTTCTTGATTTGAATTACTTTGTAGTTATCTCCCGAAACCACTATGGCAGGTTCGACTAGTTTATATTTTACATTTTCTTTCAAAACTGATACAATGTCGTTAGCATAAAGTTTTGATCCTATTCCATGAATCGTGATGAAATTTTCTTTTTCTGTGTAAATGTCATACGAATAATATATTTTTTGATAGCTTTCTGCAGCAACAAACATTTTGATTTTTTCTTCTAATGCTTTAGTATTTTTATCGTCACGAGAACCCACTCGGTATAGAATTTTCCAATTATTTGAATCGATTGTATTCAACTCCAATTTCTCCAAAAACGGAACTTGAATCGTCAGGATCTCTAGTGCATTTTTCCCCTCTTCACTACTAGGATAATTATCTGCTACTCCTTGCAATGCATTTTTATAAGCGGTTACTCCTTTCAGTTTTCCAATAGTGTTTGCTTTTAGCAATTCAAATTTTGATACAATTTCATCTCCGGAAAATTGATTAATCAAAGCATTAGAGTTTTCTAAAACTGAAACAAATTGTTCTTGTTGGTATAATTTATACCATTTCGTATAAACACTTTCCGGTGTTTCATTTGCTGAAACCGCATTAGGGCTTGTGTTGTTGATGATTTGTGCATAACGAGAATCCGGGTATTGAGCTGATATTCTTTTCTTCATCGCTTCTGCCTTGTTTGCATCAGTGATTTGGTACAATTTATATAAATTATACATCGATGGTAGCAATAGTTTTTCCTCAGGATTATTGTTTAATAATTGTTCCAGTTTAGCGATGGCTAAATTATTTTCTTTAAATTTTTCTTTATAAATAATCCCTAACTGATAATATGCAAAATTACGTTCCTTGCTTATGCTATCTATTTCTGTTTGTGCTACTGGAAGTTGTTTTAAATAAAAATCAGTGGTGTATTGCTCCACAATTTTGTCAGCCTTAGATATGTCCTCAAGATTTTCTTTGTCATAATTCAACGGATCTTCCGAAGTTAGATTTTTAGTACTGGATGAGATTCTCCAATTGCCATTTGGAATTCTCTCGCCCCATACTTTTTTGAATTCTATTTTTCCAAAAGCTACTGTTGAAGGGTTATAAAAATAGAAAATACTGGTCGTTTGTTGTGAGGAAACATTGGGAATAGCCGGCGGCATCAATGTCGATTTTTTGGTTGGTTTTCCAAGTTCTTGATTAGAAGCTGGATCAATAGAACTAATTGTACTATTCCTTTCTATATTTTCTAGTTTTTCTTTTCGTTTTTCATCTAAAACTCGCTTGATTTCATCTTGTTCTTTTAATTTGGCGATGTACTTTTCAAAATAGGCAATTTTATCGCTCTCATTTAATGAAACTACATTCAAAATACTGTCATTTCTTTTGGCAAGAGCCTCATACAAAATCACTTCATCCAGATTAGTTCTAACTTTTTTAATTTTACTATGCTCTCTGGTTTTATCATTAAGTTTAACTAATGTACTATCATAATATTTTGCAGCAGCTGGATATTCCGCATTTCTAAAATACATATTCCCTAAATTTCTATAATTTGAAGCTACCAAATAGGAATCTCTTGAATCTGCTTTTAAGGATAAGTTATAAAAATCTAAGGCTTTTTTCTGGTCGTTTTTTTGATCATAAAAAACTGCCATATGATGAAAAATTAAATCTTTATACGGTCTGTTTTCTCTGTCTTGTGCCAGTTTATCAAATGTTTTTGTAAAAGAATTGAAATCTCCATTTTGATAATCAAACAATTCTGCTTTTTTAGCATGTGCCTGAATGACAAATTTCCTGTCTGCTTTTCGGTTCATGTCAATCACAGATTGATACGAATTGACAGCACTGTCCTTGTACCCTAATTGCTGATACAATTGTCCTAAAATGAAACGGTAACGAGCTCTTTCCTGGTTTACTTTTGTAAACGCTATGGCGAGTTTTAGTTTAGCAACCGCACTGTCTTTTTCTTCTAAATTTAAAAAAGACTCTGATAAAAGTGCATTTGCATCTGCAAAAACCTGTTTTTTTAATTTGTGGTCTTTTAGTAATTTATTTAAATTTTTAATTGCCAAAGCATCGTTTCCTAAACGCATATTTGTTTTTTCACGCCAAATCTTGGCCTCATAAATCTTGCTGCTGTTGGGGTATTTGTATAAAATATAATTAAACGCGTCGAGTGCAGGAACAAATCTTTGATCGTAATAACGGGATTTACCAAGCATCAAATAGGCTTCGTCAATTTGAGAATTTTTCTCTCTTCCGCCAATATTCATAGAATGTTTTTGAATGGCTTTTGTCGCCTTAGCTTCTGCCAATTCGAAATTTGTGTTTTTGGGTTTTGTTGTGGAAGTGAAGTCTTCTACAATTTGCATTTTTTCTATGGGTAGACGTTTCCAGAAATCGTCATCACTATTAGAATTTAATTCATTAACTCCTTTTTCTAAACCTACTTGACCGTTATACAAAATATTGTACTTTGTACTCAAGGCATGGGAATTTCTAGCTATAAAAGTATCTTTCTTAGTAGAACAAGCTACCAAAAAAGCAAAAAATAACAAGAAGGATAACGGTTTAAATATATTGATTTTCAATGGAAAACGTTTTTATCAATTAACTTTTAAAAATGCATTTTAGTATACTGACTTGTAAAAATACGTTTCTTTTTGATATCGTGAAAATTATCGGGGTTTATTTGAGTCCCAGAAGTGCGTGAGGGATGTAACGGAAATCCTTTTTAATTCTTTTTTAATAGAATTAAAAAGATTGAGAGTGAAAGCCCGACCCGGATTTTTATTCCGGGTCACGCCCAAATTAAACTTTATAGATTTAGAGACTAAAAATAAACCGCAAACTCGCTAATTACATAGACTCATTAGAATACATAATTAGCGAATTTGCGGTTGAGTCATTTTATTTTTAAACGGCAAAAAACAGCTCTAATTCCTTTAATGTTTCCTCAGAAGTTTGAATGTCTTTGACCACTTCGCCTTTGTGCAACGCGACAATCCTGTCACTTACCTCAACGGTGTGCAGTAAATCATGGCTGGAAACCAGTACGGTTACTTCCGGATTATCAGCTAAATCCTTAATGATTTTTTTTAATCGGAATTGTGTGGTTGGGTCTAAATTAGCAAACGGTTCATCCAGAATAATAACCTCCGGATTTCCGATTAAGGTAGCGATGATACCCACTTTTTTCTGGTTTCCTTTGGATAAATCGCGTAAATATTTCTTGTTTTTAAGTATTTCTCCGTTGAAAAATTCTTCGTGTGTGGCCAATAAAGCATCGACATCGGCTTTGTTTTGTCCGCGTAAATCGCCAATGAAATAGAAATATTCTTCCGGAGTTAAGTAGCCAATTAAGAAACTTTCATCCAAGAAAGAAGCGGTGAACGGTTTCCAGTTTTCACTGGTGTTTACCTGAATGTCATTATTCACAATATTTCCTGTTGACGGCTGGATTAAATCCAATAAAAGGCTAAAAAAAGTGGTTTTTCCGGCGCCGTTATTACCTACTAATCCAAAGCTTTCGCCTTTTTTTATTTCTAAATTATCTATTTTTAATACGGTTGTTCCGTTGTATGTTTTCGAAAGGTTATTTACTTGTATCATTTTTGAAAAAGTTTATTCGGTTATTTGTTGATTTCGTTAATCGCTGGATTATCCTTTTTGTTTGTAAGCCGCAATGGTCGCGTATTTCTCTGATTTATAGATTTTTTCAATCACGGAAAATGCTTTCTCTTTGAAGGCAAATCCAATTATTCCTACCCCTGCTACTAGCGCTAAGCCTATATTTGGGTTTCCAAATTTTGAACCAAACCAATACAATAAAACCGGTAATCCTAATTGCGGAATTGAGATAAGCATTGTTTTTACATTGAATGCTTTTTTGTCACCAAAAGCACCTTTGCCAGAACTCAAATCGATAGGTGTTTTGGTGTAAGCACCACCCAGTAAAACCAAATGAGAATTGACTCCGATATTATAAATCGCACCCACAACTATGGTTAAATACACATGAATTCCAAAGTAAAGATAGAACGACGCAATGGTTGTGGTTACAATTGTAGCAATCACCATTAGCCACCACTTCGAACTCAAATAACCTTTGTACGGAATGTTTTGCGTCATCATTAACTGGTAATACGCGCTGTCCCAACTCGGTACAAATTGTCCGAAAGTAATTAAGAATCCACCTGAAACGAAAATCCCTGCAAAAATATGCATGACAGGATTATTGTAAGCTTCAATACTATTAGTAAAAAAAAGAAAGCCATAAAAAAGGAACATGACGCTCAATCCCACAGTGGTTTTAGAACGTTTGTTTCTTTTGATTAATTTGATATCGTTTTTTAAGAAGGTTCCTATGGTTCCAAATTGGTTTAACCAAGTCAGCTCCTCCGTTTTGGCTACATCATGTTTGTTAGACAATCCCGCATCCAGATATAAATTCTTTTTGAAATACTGGAACGTGACATAATATAAAGCGATTAATGCTAATACTGGAATGGCAAAAGCCCAATACGTATTGAAAATGGCATTAAAAAATGGCGCTGTAATTTCCGTGATATTAAAGAGTCCATAATAGTGTAATCCTCCCAAAACGGCAGCTATTGCTAAGAAGATGGCAAATAAATTATCCTTGTTACTCAGTAGAATATTCAGAAAATTGTTGATAAATAGCAAAGAAAAGATGGCAGTGTACCAAAGCACTACGGAAAGTACATCATAGCCTTCAATGATTAAAACAACACAAAACGGAATCAGGAAAAAGGCGTGTACCAAATTGAAGAAGGACAAAACCGTTTTTCCTAGTGAGAAATGTACAATTGTCGATTTTTTTATGGGGAAAATTAACATCGGGCGAATGTTCATCACCGGGATTTTTTGCAACAGCAATCGGATAATTAAATCCATCAATACATAATAAATCATGAATTGATTCACGGTAACAATTGGGTCCAGATTCATTTTCTTCAGAATATAAAAGGCCCCGACACCTACTGCTAAGAAAATTAAAATGAAATAAACAGCGACAAAACCCATCAGGATTTTCAAAGCTAAATTAGTAGCGAAGGAAGCTGACCTAAAAAATGCTTTCCATTCGAGATAAAGGAATTTTTGAATCATAGTTTGGTTATTTTGGTTTTGTAATAGGTAGTCAAAATAAGAAAACGTTACAAATTTTCTAATTTATATTCCGGGTAGGTTTGTTCTAGGTAGGTTTGTGCTTTGGAAGGGATTATTTTGAACAAAATATAATTTAAAATCCCGAAAAGCACTATCAGAAAACTTATAGAGAAAATCCAATAATCATTTAAAAAATATTTTTCTGCATAGAGGATTATTTGCATTAAAATATGAAATATTCCGATAAAAGCTGGAGAAGAAGCAACATTTTGATTGATAATTTCTTCAAGGAGCCATTTCTTTTTATTAGTGTTTTTTTGTGCTTTTTTAATTTTCTTACTTTCGTAAAATTTATAACAAATAAATCCAAAATAAATAACAGTGATAGCCCTTAAAAAATAGTCGCTATAAATGCTGGTTTTAAAAATTAAAAAAACTGTAAAAGTCATTACTATTAAAAACAAAATTTTTGGCACTTTAAAAAACGTTTTAAAATGTTGAAAAATTAACCGATTGTACTTTTTCCCTAAAGCAGCTTGTCGTTTTTGGACCACATCTACAAACCCAAAAACCCCAAATTTCTTAAATTCTTCGTTTAACACTTCGTCAAAAGTAAGTTTGGGATTTTGCTGCCATTCGGATTCAATAGCGTTTGCCAAATGATCGACTAATTCCGTTTGCAAATCATAATATTCCACATAATGCTGGCGGGTAAAAAGGTAGAGTTGGTCTATTTGTTGAGTGGTTAGTTTCATCTTCTAAAGATTAATTTAGTTGGTACTGTTTTTTAACTTTTGCTATATGTTTTATATCAAGATAGACTCCAGTTGCACAAAACAAAAGTCCAACGACCCAAAAACAAATAAGCGATATAATCAAGAGATGATTCTGCTGGATTTCATCTTGAAAAACTCCAGTTAAATTTAATCCTATATTCGGAAACAACAATAAACATGTTACAGTCAAAGAATAATAACTTACTGCTAAAAAACGTTTTCCTTCAATATTATAATTTCTAGTCAAGTTATATATTGTCGGAATAGCAAATAACCATAATAACGCAAACAATACTATTAAATATTTACTAGGTTTCTCAAAGAAAAAAGAACCTTGGTAGGCGAGAATTCCTAACAGAATGCTTCCAATAATTTTGGGGAATTTTAAAAATTCCGCAATCATTTTTCGTTGACTTCTATTGTATTCCTTTTGCAAAATACGTTTTCTCTCCTCTTGAATCGATTTAAAACTAGAATCCCCTACAAACTTATTTGCAGCATTCTGTTTCACTTGGTCAAATGTAAGTCCCGGATCTTTCTCCCAAATTTCCTCCATACTAGTAACCATGTGATCTGTAAATTCCACTTGCAATTCATACCATTTGATGTCTAAGGATTTGATGTAATTGGTTACATATTCTATTTGTTCGGTGGTTAGTTTCATCTTCGAAAAATTAGTTCAGTTGGTATTGTTTTTTGATGGTATTGATTGATTGCTTTTGAAGATAAGTGGCACTAGCAACAAATAAAATCCCGAGTGTCCAAATCATACAAAAAACCAGAACTACTGCTGGGTATTGATTAATTTCCTCTTTAAATGGTGGTACAAGACAAGCACATAATTGGGGAACTCCCATTAAAGTAAACCAAGGATGCACCGTTTCGGTAGCCAAAAAACGTTTGCCCTGAATCTTACGGTTTTTGTAAAATAAACAAAGCATTGGGATGGCAAAAATGTATAAAGAACCAACTAATACTGCTACATAATTAAAAGGATTATCGAAAAAGAACGATAACGTAAAACTTGTAAAAAAAAGTAAAATACAGCCCATAATTTTAGGGAAACTTAAGTATGTTTTAATCTTCTTTCGTTGTTCGTTATGGAATTGTTCAATAAGAATTTGTTTACGCTCCTTTTCTATGGATTTTAATTCTGAATTTGTGAATTTTTTAAACGTATTCTCTTTTACTTGCTCAAAAGTCAACATAGGATTTTGATTCCAAATCTCCTCCATACTAGTAACCATGTGATCTGTGAATTCCACTTGCAATTCATACCATTTGATATCAAACGATTTGATGTAATTAGAGACGTATTCTGTTTGTTGATTGGTTAATTTCATGGTTTGGTAAAGGATAATTTTTTTTCAAATTGAAAATGTTTGTAAAAAAGTTTTAAATTCCCAAAAATTAAGAACAAATAAGCTAAAGTTACAATCAAGGAACCGACTTTTATGTCTACATTTTTATTCGTAGGAAGGACAGGAAAAAAACCAAACCCAATGAGCAAACCGTAGAGCAGAATCAAATAAAAACTTTTCTTAAACCAGAATAAATATGTTGTTTTTGTTTTAGAATTTAAAGCAAATAATCTTGCGCTTGCCATCAATAATGCACCTAGTACGGATGTCGTTTGTAAAACAAAAACAATGCTCAATAAAATCGAAGGGCTCTGTGATTTATTGTTAATCAATAAAATTAAAACCGTAAGCGTACAGACAATAATTCCTGCGACAAAAAGTTCCTTTTTCTTGTCATCGGCAAATTTATCTGAAATAATCTTTGGGGCTAAAAACCCATAACCAAGTAATAAATTATGTGAAGTTGGTTTTAATTGCGGCTTCCACATATCAAACACCTCTTTTAAAATAATCTCAAAAGGTTTCGCTTCACTCATGGCTTCCGCCTCAATTTCTGAAGCAATGTGATCAATCAATTCTATTTTAATATCGTCATAAACAACGCCGTTCAAAACTAGTGTTTCTTCAACGATCGTTAGTTGTTGGTTGGTTAGTTTCATCTTCAAAAAATTAAAATTCTAAACTAGGCTTTGGGTTCACTAAACTCTGCATGTTTCTAATGAAATCTTCAAGTTCTGAGAGTCGGTTTACGGTTTCTTTATGACCGGTTTCCGTGAGTTTGTAATATTTTCGCATGCGGTTATCCACTTTTTCAATTTCTACGTCCAGCAAACCTTCGGCTTCCAGCTTGTGCAAGGCCGGATACAAAGCGCCTTCGGTGATGTTGAGTTCGCCTTGGGTAATGAGCTTAACTTTCTGGGTAATTTCATAACCGTACATCTTACCGTTCTCCTCCAGCAATTTCATGATAATCGTATTCAGACTTCCTTTGTATAATTGTGAGTTTTTCATTTTATGTCCTTTCAAGTAGCCTGCACAGAGCGAAGTCGAAGTGAGGCAATCTCATTTTGAAAAACAAATATACATAAGTTTCTTATACATAATAGTTTTAGGTATGTAAATTTTTCAAACGCTTTGATTTAAGAAACCTATTCTGTTTAGTATATTTGCAAAAAAAATATCATGTCATCCTTTCTAAAATTAATCATAAAAGAAGTAAAACGCGAAACCAAAGACGCTGTTTCCATACTTTTTAACGTACCTGAGGAATTAAAAGCGAATTATGCTTTTGTTGCCGGTCAATATATCAATCTAAAATTAACGTTGGATGGTGAAGAAATTCGCCGTGCGTATTCTATATGCTCAGCTCCTGATAGTGGGGAATTGCGCATTGCTGTGAAAGCGGTTGCAAACGGTGCTTTCTCTCAATTTGCCAACACGAAACTCAAAGCGGGCGATGTTCTTGAAGTGGGAAACCCGGAAGGGAAATTTACTTTTGAACCACAAGCGGACCGACAAAAAAACTACGCAGGTTTTGCAGCTGGTAGCGGAATCACACCCGTGATGTCTATCTTAAAATCAGTATTGAAAAACGAACCGAAGAGTACTTTTGTATTGGTTTACGGAAACAAAACACCTGAAGAAACCATCTTTCACCAAGAATTACATGATTTGCAATTGCAATATGTAGGACGCCTATTTGTTCATTATGTTTACAGTCAAGCCAAAGTGGAGCCTGCTTTGTTTGGGCGAATTGAAAAATCGACAGTGAATTTTGTTCTGAATAACAAACACAAGGAATTAGAATTTGATAAGTTCTATTTGTGTGGTCCCGAAGAAATGATCAATATTGTTTCCGGAGTTTTAAAAGAACATAATGTAAAAGAATCTAATATTAAATTCGAATTATTTGCTTCTTCAACCAAAGAAAATAAAATAGAAAAATCGTTAGGCGGCCATTCAAAAATCACCATCATGGTGGATGACGAGGAAACAACTTTCGAAATGTCACAAAAACAAACCGTTCTTGATGCCGCTTTAAAGCAAGGTATTGATGCTCCGTATTCGTGCCAAGGCGGAATCTGCAGCAGCTGTCTGGCTCGCGTTACCTCAGGAACTGCCGAAATGACTAAAAATTCTATCCTTACCGATAAAGAAATAGCCGATGGACTTATTCTAACCTGTCAGGCACATCCAACATCAGAAACTATCTATGTAGATTATGATGATGTTTAGGAAACTGTTCTCCGTAAAATAGCGGTATTCAATTAAAAAAAAGAGTTTGCAATGTGCAAACTCTTTTTTTTAACTAAATTTTGAAAACATCTTGTGATTTGTAATTAAAACTTAATTTTTCTTAATGCCTTAATGGTTCAACAGAACATTTTTAATTTTCGCAACTACCGTTTCCGGCAAAATCGTTCGCATGACATCTTCATAACCAGCTACTTTTTTATTTCCATACACCGAAGTGGGTAGTTTAGGAAACTGATTTCTATCAGAAACTAAAGCGTTTTCTAATGGCTGATTAAACGGTGAAAATCCAGCATACGGATGTGTCGCACCCCAAAGTGAAATGACTTTAACGCCCAACATAGCCGCAATATGCGCATTTCCGGAATCCATGGAAAGCATGACATCTAGATTACTGATAAGCTGCAATTCTTGTTGCAATTTGAGTTGACCCGCCATATTGAGGACGTTTTCTTTATTAGCGGAAAGTGAATCTAAGAGTTCAATTTCCTTTTTTCCACCGCCAAAAAGCAGAATGGTATGGGTTGTATCCAAAGCCAATTTATCAATCACTTCCTGCATTAAATCCAACGGATACACTTTAGACTCATATTGCGCAAAAGGAGCGATTCCAATTAATTTCTGATGATTTGTTCCAATTAATACTAAAATTTCCGGGCTCAAAACTGCTTTTTCAGGGAATTCGGGATGAGATATATCAACTGTAAAACCGAGTTGTTCAAATACTTTTACATGTCTTTCAAACATGGTAGGCAATTGCTGAAATACTTTGTTTTCGGCACGAGTGAGTTCTTTTTTGCCTTGGCGGCCTTTATCCACCGAAGCTGTTTTTTTTCCGCTTATCGCAAAAAGGTTTCGGACAATTTTAGAGCGCAAAACGTTGTGTAAGTCGGCAAAAACATCGATGTTTAAACCTTTCAAATCTTGGAACAAACGCAACAATCCAAGAAATCCTTTGTGCCTATCTTTTTCATCGAAAGCAAAAAAAGAAAGATTGGGTATTCCTTCAAAAAAAGGTTTGAAAAACGGTCTGGAAATAACCGTGATTTTAACTTGTGGATACTGGCTTACAAAAGCCCGTAAAACAGGAACCGTCATGGCGACATCTCCCATTGCGGAGAGTCTCATGACGGCGATATGTTTGATAGTAGTTGACAATTAAATAGTTTTTAAAACAATTAAGGTATTAAGGTTTATTAAGTTTTACTTAATTTTCTTAATATCTTAATGGTTCAAAATATCTTTGTTATTTTTTGTTTTGGTACAAAACAGGATTCAAATCATCATCGTTGTACATTTTCATTTGTTTGTACACTTTCATGAATTTATCACCATTTTCGATGTCTGCTAATAAATCATCGATAGCCAAAGACAAATCTGTTCTTTGTTCCAATAAAATATTCAGTTTATCCTGACATTTATCCCTGTGCTCTTGTGTAGCTTCGACACGAGTAGCTTCTTCTTGCATGTGATAAATTTTCAATGCAAGTATAGACAATCTGTCAAAAGCCCAAGCCGGACTTTCTGAATTGATTTTTGCATGGTCTTTTACTACAACATGACTGTATTTCTGAAGAAAATAACTGTCAATATATTCCACCATATCAGTACGTTCTTGATTAGAAGCATCGATTCTTCTTTTTAAAGTCAAAGCAGCAACAGAATCAATATTTGGGTCACGAATAATATCCTCATAATGCCATTGAACGGTATCAATCCAGTTTTTATGATACAACAAATGTTCAAATTTATCTTTTGGAAAAGGATTATTAATGGGTTGGTCAACATTATCAAACTGATGATAATCTTTAATACTTTGTTCGAATACTGAATAAGCTAATTTTGAAAACATATCTTTATATTTTAAAGGACAAAGATACTTTTTTATACATTTATAGATTATAAAAATATTTATAAGTTTAATAGCAAAAATACAACCATGCAAATTCATTATTTATCAGAAGACAATAGCATCCTAAATCATTTTTTGGGACAAATACGAAATGTAAATGTTCACAATGACAGCATGCGTTTCCGAAGAAATATTGAACGTATTGGCGAAATAATGGCCTATGAATTAAGTAAAAAATTACAATACAAAACTGTCGAAATCCAAACGCCCTTAGGCATAAAAACAACCTCTGAAATCAAGGATAAATTGGTTTTATGTTCTGTTTTAAGAGCTGGATTGCCGTTACATTTGGGTTTTTTGAATTATTTTGACAATGCCGAAAATGGTTTCGTATCTGCTTACCGTCACCATCCTAATAATGATGATTACTTTGAAATTTTAGTGCAATACCAAGCTATTGCTGCTATAAATGAAAAATACCTGATATTAGTTGATCCGATGCTTGCCACAGGTCAGTCTATTGTAGCCGTATTTAATAAATTGATGGAAAGAGGAACGCCCAAAGAAATACATATTGCCGTTGTGATTGCCGCTCCAGAGGGAATTGCTTATCTTGAAGAACATTTGCCTGAAAACTGCCATCTTTGGATTGCTGCTTTAGACGAAAAACTAAATGAGCATAGCTATATTGTACCTGGACTGGGAGATGCAGGAGATTTAGCGTATGGTGAAAAATTATAATTGGGAGAAAAAAGCAAAAAGACTGCAGGCTATTAATACATACATCACTAATTCCTGATTTAATTTTTCTTGAGGAATTTCTATATGGCTAGTTGCCATAATGGCTAAAGGTGCAAATGTAAACACTAACAAATCGTTACTTTTATTGGCCGAAATCAGAAAAATTACTACTCCAATGAAGAAAGAAGCGATGATTTTTTTGAAAGAAGTATGCAACAATTGTGGTCTATTTGAAAATGTGGCAAACAATGAAACTACAAAAAACAAAGCGACTGTAGCATAAATTGACAAAGCCCCATTTTGATAATTATTAGTAAAATAATCAATTTCAAAATTGATTTGTACACTTTTTTTGATGTATTCCAGAACATCCAAATCGAAAACAGTTGCATAAATCATGAACAGAATTCCAACAATAAAAAATGCTATAAAAGGTAGTATCCAGTTTCTGTAATCTCTGGAAACGTGAAAAATTATGGAAATAAAAACCAATACTATGAATATTATACTCCAGAAATGAAATAATGTCGCTAAAAACACCCATAAAGAAGCGTCAAATATTTTTTCTTTAGAGGCTTTCATAGATTGTAATGAAATCAATCGGCGGAGCGCCAATAAAATAAATAAATTAGACAATAAGAGGTTTAAATTATCTAATACTGAAGGAAAAAAAAGGAAAAACAACAAGGAAAAAAAAATCGTGAAACTACTGTCTTTACTCAATCCGTTTTTCTTAGCAACAAAGTTCGTGATAAAAACAGTTGCCAATAAAACACAAAACAACATTCCTTTTTTTGAAACTAATAAAAGGGAATTCGTCCAGGATAAATCTTGAAATTGATACAGTAAAAAGAAAACCAGCATTAAAATTACGACCAATGAAAAATTTAATGGTGTAGATTTTTTAAAAACACTTGTTATCATAAGGATATTTTATACTTTTGTGGTTGTAAATATAATACTTGTTTAAAAAGGAAACTGTCCAAGTTCAAAAAAGATTGTTTTTTTTAAAATACCAAGTTACTTAAGACAATTAATAAATTAATTTTATACAATATGAAAGCATTTTTCGAAGGAATACAATACTTATTTGTAGATATTTTATTTGCTCCTCTAGACTTTTTACGTTCTTTAGAGCTTACCTCATGGTTTGCTGCTAACACAATCAATTGGATTTTCATGATTATATGTGCTTCGGCAATGGTATACTGGATCAAACAATTGAAAATTTTTGAAGATGCAGGAACAGAGAAACAAGATACTACCGCTCACTCTTTCCTAAAATAATATTTTAAGAAAAAGTGAACAATAATTGGAAACTATTTTAAGTCGTTTCCAATATCTTTTCTAAAATACATCTTATCAAAATTTAGTTTATCTATGTTTTGGTAAGATTTTTTTATGGCCTCTTCAAAATCATTTCCATACGAAGTTACTGTTAAAACTCTTCCACCATTAGAAACAACTTTTCCACTTTCTAATTTTGTTCCTGCGTGAAAAACAATCGAATCTTCAATAGTTTCTAATCCTGAAATTACTTTTCCTTTTTCAAAATCTTCGGGATATCCGCCAGAAACAACCATAATTGTAGTGGCACTTCTTTCGTCAATTTCCAGATTTATTTCGTCCAGTTTTTCATTGGCAACAGCCAAAAATAATTCCACTAAATCCGTTTTCAGTCTCGGAATAACCACTTCGGTTTCCGGATCACCCATTCTCACATTATATTCAATTACGATTGGCTCGTTTTTCACATTAATCAATCCAATGAAAACAAATCCTTTGTACGGAATTCCGTCTTTTTGAAAACCATTAATGGTAGGTTTTACAATGCGTGTTTCTATTTTTTCCATCAAAACAGCATCTACATAAGGAACTGGAGAAACAGCTCCCATTCCGCCTGTATTTAAACCTGTATCGCCTTCGCCTATGCGTTTGTAATCTTTGGCTGTTGGTAATATTTTATAATTTTTTCCATCAGTAAGAACAAAACAGCTTAATTCTATTCCGTCAAGAAATTCTTCAATAACGACTTTAGAACTCGCATCACCAAATTTTTGATGCACCAGCATATTTCTTAATTCTTCTTTGGCTTCTGCCAAATCCTGAATAATCAAAACTCCTTTTCCTGCGGCTAAACCATCCGCTTTCAAAACATACGGCGGTTGCAGTGTTTCCAGAAATTCACATCCTTTATCTACTGTTTCAGCAGTAAAACTATCGTAAGCAGCGGTTGGAATGTTATGTTTGATTAGAAATTCTTTTGCAAATTCTTTACTTCCTTCTAACTGAGCACCAATTTTTGATGGACCAATAACAGGGATATGAGTTAACGCAGCATCGTTTAGAAAGAAATCATAAATCCCTTTTACCAATGGATCTTCAGGTCCTACCACTACCATTGTTACATTTTCTTGAATTACGAATGCTTTTATAGCTTCAAAATCAGTTGGACTCATCGCAACATTAGTGGCTATTGTAGCAGTTCCCGCATTTCCAGGCGCTACAAAAAGTGTGTCACAAAGCGGACTTTGAATCATTTTCCATGCAAAAGCATGTTCTCTTCCGCCAGAACCCAGTAGTAAAATTGTCATGTGTAGTTGTGTTTAGTTGTGGTGCAAAAATAATTGCTTTTGAACTTAAAAAATAATTAATTTTCAAAAAGTTGTAGGTTCTCCTTCATTAGTAGTTTGTAAATATTATTTTTGGTGAAATATACCTTTAAAATGTTTCCACTATTCGACTTATCGTTACGGATAAATGGCTTCCAGATGAAGGAAGCTAAAGCCGAATTGCGTAAAATTGTTGCTTTTTCTGAAAAAGAACATGAAGTTTTTGTTGCAAATAAAAAACTGGAAATTGTCGATTTTCATTTACAAAACAATCCTTTTTATCAAGAACTAGTCGGTTCAAATAATTATAAAAATTGGGGAGACTTACCCGTTTTAAACAAGCAAAATTTACAAAAACCTTTACAGGAAAGACTTTCTAAAGAGTACTCAACAAAAAATAGTTATGTAAACAAAACATCAGGTTCGAGCGGAACTCCGTTTATTTTTGCTAAAGACAAATACTGTCATGCATTAACTTGGGCTTCAAATATGTACCGATTTGGTTGGTATGGAATTGATTTTAATACTTCCTACCAAGCGCGATTTTATGGTATTCCAATGGATTTTATTGGAAACAAAAAAGAACGTTTCAAGGATTTCTTGAGCCATCGATTTCGGTTCTCTATTTTTGATTTATCCGATAGTGTTTTAGAAGAATTTTTGCATCATTTTCGAACTAAAAAATTCGATTACATCAATGGATATACTAGTTCAATTGTTTTGTTTGCAAAGTTTTTACAACAGAAAAACATCGTTTTGTCAACAATTTGTCCGAGTTTAAAAGTGTGCATGGTAACTTCTGAAATGCTTTTTGAAGACGACAAACTACTTTTAGAAATGCAATTTGGCGTTCCAATCGTCAATGAATACGGCGCTTCGGAATTAGATTTGATTGCTTTTCAAAATAAGGAAGGAGAATGGCAAGTGAATTCAGAAACATTATTTGTAGAAATTTTAGACGAAAATAATCAGCCTGTTCCAAATGGTACTTCGGGCCGTATCGTGATTACTTCGTTGTTTAATAAAGCGCATCCTTTTATCCGTTATGACATAGGTGATATTGGAATTCTAGATGAAAAAAGCACGTTACAAAACCCCATTCTCAAGAAATTAATAGGACGAACCAATGATGTTGCGGTTTTGCCAAGTGGGAAAAAATCACCTGGACTTACGTTTTATTATGTGACAAAAAGCATCATCGAAGACGACGGAAACGTAAAAGAATTTGTTATCAAACAAACCAAAATAGATACTTTTGAAATTGAATATGTGAGCGAAATAGCATTAAATTTAGCACAGATAAACAAAATTGAAAAGGCAATTGCTTTGTATTTAGAACCTAATTTAAATTTTAGCTTTACCCGAAAAAAATCTTTAGAAAGGAACAACAGAGGAAAATTGAAGCAATTTAAATCTATGTTTTAACGTAACGTGGTTTTATGACTAATTGCGTAAATAAAAATCCTACCATACAAAGTATCGAAAGAATAGTATTAAACCCATGGAAACTCTTGTAAACAGCAAAATTGTGTTTTAAAAGTTCATACTTAGAGGCCGAAATTGAGTTTTCTCTAATTCTATATAAAGCTAAACTTTCCGGAACAGGTTGTGCGGTTTTTATTTTCTTGAGAATTGTAAGCCAGTGAATCCAATCCTGACGTTTTCGAAAAGAAGAAATAGCAATTTTTCCGAAGTAATTTACATCATATATTCCTGTAAGATTCCCTATATAATTACAAAAAAACAATTGACGATAAGAGAGATTTCTTGGTGATTCTATTCTTCTGTTAAGCGATTCTCCAGCTTCATTAATGCATTCGTAAAAGGAAAAAGTAAAAGGCAAGTTGTTTTTTTTGAGAAAATCAATTTGTAGTTCCAGCTTAAGTGGGTTCCACAAATCGTCTGCGTCTAAAAAGGCAATATATTTACCTCTTGCTTTAGCCAATGCAAAATTTCTGGCAATTCCAGTTCCAGAATTTGCATCAAGTTGAAAAAGTTGAATTCTATTATCCTGTTTGGCAATTTCTTTTATTATAGAAACCGTTTGGTCAGAAGAGCAATCATCTACAATAATCATTTCCCAGTTTAGGTAGCTTTGATTCTGAACGGACAATATTGTTTTTGCAATAAATCGTTCACAGTTAAAGGATGGCGTTATTATGGATACAAGTGATTTCTCCATACTAATACGCTTTTTCTTCTCCTTTAAAAATATTGATAACTGTTTGGAAAATTATTTTTAAATCTAAAATTAAAGACCAATTTTCAATGTAAAAAACATCAAATTTTATTCTATTAACCATATCATCATCAGTCTCAATTTCACCACGGAAACCACTCACCTGCGCTAATCCGGTAATTCCTGGTTTAACATAATGGCGTACCATATACTTTTTAACTTTATTCCCATAGGCTTTATTTTGAGCCCAAAGATGCGGACGCGGACCTACAACCGACATGTCACCCATTAATACATTTAAAAATTGGGGCATTTCGTCTAAACTTGTTTTTCTCATAAACTTCCCTATTTTAGTAACACGAGGGTCGTTTTTTGAGGCTTCTTTTTCTGTTGTCTTGTTGATTTTCATTGAACGAAACTTATAACAGAAAAATTCATTTTCATCTATTCCAGGTCTTCCTTGTTTGAAAAAAACTGGACCTCTGGATTCTAACTTTATCAGAATTGCCAATAATGGGATGAGCCAAGACAAGAGAACTATAATAATTATACTAGAGAAAACAATGTCAAAAACCCTTTTAAATATCATTGTAGCGGGCTCATGAAGCATGGTTTTTTTTAAAGACAGTACTGGGAAAAATTCGTAGTAGTCAATTTTTAAATTTTTAGAAAAAATCTCTTTTGTATCTGGTATAAATTTTATCGTTTTATTGTTTTCATCGGCAAAATCAATTATATCTTTCAAGTCTTCATTAGAAATTTCGTTTAATGAGCAATAAATTTCATCAACGCAATTTTCAATTACAAAAGGTTTCAAATCTGACAAATTTCCTTTAATATTTTGATTTGTTGTCTTATCTGAAAAATAACCCACAAAACGATACCCATAATCTTTTCTGGCTTCGAAAAGATTTTTTAATTCTATTGCCTCAGGAGTATATCCTATGATGACAGCGCTCCTATAATTACTTCCAGTTATTATCCTATATTCTTTTAAATAGTAAAACAATAGAAATTTTGAAATAGTAATCACTAGCATTGCAAAGGAGATAAACATTGCAATCACCATTCCGTTAAAAACAACTTGCTTTAAGAATGGGAAAAAAGCAATGGTTATTAAAAGAAACAAAACCCCTTGTTTTAATAGTTTTGATATTATTTCAAGTGGTGTGGTAAAGCGATATATTCCGTAGAATCTTATAAAAAAAGCAACTATACTCCATCCCACTAGCAGGTAAGTAATAAATAGCTCAATCTTAAAATTAAGATTTTTGAAAAAGAAAAAACCAAGAATCAAAATAACAATTAGATCTATTGAAATACTAATGGGTCTAATGTATTTTGAATATCTTCCTGTTTGAGATGTACTCATAATTAACGAATATAACCTGTTTGGTTTTTTATCGGTTTTAAAAAAATCCCTGTTATTATTGAATTGAAATAGTTGTAGATAATACCTATCATTTCTTATGGTTTTACTTTCGTTTGCCAACATATGATCTATTTTTACTTTTTGTAGCAAATGAAAATTGTAAAATACAACGAACAGAAAAATGGAAAGAATTTACTTTATTGGTTCTTATGTTCATTTGTTATTTTATTCTCCGAAATAGCTACGCAAAATTTAGAATAGTAAATATGTTACTATTTTTTTATTTTCAATTACATTCAAAGTATATATAAACTATACAATACAAAGATTATATAATTTCATTTACTTTATATAACTGGAAAAATCTTTATGCTCTTCTTTAGAAAGTTCCTCTTTAGATAAGGATTTAAAATATTCATAAGTGATTTTCATTCCTTCAGCACGACCTATTCTGGCTTCCCATCCAAGAAGATCTTTTGCCTTAGTAATATCTGGCTGACGTTGTAAAGGGTCATTTATTGGCAAAGGATGGTATACTACTTTTTGATTTGTGCCTGTCAATTTTATAATTTCTTCAGCAAAATCTTTGATGGTAATTTCGTCCGGATTACCAATATTTACTGGATAAACATAATCAGAATGTAACAATCTAAAAATACCTTCTACCTGATCATCCACATAACAAAACGAACGGGTTTGCATTCCGTCTCCAAAGATGGTTAAGTCTTCCCCACGTATTGCCTGACCTATAAAAGCGGGAATTACTCGGCCATCATTAAGACGCATTCTTGGACCATAAGTATTAAAGATTCTAACAATTCTGGTTTCTACACCATGAAACGTATGATACGCCATAGTTATGGATTCCTGAAAACGTTTTGCTTCGTCATATACGCCTCTTGGACCTATGGTATTTACATTTCCATAGTATTCTTCCGTTTGCGGATGAACCAATGGATCACCATACACTTCAGAAGTAGATGCAATAAGGATTCTCGCCTTTTTTACACGTGCCAAACCTAAGAGATTGTGCGTTCCTAGAGAACCCACTTTCAAGGTTTGTATTGGGATTTTCAAATAATCTATTGGACTTGCAGGCGAAGCAAAATGAAGAATATAATCTAATTGACCTGGAACATGTACAAATTTTGTTATATCATGATGATAAAATTCAAAATTCTCCAATTTGAACAAATGTTCTATATTCTTTAAATCTCCTGTAATGAGATTGTCCATTCCAATAACAAAATAACCTTCTTTGATAAAACGGTCACAAAGATGTGATCCTAAAAATCCAGCTGCACCGGTAATAAGTATTCTTTTCATATTGTTTTATAGTTTGTATATCATAGAAATAATTAAAAGCAAATAATTACTTCTATCATACTACTCTCTTTAACATCACAGAGAGGATTCTGTCAAAAATAAACTTATCATTAGTATTGTGAAAGAAATATAAACAAAATCTTTTATTCATAACCATTTATGTCCAATTATTGGCGAAGCAAAATAAATCATTCGATTTTTTCTAAAACAAATACATTATTGAAATATGCTGTTCTATCAATTGGCATTACTAAACTGAAAAGCAATCCAAAAAAATTAAAAAAAATGATAAAAGGAGTTAAAAAAACTTGTCTTAAGTACTTATTTTCAGGAAGTATATTCTTTATATAATTTAAATTAAACTGGAAAATAACTTCAATATAATTTCCTGTTTTGAAATTATCAACCACTTTGAAACCATTTTTTTGATACAAATATTTTAAAGCAGGTGTTGTATACCTCGCAAAATCATATGGCATTTCGTGTTCCTCCCACATAAATGGAGTCGTTATTAGAGCTGTCCCATTTATCTTTAATACTCTATTAAATTCCTTTAATAATTCATCGATATTAAATACATGCTCTAAAACCTCAGTACACAAAAGAGAATCAAACCGCTCATTTTCAAATGGAATTTCTTTTCCATCATAAAATTCATCTACCTCATTGTAATTTTGTTCCCTTCCTTCAATTTTATAATCTACTCCAATATATTCCTTTACGTTTACAAACAATTTTTTGTAAGGCTTCGTTCCGCAACCAAAATCCAATAAAGAGCCATTAAGTTTATTAGCATTATTTTTTATAGCGTTTCGAATTGATTTTCGAATCAGAAAATTGTAATTAATGAAAAAACCAATAATTCCGGGATGAAATTTTTCTTTCTTAATTTTTTGTATGATGAACTCTTTGTACATTAAATTTTTTTTAATACTATTTCAAATAAATAGATTCTAGTTCATAAATATTTTTTTTAATATTATAGTTTTCAGAATAGGAATTAAAAGCATTTTTTGATAATTTATGTAATAATTCTTTATCAGTCAATAATTTTAAAATTTTGCTTTTAAAACCCTTTACATCCTCATTTTCAATGACAAATCCATTATAATTATCTATAATTAAATCTTTATTTCCATCACAATTAGTAACTATACAAGCTTTAGATAATGCCAAACTTTCAATAATAGAATATGGCATTCCTTCGTATCTGGAGGTTGAAATATAAAACTTAGATTGATTAATTATATGAAAAACGTCTGTTCTAGCTGTCCAATCTAAAAGTGTTACCTCATTGCCCATGTTTAGCTCCACAATCAAATTTTTAACTGATTCTAACTGATTCGATACTGGACCCACTCCCATTACGATTAAATGAATTTTAGCCTCTTTATTCACTTCGTATAAAACCCGTATCATTTTCTCGATGTTTTTTTGATACGACGGGCGTCCAACAGTACAAATATATTCATCCGGCCACGTCTTTTGAATTGTTAGAAGATTCATTTTAATTATTGGTTCAATACAATTGTTGAATACTATTGCATTTTCTTCTTTATAACCAACCTCATCTATAGCACGCTTTTTTTCGGAGTTTGATGTAGCTAAGAGAAGACTATTCCCATTGGCAAGAAACTTTTCAATACTCATGAAAAATTTTCTTTTTAGACTACTATCCGTACTTAAATAAGAGAAAGCATGTGGGGTATAAATTACTTTTATTCCTAATAATTTTCCTGTAATTCGGCCTACAATTCCTCCTTTAGCGCTGTGTGCGTGTATTAGATTTGGCTTTTCTTTTTTTAGAATTTTATACGTTTGAAATAATGATTTAATATCATAGAATATTGAAATATCTCTAAAAATAGAAACTCTATATTCTTTTACTTTATTCCCTTTTTCATCAAAAAAAGGTTTTTCCGTGTCTTTTGTTCCGTGAATAACAATGTTTTCAAACGAATCAGTTTTTATATTTTCTAAAATAAGTCTCAAATACACATCGACTCCACCTATAGAATGCAATAAATGAACTATCTTTTTCTTTGCCATTTTTTTGATGTAAAAGAATAATAATCATTTATTATTCTTAGATCATTTAATAATATAAATCAAATGTATCACAAATTTAATAATTACAAAGTATTGATGTAAATTATCTCATTAGTATCTATTTTAAAATATATTCCTACTAAATATAACTACCATTAAATTTCTTTGAATAAAAAAAATAACGATATTTGCAAAAATTTTGATTGCTATCATTTAAAATAAATTCAGATGAAAAAAACGTTTATGATTGCGACTATAGTTGCTTTATTTTCATTGTCTTGTGGAAACAAGAAAGAGGAAAAGACACAGCAAGATGCCATAGAAGATGTTGCGCCAAAAGCGTCTAATGAAGTGAAAGTTGAACTAACTGACTTTGACCGTTACGAAGGGAAAATAGTTCACGCATCAACTGGGCAATGGTATTTAATAAAAGAAGGTGCACGTTGGAGAACAAATTCAATTCCTGCGACTGATGACTATCTTAAAACACTGCCTCCAGGTCCTGACTATGTAGTGGAGAATGTGCCAATAGAAACCCTAAAACAGTTTCCTGAGGTTGGAGAAATTCTTCCAAAACTGGAATTCAAAAAAGATGTAATTAAGACCGCTAAATAAGCGGTTTTTTTTGTTTTTATAAAAAAATATTATCCCCAACCTGGTTGCTTTTTTGTTGAAGCCAATAACTGGCAAATATAGAAATCCAAAATCCGCTAAAAACAATTCCATCAAAACGAAGTAGAAAATCATCGGTAAGGTTTGAAATGAAAAACAAAAAAAAGAATGAAAGTACAACTGCATTTTTTGTCTTAATTCCCAAATAAGCAATAAATCCGATATAAAATAAGGCTACAATTGGTCCAAATATTCCAAATTTCAATAAATAATCTAAAAATTGATTGTGTGTTGGGAACTCATATTCAGCCAAAAATATTTGATTTGTTTCTTTAAAATACTTTACTAATTCTAATTTTCCATCAGAAGCTCCCACGCCAAAAGGAAGATTTTTAAGAGACAATTCCCAAGCTGATTTCCAGATGGACAATCGAGTTACAAAAGAACTGTAAACGGCGATTTCGGGATGATCTATCTCGTCTAATTTTCCTACTTTATCCATATTCGAAAAAATCTGCGTCGAATACTTTTCTTTCATGTATGGATTCTTTTGTAAAAACAAAAATAAAACGGAACCAACCAAAACAATTGTAAGAATCGCTCTTTTGAAAATAATTTTAGAACTATTGTTTTTGGAAATTTGAAAATACACAACTGTCACAAAGCCAAACAAAGTGGCTAATAATGCAATTCTGGTATTCACGTACAAAACAAAAAAGAAAGAAAGAACAAAAAGCGATAAATTTTTAATTTTGGACCATTTGTTATAATTTATTTTTGAAGTTTCAAACAAAAAATAAAGATTAGAAAAAGCGACAAAAGCCAGATGCATATTAAGCGCTGGGGCATGAATACCTATGCTATCGGAAAAAACATAGCCCATTTCCCAAAGATGAATTCCATTGAGATATTTAAAAAAATGTTCGGGATACAACACTATAAAACGCACAAAAAAGAATGCCATAATCAGGGTTGTACCAATACAATAGGCTTTCAGTATTATAAAAAATTGAATTCGTTTATAATTTCCAATTAAAAATAGTGGTAAAAAAAGTAATGAAATACTTTTTTCGAGGGATTTGAAACCTAGAGCATAAGAATCATTATTTCCAAAAAACAATATTTCCATCAAAAACGGAGCGGCTATTAACAAAATAACAGGAAGTTGGCTTTTTGAAATTTTTGTTTTTTTTAAAAAAAATAAGTTGAAAACCACAAAAAATATCAAAAAAACAGTACACAGTTTTCTGAAAATTAGAATAATAGCAATTAAAAATAAAAATAAATTAAATACTTTGTCGAACGTCTTTTCTGAAATTTTCATAATACAATGCAAAATATATTAAAGGAAAAATGCCAATTTTATGTCGGATTGAAGTGCCTAAATCGGGTTCAAATATCCCTTGTACAATAAAATAAGCAAATAAAATTAATAAGGTCCACAACTCAAATTGATATTGTTTTCTATTTTTTAAACATCTAGAAAAGCGGACAAATAAAATATAAAAAATCAATAATTGCCATATTACAAAAGCCAATACTTGAGGGGATAAAATATGTTTAATAGCTTCAACTATAGGTACATTTACAGCCATGAAACCATAGATAATACCAAACGCCTCTCCGTACCACGTATCTTGTGAAATTGGCGATACTATTGCCGTATTTATATTGTGCTTATTTATATTTTCAACGATATAATTTTCTCTTGTTTGTTTCGAAATATAAGCTCCTTTAATAACTCCATGACTAAGCGATAAAAAAATGGCAATCAATAATCCATAAAAAATCGTAGAAAATGTTTTGTTATCAAATTTGATAAACGATACTACATACATTCCTACTGCAAATATTGGCATCAATAGATAATACGGTCTGAAAAACGAAAAACAAGCAATTAAAACCAGTGAAAAAATAATTTTAAATCTAGGTTTTCTATTGGATTGAAATATAAATGGAATGGTACAAAACATTAAAAAAGTAATAAATTCCTTAGTGGGCATTGACATATAGATTCCGGAAAGCAGCAGTGCAATATAAACTAAAATATTTTTTACGTTCAGCTTGTGGAAGTTTGAAGGAATCCCTATTTTATATAAAATATAAGTCACTAAAGGAAATTGAATCAGAGCAATAACAAAAAAAGAAAGATGCCGTAAACCGGTAAGTTTATAAAACATAATCGCAAACGGATAACTGCCTAACCACCCTATTTCATGACCTCTATCGTATATTATTGTTATTGTATCATTAAAATATCTTTCAGGTAAAATATAAGGCGTCAAGAATGCTACAATTAAATTACAAAAAAACAACCCTATAAATATAGCTTTATTACTTTTAATTTTTGTTTTCATGTAAATGATAGTTCGGTTTAAATGTAAATCATAATTTCGTTTTTTTATAAAACAAATTCATCTTTGCATATATACTCATGAATTTTGGTAAAAGAGAAAACGGTAAAATTTTATAAAATAAATTTACTTTATCTACTGTAAGGTTTCTTCCTGAAGAAATTAAATTTTTCCATGAAGATAGCTCTTTAATAAGCGCTTTTTTATTGTTTGAAGAGAGTTTATCAAAATGCATTAATATTACAACATAATAAAAAGACCAATAATTTTTCAAGGCCAATTGCAGCGTCTCTTTGTTGTTTTCAATTTGAATTAATCCCTTTTTTACTGAAAGATAAATATCTAAAACGGCTTGTTCATTCATAGAGTAAACCTCAGACCCCACCCTTAATTGTCTATACATATAAAATGATTTGGAATAAATACAGTAAGTATTTATGTGGTTCATCAAATTTGCACACCACTCCATATCTTCATATTTTAAGTGCAATGGAAAAAACAAATCATTGCTAATTAAAATCGATCTTTTAATTATTTTATCCCAAGGACTTGAGGCATATAAATGATAATAAATCAAGTCTAGAGCATCATTTTCAAAGTTTCCTGACTTTTGTTTTAGTTTGTTTTGATTGTATTTACATTTTATGTTGTTTGAGGAAAAATACCGGCTTTCTTCATGAATAATTATATCAAAATCATTGTTCTTTATTAAAAGCGCCATTTCATTTAATACAAAATCTCCACTCCAAAAATCATCACCATCTACAAATATAACATATTGTCCAAGAGCTTTTGAAAGTCCATGATTTCTAGAATCCGCAGCCCCACCATTTTTCTTATCCACTAATTGTATTCTTTCATCTCTACTTTTATATTCCGAACAAATAGCTAATGAGCCATCCGTAGATCCATCATTAACCAAAATCAATTCAAAATTAGAAAATGATTGTATTAAAATACTGTCAATACATTGATTCAAATACCCTTCTACATTATAAACTGGCACAATTATGCTAAAAATAATGTTTTTATTTATCTTATCCATTTAATGCAGTGTAATTAATAATTTGTCTTTTTTATAAACAATAAATGCGGTGATAATATTCCAAAAAAGTAAGCTGGAAACAAAAGCAATTGCCGCTCCATCAAGAGAATATTTGGGAATTAGTATTGAATTAAGAATAAAATTTAGGAATACCGCAGAAATTAATACCACTTGAAAAATACGTTGCCGTCCAGTCATATTCAAATAAATAGTCGTTATTCCAAATAAGGAAGCAAATAGCTGACCCACCATTAATATTATAAGTGCCTGTTTGGCTTGTACATAATTAGGTCCAAAGAAATGTAGAATACTTTCAGCATAAAAACAAACTACCGCAACAATAGGCAGTGTAAGAACAAAAATAATTCTAGCGCTTTGTTTCATTGTGTTTAAAAGAGCAGTCTTATTATTATCCGTAAATTGTTGTGCAATCTTTAAAGAAACAGAAATAAATACAGCGTTATTAATCAAAAATAAAATAGATACTAATTTCATCGCAATTGAATAATAAGCAACCATTTCGTCTCCTTTAAATTTTTTTAAAAACACCAAATCAAAAGTCATCATCAAGAAAATAGCTAAATTACTTACTGCCATCGGGTAAGATTTTAAAACAATAAACGAATAGGTGAAAAAACTTTTATCTCTTTTATTTGAGGAAATAAATCCTTCTTTTTTAAAAATCCAAAATATAATTCCCGTTGTTATCAGAGACAGCACTATAAATCCTATCAAAAAAGTATCGACGAGATAGATTTCCTGATGAGAATAAAGTAAAACTATAGCTCCAACTATGACAGATACATACTTAAAGATGTTTCTAAAAAATTCCGCCATATAAACCCTTCCTAACGCTCTTAGTGTTTCTGTATTCAACAAAGTCAAAGAGTAAAAAAACAATATGACCACCGCTTTAAATACTATCTCGTAGGTGTTATTATCATTAAAAAAAAAGCGTATAAGGCTTTTTCCAAAAATTAAAAAAAAAATTAATACTATCAAGGATAATAGTAAAATAAGCAAAATCATTTTCTGATATATTGACTTTAATTTTTGAGTTTCATTTGTACTTTTTAAAATACCTGCAAAGTATAAAATAGACTGATCTGTACCTAGAATACATATACTACTTAAAACCAATAAAAATTTTTGTATGAAATCATATTGTCCGATGATTTTTGGGTCATAATTATGTGTTAAAAACAACGAAAAACCAAAAAGTATAACAACTCCTGTAATTCTTAAAAACATCGTTTTTAAACTCTGTGAAACAACTGGATTTTTTTTTATTTTATTGAAACCCATATTGATTTATTTTCAAATTTTTAGGAAATTGAACGACAAATTACTCTAATTTCTATTTTATCTATTTTAAAACAAAGCTTAAAGTAATTAAATCAATTTTGATTTTTTAAGTTGACTTTTATAATACTTCACAAACAAGTAAATAAAAATAAAGGAAAGCAAAAATAAAATTGGCAAAATAAATTTTAATTTTCCATTTGTAGAAGTGTTATTTTCAATGTTAAGTATTGAACTATTCTCCTTTACAATGCTGTTTAATCCTACCAAATCAACTCTAAGAAATCCTTGCTCATTGATCAAAGATTCTTTCGTTTTAATGATGTCATTCAATTGAGTGTTTTCATTATAATAAACTAAATTATTACTTTTTGTCCCTTTTGCTGCCCCCGAAAAACCACTCAAAACACCATTTATCTGTGCTATAATAGTGTCATTCTGAATCATCTTTAACTGAATATTATTAACCGTTTCTTTCTGTATTTTTGAATAGTACTCAGATTCATTTAAAAAAAATAAGATGGGTTCAATTGCAGATTTTTCAGATATTATATGTTTAGTTTGAAAAGTAATAGTGTGGAATTTATAATTTTTACTTGTCAAATTCTCTTCAAGTACTTTCTTTATATCACCATCTTCGGCCATCAACTTGATTAATTCGAAGTTCTCTTTCTTGTTTTCAATAAATTTATAAACATCTGTAACTGGTTTTATTTTTATTTTTAGAATTTCTTTAGGCTTTTTTAAACCCAAAACATCTTTAATAAAAATCGTATCTCCTTCTTGGATTTTTGATTCGATTAAATCGATTTTTGAATATAAATAATCAGTGCTTCCAAAATTTGGAGTCACTGTAATTTGATGATTGTAGATTTTTTTTGTTTCATCTAAATAAAACCCTAATCCAACTCCTAGTAGCAACAAAATCAATATCACTACAGCATTTTTTACAAAAAACTGAATACAATTAAATAAAAACGTATTAACACTTTGAAAAAAACTTCCTATTTTTCTGAAAATTTGTATCAAATCAATCTCTTGGTCCTCTTGGTTACTGGGTTGGGTTTTATTCATCCTATATTTTTATTTTACGTTAAAAATTTGTTCCAATATTTTAATGGTAATCAAATAGGTAGGCTTTACGCCTGTGGTTCCTAATCCACCTGAAGCTAATGTACTTCCGGTTTCAAGAGGATTATCAGAAGCATAATACGCGTATCTTACTTTGATGTCATGAGGAACACTCTTTCTTATTTTTGAAGCAGATTGTATGGCTTTTTGATAGTAAGAACCTTCCATTTCCAGTCCGATAATTCCCCATGTCGACTCATGGAAAAACTTCAATAAATCTCTGTTTTGCAAGGAAGTTCCAAGCACAGTTACCATTGGTCCAGCAAAAACGGCAATATCATTTCCCTCAAACATTTCAGCTGTTAATTCATTTTCGAAAAAATAATTGTCAGCCGTTCCTTCATTAATGTGTGCATTTGGAATCATAATATCTCCTTTTCCACCTTCCAGAATTCCCGCTTTTCCCATGATAGAAACTGATTCTACATTAAGCAAAGTTGCTTTTTTAAACGGTTTCAACAACTCATCAATAGTTTCATACGCTTGTTCTCCAAAAGCGTAATCCATAACTATCAACACTGGTTTTTTGTCTCCAATCTCCGCCTTAGGAAAAGACGTTTTTGCCCAATCAATTTTGGCGGTATCAAAAATCTGAACATCAATATTTGTTCCTGATGTATCCGGTAACGAAATCATACCAAATTTCAATGCTACTTCTTCCACTTGATTTCGCAAGGCATTAGCACCAGACTTACTCAATTCTTCATAAATAAAGAAATCTGATTTGTCCTTGAACTTAGTTTTCAACACTTCCGTTGCAAAAATTGAGTTCATCACACTGTGCATGTTCGCACTAATTACATGAATTGGACGGTCTAAAAGTTGGTTTTCTTTCAAAACCTCCTTGATATTAGTAGCCCAAATTTCACCGTGAATGTGGTGCCCTAATCGTTCTCTCAAAATAGGACTAAAAGTGATTGTTCTCTTATTATCATCTACAATTTCTTCTATGGCGAGTTTACCTAACCAAAAGATAACATGCAAGAAACGATCTGGCGCGGCAGCTGAGCCAAAAGCGTCATAAATATCCAATACTTCCTCAAATGTTCTTCCTAGAATATTGGCAGCGTGCGAAATAGCTTTTTCTTTTTCTATCTGAGTCAGTTTCTTCTTTTGAGAAACCGCTTGTTCCAGTTTGAACCAATCGCGGGAAACCTCACCGGCATCATCCAGTAAAACCCTGTTTCTAATTTTGTGTGATTCAATGAAAATAAACGTCAAATGCGTCAAAATATCATAAATATCGGAACGTCCGCGCGTGATTTCCACATTCATTTGTTCCTCATCGATTCGGTAACAATTACGACGTCTTTTTGGCGGTACAATCGCCTGAAAATGCGATTTAGAATACCCTTCATCCGAAGTTAAATTGATAAATCTACATTCTTCAATTCCTACCGGAAGACGTTCAATTACATATAAAAGTCCGTTCAGTTCTACTTTTTCTTCGGCAATATTTCCATAAATTTCAGGTCGCAATGCTAATAATGCTTCGCGCAACGTATCGCCTGAAATTCCCATAGGTTTGTAAAATCCCCTGTTGAAAAGGTGACGCATCGTAATATACATTTTTTCAATTGCTGCCGATGATTCTTGCGCTCTGGAGCGTGATATATTTTTTGTTTCTTTCATTTTCTACTTATTTTCTAACCTGCAAAGGTAAGACATTTATTTACTTTTTAACAAATCCACTATATTTCTGTCATTCGAAAGTCTAGGGATTTTATTTTGACCGCCCAGTTTACCAATCGATTTCATATAGTCTTGAAAACCATTTTTAACCACTTTGGTAACCACCACTTTTCGCAACACTTTGCCCACAATCAAATCATCATAATACATGTTTTGTTTTCGCATGGCATTATCCAGCGCTTCCGCAAAATTCTCTAAATCTTCAGGTTCTCCCGATGCTTCGGGATCAAATTCTATGAACCATTCGTGATACGGCAATCCTTCTGCTGGAGTGATTTGTGGTGCCACTGTAAATTCATTGATTCTAATAGTAGTTCCAATAATTGCTTCTTGTAGCGCACTTTCCACTTCTTTCCCAATTACATGTTCGCCAAAAGCCGAAATATAGTGCTTGATTCTTCCCGATACAATTATTCGGTACGGTTTTAAACTGGTGAACTGAACCGTATCGCCAATATTGTAGCCCCAAAGTCCCGCATTGGTTGAAATTATCAAAACATAATTCACTCCCAGTTCCACTTCACCAATCGTATATCGTTTTGGTCCCGAACCGTCGGGATCAGTATGAAACTCATCACTTTTTATAAATTCATAAAAAATCCCGGAGTTCAAAAGCAGTAACATTCCCTTTTCCTTTTGCGAATCCTGATATGCAAAAAATCCTTCCGAAGCCGGAAATAACTCAATACTATCTACTTTTCGTCCAATAAGATTTTCAAATTTGGCGCGATACGGTTCATAATTGACGCCGCCGTATATAAATAAATTGAAATTTTTAAAGATTTCACCCACGGGCTTCCCTGCTTTTTGATGCAATTTCTCAAAATACATTTGTACCCAAGAAGGTATTCCGGAAATCACAGCCATATTTTCGTTGAAAGTTTCCTCGACAATCGCATTTACTTTGGTTTCCCAATCTTCAATACAGTTCGTTTCCCAAGAAGGCATTCTGTTTTTTTGAAGGTATTTTGGAACAAAATGCGCCACAATTCCAGACAATCGGCCTAATTTGACGCCATTTTTTTCTTCTAATATCGGACTTCCTTGCAAGAAAATCATTTTTCCGTCAACAAAATCAGCTTTTCCTGTTTCGTGAATATAATGTAGAATCGCATTTCGGGCAGCTTCTATATGATATGGCATGGATTCCTTAGTGAGCGGAATATATTTAGCTCCGGAAGTCGTGCCGGAAGTCTTCGCAAAATAGAGCGGTTTTCCTTTCCAAAGAATGTTTTCCTCTCCTTTTACTACCTTATCCACATACGGTTTCAGCGCTTCATAATCCCGAACCGGAACTTGGTTGGCAAAATCATTCTCATTTTTTATTTGATCAAAATGATGGTCTATACCAAACTGTGTGTTCTTCGCTTCTTGGATTAATTTTTGTAAAACCTTCTTTTGCGTTTCAATAGGATTACTGGCCCAAAGTTGGGTTTTCTTATATATTTTTTTTGCAAATATTTTGGCTGCAATTGATTTTATTGACATTTTTATTTTGTTCTTTGAAAGATAAAATTTGTTTTTTTTTACTCTTTTTTTGATTTTTTGGAAAGCGAATTTTTCTCTTCTTTTGCTACTTGTTCCCGCAATTCCAGTTCTTGTTTGGATGGCGATAAATCAACTGGTGTACTAATTTCATCTGCTGCTTCCAGTATCGAGTCTTTATTGAATTTTGCATATTCTAATTCTCCTGTCAAGACTTTCTGAATGGATTTGATGTACGCTTCATTTCTTTTCAAGGCTTTTGATAAAGAATCTGATTTTAAGGCTAATTCCGTTGCATCTCGCTTTAATTTTGACGAAGAATATCCAGGAATAAATTCACGCAAAGGAGTAAAAGCAATAATAAATGTAGTGACAAATATGATGATTATAGCTCCTAATGAAGCTACTATAAAGACATTCATCAGGGTAAGTTTTAATGAAAATGTCTCTTCAAAAGTATCTTCGTTAAGTATTATTAAACGTCGTTTGTTGAATAAATTTTCTTTGATTTTACGCCGTTTTAGTCGTTTTTTTGACATACTTTTTTATTATTGAACAAATATAACAATTATTGTCGTTGATTGTATTCGCTTGTTTTTGTTCACTTTTATTAACCTGAGTTTATTTTTAATAAATTTTTAACGCTTTTGAAACCAAATAAATGTACCAAAATGAGTTACCGTTAACTAATTCTATATACCTTTGCTTCAAGATTTATTACAAATTTGCTTCGGCAATAAATTATTCTATCATGGGAAGATTAGGTGTTACAGAAATCCTCGTTATATTAGCGATTGTTTTATTACTTTTTGGTGGTAAAAAAATCCCGGAACTTATGAAAGGTTTAGGAAGCGGAATCAAAGAATTCAAAAACGCAGCCAAAGACGGTCAGCCAGCTGATAAAAAAGAAGAAGAAACAAAATAAAAAAAAGGCTTTTCATAATTTGAAAAGCCTTTTTTTATGTTTTAAATTATCATAGTCAACTGAATTCTCTTTCTATCTTCATCTACTTCAGTGACTTTTACCTGTACGTGTTGGTGTAATTTTACCACTTCATTCACGTCACTTACAAAACCTGCTTTGAGTTGGGAAATGTGAACCAAGCCACTTTCTTTCACGCCAATATCCACAAAACAACCAAAATTGGTAATGTTATTAACAATTCCCGGTAAAACCATTCCTGTTTTTACATCTTTAATCGTTTTTACATTCGGGTCAAATTCAAAAACTTTAGCTGATTTTCTCGGATCTAATCCCGGTTTTTCGAGTTCTTTAATAATGTCTTTCAATCCCAATAAACCTATTTCCGGAGTAATGTAATTTTCTGGTTTTATCAAAGCTGTTTTCTCTTTATTTGCAATCAAGTCATTCACCGTCAATTTCAAGTCTTTTGCCATTTTTTCCACGATTCCATACGCTTCGGGATGAACCGCTGAATTATCCAACGGGTTTTTTGCATTCGAAATTCGGATAAAAGCAACGCCTTGCTGGTACGCTTTTTCACCTAACCGTGGTACTTTTTTCAGTTGCTTTCTATCTATAAAAGGACCATTTTCAGAACGATAATTCACAATATTTTCAGCCAGCTTCTCTCCTATTCCACTCACATAATTCAACAAATGTTTGCTCGCCGTGTTAATATTTACTCCCACTGAATTTACGCAACGAATTACCGTGTTATCTAATTCTTCTTTGAGTTTGGTTTGATCTACATCATGTTGGTATTGGCCTACGCCAATCGCTTTTGGGTCAATTTTTACCAATTCAGCCAAAGGATCACTCAATCGTCTTCCGATGGAAACTGAGCCTCGAACCGTAACATCATAATTAGGAAATTCGTCTCTGGCAATTTTTGAAGCTGAATACACCGATGCTCCCGCTTCGGAAACGATGAAAACCTGAACCACTCTATCAAAAGCAATTTTTTTGATAAAGAATTCGGTTTCCCGTGAAGCAGTTCCGTTTCCTATTGAAATTGCGTCAATATTATAAGCGTTTACCATGGATTTTATCTTTTTCATGGCCATAGCGGTTTCGTTTTGAGGCGCGTGCGGATAAATGGTTTCGTTATACAACAAATCTCCTTTTTCGTCCAAACAAACAATTTTACAACCGCTTCTAAATCCTGGATCAATGGCTAGAATTCGTTTTTCACCCAAAGGCGGTGCAAGTAATAACTGCCCTAAATTATTCGCAAACACCTGAATCGAATTGGCATCAGCCTTGGCTTTAGCTTCTTGCAAAGCTTCATTAGAAATAGCCGGATTCAGCAATCGTTTGTAACTGTCTTCTATAGCTAATTGTACGTGTGGCGTGGTTTTATTTTGACCTTTCAAAACTAATGCATCAATAATATCATACGCTTCATCAATATCAACTTCAACTTTAAACTTGATAAAGCCTTCATTTTCGGCACGAAGCATCGCTAATAATCTGTGCGAAGGAGCTTTAGTCAACGGTTCTGACCAATCGAAATATTGATTAAATTTCTGTGCCGCTTCGTCGTCTTTCTTTGTTTTTACAACTTTTGTAGTAATGGTTGCTTTGCGTTCGTACAATCTTCGGAGTTGCTTTCGAACATAAATATTTTCATTAATCCATTCGGCAATAATATCTCTAGCTCCTTGCAAAGCTGCTTCTTCATTGATTACATTTTCATTCAAATATTTTGTCGAAATAAAATCGACATCATCATTATTCTGCGCCATGATGATTTTAGCCAGCGGTTCTAATCCATTTTCTCGGGCAGTATCAGCTTTTGTTTTCTTCTTCTTTTTAAAAGGTAGATAAAAATCTTCCAATTCCTGTAAATCAAAACTCTGTTGGATTTTTTTCTCTAATTCTGGGCTAAGTGCATTTTGCTCCTGAATCGATTTTAAAATCGCTTCTTTGCGTTTTATAATAATTTCATATTCCTTTTGAAATTTGGCAATTTGCTCAATAAAAACTTCATCCAGATTACCGGTTTTGTCTTTTCGATAGCGCGAAATAAAAGGAATTGTACAATCCTCTTGTAATAATTGAACGGTATTTTGAATGTTAATTGCTGTTGTTTGAACAGACTTAGCTATAAATTGTATGTTAGTCATTTTAAATTTAAGATTATAAAATCATCTTGCTAAAATAGTATCTTTGAGACAAAACTTCTTATTTATGTCTTTTTTATTCTGGTATTTTTCTCTTATTAATTTGGTTGCTTTTTCAACAGTAGGAATAGATAAAAAGCTAGCTGTAAATCAAAAAAGACGTATTTCAGAACGTAATTTATTGTTTACAAGCGTTATTGGCGGAACAATTGGTTCCGGGTTAGCGATGCTTTTTTTTAAACATAAAACCTCAAAAATATCTTTTTTATGGAAGTTTTTTATAATTGGTATAATCCAAGTTTTTTTAGTGTATTTCTATGTTATAAAATCTAAATAATTACTTCTGTTGATTACTTCATAAGTAGCATCCGGATATGCTTTTGCGAAAGCAGCAGGAATCTTAGCTTTTTTAGTTTCACTCCACTTAAACTCAAACCCAGCAAGTGCATCTCCTTTTTCTTCAAGCCAATCTAATTCTTGGTGATCATAAGTGCGCCAGAAATAATTATTGGTTTTTGTTTTTAGATAATTTTGTTTTTTAACGCGTTCTACAGCCAAATAATTTTCCCATAAATCACCCACATCTGTTCTGGAATCCAATCGGTTGAAATTATTAATGATGCCGTTTCTAATGCCATTATCATAAAAATACCAACGGTTGGATTTCACAATTTCTTTTCGAAGATTGCGACTAAATCCCTCTACTTTAAAAATAATAAACACTTTAGAAAGTAAATCTAAGTAATTTGACACCGTATTTTTAGACATTTGCAATTGATTTGCTAATTCCTGCAGCGAAACTTCTTTTCCTAACTGATGGGCTATCAAACGTAGTAAATCGTATATTTTATCAGCATGTTTTATACCTTCAAAAACTAAAATGTCTTTTAATAAATACGAGTTGATGATTTCATACAAATACTCTTTTTTTTCCTCCCAATCAGGATATTGAAGCAGCTCCGGATAACTTCCAAAAAGTAATCTCTCTTCTAATTTTTCTGTAGTTTGTTTGTAATTTTCGTATTGCGAATATTCCATTTGTGCCAATGGAAAAAGGTATAACGTATTTTTTCGTCCCACCAATGGTTCGCCTAGATTGTTGTTTAAATCAAATATAGAGGAACCCGTAGCAATGATTTTTATTCCTTCAATAGAATCCACAATTAATTTTAGAATAAGTCCAATATCAGGAACCGTTTGGGCTTCGTCTATAACCAATAAATCTATATTGTGTAATAATCGCTTGTAATTCGCAACGGAACGTTCTTTGAGTAAATTAGCGTCATTGATATCTTCTCCGTTGAGCTGCAAATAACTTCTAGCAGAGATAGTTTGAAGGTAATTTTTTATTAGTTCAGTTTTTCCAACACGACGAGCACCAAGTAAAATCAATACTTTGTTAGGAAGTACTTTTTTACCAAAATCTTGAAAGAGTGCCCTTTTTAAATAATTTTCCATGCTATTTGATTTAAAAACCTAAACCAAATATAATCAAAAAATAGTAATTCAGTCAGTTCGTTGACTGAATTAATGTAAATTCAGTCAACGAACTGACTGAATTAATGTAAATTCAGTCAGTTAAAAGATTCTAACAAGAAATTTTATCTACTCTATTTTGGTGTCTTCCACCTTCAAATTCAGTGTTTAAAAATGCTTCTACCATTTCTACTGCTTGTGGAATAGAAGTAAAGCGAGCAGGAATACTTATAATATTAGCATCATTATGCTGACGGGCTAAAACTGCAATTTCTTTCATCCAGCAGAGAGCCGCACGAACTTTAGACTGTTTGTTCACCGTCATTGAAATTCCGTTTCCGCTTCCGCAAATAACAATTCCAAAATCAGCTTTTCCTTCAGAAACATCCGTTGCTACTGGGTGACCAAAATCTGGATAATCTACGCTTTCTGATGAATCAGTTCCATAATTAGTAACTTCATGTCCTTTTGCTTGAAGCATTTCAACAATTGCTTTTTTGTAATCTGGTCCTGCGTGATCATTTCCTATGGAGATTTTCATATTATATATATTAAGTTGTGTGCTGCAAATTTAAATAAAGTAATCTATTCTTATGAATTAATTAAACTTCTTTATTTGCTAATTTCAATTCAAATTCAGCATCAAAACAATATTCATGATTTAGCCTCATAACTATCAGATTACTATTTAATTAGTGGTTATTAACAATTTTTATAAGTTTATAAATAACTGGAAATCAATGTAGATTATATATTTTAAATGTTAAAATTTTACATTGTTAATAGCAAAACGCAATTGCTTGATATTCAGTTAACTTTAAATTAACATACTATGTTTATAACTTTAGATAGAAAATAAGAACTATTTTTTGGTTGTATCAAAAAAAAAAGTAATCCAAAACCCAGTTTTTAAATCCTAATTTAGTTTGAGGAATTTTTAGAATAGTTATCAATATTAAAAAGTAGGTTATCAACAAAAAATGATGGTGCGAGTTATTTACAAAACCAATAGTTTTTCTGTTATCAACCATTGTTAATTAAAATCTAAAAATACTTTAAAACTAATACTTTATCCTAAAATAAGTATGTTAATAACTCCCAATAACATCCTAAAACTTGATTTCAATGCATTTTAAAATAAATTTATTGCTACTATTAACAAGCTATAATAACAACCAAGAAAGATTTTAAATTTAAATTTTCTTTTTGTTTATTTAAATATATGTTGACAACTTTGAAAAAATTCAAATTCAAAAAAATTGATTTTAGATTGATTTCAGTCTCAAACTATTTTTAAATTGTTGTTTAAGTTGTCTAACAGTTCTTGAACTTTTTCAAAATCGTTGTGATGAATTTTGAGTTTGATTCCACCGTATGCGAAACTGCCAAAAGGATCGATTGAAACCAACGTTTCGTTTTCAAAAAATAGTTAATCTCTTCTTGCTCCAGCAAATGCTTTATAACTACAATTTCATGTGAATAATTGAAAATTGCAATGGTTTGAAATTCTTCCATTTTTGATACTTTTTATAAAGATACAACTATTCTATAAAGTTATATTTTCTTTAAAACTGTGCACTCTATACCGATAACAGTTTATGATTTTGTATTTTTATACTTTTAAGAACAGATTTATGAGTAAAAGATTAAGAAAGCCGATAAAAAAAGGGAAAGATTTCTCTGAAAAAATTATAAAAATATTATCGCAAAGTGCTAATAAAGCATTCAACTACAAACAAATAGGAGCAAAGCTGGAGCTCGACGATACCGAAAGCAGAAATCAAATTATCAAAGATTTGAAGATTTTAGCTTCGCAAAATAAAATTATAGAATCAGAACCGGGTAAATATTTAGTTAAAGCTGAAAGTAAAGACTATTACGAAGGTAAGATTGACATGACAGGACGTAAAACAGCTTATTTTGTTTGTCCTGATATGGAAGAGGATGTCTTTATTCCTACTAATAATTTGAATCACGCTTTAGACAAAGATATTGTCAAAGTCTATGTTTACAATCGTAGGAAGGGAAAAAGACCTGAAGGTGAAGTGATTGAAGTGATTGAAAGACACAAAACTGATTTTGTTGGTGTTATTGATATTCAAGCTAATTTTGCTTTTGTTTCTACTGCAAACCCAAAAATGTATACTGATATTTTTATTCCAAAGGATAAAATAGGCGAGGCGGAGCAAGGCGATGTGGTTTTAGTTCATATCGAAGATTGGCCAGCCAGAGCTGATAGTCCTTTTGGTTCTGTTATAAAAGTTTTGGGGAAACCTGGAGAGCACGATACAGAAATCCATGCAATTCTTGCCGAATACGGATTACCTTCAGAATTTCCTATTGAAGTGGAAACGTTTGCCCAAAAAATTGATACTTCGATAGAAGAAAGTGAAATTGCGAAACGTCGCGATATGCGTGATACGTTGACTTTTACAATAGATCCAAAAGATGCGAAGGATTTTGATGATGCACTTTCATTCAAGAAACTAGAAAATGGTAATTACGAAATAGGTATTCACATTGCCGATGTTTCGTATTATCTTCAAGAAGGAACAATCCTGGATGATGAAGCGTATCAAAGAGCAACATCTGTTTATTTAGTGGATAGAGTAGTGCCAATGTTACCCGAAGTATTATCTAATTTTGCGTGTTCGTTACGTCCAAATGAAGAGAAATATACGTTTTCTGCTATATTCGAAATCACTGAAACATCTCAAGTGGTGAATCAATGGTTTGGAAGAACAGTTATATATTCTGATCAGCGTTTTGCTTACGAAGAAGCGCAGTACATCATAGAAACTAAAGACGATGTGATTCCATCAGCAATTTCGATTACAGGAAGTTCGTATCAAGTTTCCCAAGAAATTGTTGCTGCGACGCTAAAAATGGATGAATTAGCTAAAATTTTCAGAAAAAGAAGAATGGCTGAAGGAGCGATTTCTTTTGATAAAGTTGAAGTAAAATTCAATTTAGATGAAGCTGGAGAACCTCAAGGCGTTTATTTTAAAGTTTCAAAAGATGCCAATCATTTGATTGAAGAATTTATGCTTTTAGCCAATAAAAAAGTTGCGGAATACATTGGAAAACAAAAGAAAACCTTCATTTACAGAATTCACGATGAGCCAAATGAAGATAAGCTTTTTGCTATGCAAGCTGTTATTGCCAAGTTTGGACATAAAATAGATTTTAAACAAGGTTCTATTTCACAAGCTTTGAACAAGTTAATGGAAGATGTAAATGGTAAAAAAGAACAAAATCTAATTGATACGCTTGCGATTAGAAGTATGAGTAAAGCTAAATATTCTACGGATAACATAGGACATTATGGGTTAGCTTTTGAATATTACTCGCATTTTACCTCACCAATTCGTCGTTATCCTGATGTAATGGTTCATCGATTATTACAGCATTATCTAGATGGAGGAAAATCTGTTGATGAAGAAACGTATGAAACTAAATGTTTGCACTCCTCCACAATGGAAGGTTTAGCAACTAATGCGGAACGTGATTCTATCAAATACATGCAGGTAAAATACATGCAGGATCATCAGGATCAAGAGTTTTTAGGCGTAATTTCCGGGGTTACAGAATGGGGAATCTATGTTGAAATCATCGAAAATAAATGCGAAGGAATGTGTAGAATCAGAGATATAAAAGACGATTACTACACTTTTGACGAAAAACAATATGCACTAACTGGCGCAACTTCTGGTAAATTATTACAATTAGGAGACGAAATTTACGTTAAAGTAAAAAATGCCGATTTAGTTAAAAAACAACTGGATTTTAATTTTATAAGAAGAATTGAAGAACCGTTAAAATAAAAAAAATGAAATCAAAGATTCATGATTACCAAATAAGAAATAGTAGAAATATTAGCAAAAAATTAATGATTATTGCTTTAGTATTTTTAAGTCAAATTGCAAATGCTCAAGTAACCAGAAACTTAGGTGATTTTGATGAAGTTAAAGTTTTTGATAAAATCAATGTCAAACTAATTGAATCATCAGAAAACAAGATTGTCGTAACTGGAGCACGCGCTGATGAAGTGGAAACAGTAAACAAAAACGGAGAGTTAAAAATCAGAATGCCTTTTCCACAATTATTATCAGGTGAAGATATTATAGTTAAATTATATTTTAAAAACCTGGAAAGCATTGCTGTGAGCGAGGGAAGTTATGTTTCAAGCGATGAAGATTTTAAGCAAACAAGCTTAAATTTGAATGCAAAGTCAGGTGGAGAAATAAACTTGGAGCTAAATGTTGATAAAGTAAATATAATAGCGAATGCTGGTGGTATAATAACTTTATCAGGGAAAGTCGAAAATCAAGATGTACAAATTACCTCTGGAGGAATCCTAAATGCAAAGGATTTAGAGACTGCACAAACCAAAATTAACGTTGCTGCTGGCGGAAAATCAGAAATCCATGCATCTACATTAGTTGATGCAAAAGTTCGTGCTGGAGGCTCTATTTTTATCTACGGAAAACCAAAACAGATTAACAAGGAAGTATTCATTGGCGGTACTATTTTAGAAAAAAATTAGTACTTTGGTTTAGATTTTAGAGTAATAAATTTAAATTTTTAATGATAAACGATATTATAGCTGGTATTCCGTGGGGAATCTTCTTGAGTTTTATGATTGGTCCTGTTTTTTTTATTTTACTGGAAACAAGTATTATAAAAGGATTTAGAGCCGCTTTAGTATTTGATTTAGGAGTGATTTTAGGGGATATTGTTTTCATAGGAATTGCTTATTTAGGTAGTTATCGGTTGATTCAAAGTTTAAAAGATCAGCCCGCTCTTTTCATTTTTGGTGGAGTATTGATGTTAGCTTATGGTATAATTTCCTTCATACAGTTAAAAAAAGAACAGAAAATCAATACGGATATTATCGATAGAGAAATTATCAAAAAGAACTATATAAGTCTATTTATAAAAGGCTTTTTGTTGAATATTATCAATATTGGAGTACTTGGTTTTTGGTTGGCAATCATTATTTCTGTTGGACCAAAACTAGAAATGCAAACACCTAGAATGATTACTTTTTTTATTGCTGTTATTGGTACTTATTTAGTTGTAGATTGTATCAAAATTCTATTAGCAAAGCAATTAAAAACAAAACTAACACCAGTAAATATCCTAAAAATTAAAAAAGGTATCAGCATTGTAATGATGGTTTTTGGGATGGTTTTAATCACTCAAGGTTGGTTTCCAGAAGAAAAAGAAATGGTTAAAAAAGCATTTGAAAAGATAGAATAAATCTAGTTTTTAATTTTTATAAAATAGGAAAGTCCTTGAATCTAATTAATTTAGAATCAGGGCTTTTTTTATTTTAAACATATAAGTCATTTAAGTTTTTAGTTATTAAATTATCAACCGAATTTATTTCTAAAACATTAAGAAATTAAGTTTCATTAAGACTTTACACTTAATTTTTCTTAATTTCTTAATTTTTTTAATCAAACAAATTTGGTTCCCGGAATAAAGAAAAATGGTTTTGACTCAAGGCATTTTATTTAACATTATAAGTTATTCAAGTATTATTTAAAACCATTAAGAAATTAAGTGTCATTAAGACTTTACACTTAATTTTTCTTAATTTCTTAATGGTTTAAATTAGAAACTTTTAATTATTTATTAAAATAAGACATAAAAAAACCTCCAAATTGCTTTGAAGGTTTTAGAGGCATTTCACAAAGCTTTGGAATGGATTCGAACCATAACTTTATTTAATTTTTCCTAAAAATTAGACATAAAAAAACCTCCAAATTACTTTGAAGGTTTTAGAGGCATATCCCAAAGCTTAGGGACGGATTCGAACCATAACTTTATTTAATTTTTCCTAAAAATTAGACATAAAAAAACCTCCAAATTACTTTGAAGGTTTTAGAGGCATCGTCCGGATTCGAACCGGAGTAGGAGCTTTTGCAGAGCCCAGCCTAGCCGCTCGGCCACGACGCCATTTATTTAATGGTGTGCAAATATAGTAAAAAAGTTAAAAATCGAAAGCTAATAACTACAAAGTTTTAAAAATTCATAATTTGTAATTTGTAATTAACTTCTATATTCTTCCATTTCGATAGTAACTGCTTCAACATCACCGCCAATAGGGGGGTTCAGTTTAGAAACTCCCACAATAATTCTTGATACTTCAGGAATTTCTTCAAATATTCGTGTTATGATTCGGTGTGCCACATGTTCTAATAGGTCTGAACGAATGGCCATTTCTTCTACAACAATACGATTCAAGAGCACGTAATCAACAGTATCTTTCAAATTATCACTGATACTTGATTTTCTCAAATCAGTTTTCACTTCTAAATTTACAATATAGTCAGAACCTATTTTTCCTTCTTCGATCAAGCAACCGTGGTAGGAGTAGGTTCTGATATTTTTAAGTTTTATAATTCCCATTATTATATTTTTTTTGTTTTAAGTGTAAAATTTAAATTGGAATTACTAACATTTCATAGGTTTCTATGGAAACAGTTAACATTAAACCTTAAACTTTTTTACCTTTGCTAAAATAAAACAAAAAAATGTCAACTGAAGAAAAATCACTCCATTTTATAGAACAAATCATTGAAGACAGTTTATCAAACGGTTTTCCTCAAGATAAATTACGTTTTCGTTTTCCACCAGAACCTAACGGATATTTGCATATTGGTCATGCCAAATCGATTTGCTTAAATTTTGGACTGGGTTTAAAGTACAATGCACCAGTTAATTTGCGTTTTGACGATACAAATCCTGCTAAAGAAGAGCAGGAATATGTAGATGCCATAAAAGAAGATTTACAATGGTTAGGCTTTAATTGGGCCGAAGAACGTTATGCATCTGATTACTTCCAACAATTGTATGAATGGGCTGTAAAAATGATCAAAAACGGTAAAGCCTATATTGACAGTCAATCTTCAGAAGACATGGCTGCACAAAAAGGTACACCTACGCAACCTGGAGTTGATGGTCCTTACAGAAACCGTTCTATTGAAGAAAATCTTGCTTTGTTCGAAGGAATGAAAAATGGAGATTTTGAGGAAGGTAGCCATGTTTTGCGTGCTAAAATTGATATGGCTTCTACTAATATGTTAATGCGTGATCCATTGATGTATCGTGTTTTACACCGTCATCATCACAGAACAGGAAACGATTGGAAAATTTATCCCATGTATGATTTTGCACATGGAGAAAGTGATTATATCGAGCAAATTTCGCATTCTATTTGTACGTTAGAATTTGTAATGCACAGAGAATTATACAACTGGTTTTTAGACCAAATATATGATGACTCAAAAGTAAAACCGCATCAATATGAATTTGCCCGTTTGAACTTGAATTACACCGTAATGAGCAAGCGAAAACTATTGCAATTAGTGCAAGAAAATATTGTAAATGGGTGGGATGATCCAAGAATGCCAACTATTTCAGGACTTAGAAGAAGAGGGTATACAGCGAATTCTATTCGTAAATTTTGTGATATTATTGGAGTTGCCAAAAGAGAAAATATAATTGATTTTTCACTTTTGGAATTTTGCTTGCGCGAAGATTTGAATAAAACGGCTCCAAGAGTTATGGCGGTTTTAGATCCAATAAAATTAGTAATTACGAATTATCCAGAAGATAAAGAAGAATGGTTAGAAGCTGAAAATAATCAGGAAGACGAAAGTGCAGGATTTAGAAAAGTACCTTTTTCAAAAGAATTATTTATTGAAAGAGAAGACTTTCTTGAGGATGCTCCGGCTAAATTTTTCCGATTGAGTTTAGGCAGAGAAGTGCGTCTTAAAAATGCGTATATTATTAAAGGAGAAAGTGTTATAAAAGATGCTGCAGGAACTATTACTGAGATTCATGTAACTTATGATGAGGACAGCAGAAGCGGAAGTGGGAGTGAAGCCAGTCAACGAAAAGTTGCTGGAACCTTACATTGGGTTTCGATACAACATGCTCTGGAAGCTGAAGTTCGTTTGTACGATCGTTTGTTTATTGATGAAGCACCAGACAGTCATAAAGAGAAAAATTTCTTAGAATTTATGAATCCTAGTTCATTACAAATTGTAAAAGGATTTGTAGAACCAAGTTTAGCTACAGTTCAATCTGGAGAGAAATTTCAGTTTCAACGTTTGGGTTATTTCAATGTGGATAAAGACACAACCGAAGGTAAAATTGTCTTTAATAAAACCGTAGGATTGAAAGATGCTTGGGAAGAAAAAGGCAAAAAAGAAGAAAATTTATTGATGAATACTCAAAAAGAAATCAATAAATATGTAAAAGAAAAGGACGAAAACAACGCCAATTTGATTCTAAACAGCATTGTTGATAACATCAAAAGTATCGATAATTACAGTTTAATTATTCAGACTATTGTCAAAAATATTAAGAATGATAATAACTCGTTATTGTTTTCAAATTTGATTTTGCATCATTCTGATAAGGTACAAGTAAAAGATATTGAAGAAGAAGCTTTGACAAAATTATATACGATGTCATTAAAGAGTCAATTGCCTGCCGTTCGAATTTTGGCAATTGAAAATTTGCAAAATGATTTGAATAATTTTACCCTTTTTGAAAAACAACTTTCAGAATTAAAAACGAACGAGAAAAACGAAAAAGTGTTACAGTTATTAAATAATCTTAAAATTTGAGATATATTTCATAAATAGATATTATCAATCAAAAGCTCTCTTTTTAGAGAGCTTTTCTTATTATTGTAATTTCTTATAAAAATACTATTTTTAATATCTTTTTCCAATCGAAAACGACACCCATAAATTGATTTTAAAGCGATTTTTTGATACAAATAAGAATATATATGAAATTTAAATAAACGTCAAACAGCACGCTTTTATTTGCTTTTTACCTTATCAAAGTACACTTTAACGAGTTGTTAACGGGTAGTTGTTAATAAATCCGTATCTTTATAAAACAAACTATTAAAATTAAGAATCATGTCGAATAATACAGGAAATACATTATTGGCTCTTTTAACAGGAGCAGCTATCGGAGCTGGAATAGGAATTTTATTTGCTCCGGATAAAGGTTCTAAAACAAGAGGAAAAATTAAAGATGGTTATGATGATGCTAAAAATGATTTAAAAAATAAATTTGACAACGCATCATTAGAATTGAAGGATAAATTGACAATTGCAAAATTTGACTTAGAAGAAACTTATGAAGAACTGGTTTCAAATATGAGTCACAAGACCGAAGATGTAATTTCATTCTTAGAAGAAAAATTAGCAGAGCTGAAGAGGCAGAATGCTAAACTTCAAAAATAATTTTGATTTACCTATTGTATCAAATCCTAAAAACAAATCCATGGCTTTTGAAGAATTAAAAGAAAATACAGAAAACATTCAAGAACAAGCCAAAGCTTATTTACAAAGTACTGCCGCTTATTATAAATTGTGGGGTTTCAAGGTTGCAATGAAATCAATAACGATGATCATAAAATTTTCATTAATTTTATTGTGTTTCAGTATGGTTTTATTGTTTTGTTCTGTGGCCGCTGCGTTTGCAATAGGCAAAATTATAGATAGTTATGCTTTGGGATTTTTAATCGTTGGTGGAGTTTATCTTGTAATAACTGGAGTTTTATTTTTAATAAAAAATAAAATTGTAGAAGGACCAATTTTAGAGAAATTTTCAGAAATCTTTTTTAACGAATAATTTATGGAAACCAAAAAATATTCTTCATATGCCCAAATTGAAAGGGAACTTGAGATTTTAAAGATTGAAAAGGAAATTAGTTATCAAAAACTAGCTTATGGTTTTCAAAAAACTAAAGAAAGTATAACGCCTATGAATCTTGTGAGTGGAGTAGTTGGATCTTCTTTATCGGCCTTTTCAGGGTCTTATGGAACAATTTTAAACATTGCATTACCGTACGTAATCAAATGGATTAAAAAAATAAAAAGAGGCAATTAAGCCTCTTTTTTTATCTAATCTAGCAATTTATTCTTCTGTTTCTGGAGCTTCCGGTATTTCAGAAATTTCTATATTTTTTTCTCTTCTTGGAGTTCCTTTTTCACCTCGCCTTTTCATCAATTCACCCACTTGATTTGAAGCGCTAAATGAAGCAATCATATTATTAAGCATGTCACTTCCGGCTTGAGGAGAATTAGGTAATAAAATCAAATTTGAATTTGCATCAGCACCAATAGCTTGCAGCGTATCATAATGTTGTGTCACTACAATCAATGCTGAGGCTTCCTGAGAATTGATTCCAACTCTGTTCAAAACATCTACACTTTCTACTAAACCTTTTGCAATTTCTCTTCTTTGGTTTGCAATACCTTGTCCTTGTAAACGCTTGCTTTCAGCTTCCGCTTCCGCTTTGGCTACAATTCTAATTCTGGATGCTTCAGCTTCAAATTCAGCTACTGTTTTTTCTCTATCAGCAGCATTTATTCTGTTCATTGCATTTTTTACTTGAATATCTGGATCTATATCTGTTACCAATGTGTTGATAATTGTATAACCATAAGTAGTCATGGCTTCATTTAATTCCCTTTTTACAGCAATGGCGATATCATCTTTTCTTTCAAAAACATCATCCAGTTTTAGTTTTGGAACTTCAGCACGAACGACATCAAACACATAAGAAGTAATTTGATCGTGTGGATATTCCAGTTTATAAAAAGCATCATATACGGTCTCTTTGATAACCATAAATTGAACTGAAACTTTAAGTTTCACAAAAACGTTGTCTTTGGTTTTTGTTTCAATGATAACATCTAGTTGTTGAATTTTTAGATTCACACGTCCTGCAATTCTATCTATCATAGGAATTTTTAAATGCAAACCGGATTGTCTGATACTTAAAAATTTTCCAAATCGCTCTACAACAACAGCTGTTTGCTGCTTGACTGTAAAAAATGAAGAAAGTAAAATGAAGAATCCAAAGACCAGTAGGATAATTAATGCAATGTTCATAATATTTTTGTTTTTAGTTAAAAATTATCTCACAATTTACAAAAAAACTTTAGGTTTGTCTTTGTAAATACCAATTATATGAGAAAGATATTATTTACTTTATTTTTTGTTTTCATTTCCTTAACAGCTTTTTGTCAATATAAATATAGGGATTCAAATAGGATAGGGATTAGTTTTGGTGTCAATCAATTTACCTTAAACACTGAAAATTTCATGACGAAACCTGATTTGGGTTGGAATGCGGGACTTTCTATGCGGGGAAATTTCTATAATAATTGGGATATGGTTTATGTAATTCAGTTTAGTGAAAACAACTTTACTGTTGCAACAAACAGTTTGACTTTGGCACAGGAAAATGTTAATTATAAATTGGCGTCAGCTCAAGTATCTTTACAAGTAAGCTATAAACTTGTTGAAAATCATTTGAGTATTGAGTTTGGCCCAATTGTTCAAGTCAATGGAAAATTAAATATAGATAACTCTGATGAAAACAATGTCATTTCTGGTACAACTTTGCTAGCCAAAGATATTAGGGAGATTTCTAATTTTAACTTCTATCCTACGCTTGGAATCACGTTTGGTGTTCGTCATTTCAGAGCTAATGTTTCCTATCAATATGGAGTCAATAACATGCTTGAAAACCTAAATAACAAAAATTTAGGAGTCAATTTTAAAGGAAATCCCGGAATACTAAACGGGAATTTGATCATTTATTTGTAAAATTTATAACCTTTGAAGTTTATAAAGTAAAAAGCTTCTAGCCTTATAAAGGTTAGAAGCTTTATTATTTTTAAAGAGTAGCTATTGCTTTTTGAATTCTATTAATCGTTTCGTCTTTTCCAATTACTTCAACAATATCAAATAGGTGAGGACCTTTGAGCGCGCCTACCAAACTCAAACGAAATGGTTGCATTACTTTTCCCATTCCAATTTCGTTTTTTGTCATCCAATCTTTCACAATGGTTTCAATATTCATCGAAGTGAAATCGGTAATTTCTTCTACTACAGAAATTAATTCTTGCATTAATGCGGGAGTTTCTTCCTTCCAATTTTTGCTGGCTTTTTCATCATACGCTGTTGGAGCCACAAAAAAGAAATCACTCATTTCCCAAAATTCAGAAACAAAATGTGCACGTTCTTTAATTAAAGAAACCACTTTAGTTAAGACGCTTTCATCAATAGAAAACCCTTTTTCAGCCAAAATAGGAGCATAGGCCTTCGCCAAAGTTGCATCTTCCTGTTTGATTAAATACTGGTGATTGAACCATTTGTTTTTTTCTGGATCAAATTTAGCTCCCGATTTATGAACTCTGTTCAAGTCAAATGCTGCAACTAATTCTTCCAGCGAGAATAATTCTTTATCGGTTCCGTCATTCCAACCTAATAATGCTAAAAAGTTGATTACGGCTTCCGGGAAAAATCCTTTTTCTCTGTAACCAGATGAAATGCCTTCTGCGGTTTTCCAATCCAATGGAAAGACAGGAAATCCCATTTTGTCACCGTCACGTTTGGATAATTTTCCGTTACCAACAGGTTTCATAATCAATGGTAAATGTGCAAATTCTGGTGCATCCCAACCAAATGCTCTGTACAATAAAACGTGCAATGGCATTGATGGTAACCATTCTTCACCACGAATTACGTGAGACGTTTCCATTAAATGATCATCCACAATATTAGCTAAATGATACGTTGGCATTCCGTCACTTTTAAATAATACTTTATCGTCTAAAAGATTCGTTTCAAATTTCACATCACCACGAATGATGTCATGCAAATGCAAGGTTTCATTTATTGGAGTTTTAAAACGGATGACATAATGTTCGCCAGCAGCAATTCTTTTAGTAGTTTCTTCTGCAGAAATCACTAGTGAAGTGTCTAGTTTTTCTCTGTTGGTATGATTGTATATAAAAGTCTTTCCTTGTTCTTCTTCAAGTTTTCTTGCAGCATCCAAAGCTTCGGGTGTATCAAAAGCATAATACGCATTCCCGGAATTAATTAATTCAGCTGCATATTGTTGGTACAAATCTTTTCTTTCGCTTTGACGGTATGGACCAAATTTTTCATTTTTACCAATAGTCTCATCTGGCGCAATTCCTAACCATTCCAGTGCTTCCATGATATATTCCTCGGCACCTGGAACAAAACGATTTTGGTCCGTATCTTCAATTCTCAGGAAGAAAACACCATTATTTTTTTTGGCAAATAAATAATTGAATAGTGCGGTACGAACTCCGCCAATATGTAAAGGTCCTGTTGGACTTGGTGCAAAACGCACCCGAACTTGTTTAGACATTGCTGTAATTTTTTTGCGAAGATACAAATTCGATTTCTCATGTTATTATCTGAAAATGAGATATTGTTAGTTTAATTAGTTTGATGATTTTTAACATCTCTTTTTTCACATGTAGCTATTTATTGTTTTTCATCTGTCATGTGTAATTCTCATATTATGTTCCGTATTTAGAGTGCTTTTTTCTGATGTTCATTTCATATAAATTATTACTTTTATTGGTTATAATAATCAAAGCACACATTTTGGAAAATCAGCAAATTATTTATCAAAAACTAGAAGCCTTCATCAGAAGGTTTTATACCAATGAATTAATACGTGGAACTATTTTTTTTATTGGTTTAGGATTGTTATACTTCCTATTTACGCTTTTTGTTGAATATTTTCTTTGGCTCAAGCCAATGGGAAGAACCATTTTATTTTGGACTTTCGTTGGAGTAGAAGTCTTTTTGTTGTTTCGTTTTATTTTCTTTCCCATTTTTAAATTATTCAAACTTCAAAAAGGAATCGATTACAATCAGGCTTCGGCAATTATCGGAAATCATTTTACAGAAGTGAGCGACAAGCTGACTAACTTTTTACAATTATCAAATCCAAACGAGCATCAAATAAAATCGGAACTATTAGCAGCATCGATTGAACAAAAAGCTAATGCATTACAACCAATCCCTTTTGGGAACGCCATAAACTATAATGTTAACAGGAAATATTTTCCTTTGGCTTTAATTCCAATTTTATTATTTACTTTCTTTTATTTATCTGGAAACAGTAATATTATTTCTCAAAGTTTGAATCGAGTAGTGCACTTCAATTCTGCTTTTTTGCCACCGGCTCCATTTAAATTTGTAGTTCTTAATTCATATTTACAAACTGAACAAGGAAAGGATTTTATCCTTCGCATAAAAACTGAAGGTAATTTAGTACCTGAGAATGCGATGATTTTTATTGACGACGAAAGTTATTTTATGGAATCATCTAAAGCGGGTGAGTTTCAATTTAAGATAGCAAAACCTTCTGAGAATATTTTGTTCCACGTGGAGGGAAATGCTATTTCTTCTCCGGATTATGAATTGAAAGTGATAACTGTTCCATCGATTGCTAATTTTGAAATGCAGTTGAGCTTTCCTTCGTATTTGAATAAAAAACCTGAAGTAATTAAAGGAACAGGGAATGCTGTTATTCCTGAAGGAACACGTGTGACTTGGAAAATGAATACCCAATCGACAGAAAACGTGGAGTGGATTGATGGAATCTCGAAAGCTATTTTTTCTAAAACAGAAAACATCTTTGTTTTATCAAAAAATATAGTTCAAAACACAGATTATCAAATTCTTACTTCAAATGATAAGGTAAAAAACTACGAAAAACTCAATTATCAGCTCACAATTGTCAAAGATCAGTTCCCTACGATTAATGTTAACAATGCCCCTGACAGCTTGAAGGTGGCTAAGAACTATGTTTTAGGTCAAATCTCCGATGATTATGGATTGTCTAAACTTCAGATTGTGTATTACGAAAGAGAGAAGCCACAAAGTACTAAACGTGGAACAATTGCTATTAAGAAGAGTGCTTTTGATCAATTCGTGTTTTCGTTTCCAAGTAATCTTCCTGTAGAGCAAGGCGTGTCTTATGATTATTATTTTGAAGTTTTTGATAACGATGGCATCCATAATTTCAAAAGTACAAAGTCTACTGTTTTCTCGAATCGTGTTGCTACAGATGAAGAAAAAGAAGATCAAATTTTGCAGCAGCAAAATGACAATATCAATAGTTTAGAGAAGTCTTTAAAAAATCAGGATAAGCAAATCTCTGAAATGGAGAAGTTACAAAAAACCGGGAAAGAAAAAGAAAATCTGGATTTCAAAGATCAGCAAAAAATAAATGATTTCATCAAGCGTCAATTGAAACAGGATGAGATGATGAAAGAATTTACTAAAAAAATGAACGATAATTTAGAGCAATTCAAAACCGATAAGAAGGATGAATTAAAAGAGGATCTTCAAAAACGAATGGACAAAGCCGAAAAGGAATTGGAAAAAAACCAGAAGCTTTTAGATGAGTTAAAAGAACTGAATGATAAAATTCAAAATGAAGAGTTGTTGACTAAATTAGAAAAATTCAAACAAAACAGTAAGAACCAAATTAAGAATTTAGAACAATTAGTAGAGTTGACTAAGAGATTTTATATAGAAAAGAAAGCCGAACAATTAGGAGATAAACTGGACAAGCTTTCTGAGAAACAAGATAAGTTATCTAATGATGAAAAGGAAAACAATCTAGACAAGCAAGAAGATATCAATACTGAGTTTGACAAAATCCAAGAAGATTTAAATGATTTGGATAAAGAAAACAAGGAGTTAAAATCACCTTTGGATTTACCTAAAGATGATGCGAAAGAAAAAAGTATTGATGAAGATTTAAAAAAAGCCACAGAAGAATTAAAAAACAATAAGAAAGAAAAGGCAAAGCCAAATCAAAAAAATGCTGCTAAAAAAATGAAAGAGATGGCGAAAAAAATGGCACAAAGTATGGAAGGTGGCAAAATGGAACAGTTGGAGGAAGATGTTGCTATGTTGCGACAAATACTAGATAATTTATTAGCTTTTTCTTTGTCACAAGAAGACTTGATGATGATGTTCAAAAAGCATAAATCTGGCTCTCCTGCATTTAATAAAAACATTAAAATTCAACAGGATTTAAAACAACAATTCAAGCACGTTGACGATAGTCTATTTGCAATGTCTTTGCGTAATCCTAAAATAGCGGAGGATATTACTAAAGAAATTGGTAATGTAATTTACAATGTAGATAAATCTCTATCTAGTTTAACGGATGCACAAGTTCCAAAAGGAGTTTCACACCAACAATATACAGTATCAGCGGCTAACAAACTTGCAGATTTTCTCAGCGATATTCTTAATAATATGCAAATGCAAATGTCTGGCATGGGTTCTGGCAAACCAAAACCAGGTCAAGGACAAGGAATGCAATTGCCCGATATTATTAAAAAACAAGAAGGTCTTGGCGAGAAAATGAAAAACGGAATCAAGAAAGGAGAGAAACCCGGAGACGGTCCGAAAGGTCAGAACGGCAAACAAGGAAAAACGGGTGAATCAGGTCAAGAAGGTGAGGGTGGTGAAGGCGATGCACAAGCTATTATGGAAATTTATAAAGAGCAAAAACAATTACGTGAAGCATTGCAAAACGAATTGAATAAACAAGGATTGGGTGGCAATGGACAAAGCGCTTTGGAACAAATGAAGCAAATTGAAAAGCAATTGTTAAACAAAGGTTTTAAGAACGAAACGCTTCAAAAGATACTGAATGTAAAGCAGGAGTTGTTGAAATTGAATTCTGCCATTCAGCAACAAGGTGAAGAAAATAAACGCCAATCAGAAACTAATAAAAAGGAGTTTAATAATCAATCTAATGCGCTGCCAGCTGCTTTATTAGATTATTTAAATAGCATAGAAATATTAAATAGACAATCCTTACCTTTGCGCTCGAATTTTAATCAAAAGGTTCAAGAATATTTTAATAAAAAATGATCAATTTTAATTACGAAACCGACTTTATCTTAGACAACGAAGAAGCTACAGCTGCTTGGTTGGGAAATGTTATTACTTCGGAAAACAAGAAAGAAGGTGAGATAAATTATATTTTTTGCGATGATGATTATCTTCATAAAATTAACGTGGAGTATCTCGATCACGATACGTTAACGGATATCATCAGCTTTGATTATTCTATGGGTAATGAATTGCACGGAGACATTTTTGTTTCTATCGAAAGAGTAAAAGATAACGCTACTGACTTTAATGTTTCTTTTGAGGAAGAACTAAAGCGCGTATTGGTCCATGGCATTTTACATTACTGCGGGTACAAGGACAAAGGTGAAGCCGAAGAGCTTTTAATGCGTTCTAAAGAAGATGAAAAAATAGCTATGTTTCACGTGGAACAATAGTGTCTTTTAATTTTTCAAATCAAAAGTGTTTCACGTGGAACATTTAGTATTGGTTTCAAAAACAAGCTCACAATGTTTCACGTGGAACAAAATATAGATTTCAAAATTACAATCCTGAACAAGGATTAAACTACAAAAGAAGATGTTTCTAAATGAATATGATGTAATCGTTGTTGGCGCAGGACATGCCGGTTCTGAGGCTGCTGCCGCTGCAGCAAATCTGGGTTCAAAAACACTATTGGTAACAATGAGTTTGCAGAATATTGCCCAGATGTCATGTAACCCAGCGATGGGCGGAATTGCGAAAGGGCAAATTGTGCGTGAGATTGATGCGCTTGGAGGGTACTCAGGAATTGTTTCGGACAGGACTGCAATCCAGTTTAAGATGTTGAACAAATCCAAAGGTCCTGCAATGTGGTCGCCGCGTGTACAAAGTGACCGTATGCGTTTTGCTGAGGAGTGGAGAATGATGCTGGAAGGAACTCCAAATCTTGACTTTTATCAAGAAATGGTTAAAGGTTTGGTTATTGAAAACGGAAAAATAAAAGGGGTTCGTACTTCTCTTGGTGTTGAGATTCGTTCTAAATCGGTTGTGTTGACCAATGGGACTTTCCTGAATGGTTTGATTCATATTGGCGAAAAACAATTTGGTGGAGGAAGAGCAGGTGAGAGTGCTGCACATGGAATCACCGAAGATTTAGTTGCTGCAGGTTTTGAATCGGGTCGAATGAAAACGGGAACTCCTCCTAGAGTCGATGGACGTTCTTTGGATTATTCTAAAATGAATGAAGAAAAAGGAGATGCTAAACCGGATAAGTTTTCCTATTCGGATGTTACTTCTCCGTTGGTTCATCAGAGATCTTGTCACATGACGTACACTTCTCTGGATGTACATAATATTTTGAGAGAAGGTTTTGATCGTTCTCCAATGTTTAACGGAAGAATAAAAAGTCTAGGACCAAGATATTGTCCTTCGATTGAAGATAAAATTAATCGCTTTGCAGATAAAGAAAGACACCAATTATTTGTGGAACCAGAAGGATGGAATACTTGTGAGGTCTATGTAAATGGGTTTTCTACATCGCTTCCTGAGGATATTCAATTTAAAGCATTGAGTTCTGTTGCGGGATTTGAGAAAGTTAAATTCTTTCGTCCAGGTTATGCAATCGAATATGATTATTTCCCGCCGACACAATTGAAACATACTTTAGAAACAAAATTAATTGAAGGTTTGTATTTCGCTGGACAAATAAATGGAACTACCGGTTATGAGGAAGCGGCTTCTCAAGGATTGATGGCGGGAATAAATGCCCATTTAAAAGTTCATGAAAAAGCACCGTTAATTTTAAAAAGAGACGAAGCCTACATTGGAGTTTTGATTGATGATTTAATTACCAAAGGAACTGAAGAGCCATACAGAATGTTTACTTCTCGTGCAGAATACAGAACGTTGTTGCGTCAGGATAATGCCGATTTTAGATTAACGCCAATGTCACATGAAATTGGTTTGGCTTCAGAAGCGCGTTTGCGCAGAATGGAACACAAATTAAAAGAATCTGAAAAGATGGTGGCTTTCTTCAAAGAAACAAGTGTTTCGGTTGCGGAAGCAAATCCAATTTTAGAATCAAAAGATACGGCGTTGATTACACAAGGGGATAAAATGTTCAAAGTGTTTTCTCGTCCGCAAATTGATTTGGAAGACATCATGAAATTCGATAAGGTTGCAGCTTATGTTGCAGATAATGATTTGGACCAAGAAATTTTGGAACAAGCGGAAATTCAAGTGAAGTATTCTGGTTATATCGAAAAAGAAAGAAACAATGCTGATAAATTGCTTCGATTGGAAGATGTAAAGATTCCGGAGAATTTTGATTATGAAAAAATTAAATCGATGTCAATTGAGGCTAAACAAAAATTAAGCAAGATTCGTCCGGTAACCATTTCTCAAGCATCAAGAATCAGTGGCGTATCGCCAAGTGATGTTTCAGTATTGTTGATTTACATGGGACGATAAGAAAGTGTTCAGTAATCAGTATACAGTCGTCAGTTTGATCTGCGTCCTTTAATTAATACTGCCAATAAACACTGAATAGTAAAAATTGTTCCACGTGAAACTATTAAATAATTTATTAAAATAATTTTCAGGAATCGTATTAAACTGAGTACTGAAAACTGACCACTGAAAACTAAAAATGGACATTTCAAAACAACAGCCTTTTTTAACCGTTAAAGATTATTCTGTTTCTCAGGAAATTTTCGATTTATATCATGATGAGCAATTGGACATGCTGATTACGTCTCCACAACCCAGTTTGGAAAATTTAGGAAAGTACTATGAAAGTGTTGATTATATTTCGCACACAGATAGCAAAAGGTCTTTATTTGAAAAAGCATATCATTTTGTAAAAAGCATAGCGCTTAAAAACAAATTGAATTTAATCAATTCATTGCAATCAAACAAAGGAAGCATTTTAGACATTGGTGCCGGAACAGGAGATTTTTTATCTGTTGCCAAAGAAAACGGTTGGCACACGATAGGAGTAGAGCCAAGTGAAAAAGCAAAAGCGATTGCAAAAAAGAAAGGCGTTTCATTTGTGGGGGAAACAAGTGAATTAGACAATCATTCCTTTGATGTGATTTCGATGTGGCATGTTTTGGAACACGTTCCAAATTTAGAAAATCAAATCAAAGAATTGAAACGATTATTAAAACCAAACGGAACTTTAATTATTGCTGTTCCAAATTTCAAATCTTTTGACGCCAAACACTATGGAAAGTTTTGGGCCGCTTATGATGTGCCAATACATTTTTGGCATTTCTCAAAAACAGCAATAAAAATGCTTTTCGAAAAAGAAGAAATGAAATTGGTAAAAGTACTTCCTATGAAATTTGATTCCTTTTACGTCAGCTTACTTTCGGAAAAATACAAAACAGGTAAAATGAATTATATAAAAGCCTTTTTTGTTGGATTGCAATCAAATTGGGAGGCAAAGAAGAATTTTGAATATTCTTCACACATTTACATCCTAAAAAACAACTAAAAATCATTTTAAGCGCATTTAAGCCCGTTTTTTTAAATTGTCGGGAGTGAATGTCGGATTTATTTATTAATTCGTTTATTTAAAAGATATACAACTCGTTTTTAATAGCCATAAATTATACATTCATAATTCACAATAATAAAATCTTATATCAAAAAAAAGTAGCATTTTGTAAACTTTATGTCAATGCTATCTATTTTTTTATATTTTTGTCACCAATACTCAAAACTAGAAATTCATCAAAATGAAAAAAGGATTATTAATTATCGCATTATCAATTTCAATTGTTGCTTGTAACAAACCAGCAGAAGCAGTTAAGGAAGTAAAAACAGCTTATGTTGACACTTCGGAATTAATGAAAGAATATACAGAGGCAAAAGACCTTGAAGCGAAATATAAATCAAAAGCAGAAGAAAAAGGTAGACAACTAGATGCTGAAATTGCAAGATTCAAACAAGAAGCAGCAAATTTTCAATCTCAAGCACAAGCAAATGGTCAAGCGTGGGCACAGCAAAAAGGCGCTGAATTACAAAAAAGAGAACAACAATTAAGTTATGCACAACAAGCTTTGACTCAAGAATTGCAGGTTGAAAGCGGTAAAGAAATGGACTCTTTAGTAAGTGGAGTAAAAAAATTCATCAAAGCTTACGGAAAAGAAAAAGGATATGCATACATCTATGGTACAGGTGATGCTGCTTCAATTCTTTATGCTGAAGACAAATTTGATATCACAAAAGAAATCATCAAAGGGTTGAACGACAAATACAAAGCGCCTGCTAAAACAGAAGAAAAAGCTGGAGCTAAAAAATAATTTTTATTATTAATTCAAAAAATTGCCTTTGTCTATAATTTAGATGAAGGCATTTTTTTTGAAGTTATTTACTTCGTCAGTTCGCTTCGCTCGTGTCCCGCTATTTGCTACAAACGGAGTTCAGAGAACACTAATTAAAAAAAAGGATAGTGAGGTAATTTCTTATTTAATAAGTTTTTTTCTTTCCCATAAAAGAATCTTCTGTAGGTTGCTCTTTTCCGGTTACAAAAAAATACTTCCTAAATTTCGAGCATTTTCGTTGTATTGGGGCCGAAAAATACTTGAATTATATTCCAAAAATGTTTTACAAAAATTAAAATAGTATCCCTAATTTTCAATACTTTAGCTTTATATATATACGCCTAATGCAAACCATTTCAGAAGCCGCCGCTTATAGCTTACGATTCATCAATCAAACGCATCGATCTGTTTTCCTGACTGGGAAAGCAGGAACCGGAAAAACCACTCTTTTACGGGAAATTATCCAGACCACCCACAAGAATACAGTAGTTGTGGCACCAACGGGAATTGCCGCTCTAAATGCTGGTGGAGTTACGATTCACTCAATGTTTCAATTGCCGTTTGGAGGATTTATTCCCGACAATTCATCGCCTCAATTTTCCGAAAGCACTAAATTTGAAACCAAAGCAACCCTGCGCAGGCATTTCAAAATGAGTGGTTTGAAGAAATCAGTGATTCGCAATATGGAATTATTGATTATCGATGAAGTCAGTATGCTTCGTGCGGATTTACTGGACGCAATGGATTATATGATGCAAACCGTACGTAAAAAAAGTACAGCTTTTGGAGGCGTTCAAGTTTTATATATTGGTGATTTATTGCAGTTGCCACCGGTAATTCGGGACGAAGAATGGCGCACGCTGAAAACCTACTACAAAGGAAAATTTTTTTTCCATTCGCACGTCGTGCAGCAACATCCGCCTTTATATATCGAATTGTCTAAGATTTTTCGTCAGACGGATGATACGTTTATTTCGGTTTTGAATAATTTGCGGAACAATCAGATTTCACAGGAAGATATTCAAACGTTAAACCAATACGTTAAACCCGATTTTGATTTAAAAGCAAACAAAGGATACATCACATTAACCACTCATAACAACAAAGCCGATTCCATGAATGCTCAGGCTTTAGAAGATCTGGAGGGAAAGTTAGTAGTTTATAAACCAGAAATAACAGGAGATTTTCCAGATAAGATATTTCCCGTGGAACAACAACTGCAATTGAAAGTGGGTGCGCAAATCATGTTTGTAAAAAACGATTTGTCCTTTGATAAGCATTATTTCAACGGAAAAATGGGCGTTATAAAATCGCTCTCTAGCCAGGAAATCCTGGTTCATTTTCCCGAAGAAAACAAAACCATAGAAGTCGAAAAGTACGAATGGCAAAACATTCGCTACAAAGTAGACGAAACAACTAAGGAAATTGAAGAAGAGGTTTTAGGGACTTTTGTACACTATCCTATCAAATTAGCTTGGGCGATTACAGTTCATAAAAGCCAGGGATTGACATTTGACAAAGCTGCGCTTGATGTTTCGCAAGTTTTTCTTCCCGGACAGGCCTATGTCGCATTATCACGTTTGCGCTCGTTAGAAGGGCTTATTTTGCTTTCTCCGCTGCGTATGAACGGTATTTCTAACGATCAGGATGTTATGGATTATTCGTTGAACAAAGCTTCAGATTCGTTTTTAGAGAATGCATTGCATTTTGAAACTAAAAATTTCATCCATAACTATTTGATAAACACCTTCGACTGGAGTGATTTGGCGCAGGAATGGCGCAATCACCGATTCAGTTACAATGAAAACTCGGAAGTTTCAGGAAAATCAAAACATGCCTTATGGGCCAAAAAGCAAAACGAAGTCATCGAACAGCTTTTGAATCCATCCAAAAAATTTATATTACAATTGAACAAGCTTTTTGGTCAGGAAACTGTCGATTTGAATCATGTCTCGGAACGCATTCAAGCCGCCTTCAGTTATTTCCTAAAACCAATGGATGAATTGGTTTTTGAAATCCTTTGGAAAATTGAAGAAGTAAAACGCACCAAAAAAGCAAAAGCGTTTTATGATGAATTAATCGTGTTGGAAGAGTTGCAAACCAAGGCCGTTTTGCGGTTAATGAAGGCCAAATTACTGATAGAAACCGTTGTGGCAGGAGAAACCATTTCGAAAGAGAAGTTGACATCTTCAGATATAAAAAATTACATCATCCGAAAAACGGAAGCCATACAAAATCAGTTCAAGGAATTAAATATTACGTTGATTGAGGACGATAGGGACGTGGAGCGTTACACTGCAAAGAAATCTAAAACAGCAGTACCTAAAAAATCAACAGTTCAGGAAACCTACGAATTGTGGGTAGAAAAGAAATCAATTGAAGATATTGCTTCAATCAGGGTGCTGACCAAACAAACGATTTACTCGCATTTTGTAAAGCTGATACAAACCAAAGCAGTATCTATTTCGGAAGTTTTACCTGAGGATAAAATGCAGGAGTTGGCAACTGCTTTTGCCGGATATAAAGAAGAATCGCTGAATACTTTAATGGAAAAACACGGTCATAAATTCTCTTGGGAAGAAGCGAGGATGTACAAAGCGAGTTTGAATTAAAAACCAGAAAGTGCTAAAACTAAAAAACCCTATTCGGTATGAATAGGGTTTTTGTTTTATAGTGATTGAATCAATATCCAAGCCTCTGGATTGTGCTTTTCATTGATTTCTTTTTTTGCTTTTTCAGCTTCAGCAAATGTGGCGTAACTACCATATAAAACTGGAAAATAACCATTTTTATTAGGAGCGATTCGTTTGGCATCATATCCTAAACGAGTAAGAATTCGCAATGTTTTGTTGGCATTTTTTTCTTCTCGGTACACTCCAGCCATAATGTGATACGGCATTTTCATTTCCTTGTCAGACTTTAAAGAAAGTGTCACGGCAGGAACAGGGCTTTCGATGAAGAAAGTGGCTTGCTGAATTTTATCTTGAACTTGTTTTTGAACGGCAGTTTCAACAAGAATCTTTTCTGAGGCGATTTGATTTTGGTACATTGGATAACCCACACTTCCTGCAAGTCCTAATCCTAATACAAAAATAGCAGCGTATTTTAAATATGGATTTGCTGTTCTTGTCTCAGGAACCATTGTGATAGTTGCTTTTTCTTCGATTGCTTCTATTTCTTTTTCAAAGATTTCTCTTTTTACAAGTGGTGAAACAAAAGGAGCCAACCCAAAAGAACTAGTTAAATAATTCGTTTGATCGTACGGAGTAAAAACAATGTTTTTATCTGCGTTCAAGCGAAGATCACCTACATTTTTTATAGTAATAAGTTCGTTTTCTTCAAATGCTTTTTTCCAATTAAACACTTCGTATTGAATTTTACTTACAGCATATTCATACGATGTTTTTTCTGCTTGAGCGATATGATTGGCTAATAAACCATCATTGTTTCTTAAATTAGCATTGAAAGCAATCATTTTTTTGGGTGGAGAAAATGAATTTGTACTTTCGTTTAGTTTTGCCGATTGGATTTCAGTCAAAAATGCTCCGAATCCAGGAACGGTAACACATTGATAACGGTATAAAAGCTGCGCGATGTATAGTTCGATTTTCATACTTACAAAGTTATACAACCAAAATAGTTATCAAAATTTTATTCACAATTTTTATTAACAATCCGCATAAAAATTTATACATTTCACTCTCAAATAATTAGCATGAAATAGCCATGTTTAATCGTTATACAAACATAAATAAAGATTTTTTTAAACTGGCGTATTCCATATTCCAATAAAAAACAAGCATTATCTACATATGAAAGAGCAGGATTTATTTTATTTATTGGCATTGCAAAGAATAGAAGGTGTGGGCGACATAATGGCTAAAAAACTGCTGACTCATTTTGGAACTGCAGAAGCCGTTTTTAATACAAAAGCATCGCAACTTGCTGCTATTGATGGAGTAGGGTCTGTTTTGTTGAAAAATTTAAAAGACAAATCCGTTTTCGAAAAAGCAACTCAAGAACTGGAGTTTATAAAAGCGAATGAAATCAATGCGGTTTATTTTCAGGACGAAGACTACCCGGAACGTTTGAAACATTGTATTGACGGACCACTTTTATTATTCACATCGGGAAATATTAATTTAAAAAACAGAAGAATAATCAGCATTGTAGGAACGCGCCAAATTACCTCATACGGAACTGAATTTTGCAGAAAACTGATTGAAGATTTGGCTCCGCTAGATCCTATAATCGTGAGTGGTTTTGCTTATGGTGTTGATATTGTTGCGCATCAACTGGCAATGGAACATAATTTACAGACGATAGGAGTGGTGGCGCATGGTTTGAACCAAATTTACCCGAAAACCCATAAAAAATATGTGTCGAAAGTAGAGCAGAACGGTGGTTTCATGACCGAATTTTGGAGTTCTTCCAATCCAGATAAAGAAAATTTCGTAAAAAGAAACCGAATCGTCGCAGGAATGTCTGAAGCAACCATTGTAATTGAATCAGCAGATAGAGGCGGCTCGTTAATCACGGCAAACATGGCCAATGATTACAACCGTGATGTTTTTGCGGTTCCGGGGCGTGTTACGGATAAGTATAGTTTGGGTTGCAATAATCTAATAAAAACTCAAAAAGCAAATGTCTTGACCAGTGCTGCTGATTTGATTTATATTTTGAATTGGGATATCCAGAAGGAATCCAAACCCGTACAGAAACAACTCTTTGTTTCTCTCGATGATGACGAACAAAAAGTCTATGATTACCTCCTTAAAACTGGAAAAGAACTGATGGATATTATTGCTTTGCGCTGTGATTTTCCTATTTATAAAATCTCAGGAATGCTGTTGAATATGGAACTGAAAGGTGTGATTCGGCCTTTACCGGGAAAATTGTTTGAGGCGATTTAGATTTTAACACATAAGTCATTTAAGCTTTTGTGAAATAGTAATAAAACTATAAAAAACTTAAATGACTTATATGTTTAAAAAACTGATTTTTAAACCTCAAATCCCAATTTTTCTCTTACTCTGTTCAAAACACCATTGGCCACAGCCGAAGCTTTTCCTGCACCAATTTTTAAAAGTGCATCTACTTCAGGTAGGTTGTTCATGTAGTAATTGTATTTTTCTCTTTCGGTTTTGAAAGTTTCGCAAATCAATTCAAACAACGCTTGTTTGGCATGACCGTAACCATAATTTCCGCCAAGGTAATTGGCTTTCATCGCTGCGATTTGTTCTTCATTAGCTAGTAAAGCATAAATAGCAAAAGCATTGCACGTATCTGGATTTTTAGGTTCTTCCAGCGGTGTGCTGTCGGTTTCAATACTCATCACTTGTTTGCGTAATGATTTATCGTCCAGGAATATATTGATAATATTATTGGCTGATTTACTCATCTTACCGCCATTGGTTCCTGGAATCAGCATGCTGTCTTCCTGAATTTTGGCTTCGGGAAGTACGAACGTTTCTCCCATTTGGTGGTTGAAACGCGAAGCAACATCACGAGTGATTTCAAGGTGTTGCAATTGGTCTTTTCCTACGGGAACGAATTCTGCGTCGTATAATAAAATATCGGCTGCCATTAGCATTGGATACGAAAACAAACCAGCGTTAACATCTTCCAGTCTGTCGGATTTGTCTTTGAAAGAATGCGCTAATGTCAAGCGCTGAAAAGGAAAAAAACAACTCAAATACCACGATAATTCTGCTGTTTGCGGCACATCAGATTGTCTGTAGAAAACCACTTTGTCTACATTTAAACCACACGCCAACCACGCTGCAGCAGTACTGTAGGTATTGGTTCGTAAGGTTTCGCCGTTTTTTATTTGTGTTATCGAATGTAAATCAGCAATGAAAAGAAAAGATTCGTTTTCAGGTTTATTTGATAATGCTATTGCGGGAATGATTGCGCCAAGTAAGTTTCCTAAATGCGGTGTTCCGGTACTTTGAACGCCTGTAAGTATTTTTGCCATTATGATTTTTAACTTTTACCGCAAAGTTCGCAAAGTTTTTTATTTTTTACCGCAAATTCGCAAATTATAAAATCAACTTAATTTAAATTGTGTTGGTAGTTTTTTTAACCATATAAGTCATTTAAGTCTGTAAAACGTTGATGATTAAAAGAACGAGTTATAATTGACCGGTAACATAAAAACTTTGATGACTTACATGTTAAAAAACGCACGAATTTTTTTTGAGCATTATAACATCTGATTTCTTACTTTTGAACCTATGAGAGGATTAAAAATTATATTTTGGGTTTTGTGGCGCATCTGGTTTTACATTTTGATGACTATTCCCATAGTAGTGATGTTTCCTTTTCTGGTATTATCAATTTTGACGGAAAGCGGTTATCCTTATTTTTTTAAGATGGCTCGTATTTGGGCAAAATTTATTCTTTTTGGAATGGGATTTTATTACAAAATTGATAAAATTCAAGAAATGGAATATCAAAAAAGTTACATGATTGTTGCTAATCATACTTCTATGGTAGATATTATGCTGATGCTGGCTTTGACAAGAAATCCGTTTGTTTTTGTGGGAAAAAAAGAATTGTCAAAAATTCCTTTGTTCGGATTTTTCTATAAAAGGACTTGTATTTTAGTAGATAGGAATTCTTCAAAAAGCAGAATGGAAGTTTTTAACCGTGCTCAAAAAAGGATCAATCAAGGGTTGAGCATTTGTATTTTTCCCGAAGGCGGTGTTCCTGATGATGAATCTATAATTTTGGATACTTTTAAAGATGGTGCTTTCCGATTGGCGATAGAACATGAAATCCCAATTGTTCCCATTACTTTTGCTGACAATAAAAAAAGATTCTCGTACACGTTTCTCAGCGGAAGCCCGGGTTTATTGCGTGTAAAAATGCATTCACATATAGAAACTGCTGGTAAATCAAGTGTTGATCGTAAGGAAATTCGAGAAGAAGTGCGAGACATTATTTATACCCAATTAGTAGCTTTTGATGCTGAAATAATTAAAAGCTATAGCTAATTCCAGAATACAATCCCACAAACATCGGTTTGAAATTTCCCGAATTACCGGAAAATGTATTCAATTGGTATTTCAACATAGGTTCAAAATTAATTTGAAATGATTTTACAATTTGGTATCGAAAACCAACCCCTACATTGGTACTGAAATTAATTGAATTCAAATTATTGGCCTCTCCTAATGTTACATTCGTTTCCGTGGACACCAGCGAAATTTCATTCTGGTTGAGAAATAAAGTGCTTACACCTCCGATAAGGTTAATTCCAAATTTAGTATCCAAAACAGCATACGAAACTTCTAGTGGGACTTCATAATAACCCATTTTTTGATTGATAGCACCCGTATTTGTTTTCTGTAGGTTGATTTCAAATAAGGATAACATGCTTGAATTGGATTCATTTTTAATTTCGATTAACGCATTTGAAGTGTAATTGATATTTGCTAGGTTGTTATTTGACAAACCTGTCGAATAGGATACGTTATTAGTGTTGTAGCCTAGCGATAGCTTGCTTATTCCGCTTCGTAAGGTCACTTTTTTAGAAACAGCATAATTCACACCTACACCAAAACTTAAGCTGTTATCCGTCGTTTTTTGATTTTCTGAAAATTGTTGATCAATAGCTGAGCCACCTGAATTTGGATTCAGATATACAGCCGCTATGTTTGGCGTAATTTGCCATTTGTTTTTTGAGCTAATGACTACAGTTTTTTTATCGTTTTTAGTTTTAAGGATTTCATCTAATTCGTTTGGCGATTCAACTGTATTTGATGATTGTTCTTTAGCATCTGTCAGAGCAATTTTAGTGTTTTCAGTTTCGTTTAAACGTTTTTTTTCCAAGATTTGATCTGATGCATTATTCGTTTCAGCGATAATTATTTTATTTGAATGTTCCTTAGTGTTTGTTGTTTCTTGATTTACAGAAGGATAATTTTTTTGTAAATAAACAACAGCATTATTTTGATTTTTCTCTTTGTCTTTGTTCGAATTAAACTCGGATTGATTTGAGGATGTAAATTCTTTTCCATTTTTTTTGTCTGTTTTATTTTTGTTTACAACAAGTGGAATTTCTTTTTTATTATCCAATGAATTACTCTTTTTTTCAATAATTAAATCCTTACTTTCTATAGAATTTTTTAAAATTTTTGGCGATACAACAATGCCATTTTGAGTATTCGGATAGTTATCCAGAAGACTGTTCAAAGCAAATAAACCCAGAAGAAATGCGGCGGCAATTCCCGGAAATTTTATCCAAAATGGAATTATTTTTCGTTCTTTCTTTTCTTTTTTTAATTCTGTTTCAATGTTTTTCCAGACCTGTTCATTCGGAGTCATTTCAAAATCTTTGAACTGCTCTTGAAAAAATCGGTCTATGTTTTTTTTATCGTTCATTTTGCCAATGACTTTATTTTAATTCTTGTATATGCTTCTATTTTCTCTTTTAAGATCATCCTAGCCCTGGCTAGATTTGATTTTGTTGTTCCTGTTGCTATCGTAAGCATTTCTGCAATTTCCTTATGAGAGTAACCGTCTAGCACATAGAGATTGAAAACTAATCGGTATTGATCCGGTAATTCTTGAATGATTTGCATCAAATATTCAATTGGGATTTGGTCATCGTCAATTTCGACGTCTTCCTCTGGAATATTTTCATTAATTACTTCCATGTATCGAACTCCTTTGTATTTCTGTAGCGCATTATTGATCATTATTCTTTTGGCCCAACCTTCAAAAGAGCCTTTGCCACTAAATTGTTCAATTTTTCTGAAAACAATTAAAAATCCATCCTGTAAGTTGTCTTGGGCATCCTCATAACTACTGGAATACTTTAAGCATACCCCAAAAAACTTTTTAGAAAACAATTGATACAATTGTTCCTGAGCTTTAGGGTCATTTTTTTTACAGTCTGCAATTATTTGGTCTAATCCCACAGAATTTATTCTATTTTTTAGTTGTCTACTGGAACTTCTACTTCTTCAAAAAGGTCTTTGTCTGCGGCATCTTTTCCTTTATAAAATTTAAAAATATAGGAGCCGGTATTGGTTACATAAAATTTAAAAGAAACTTCTGAAAGTGCTGGAATTTGTTGTGTACAAACTTGGTTAGTATTCACAGCCGTTTGAATGGCGATGGTTCTTACATTCAAATTTTTATCATAATAAATCCCTTGAAATAAATGACATTCGGTAGGTCTTTGATATTTTAGTTTTATCTCATAGGTGTTTCCCAATATAAATTTTTCGGGTAACGTATAGCTATCTACAGGCAGTACTTCAAAGCTATAAGAATCTTGATTGTCGTTATCAACGGAGCATCCGGTCAAGGTTGTAATGAACAGAATAAAGAGGACGATTTTTTTCATTTCTTAATTTTTTAAATTTATACTAGTTAGCTTCATCATAAGATTACAGGCTGTTTTTTTTAAAAGATAAAAAATATAGCAAAAGGTTGCGTGTAAAAATGAAAAAACCCGTCTCGTTTTTTAGATGCGAGACGGGTTTTACTTATTATGCTTCAGCTAGTTCTTTTATTCTAGCTTTAATTTTTTCTTCTAATTCATCGGCTAATTCCGGATTGTCTTTGATTAAAGACTTAACAGCATCACGACCTTGTCCTAATTTAGTCTCTCCATAACTGAACCAAGATCCCGCTTTTTTGATGATTTCAAATTCTACAGCTAAATCTAGAATTTCTCCTGTTTTTGAAATTCCTTCACCATACATGATGTCAAATTCAGCGATTTTAAATGGTGGAGCCACTTTGTTTTTAACCACTTTTACTTTGGTTCTGTTACCAAGCACGTTATCACCATCTTTAATTTGTGTAGAACGACGAATGTCTAAACGAACCGAAGCGTAAAACTTCAATGCATTTCCTCCCGTTGTAGTTTCAGGATTTCCAAACATTACTCCAATTTTCTCTCTTAATTGATTAATAAAGAAAACGGTACAATGCGTTTTGCTGATAGTTCCTGTTAATTTACGCAGTGCTTGAGACATTAAACGGGCGTGTAATCCCATTTTAGAATCTCCCATTTCACCTTCAATTTCACTTTTTGGTGTCAAAGCCGCTACAGAGTCAATTACAACAATGTCAATAGCTCCGGAACGAATTAAGTTCTCAGCAATTTCTAAAGCTTGTTCTCCGTTGTCTGGTTGCGATATGATTAAGTTTTCGATATCTACGCCTAGTTTTTCAGCATAATTTCTATCGAAAGCGTGTTCTGCATCAATAAAAGCTGCAATTCCACCTGATTTTTGAGCTTCGGCGATAGCGTGAAGTGTCAATGTGGTTTTTCCAGAAGATTCCGGACCGTATATTTCAATAATTCTACCTCTTGGATAACCGCCAACTCCTAATGCTAAATCGATTCCTAAAGACCCTGAAGAAATAGTTTCTACTTCCTCAATGGCTTTGTCACCCATTTTCATTACTGTCCCTTTTCCGTAGGTTTTGTCTAGTTTGTCAAGCGTAAGTTGTAGCGCTTTTAATTTAGATTCTTTCTCTGTACTCATCTTCTCTTTTACCTTTTCTTTCATCTATTTGTATTATTTATAACTCTAAGAAACTGACAGAACGACTAATTATCCTGAGAATTTCATTTGTAAACTGAACATTTGTTTTGTAAAAATACTTCTTTTTTTAATTAAAAATTTCTCTTTAAAGAATATTTTAAATTAAATATTACAAGTCAGTTTTGCGTATTAAGTGAACAACGCTTTTAATTCGGTTGCGTCATGTGGATTCATTTTTCCGGCTAAAACTAAACTCAACTGTTTGCGTCTCAAGGCGGCTTCAAAACGTTGTTTTTCTAGTTCAGTTTCCGGAACAATTTGGGGAACTTCAACGGGTCTTCCGGTATCATCCACTGCTACAAAAGTGTAAATTGCTTCATTAGCTTTAGTTTTGTTACCAGATTCGCGGTCTTCGACCCATATGTCTATGTATATTTCCATCGAACTTTTGAAAGAGCGGGAAACTTTTGCTTCCACAGTAACTACACTTCCTAGTGGAATGGCTCTGTTGAACGCCACGTGATTTACGGATGCTGTTACCACAATTCTTCGGGAATGTCTGCGTGCTGCTATGCTTGCTGCGCGATCCATTCTGGCTAATAGTTCTCCTCCAAAAAGATTGTTCAAAGGATTGGTCTCGCTTGGCAAAACTAAATCGGTTAATGTTGTCAGGGATTCTGAAGGATGTTTTGGAGTCATTTTTTTTATATAAAAAGGAAATTGTTGTTATTCAAAATAGTAAGATGTAATTTTAATTTAACCAATAAACGGCCAGTATTGCTGGAATAAAATAGATGACAATTGTTCTGGCACCATCATAATCTTTGGCCAATCTTTGGCCAAAAAGCAACATCAACAAAGTGATACACGAGAAAACAGCACCGTAGAAACCAAATATTCTTCCGTTGTTTACTAGTAATTCGATGCAGCCTACCACACATAAAATACCGGATATTAATTCTAAAATTAAAATATTCAGTAATGCTAAAGGGACGCTATTTTTTAATGGCGTTTTTGCGAAATGACCTTTTAACCATTCCACATTATCTTTCCAATAAAAAAGTTTGTCGTAACCGGACTGTAGGAATGTGATAGCCAGGAAAATTAAAATTAAAATAGAAGTAATGTTGTTCATGTTTTTATTTTTTGTGAATTAATCGGGTTAGTTTTATGGATAAATCGGTGAGGATAATTTTAGCGTTTCCGTTGCGCTCAATGTGATACATGGCTTCTGAAAGTTCTTTGAAAATATCATTGATGTTATTGCCATTTACAAAAGGCGCAAAATTCTCCAATTTGAATTTTTCTACTTGCGGTTCCATGTAAACTAAACTTGGCGTTTGGTAATTCAGCAGCAATGCCTGGCGGAACATATCGATGCAAAAATGTAAAAATTTCTTTTGGGTTTCTCTCCCTAAACTGGCAATTTGCTCACTCCATTGTATCAAATCCTGAATAGCTGCGGCGTTTCCTTTAGCTCTAAAAGCTGCCCGAACCCAATCGACAAACCATTTTTCAAAAAAAACTGATTCGCTGTCCGGTTGGAGTAATTGCAAGGCTTTGTTGAAATTTCCTTGTGCCTGATGCGCTATTTTTACAGCGATTTTTGAATCTATATTTTCTTTTGAAACTAAGGCTTCTGCGATTACTTTATCGCTTAATCCATTAAAATGCAACACTTGGCAACGGGAACGAATCGTTTGAATAATATCTTCCTCATTTTCTGAAATCAGAATAAAAACCGTTCTGTCTGTAGGTTCTTCCAGTAATTTTAATAATTTATTGGATGCGGCGATATTCAGCTTATCGGCCATCCAGATAATCATTATTTTGTATCCGCCTTCGTAAGATTTTAAGGCAAGCAATTTTAAAATTTCTTGCGCATCATCAACTCTAATTTCGCCTTGTTTGTTTTTAACACCAAGCAATTGGTACCAATCAAACAAACTTCCGTATGGATTATGTTCTAAAAACTGTCGCCATTCTGAGATAAAATCAATACTTTTTGGTTTTGCTTTTACTTCTTCGGTACTTACCGTAGGATATATAAAATGCAAATCTGGATGTGAGGTTTTTTGAAACTTTAGGTTGCAAGCTTCGTTGGAGCCTGAGTTCTCAGAGTTTTGATTGCTACAAATGATGTATTGAGCATAAGCAATAGCAATGGGTAAAGTACCACTTCCTTCTGGACCAACAAACAGTTGGGCATGTGGAATTCTTCCTAAATCAGCACTTCTTGTCAAATGACTTTTAATGTGTTCTTGCCCTAAAATTTCTGAAAATTGCATAAAGCAAAGATAGCAGAAAATGGTTTAGTCTAAAATTTTAGGATGCAAAGTTTTGTTGTACGGATTTTCGAAATTTCAGTTAGATGAAGATGTATTTTAGATATTTAATTTAACATATTTCAGAATTAAAAACATTTTTAATAATAAAAAGTCACATTGTTTATTAATTTACATCGATTTCGTTACTAAAAACGAGGTTTATTTGAATTTATCAAATTTATTAATAGTCTAAAAGTTCTATATTTGTTATCATTTCACAAATAAACAAACTAAAAATAGACCTAATGAAAACTTTAAATGATTTTGATTTCAAAAATAAAAAAGCCATAATCCGCGTAGATTTCAATGTGCCTTTAGATGAAAATTTTAATGTAACTGATGCTACACGTATCGAAGCGGCAAAACCTACAATTGATGCTATTTTGGCTCAAGGCGGAAGCGTGATTTTGATGTCACATCTAGGAAGACCAAAAGGTGTTGAAGAAAAATATTCATTGAAACACATATTAAAAACGGCGTCAGATATTCTTGGAGTTCCGGTTCAGTTTGCTTCAAACTGTGTGGATTCAGAAGCTGCAACTGCTGCTGAAAAACTGCAAGCTGGAGAAGTTTTATTATTAGAGAATTTGCGTTTTCATAGCGAAGAAGAAGCTGGAGATGTCGCTTTTGCAAAAGAATTAGCTTCACTTGGGGATATTTATGTAAACGATGCTTTTGGAACCGCACACAGAGCACACGCTTCGACTACAATTATTGCTCAGTTTTTTCCAACTGAGAAATGTTTTGGATTGTTATTGGCTAAAGAAATAGAAAGCTTGAATAAGGTTTTGAAAAACAGCGAAAAACCAGTAACTGCAGTTCTTGGTGGATCTAAAGTTTCTTCTAAAATTACGGTTATCGAGAATATTTTGGACAAAGTAGACCATATGATTATTGGCGGAGGAATGACTTTTACTTTTGTAAAAGCATTAGGAGGTAAAATTGGAGATTCTATTTGCGAAGATGACAAACAAGAATTGGCGTTAGAAATTTTGCGTTTGGCTAAAGAAAAAGGAGTTCAAATTCACATTCCAGTTGATGTTGTTGCTGCAAACGATTTTTCAAACTCAGCCGAAACTCAAATTGTTGATGTAAAAGAAATTCCTGACGGTTGGCAAGGTTTGGACGCAGGTCCAAAATCATTGGAAAACTTCAAAAAAGTAATTATGGATTCTAAAACTATCCTTTGGAATGGACCATTAGGTGTTTTTGAAATGGAAAATTTTGCTAACGGAACTATAGCTTTGGGTAACTTTATTGCAGAATCTACTGCAAATGGAGCGTTCTCTCTTGTAGGTGGAGGTGATTCAGTAGCCGCAGTAAAACAATTTGGTTTGGAAGACAAAATGAGTTACGTATCAACAGGTGGTGGCGCCATGCTAGAAATGCTTGAAGGTAGAACTTTGCCTGGAATAGCTGCTATTTTAGACTAATGCAGTTGTTGAAAAACAAATACTAACGGTTAGGTTTTAATTGTTTTAAATTAAAAACTCACTGTCCAAATACAATGAAAACCTTTGCAATAAAATAATTATTGCTGAGGTTTTTTATTTTAGATTAAAATTCATTCATTTTTTTTAAATCATTAAAATTGTCAAATCCGGTGAAAATTCTTTACAAAATAAGCAAAAAATGCATTTTTAACAATATTTAAAGAATTTTTTAGTTTAAACCTATTAAGTTTGTGAAAACAAGCTTTGTAATCATTTGTAATATAGGTCTTTGATCGTAAAAATATGAATATAAAAAATACCACCCTATCCTTTTTTCTATTAGCATCCGTGCATTTATTTTCGCAAGAAACAGTTGTAAATAAAGACGTTGTACGAGTAGAAACAAAATTATCCTATTTAGATTCCATCAAGAAAACTTTCGTAAAAGATGACTTAGCATCTTGTGTGGACAGTTTGTGGATGAAAGAATTGACAAATCTGGATTTATACAACAATTTGACCGATGATATTAAGAATATTAATATTGACCAAATAGTTGATTATGAATTGCCAACTGCACTTTTGAAAGAAAGATTAGCAGCAATGGATGCAAAATCACCTTTCAATATCGAATACAATCAAGGTTTAGAAAACATTATTAAATCATTTCTTAAGAACAGAAAAAAATCATTTGAGCGTTTGATGGGCACATCAGAATATTATTTTCCTCTTTTTGAAGAAGCTTTGGCCAAACAAAACGTTCCTTTAGAGATAAAATATCTGGCAGTTGTAGAGTCAGCATTGAACCCAAAAGCAGTTTCAAAAATGGGCGCAACCGGATTGTGGCAATTTATGTATCAAACGGGAAAACAATACGGGCTAAAAATCGATTCTTATGTAGATGAACGAAGCGATCCTTTGAAATCTAGTGAAGCGGCAGCCCAATACATGACAAATATGTATAAAATTTTTGGAGATTGGGATTTAGTTTTGGCGTCTTATAATTCTGGTCCGGGGAATGTTGCAAAAGCCATTAGACGTTCTGGAGGGCAACAAAACTATTGGAACATCAGAAAAAATCTTCCTAAAGAAACACAAGGATACGTACCTGCTTTTCTTGCTACAATGTACATTTATGAATACCATAAAGAACATGGAATAGTTCCTAACAGAGCATCTGTTAAACATTTTGCAACGGATACTATTATGATTAAGAAGCAAATGACGTTTAAGCAAATATCTGATTTACTGGATGTTCCAGTTGCACAATTACAGTTATTAAATCCGTCATACAAGTTAAATGTGATTCCGTTTTATCATGATCAAAACCATTATTTGAGATTACCACAAGAAAAAATAGCCGTTTTTGCGTCTAATGAAGCTCAGATTTATGCTTATACTCAATATGATTCAGACAAACGTGAAAAACCATTTCAGATTGAAAAAGCTTTAACTGTAAAGGACACGGCTAATTATACGATTCATAAGATTTCACTGCCTAAAACAACGTATTATAAAGTAAAGCGTGGAGATAATCTGAGTATGATTGCTAATAAATATGACGTTGATGTTTCAGACATAAAAAAATGGAATAAGCTTAAAAGCAACACTGTGGCTTATGGAAAAAGTTTAAAAATAGTGATTGGTACTGATTTTACAACTCTTAAGAAGGAGCCTAAAATGGAATTAGTTTCATCAGATAAAAATTCGAGCAATCAAAGAATAGTTGCTTCTGAAGCAAAAGCTAATAAGGATGAAAAAACTAAAAAAGCAACACAACAAGAATCAATAGTATCTATTACTTCTACATTATATGTGGTTCAAAAAGGAGATAACTTAGGAAGCATTGCTAAGAAATATGATGTTACCATTGCCGAAATCCAAGAATGGAATCACCTTACAAGTGATAACGTGCAATTAGGAGCTTCGTTGCAAGTTGTAAAAAAAGAGTCTGACCGTAAAGAAGAATTAGTTTCCGCTCCAGAGCGAAAAGATATTGAATATGTTGTCTTGCAAGGAGATAATTTAGGGAATATTGCTAAGAAATTTGGGGTTTCATTGTCGGATTTAAAACAATGGAATAATTTACAAAACAATACCATTGGCGAAGGCGCAACTTTGATTGTGGCTAAAGATGAAATTGTGATTAATACTAACAAAGCAACAGTTAGTTCATTTAAGAAAAAAACTACTACTATTGAGTCTTCTAAGAAAGAGGCGATTAATTACTATGTCAAGAAAGGAGACTCCTTATATAGTATTTCTAAAAAATATCCAGGAGTAACCATTTCTGATTTAAAAAAATGGAACGGTATTCGCAATGAAGAACTCAAGCCCGGAATGAAGCTAAAAATAAACGGATAATACGATAAACTTCTATAAATTTGGGTTTTATTTTATAATTGAATAGTAATGAATAAAACCCATTTTTTATTTCTTCTAATTTCTCTAATGTTGTTTTCTTGTAAAAAAGAAAATGAATTTTTGCCGCGAAAAACTTCGGGGAAAATCAATACTATTTCAGTTATTATTGAAGATCAGTTATGGAATGGTGATGTAGGAGACAGTATTCGAAATAAATTTGCTTCTCCGGTAATTGGATTGCCACAAGAAGAACCATTATTCAACATCAATCAATATCCAGTTAAGCTTTTAGAAGGGTTCATGACTGATACCAGAGCGATTATTGTGGTAAAGAAAGGGGAAATAAATAAATTTGAGATTGTTAAAAATCAATATGCGTCTCCTCAGAATGTATTTCATATTTCTGGCAAAACAAGCGCGGATATTATCGCATGCATTGAAAAAAATGCACCCAAAATGATTCAGCTGATCAAGGAAGCAGAAATAGCAGAAACCCAGAAAATCATTGGTCAATCCTTCATTGAACCCAAAGTAATTTCGAATAAATTCCACATCACATTGCAGGTTCCTTCTGGATATGCATACATGCTTCACAAAAGCAATTTTATGTGGTTAAAAAAGGAAATTATCGGCGGTAACACCAGTCTTTTACTTTATCAAGTTCCTTTAAACACGATAAAAAAAGAGGGAGATTTAATCTCCAGCATTATTAAAATGAGAGATTCTATTGGGAAATTATACATTAGCGGAACCGAGACGAGTACGTTTATGATAACAGAAGAGGCATACGCGCCTTACCTTTTTAAGATTACTCTTGATGATAAAGAAACTTATGAAACGAAGGGAACTTGGGAGTTAAATAATGATTTTATGTCGGGGCCATTTATTAATTACGCCATTATCGACAAGGAATACAATCGAATCCTGGTTTTAGAAGGGTTTTGTTATGCTCCATCCAAAGAAAAACGCGATCTCATGCACGAATTAGAATCTATTATTAAATCAGTAGATGTATTGAAAAGGTAATCTTATTTTCTTTTATTTGTACAATATATAAATCATAAAAACAGGCACGATGTTACAATGGAAAATTAAGGCGTTTGACGCACTAACCGTTCACGAACTATATGATTTGTTGCAATTAAGAAGTGAGATCTTTGTAGTGGAACAAAATTGCGTTTATCTTGATCTTGACGGGAAAGATAAAGTAGCTTTACATCTTATAGGCGAATTTGAAGGTAAAATTGTGGCTCACTCCAGATTATTCAAGCCCGGAATCAGTTTTGAATATGCTTCTATAGGAAGGGTTACAGTAGATGCTAATTATCGTGACAGAAAATGGGGACATGACTTAATGCGAGAATCAATTGCTGGAATTGCTTTGCATTTTGGCGAAAGCAAAATCACTATTGGAGCACAGTTGTATCTGAAAAAATTCTATGAAAGTCATGGATTCGTGCAAACTAGCGAAATGTATCTGGAAGATGATATTCCGCATATTGAGATGAAAAGAGAGTAATTAAATTTTCACTATAAGAAACTCGACTCTTCGGTCAAGTGCTTCTCCCAAACCAGTAGGGAATTTGTTTCCGCAACCTATATATTTCATCCTAAGGCTGTTTATTCCTTTAGAGATGAGGTATTTGTATACGTTTTTAGCCCGATTCAAAGAAAGTTTTCTTTCGTGAGTGTCTTTATCGATGGCATCATCGTAATAGCTTGGAGTGCAACATACATGACCTTTAATCTCGAATTGTATGTTCTTTTGTTTTTGCAAAATTATTAAAATTTTATCCAATTCCATTTTGGATTGCTCTGTTAATTTGCTGCTTCCTAAAGGAAATAAAATAGTTTCTAGATATACTCTATCACCTACTTTATGATTGTCCTGAAAAGAGTTGTAAATTCCTTTTCCGAAACTGTTTTTCTTTACAATCAGTAAATCTACACGTCTGTTTTTAGAACGGGTTTCATTTAAATTTTTAAAAGCATCATTTGTTAAAATAACCCGGCCTTTACCCTCGATAATAACAATTTTGTTTTTATTAAAACCATTTGAAGTCAGGATATCTTGAACCGTTTTAACTCTATTGTTAGATAATTTATAGTTGTAGTCATTATCGCCTCTGTCGTCACAATAGCCATAAATCTGTATGGATTCGACATTTGTAGTATCGACTGTTTTTATAAAATTGACTATAATTTGTATTTGATGCTTATCAAGTTTAGATTTATCAAATCCAAAATATACGGTTTCTGCTTTTTTAGTTTGAGCGGATAAATAACAGAAAAAAAGTAAAAACAGTAGACTAAATAAGTTTTTCATTATTGTTTTAAAATAGTCTTATACTCTAAGTTATTACTCAAAATACTCACTGATTTCTTTATTTCTGAATTGTTTTTAGTGTAATACTGATACAATCCTTCTTGATATTGATAGCGTTTAATGATTTCATCTACCATTAGATTTTTAATTTCCTTTTGGTTTTTATCCAATAAAGCATTTTCGCTTTTCTGAAGTGCGGTCAGCAATTGTTGATATTCAGCCAAAATGGATTCGTCTAATTTTTCTTTTTTGGCTACAGCCAAAGTGTTTTTCAAAGCCAATTCTGTTTCTGTATCAAAAGAAAATTTCTGTACTTTCAAGAACTGTTTAAAATCGGAATAATCAGCATCAGAAATAACAGGAATCTGATTTCCTAAATTTGGGTTTTTATAGTAATAATTTGTGACGTAGTTGAAAATCCCATCGTTGCGAAGCAAAGCATCAGTTATTGGGCTTAACTTTGTTTCTTCAAGTTCCACATCAGGTTGAATTCCTCCGCCATCATAAACGGTTCTACCTTTTCGAGTTTTAAAAGCATTAAAATTCTTCTCTTCTGTTTTTATCGCTTTTCCATTTTTGTCTTTTCGAGAGTAATCTAATGCTTGAATGCATCTTCCGGAAGGTGTATAATAGCGCGAAATAGTAACTTTTAGTTGCGTTCCGTAGGTTAAATCTACGGGTCTTTGTACGAGACCTTTCCCAAAACTACGGCTACCTACTACCACAGCTCGATCTAAATCCTGAAGTGCTCCAGCGACAATTTCAGATGCAGATGCGCTTCTGCCGTTTACAAGAATAATCAAAGGTATTTCAGTGTCTACAGGATCTTTAGTTGTTTTATAGGTGCTGTTGTGTTTTTCTATTTTTGATTTTGTAGTAACAATAATCTCGTTTTTTGGAACAAAGAGATTACAAATATTCACGGCCTCATTCAAGAGTCCGCCCGGATTATCTCTTACATCCAGAATAATGCGTTCTGCACCGTCTTTTTTTAATTGTTCTAGCGCTTCTTTAGTCTCAAAGGATGCTTTTTTGTTAAAATGTGACAAAACAATATATCCGGTTTTGTCGTCTATTTTTGCAAAAAAGGGAACCGATTTAATTTCTACTTCGTCTAGAATAATTTGAGTAGTGTTCACTTTCCCTTGTCGTATGTACTTAATATTGATTTTAGTATTTTTAGTACCTTTAAGAAGCTGAGAAGCATCTTCTTTGAAATCAGATAATAATACATCACCTATTTGAGTAATTTCATCCCCCGCTTTAAGACCCGCTTTATCTGCAGGAAAGTTTCTATAGGCCTCCTTAACGATAAGTTTATCTTCTTTTCGAGTCAATAAAGCGCCTATTCCGGTATATTCTCCAGTGTTGTTTATCTTAAATCGTACTACATCCTGCTCGTTAAAATATACAGTGTAAGGGTCTAAATTAGCTAACATTCCTTTGATGGCTTTATCCATTAATTCCCCGGGATTAGTTTCATCGACATAGTTTCGGTTCAATTCCTTAAAAAGTGTGGTGAATATCTCGATTTGCTTGGCAATTTCGAAAAAATCGTCTTTAAAACTGGTTCCAATAAACAAAAATGCCGAAGCGACTACAGGAATTATGAATTTTTTTTTGAAGAAGTTCATAGGTTTATTTAACTAAATTTAAGTTCACTAAATTAACAATAAATCACCAAATAATGGTGTACTAAGAAACCTAAAGATAAATTTGTTCAGTTTAGAAGCGGTCAAATGGTTACACTTCAGAAATAGAGTCGCTATCTGATACTGGTTTATTAATGTTTTGGGCTATAAACTTCTCAAACAATTGGATGGTTTTGGTATTAATTTCCTCGTATGTAAGTCGGTCTTTAGTTTGGTAAAAAAACATAAAAGAATAGGGTTGGTCCAGATTATCTATCAATAGATGTTTGTTAAGCCGATAGGTTTCGCGTAGAACTCGCTTGAAATAATTGCGATCTACGGCTTTCTTAAAATTCTTTTTAGAAACAGAAACGCCCATTTTTATTTTTTCTCCTTCGTCAAAAGTACCGGCTTTATAGACCAATCGCAACGGATATTTAGATACTGATTTCCCTTCGGTAAACAATAATCCTATGGTGATTTTGCTTTTTAGCTTTTCGTTTTTGGGGTAAGTAAAGTTCATTATAATTGAAAAAAAACATAGATTTTGACTTGCAAAGTTACGATTAAACGTTGAGCCTGTATATTGTTTCGGATTTAAATACCGCTAAAAATATATTTCTTACTTTTACGGCAAATTTTTAAAGCATGCAAAAACTAATATCGTATCCCATTTCCGTAATTTATTATTTGTGTTTTGGTCTTACTTTGGTCATCTTTCATCCAATTCAGTGGGTTTGTTTCCATGTTTTTGGCTATCAAGCCCATAAAAAAAGTGTTGATTATTTGAATTTTTTCTTATTGAAATGCACTAACCTTTTAGGGACAACGTACAAATTTGAAAATGTAGAAAGCATTCCTAAAAATGTTCCATTGATTTTTGTGTCTAATCATCAAAGTATGTACGATATTATTGCAATGATTTGGTTTTTCAGCCGTTTTCATTGTAAATTTGTCAGTAAAATAGAATTAGGAAAAGGAATTCCAAGTGTATCTTTTAATTTGCGACATGGTGGCTCCGTTCTTATTGATCGAAAAGATCCCAAACAAGCCATTCCGGCCATCAAAGGTTTAGGAGAATATATTGAAAAACACAATCGTTCGGCAGTTATTTTTCCGGAAGGAACACGAAGCAAGACGGGTAAACCAAAAGAGTTCTCGCAAACTGGTCTTAAAATTTTATGCAAGAACGCGCCTTCTGCATACGTGGTTCCAGTAAGTATAAACAACTCTTGGAAAATTGTTAAATACGGGTTTTTCCCTTTAGGTTTAGGAAATCGCCTTACCTTTGTAGTACATAAACCTTTAGCGGTTAAGGATTATGATTTTGCTGATCTGATGGTAAAAACAGAAGCAGCAGTTGTTCAAGGAATAAAAATTTAATTTATATATAATGTCAATAAAAAACATTCGATTAGAAGTAATGCAGTTTTTGGAAAAAAACGTAGACAGCTTTGTCGATCAGTATCTAATTCCAGTAGAGAAAATATGGCAACCAACAGATTTTTTGCCTAATTCTCAAAGCGATACTTTTTTTGATGAGGTCAAAGAACTACGTGAAATTGCTAAAGATTTGCCATACGATTTCTGGGTAACTTTAGTGGGTGATACCATTACAGAAGAAGCGTTGCCAACTTACGAATCCTGGTTAATGGACGTAGAAGGGATTGATAATGTAGAGCGCAACGGCTGGTCTAAGTGGATTAGACAATGGACCGGTGAGGAAAATCGTCACGGTGATTTACTAAATAAATACTTGTATTTATCAGGTCGTGTAAACATGCGCGAAGTAGAAATGACAACTCAACACCTTATCAACGATGGTTTTGATATTGGAACCGGAAGAGATCCATACAAAAACTTTGTTTACACTAGTTTCCAAGAATTAGCGACTTATGTTTCTCATAACAGAGTAGCACAAATGGCTAAAAAATATGGCGACAACAAGTTGTCTAAAATGTGCAAAATGATTGCTGGTGACGAGATGCGCCATCATCATGCGTACAGCGAATTTGTAAACCGCATTTTTCAGGTTGATCCAAGTGAAATGATGCTTGCTTTTCAATACATGATGAAAGCAAAAATTGTTATGCCAGCACATTTCTTAAGAGAATCTGGTGAAAAAATCAGTACTGCTTTTGAACAGTTTTCTGATTCTGCACAAAGAATAGGGGTTTATACCGCAGCGGATTATGTAGATATCATGCAAAAATTAATTGATAAATGGGAAATTGACAAAATTTCTGGTTTGACAGATGAAGCAGAAAAAGCGCGTGATTACTTGATGAAATTACCAGGAAGAATGATGAAAATTTCGGAGAGAATGGTTATTCCACAAGAGTCACATATCTTTAAATGGGTAGAGCCAGCAAGACTTTAAATTTTTTGATTTAAGAATATAAAAATGTTGGTTTTTGAAGTTAGTCTTCAAAAGCCAACATTTTTTTTACAAAATAAAACTATGAATAATCCTGATTTAATAAATAAAACAATCCTTTTTGTAAAAGAAAAGTTAGATAATGCAGAGGGCGGACACGACTGGTTCCATATTGAAAGAGTGTTTAAAAATGCTGTTTTAATTGCAAAGAATGAAGATTGTGATGTAACGATTGTTAAGCTTGGAGCTTTGCTTCATGACATTGCTGATAGTAAGTTTCATGATGGTGACGAAAGTATCGGACCAAAAATTGCCCGTGAATTTTTAGAGTCAGAAAACGTCGACGAAGAAATCATTACTCATGTGGTGAATATCATTGAAAATATCTCTTTCAAAGGCGGTAATTTCGAGAAGAAATTCTCTTCCATAGAGTTAGATGTGGTTCAAGATGCAGATCGTTTAGATGCGATTGGTGCCATTGGAATCGCTAGGACATTCAATTATGGCGGATTTAAAAACAGAGCGCTCTACAACCCTAAAATCGCTCCAAATTCGGGCATGACAAAGGAGGAATACAAAAAGAATGATGCTCCAACGCTCAATCATTTCTACGAAAAGTTATTACTTTTAAAAGATAAGATGAATACCGTTACCGGAAAACAAATTGCACTAGAAAGACACCGTTACATGGAAGGATTTCTGGCGCAGTTTTATGCGGAATGGGAAGGGGAAAAATAAAATTTTTGATTGCAGATTAACGATTTTATATTTCAGATGTTTTTTCGATTGCTGATTTTTTAAATCAAAAATCAACAATCGTTAATCAAAGATCTTAAATCGAAATTCCTTTTGCTTTCATTTCTAGAATCACATCCGAAGCATTTTTAAAAGTTGGCGCTTGCTCGATAATAGTTCCCACTCTTTTTTTATTGAGTTTAAAGGTGATATCATTCTCCGTAGTAAACAACAAAGCGGTCAAAAACGGATTATTCATATACGGAGCCAATACTATAAAAGCTTCATCAAGTGTATGAAAACTTTCTATTTCTTCAGTTTTGTAACGTGCCGTAACCGAGAGACTAAACACGTCATTTTCCAATAAAACGGGACGTACATAAATATTTTTTAGTTCTGTATCGCCAATGGTTTTAGCAAGCGTTAGTTTAGCGTAGGTGTGGTTTTCGAAACTTTCTTTTACCTTTTCCCAGAAAAGTACAAATACAGGTTGGAAGGACATATGTTAATTTTTTAGATGATGTGTTATATTCTGAAACGGGTGTGCAAAATTAAGTCTTGTAAATCAAACTATCCATTTTTGAAGAAATATTATTTGAAATTATAATTACTTATAAACTAAAAAGAGAACCAATGTGGCTCTCTTTTGTTATTATTTCCCAGTAAACACTGCTTTTCTTTTCTCTAAAAAAGCAGTTGTTCCTTCTTTAAAATCTTCGGTACCAAAACACTTTCCAAAGGCTTTTATTTCGGCCTCATAGCCGTTTTTTCCTTCTTTGAAATTAGCATTGACCGCTTTTATGGCTTTACCAATGGCATACGGAGAGTTCTTCATTATTTTATTGGCCACACTCACACAGTAGTCTAAAAGTTCGGCTTCAGGAACTACGTGATTCACGAGTCCAATCCTATAGGCGTCTTGTGCCGTTACCATTCCTGCTGTCATAATCATTTCCATCGCACGCCCTTTTCCTATCAATTGTGGCAAACGCTGCGTTCCTCCGTAACCCGGAATTACACCTAGTGACACTTCTGGCAATCCCATTTTAGCATTTTCGGAGGCAATTCTAAAATGACACGCCATTGCTAATTCTAATCCTCCACCCAATGCAAAACCATTGACTGCTGCTATTACTGGAGTTTTTAAATTCTCTATGAAATCAAATAATTTTTCTTGCCCTTCTGCTGCTAGTCGCGTTCCCTCTTCAATCGAGAAATGAGCAAATTCTGAAATATCAGCACCGGCTACAAACGCTTTTTCACCGCTTCCCGTTAAAATAATAACACGAATTTCATCGTTTTTTCCTAAGTTTTTAAAAGCTTTGTTCAAATCTGAAATGGTAGCAACATTCAACGCGTTTAGTTTTGTAGGACGATTAATGGTAATCGTAGCAATGTTATTTTCGGTTGTAATTAAAAGATTTTCGTAGTTCATAGTTGTAATTTAAGAGTTAATTATTGGAAGTGAAACAATGAAAGTCGTTCCTTTTCCAAATTCAGTTTCAAAGGTAATTGTTCCTTTATAATTTTCGATGATGTTTTTTATAATTCCTAAGCCTAGACCCATTCCACTACTCTTGGTGGTGAATTTTGGTTCGAATATTCTATTCATGTCTTTGTGTTGAATACCAATTCCGTTGTCAGAAACGGTGATTAAGACATGATTATTTTCTTTGCGAATGCGAACTAATACTGATTTTTCTACTTGCTGTTCCGGAATGGACTGAATGGCATTCTTCGCTAAATTTGTGATAATCCGGATGAGTTGTGTTCGGTCAATTTTCGAAATAATTTCGGGAGAATCACTGTGAAATTCGATGTATTCTTCGTTGAAAATATCCATGGCGAGTTCTACCACTTCCACCACATTCAAGGTTTCATTTTGCTGCGCTGGCATCGATGCAAAATTTGAAAAAGCCGAAGCCACCGCACTCATGGTGTCAATTTGTTGAATCAAGGTTTCGGAGTAATCGTTCATTTTCTGTTTTACATTGGGATCAGTCGGGTCAAATTTTCGCTGAAAACTCTGTACCGTTAAGCGCATTGGCGTAAGCGGATTTTTGATTTCGTGTGCCACTTGTTTCGCCATTTCGCGCCAAGCTTCTTCACGTTCGCTTTGCGCTAATTTAATGGCACTTTTTTCGAGTTCATCCACCATTCCGTTATACGCTTTTATCAAAAGATTTATTTCCTTGCTATTGGCTTCTAAAACAATTTTTTCGTTTTTTTGGCTCAAACTCGTCTCACTTAATTTGTCAGAGATTGTTTTCAGCGATTTAGTGATGTAAGATGAAAGGAAATACGCTAATGCAAATGCGACGATAAGCATAAAGGAATATACTTGTCCTAGACGGATTAGAAAACTTTTTAATTCGTTCTCGTAATAGCCGTCATCTTCTACATAAGGCAGGTTTAATATTCCTAGCGGTTTAAATTTGTCGTCTTTAATTTGGCTAAAAGCCGAACGGTTCTTTTTACCATCAATTGTTTTAATTTCCACGTATCTTTTTTCGATAGAGGAACGAACTAGTTTTAAAATGTACTTAGGAATTGGAGGTGCTACTTTATCGACAGAAAAGGATTCCTTAGAGGATTTTAGCAGTTTTCCATCTAAACTGTATATGTTGATTTCGATGTTGTGAATGTGTGCTAACTCGTGAATTTTGTCCTTAAAAATCAAATCTAAATTCCCGGAAGTCAATGGGTATGTTGTAGTCGAAAGTAGAAAGTTGATGTGCTGTTTTACTGCATTTTCATTTCGTTCCAAACGCTCTTGATGGTATTCCTTAGCTTCATTTTTAAATTGGATAATAGAGATTGAAGCCAATATCACAGAAGCCATTAATATCAATACGATCATCGAAAGGAAAATCCTGATTCGTAAAGAAAGCATTGCTATTTTGAAGCTTTTGAACATATTTTTTAGTTTACTGCCTCAGTCCCAGTTTACAGTTACAGTTGGAAACCGCAACCGAAAACTGGGAATGAAAACTATTTTTTCTCTCTAATTCTTTTGTAAAATTTAAATCCAAGCATAATTAAAATCGAAAATAAGAAAATCCCAATCACGCCGTAAATCCAATTGACCGCATTTTTTAAAATTACTAAAAAAACCACTGCAAAAAGGATAATTGTCGCACCTTCGTTCCACAATCGCATAAATGTGTTGGTGTATTTTACCTCGTCATTTTGCAATTGATTGAATATTTGTTGGCATTTTGCATGGTATAAATACAGCGCAAATACGAAGCCAAGTTTGACATGCATCCAAGGCATTTTTAACCATGCTTGACCTAAATCCGTAAAAAACAGCATCCAAAAAGCAAAAATACTGGCCAAAACGGCTGATGGCCAGGTGATAATGTACCACAAGCGATAGGTCATTATTTTGTATTGTTTTTGCAATATTTCTTTTTCTGGCGAAGGCTTATCTGCTGCTTCTATTTGGTAAACGAATAAGCGCACAATGTAAAATAATCCTGCAAACCATGTGATTACAAAGATGAGGTGCAGGGATTTAAGGTAATTATAGTATTCCATCGTTAGTTTGAATCAATTTTGTATTCATTTCTTTTTTTAAAAAATAGCCAGTCAATAGTGTTGATAAAACATCAGCAATTGGGAATGCAATCCAGACTCCAAAAATACCTAAAAAATTTGGTAGAATTAGCACTAACGGAATTAGGAAAAATCCTTGTTTGCTTAGTGTCAAAAGCAAAGCTTTTTTTGCCTTTCCCGCCGCTTGAAAATATGCTGCACCAATGAGTTGAACGGCAATAACTGGTGAAGCCGCAAAAACCCAGCGCAAGGCTTCAGGTGTTTGGTCAATCACGAGTGGGTCAGTTGTAAAAATAGCAACGATAGGTTTTGCAAAAATTAAGATTACCACAAAAATCAATGAGGCTAAAATCGCGGCATATAGTATGGAAAGGTGCACACTTTCCTTAACTCTTCCATAATTTCCAGCACCGTAATTATATCCTGCAATTGGCAGAAATCCTTGTGTAATTCCTAGGATAGGGAACAAGGCGAACATTAACATTCGGCTTATAATCCCATAAATAGCTACAGAATGCTCGCCTCCATACGTGTACAAGGTATGATTTAGAATGATGGATAAAATGCTCACGACGCCTTGTCTCGAAAAAGTCACGAAGCTTAATTCCGTAATTTCTTTTACTATGGGCATTCTAAATTTAAAATGCTTCATTTTTAATCGCAACTCACTTTTGAAAACAAAAAACCAAAGCACAAACAAAAAGCAAGTAAAATAGGATATAGCGGTTGCTAAAGCAGCGCCAAACATTCCTAAAGCTAAGTATTTGATAAAAAGAATATCTAATGCGATATTGACAAATGCGGGAATGATCATCGCAACCATTGCAAATTTCGCCTGTCCTTCTGCACGAATAACATTGTTTCCCATCATGCAAAGTGCCAAAAACGGAACGCTAATGATAATTGGAATAAAAAATTCCTTTGCGGGTTTTATGATAGCACCTTTTGCACCAAAAAGGGTCAGCATTTCGTCGCTAAAGAAAAGACCAAATACCACAAAAACTGATGCCAACAGAAATGTCATCATGATTTGATTGCCAAAGGTATGCAATGCTTTTTCCTTATGATTAGCTCCTAATGCTCTGGAAAGTACAGAACCTCCTCCCACACCAATTGCCATTCCTAAAGAAGAAATGAAAAAGGTGATGGGCAAAACTACGGTTACTGCTGCAATGGCCAAAGAACCAATCCATTGACCTACAAATATGGTGTCAATTACGATGTTAACCGACATGAATAAAATCCCAATAGAAGACGGAACTGCTTGTTTTATCAAGAGTTTTTTGATATCTTGAGTTCCTAACTCTTCAGCGGAGAAGGCCAATTAGGCAGTTGTTTTTTCAGAATTAATTTCTTTTGAGATGCTGGAAGAGGTGTTAGACCAGTTTGAAATCCAGTTACTTACTGTTTTACACCAATCATCACTGTCATTTAAACAAGGAATAGCCATAAATTTTTCGCCTCCGTGGTGTAAAAATTCTTCATTAGCTTCCATAGCAATTTCTTCCAATGTTTCTAAACAATCGGATACAAAAGCGGGAGTTACAACAGCCAGATTTTTAATTCCTTTTTCAGGCATTTTGTTTACTTCTACATCCGTGTAAGGTGTTAACCATTTGTCCCCAGCCAAGCGCGATTGAAAAGTCTGACTGTATTTACCTTCTGGAATCCCCAGTAATTTTACCACTTGTTTCGTAGTTTCGTAACATTGGTGACGGTAACAAAATTCATGAGCCGGTGAAGGCGTGTTGCAACACGAACCATCTATTTTGCAATGTGATTTAGTAATATCCGTCTTGCGAATGTGACGTTCCGGAATTCCGTGATAGGAGAATAATAAATGATCGTAATCAAAACCTTCTAAATGACCTTTGATTGAATCTGCAAGGTTTTGTAAGTAATCAGGTTTGTTATAAAAAGCAGGAACAATGGTAAATTTCATTTCTGGGAAATATTTTTTACGGTGTTCTTCAGCTAATTCTAATATTGTGGTCGTAGACGCCATCGCATGTTGAGGGTACAACGGGAAAAGCATTACTTCGTTCACGCCTTTGTCATGTAGTTCTTGTAAACCAGACAATAAAGATGGATTTCCGTAACGCATCGCTAAGGATACAGGAACGTCTACCAATTTTTGCACTTTTTCGTGCATTCTTTTTGATATAACAACTAATGGAGAACCTTCGTCCCACCAAATTCTAGCGTAGGCTGCTGCTGATTTTTTAGGTCTTGTTTGTAATATAATCCCGCGCACTAATAATGCACGTAATAAAAACGGAACATCAATTACATATTTATCCATTAAAAACTCATCTAGATAAGGTTTTACATCTTTTGGAGTTGGACTTTCGGGAGAACCTAAATTAACTAATAATACACCTTTCATATTGTCTTTTTTTGTGAAGCAAAAGTAACTAAACTTGCTTTTTTATACTTTGCGATTAACTATTTTTTATTTATTGTTTAATATACGAAATCAATTGTTTACTGCATATTAGGATTGATAGACATCAAATATTTTTTTGGTGTCGTTGCAAATTTCTTTTTGAATGCCGCTATGAAATGACTTCCGGTACTATATCCTATTTTCAGCCCCACTTCGTTTACGTTATAGGAGCCGCTGTCTAGAAGTTTTCGAGCAAAATCCATTTTATAGTCAAAGAGAAATCCATAAACAGTATCACCATAAATTTGTTTGAAACCCATTTTTAGTTTCTTTAAATTCAAACCTATTTCATCAGCTAGTTCTTGAAGTCCAGGTGGTTCAGCCATGTTAGCGATAATGATTTCTTTGGCTTTTTTGATTTTGATCACATTGTCTTCGTCTATTAAAAACGGACATTGTTCTGCATTTGGGTCTTCGGTTCTATTGAAGTAGAGGCTTAATAGTTCGTAACCTTTTCCTTTATAATACAGGTTCTTTATCGAAGGATGTAAGCTATAATGGAACAGTTGCGATAAAACAATTGCCATCGATGGACTTATATTTCCTTCGTTATAATATTTTTTATCTTTATTATCGGCACTTAAAAATGTAATATAGTCCGCCTCTGTCGAAAATAAAGCGTGAAATTTTTTGATAGATATAATCACAGAAATTACCCACGAATTTGGTGCTAATTCCAGATTTAAAGGCAATTCCTTCTGTGGATTGTACAAAAGCAGTGACTTTTCCTCTTTCAGTTCTAAGGCGTAATTCCCTTGGTTAAAGATAAATTTCGCATTTCCTTTTAATCCAAAATGAAACTGAATCAATCCACTGCTCACTTCACGCTGTGCCTGAAAGGCATCTATTCCGTCATTTTGAAAGCGAATTAACGTAAAATCATCTTCAATTTTTATAATTTCTTGAGAACCCATAGCGATGTTTTTTTAACGTAAAAATGATATTTATCAGTTCGCTTTATTTAGAAACACTCTAAATAAAGCAATTGAAATCAGCTGTTTCTGCTACAAAAATAAGGGTTTTTATAAGAAAACAACGTTTTAAAACTAAAAAATCACATAGCGATACAAAAAGTACTTCTAGCGTTACTTTTATAAACACTATAGTTCTAATTTTGTTTCACTTTCTGGAAAAGTGCAAATATGGAAAATAATAACACATCAAAGCATCACTATTTTTACGCAGTTGGATTAAGTTATAAAAAAGCAGATGCTGAGATTAGAGGTAAGTTTAGTTTAGACGCTGCTGCAAAAACGCGTTTGCTGGAACAAGCTAAGAATGAAGGAATAGAGAGTTTAATAGTCACTTCTACTTGTAATCGTACTGAAATATACGGTTACGCGGAACATCCCTTTCAATTAATCAAATTAATTTGCGAGAATAGTCAAGGCTCTGTTGAATCATTTCAAAAGGTAGGTTTTGTCTATAAAAATCAAGAAGCAATCAGCCATATGTTTCGTGTAGGAACTGGTTTAGATAGTCAGATTTTGGGTGATTTTGAAATTATTGCTCAAATAAAATCCAGTTTTTCACAGTCAAAATCGTTGGGTTTAGCCAATGCTTTTATGGAACGATTGGTTAACGCGGTGATTCAAGCCAGTAAAAAAATAAAAACAGATACGGAAATTAGTTCTGGCGCTACTTCGGTTTCTTTTGCCGCAGTTCGTTATATTATTAACAATGTGCAAGACATTGGAAATAAAAATATTCTCTTGTTTGGTACTGGGAAAATAGGTAGAAACACCTGTGAAAATTTAGTAAAACACACTAAAAACGAACATATTACCTTAATAAACAGAACCAAAGAGAAAGCAGAGAAATTAGCCGGAAAGTTAAATTTAATCGTAAAAGATTATTCGGAACTGCATTTAGAACTACAAAAAGCGGATGTTGTAGTAGTAGCAACCGGCGCACAAAATCCAACTATTGACAAAGCAATTTTGAATCTAAAAAAACCAATGTTGATTTTGGATTTATCGATTCCAAAAAACGTAAATGAAAATGTCGAAGAAATTGATGGTGTTACGCTAATTCACATGGATTATTTGTCACAACTAACAGATGAAACTTTAGAAAACAGAAAAAAACACATTCCCGCTGCTGAAGCGATCATCGAAGAAATCAAAGAAGAATTTATTACTTGGACCAAAGGCAGAAAATTTGCGCCGACAATCAATGCTTTGAAAGCAAAATTGAATGCGATAAAAACATCTGAATTGGATTTCCAAAGTAGAAAGATTTCAAATTTCAATGAAGAGCAAGCGGAGATTATCAGTAACAGAATCATTCAAAAAATAACTACTCATTTTGCTAATCATTTGAAAGATGATGATACTATGGTAGATGAAAGTATTGAATGGATTGAAAAAGTTTTCAAAATAGGAGCGACAACAAGATAATGAGCAAAACAATACGAATAGGAACCCGCGATAGTGAACTCGCGCTTTGGCAAGCCCATACTGTCGAAAAAAAACTAAATGATTTAGGCTATAAAACTGAAATTTTAGCTGTAAAATCGCAGGGAGATATTATCCTTGACAAACCACTTTACGAATTAGGAATCACAGGAATTTTTACTAAAACGCTAGATATTGCCATGATAAATGGTGATGTTGATATTGCGGTGCATTCCATGAAAGATGTTCCTACGGCTTTGCCAATAGGTATTGTACAAGCGGCTGTACTGGAAAGAGCGAATACGTTGGATATTTTGGTACACAAAGGAAATCTTGATTTTCTTGATGGAGAAGGAACAATTGCTACAGGAAGTTTGCGTCGTCAGGCACAATGGCTCAATAAATATCCCAATCACAAAGTGGTAGATTTGCGTGGAAACGTCAACACGAGAATGCAGAAATTGCAGGAAAGCGATTGGAACGGAGCCGTTTTTGCGGCAGCAGGATTGGAGAGAATCAACTTGAAACCTTCTGATTATATCGATTTGGATTGGATGATTCCAGCACCGGCTCAAGGTGCAATGGTTGTTGTTGCGATGGCAAATGATGAATTTTGCAGACAAGCGCTAAACGAACTTAATGATATTGATACCGAAGTTTGCACACATATTGAAAGACAGTTTCTTAAAACTCTCGAAGGCGGTTGTACGGCACCTATTGGCGCTTTGGCAGTTTTTGTAGAAGATGATATTTTGTTTAAAGGTGTTTTATTTTCTATCGATGGAAAGCAAAAAATTGAAATCGAAAAAACCGTACCGATGCATGAATGGAAGAAATTAGGCTTTTATTGTGCCAAAGAAATCTTAGAAAATGGCGGAGCAGAATTGATGACAGCAATTAAAATTAATTTGAAGAAATAATGAGCCAAACAAGCATTTTATCCACTAAAACACTGTCGGCAGAACAAAGGCAAGTATTTCTTGATGCTAATTTTGATCTTCTAGAACAGGATTTCATCGAAATTAAAAACAATCTTTTTGAACTGAAAACAATCAACAACAATTTGATTTTTAGCAGCCAAAATGCTGTTTTAAGTTTGATAGAACAAAATGGTTGGGAAGTTTTAAAGACGAAACCTGTTTTTTGTGTAGGTATTAAAACTAAGGAATTATTGGAATCGCATGGCTTTACAGTGGATGTTTATTTGGATTACGCCTCTGAATTAGCTGAAATAATCACTTTGATTTACAATAAAGAAAGTTATACTTTTTTGAGCGGAAATTTGCGTAAAGAAACGTTACCCGAAGCATTAAAAAGCGCCGGAATAACCTTTAACGAAATTGAAGTGTATCAAACAAAGCTTGCTCCTTTTAAAATATCAGAACAAGAAAATTTTGACGGAATTCTATTTTTTAGTCCATCTGCCGTTGAAAGTTATTTGACAAATAATAAAATCAAGAATGAAGTTTGTTTTTGCATAGGCACTACTACAGCATCAGCATTAGAAACAAAGAAAATTAAAAACATAGTAATTGCCGAAACACCAACTATCGAAGAGGTGATTGAAGAAGTTATTGAATATTATAAAACGGAAAGCATCTAGCAATCTGCTAAAATTTAAATACATGATTAAGAACGACCTATTTTTAAGAGCACTAAAAGGAGAAACAGTACAACGCCCGCCAGTTTGGATGATGCGTCAAGCCGGAAGATATTTACCGGAATTCATCGCTTTGCGTGATAAATACGATTTTTTCACTCGTTGTCAAACTCCGGAATTAGCTGCTGAAATTACAGTTCAGCCAATACGAAGAATAGCTCCTGATGCTGCGATTTTGTTTTCTGATATCTTAGTAATTCCGCAAGCAATGGGAATTGATGTAGAGATGAAACCTAATTTTGGTCCGTATTTACCAAATCCTATTCGTACAATTCAAGATGTGGAGAAAGTAATCGTACCAGATGTTCATGAGACATTAGGATACGTTTTTGAAGCTATCAAATTGACCAAAGAAATGTTGAACGATGAGGTTCCATTAATTGGTTTCGCAGGTTCACCTTGGACCATTATGTGTTATGCAGTGGAAGGGAAAGGGTCTAAAAGTTTTGATATGGCCAAAGGATTTTGTTTCCAACATCCAGAAGCAGCGCATGTTTTATTGCAAAAAATCACTGATACCACTATTGCATACCTAAAAGAAAAAGTAAAAGCAGGAGTAAACGCCGTTCAAATTTTTGACTCTTGGGGCGGAATGTTATCTCCAGTAGATTATCAAGAATTCTCTTGGAAATACATCAACCAAATCATTGAAGCATTAGCAGATATTACACCAGTTATTGTTTTCGGAAAAGGATGTTGGTTTGCATTAGGCGAAATGGGGAAAAGTAGAGCATCAGCACTTGGAGTGGATTGGACGTGTTCTCCAAGAAATGCAAGATACTTGTCAGGTGGAAACATCACATTACAAGGAAATTTTGATCCATCCAGATTGTTATCTCCAATTCCGGTTATCAAGAAAAAGGTACACGAAATGATTGACGAATTCGGAAAAGACAAATACATCGTGAATTTAGGTCACGGAATTTTACCAAATATTCCTGTGGATCACGCGAAAGCGTTTATTGATGCAGTGAAGGAGTACAATCAGTAGTCAGTACGTGTCACAGTTTTCGATTTCCATTTTTGTAGCTGAAAACCATTACTGAAAACTAATTTACAATGAAAGAACAATTTTATTCTTACATACAAAACCTTCAAGACCAAATCTGTAAAGGATTGGAAGCAGTTGAAGGTGAAGCTAAATTCCGTGAAGATCTTTGGGAGCGTCCAGAAGGCGGCGGAGGAAGAACCCGCGTGATTGAAAACGGACAAGTTTTCGAAAAAGGCGGCGTAAATATTTCTGCAGTTCACGGGAAACTACCCGAAGCCATGCAAAAGATGTTCAATGTAGGCGAAGCTGATTTTTTTGCCTGCGGACTGAGTTTGGTATTGCATCCAAAAAATCCAATGACACCAACCGTTCACGCGAACTGGCGTTATTTCGAAATGTACGATGACAACGGAAACGTGATTCAACAATGGTTTGGCGGAGGACAGGATTTAACCCCATATTATTTGTTTGAAGAAGATGTGATTCATTTTCATCAAACCTGTAAAACCGCCTGCGACAAACATAATCCGGAATTTTATCCAAAATATAAGAAACAATGTGATGCTTATTTTTGGAATGCGCACAGAAATGAAGCCCGCGGAATTGGCGGATTGTTTTTCGATTATTGCAAAGCAACCGATGACATGACAATGCAAGATTGGTTTAATTTCGTATCTGAAGTTGGGAATAGTTTTCTCGAAGCTTACGTTCCAATTGTAGAAAAAAGAAAAAATTTACCATATACTTCAGAAAACAGAACGTGGCAGGAAATCCGTCGTGGCCGTTATGTCGAGTTTAATTTGGTTCATGACAAAGGCACTTTATTTGGACTAAAAACCAATGGAAGAATCGAAAGTATCCTGATGAGTTTACCGCCGCATGTACAATGGGTTTACGACCATCATGCAGAAGCTGGAAGCGAAGAAGAAAAATTAGTAAACGTATTAGAAACCCCAAGAAATTGGATTTAAATACTTAAACCATTAAGAAGTTAAGAAAAATTAAGTGTAGAACCTTAATGAACCTTAATTTCTTAATGGTTCAAAAAAATAAATTAAAGTTTAACTTTAAACGAAAATATATGTTCCCATTACACAGAGGCAGAAGATTAAGAACTAATGAATCTATCCGTAGTTTAGTTCGTGAAACCAGTTTGAGTCCAGCGGATTTTATGTTTCCTATGTTTATTGCTGAAGGTGAAAACTACAAAGTAGAAATTCCTTCCATGCCAGGCATATTTCGCCGTTCTATAGATTTAACTGTAGAAGAAGTCAAAGAAATATTTGCATTGGGAATTCGTGCAGTTAATATTTATGTAAAAGTCAGTGAAAATTTAAAAGATAACGAAGGAAATGAAGCTTGGAATCCAAACGGATTAATGCAAAATGCTATTCGTGCCATCAAAGCCGCTTGTCCGGAAATGATTGTAATGCCTGATGTGGCTTTAGATCCGTATTCTATTTATGGCCATGACGGAATCATTGCAAACGGTGATGTAGAAAACGATGCAACGAACGCAGCCTTAGTAAAAATGGCTGTTTCTCATGCACAAGCGGGTGCCGATTTTGTAGCGCCATCAGACATGATGGACGGACGTGTATTGCGTTTGCGCGAAGGTCTAGACGCTGATGGTTTTCATAACGTAGGCATCATGAGTTATTCAGCAAAATATGCTTCTGCATTTTACGGACCGTTTCGTGATGCATTAGATAGCGCTCCTGTTGATGCCACTGAAATTCCAAAAGACAAAAAAACATACCAAATGGATTATGCGAATCGCATCGAAGCTATCAAAGAAGCGTTGTGGGACGTGGAAGAAGGCGCTGATATGGTTATGGTGAAACCGGGAATTGCGTATTTAGACATCGTTCGTGAAGTTAAAAACGCGGTAAATGTTCCAGTAACGGTCTATCATGTTTCGGGAGAATACGCTATGATCAAAGCCGCTGCCGAAAGAGGTTGGCTGGAGCACGATAAAATTATGATGGAACAATTAATGTGTATCAAACGCGCTGGAGCAAGTTTGATATCAACGTATTTTGCTAAGGAAGCTGCAATACTGTTAAATAAATAGAAAAAATAAATAGTTTTAATAAGATGATAAATGTCATTTTAAATAGAGCTTTATTGAATTATATTTGAGTAAATAAACACGTTCGTAATGAAAAAAATAGTAGTAGTAGGATTAGTTTTTTTAGCTTTATCTTGTAAAGGGAAAGAAGAAGAATCTTTTGGGAAACAAGAAGAAACAACCGTTTCTGAAGGAATGGTAGCAGAAAAACAATCGCCAGAAAAACTCGGTGAAGCAATTTTCAAAGGTAAAGGGAATTGTGTTGCCTGTCATCAAGTAGACAAGAAAGTGATAGGGCCAAGCTTGCAGGATATTGCGAAGATTTACAAAGATAAAAATGCGGATATCGTAACGTTTTTAAAAGGTGAAGGCGAGCCTATTGTTGACCCAAGCCAATACGAAGTTATGAAAACAAACTTTGCGGTTACTAAAGCGATGTCTGATGATGAATTAAAAGCCCTAGAAGCTTACGTATACTCAAATTTGAAATAGATTTAACATATTGAGCGTACTAGTAATTAGGAGCTATTCCCGCTCTACGCTGTATTCCCGATAAATAAAAACTACGGCAAAAAGCCTTGTTTTTCTGAGTCGGGAGATGCCGCTGCTATCGGGGCTAAAACACAAGAACCATTCGTCTCTGCGAATGGTTTTTTTGTTTTCAAAACGTACTGTTTTTTTTCTTTCTGAACTTTATTACTTCTTTTGGAAGAATTTGATAATTTTTTTTATCTTTAAAATATGGAAACAGTCTGCATCAAAACACCTTTAGGAATTGCTTCAATCATAGGTGATGAAAATGGAATTTCTGTGATTTCAGTTGCTGATGACGGAGAAATTTCAACTACAATTCCAGCTGTTTTACAACAAGCCGTCATAGAACTCAATGATTATTTTGAAGGAAAACGAACCGTTTTTGATTTTGTACTGAATCCACAAGGTACTGAATTCCAACAAAAAGTTTGGAAAGGATTGCTCGAAATTCCATTTGGAAAAACCTGTAGCTACATGGAATTATCAAAGAAACTGGGCGATGTCAAAGCCATTCGAGCTGTAGCTTCTGCTAATGGGAAAAACCCGCTTTGGATTGTTGTTCCTTGTCACAGAGTCATTGGAACAGATGGTTCATTAACAGGATATGCAGGCGGATTATGGCGCAAAAAGTGGTTGTTAGAACATGAAAATCCCACTACTCAACAAAGTTTATTTTAGTGGTTTGTCAATAAATTTGGTATATTAGTTTAATAAAATCTGTAAAATCCGCGTCATCTGCGTGCTATAAAATGATAGAAAAAATAAACCTTAATCACATTTTGTTTCTTGACATAGAAACCGTTCCGGAAGCCGAAGATTTCAATGCATTAGATGCTGAAATGAAAGACCTTTGGGAACACAAAACGCAATACCAGCGTAAAGACGAATATACACCAGAGGATTTCTATGACCGTGCGGGAATTTGGGCCGAGTTTGGGAAAATCGTTTGTATTTCAGTGGGTTATTTTACCATCAAAGGCGATATTCGGAATTTTAGAGTGACTTCTTTTTTTGGTGAAGAAAAGAAAATATTGCTCGATTTCAACAATCTGCTGAACAATCACTTCAATCAGCCGCAACATGTTTTGTGTGGGCACAATGCTAAGGAATTTGATATTCCGTTCCTAGCCAGACGCATGATTATCAATCAAATCGCTATTCCGAACAAGCTGGATTTATTTGGAAAAAAACCATGGGAAATTCCACATTTAGATACGTTAGAGTTATGGAAATTTGGCGATTACAAGCACTTTACTTCTTTAAAATTGATGTGTAAAGTTCTTGGAATCCCTTCTTCAAAAGGCGATATCGACGGCAGTCAGGTAGGACATGTTTTTTATGTAGAAAAAGACATTGACCGCATTGTTACTTATTGTGAGAAAGATACGATTGCCGTAGCACAAATTTTCTTGAGATTACGTAGAGAAGAATTGTTGATAGAGGAGGAGATTATTCACGTGTAAGCAACTTTAATGGCAATATCAATATCAAAATTCAATGGCAAATACAATTTAAAATTCTTTTATTGAAATTGACATTGCAATTCTTATTGACATTGATTTATTACATTTACAAAAATTATAAATTATGGTATTGAGTAGATTTTGGTTGGTCATTTTTATTTCAGCAATTGTATTTGTAGTGTTTAGTTTGTTTTCTGGAGACAGTTATACCATTGATCACGTTTTGAACGGAAAAAAAGATGATCCAATTCTGATTTCAGAGAAATTTGCTGAAGAGCTTCCTGCTTACATTAAAGACAGCATTAAGACCGCTCCAGAACGAACCATGATTATCAATCGTGATACGCTAAATGCAGATACGACTTATGTTTTTAAGAATAAAACTGTAAAAATTTACAGTGGCGTACAAAAATCAGATGGGTTATTGCCTACTTGTAAAAGTACTTTACTGGATTTAGTTTTACCATTGATGGCCTATCTGGCCTTTTTCTGTGGATTGATGGAGCTTTTAATCATTTCAGGAGCATCTGGAAAATTAGCCAAAGCATTGAGTCCAGTTTTTGTAAAAGTGTTTCCGAGTATCCCTAAAAACCATCCTTCTATATCTTATATGACCTTAAACTTTGCTGCTAATTTTCTAGGTTTAGATTCTGCAGCAACACCTTTTGGTCTAAAAGCCATGGAGAGTTTACAAGAAATAAATCCAGATAAAGACAAAGCCAGTGATGCACAGATTATGTTCATGTGTTTGCACGCTTCGGGTCTTACTTTAATAGCTACTTCTATTATAGGTTATCGTGCTGCAGCTAATGCTAGCAATCCAGCGGATGTGATGTTGCCTTGTATTATCACTTCTTTTATCGGTACTATTGCAGCCTTTTTAATTGTTGGAATCAAACAAAGAATCAATTTCAAAAGTGCTTCTTTGGTTATTGTATTGATGGTTTTAATAGCCGCTATTGTTGGTTTGTTAATGTATGTAAATCATTTGGATTTGATTGGAAAAAACTATTTTACGTCTAATCTTTCTGCTTTAATATTAATTGGAATTATTGCCTTTACCTTGATTTTTTCGTTCATTCATGAGAAAAAATTTACGGAAGCATCAACAACCGTTTTTGAAAGTTTTGTTGTGGGAGCCAATAATGGAGTAAAAACCGGAGTGACTATTTTCCCTTATGTTTTGGGGATGTTAGTTGCTATTTCTTTATTTAGAAACAGTGGTTTATTTGAAATTATCAGTAATTGGATTGCTTTCATTTTTTCAAATATGGGAGTAAGCAAGGAAATCACGGATGCTTTGCCGGTTGCATTACTTCGTCCCTTTAGTTCAGCTGGATCAAGAGGATTTTTGATTGATTCGATGAACACTTTTGGTGCCGATTCCTTAACGGCTAGATTGGCTAGTATTTTTCAGTGTAGTGCCGAGAGTACTTTTTATGTTATAGCCGTTTATTTTGGTTCTGTTAACATTAAAAATACCCGCTACGCTCTAGGAACAATGCTTATCGTGGATGTCATTTGTGTGATTACCGCTATTTTTGTGGCGACTTGGTTTTTTTAAAATATTGTATCGAGCCTATCTCTCTGTGAGATATTTGAATAATTTCCGTAGGAACGGTTTATTTTGCAGGAACGGAATTTAATCTGTTAATTATATTAAATCCTAGGATTTTTAATCAATTTTTCATTCATTTGAAAAGCTCAAAAAACGATTTAAAACAACCCTTAAATTCATCAAATATGTCAAAGTATACCAAGTACATCGCGATAGGATTAGTGATTTTATTTTTAGTAACAAGCTTGCTAACATAAAATACTTTTACAACAAAAGAAACACTTTTTAAGAATCCTTTTCATGGTGTTTTTTATAGCCATGAAACGGAAGTTAAGAAGTGTTTGTTATTTAAACCAAATCCGTTTAATTACTACTCCAGAAAATATTTTTTATCTTTGTAAAAACAACAAAACAATGGACTTTATATACCAGGATCCTTATCCTATTTCAAAAGACGATATTCAATACAGAAAAATATCTTCAGACTACGTAAAAGTAGAAAAGCTGGGCGATAGAGAGATTTTAACAATTGATCCTAAAGGTTTAGAGCTGCTTTCGCAAGAAGCAATGAAAGATGTTTCTTTTATGCTTCGTACCTCTCATTTAGAAAAATTACGTGCCATTTTGGATGATCCAGAAGCGACAGATAACGACCGTTTTGTGGCGTATAACTTGTTGCAAAATGCTGCAGTAGCTATTGATGGACAATTGCCATCTTGTCAAGACACCGGAACAGCGATTGTAATGGCTAAAAAGGGAGAAAATGTATACACTGGTGTAGATGATGCCGAGTGGCTCTCAAAAGGTATTTTTAATACGTATCAAGAGAAAAACCTACGTTATTCTCAAATTGTACCGATCAGTATGTTCGAAGAAAAGAACTCTGGTTCTAATCTTCCTGCTCAAATTGATATTTATTCCAAAAAAGGAGCTACTTATGAGTTCTTATTTTTAGCAAAAGGTGGAGGCTCAGCCAACAAAACCTATTTGTACCAACAAACGAAATCCCTTTTGAACGAAAAGTCGATGGATGCATTTGTACGTGCTAAAATAATGGATTTAGGTACTTCTGCCTGTCCGCCGTATCACTTAGCATTTGTAATTGGCGGTACTTCGGCTGAAGCCAATTTATCGGCAGTTAAAAAAGCATCGGCTGGATATTTTGATCATTTGCCAACTACAGGAAACATGGCTGGTCAAGCATTCCGTGATTTAGAGTGGGAGCAAAGAGTGCAACAAATTTGCCAAGAAAGTGCTATTGGAGCACAGTTTGGAGGGAAATATTTCACACATGATGTACGTGTGATTCGTTTGCCGCGTCACGCTGCCTCTTGCCCTGTAGGTTTAGGAGTTTCGTGCTCTGCCGATAGAAATATAAAAGGAAAAATTACCAAAGACGGTATTTTTGTAGAACAACTTGAGGTGAATCCAGGACGATTGTTGCCTGCAACACCACCACATTTGGAACCTGCCGTTGAGATTGACTTAAACCAACCGATGGCGGATATTCTTAAAAAACTGTCTCAATATCCAATTAAAACGCGTTTAAAATTGAACGGGACTTTGATAGTAGCGCGTGATATTGCACATGCTAAAATTAAAGAACTTTTGGATGCAGGTAAACCTATGCCGGAGTACTTCAAAAATCATCCGGTGTATTACGCAGGACCAGCTAAAACGCCAGACGGAATGCCATCCGGTAGTTTTGGACCAACCACGGCTGGAAGAATGGATGTGTATGTCGAGGAATTTCAAAAAGCCGGTGGAAGTATGATTATGCTTGCCAAAGGAAATAGAACCAAAAAAGTAATGGATGCATGTAAAACTTACGGTGGTTTCTACCTAGGTTCTATAGGTGGTCCAGCGGCTATTTTGGCTCAAGACAATATCTTAAAAGTAGAAGTAGTAGACTTTGAAGAATTAGGAATGGAAGCCGTTCGTAAAATCACGGTAAAAGATTTCCCAGCTTTTATTATTACAGATGATAAAGGCAATGATTTCTTTGAGAATTTATAATGAAGATTATTATTAGCTAAGGCACTAAGATTCTAAGTTTACAAATAGTATTAACCGCAGATTCACAGATTATTTCAAAGTTTTTGAAATTAAAATCTGTGAATCTGCGGTTCCTTTTTTATAAAATATTAATCTATTGCCATTTCTGGAATTTCTCCATCAACAATTAGTATTTTTTCAGTTGATGAACTGATTTCTTTGAACATTTATAATTAAGATACTAAGTTGCTATGCTTCCAAGTATAAAGATATTTTAATCCGCAGATTCGCAGATTATTTCAAAGTTTTTGAAATTAAAATCTGTGAATCTGCGGTTTCTTTTTTATAAAATATTAATCTATTGCTGTTTTTGGAATTTATCCATCAACAATTAGTATTTCTTCAGTTGATGAAATGATTTCTTTGAACATTTATAATTAAGATACTAAGTTGCTATGCTTCCAAGTATAAAGATATTTTAATCCGCAGATTCGCAGATTATTTCAAAGTTTTTGAAATTAAAATCTGTGAATCTGCGGTTCCTTTTTTATAAAATATTAATCTATTGCTATTTTTGGAATTTATCAATCAACAATTAGTATTTCTTCAGTTGATGAAATGATTTCTTTGAACATTTATAATTAAGATACTAAGTTGCCAAGCTTCCAAGTATAAAGATATTTTAAACCGCAGATTCGCAGATTATTTCAAAGTTTTTGAAATTAAAATCTGTGAATCTGCGGTTTCTTTTTTATAAAATATTAATCTATTGCTGTTTTTGGAATTTCTCCATCAACAATTAGTATTTCTTCAGTTGATGAAATGATTTCTTTGGACATTTATAATTAAGATACTAAGTTACTAAGCTTCCAATTATAAAGATATTTTAAACCGCAGATTAGCCGATTATTTCATAGTTTTTGAAATTAAAATCTGTGAATCTGCGGTTTCTTTTTTATAAAATATTAATCTATTGCCATTTCTGGAATTTCTCCATCAATTATTAAGTTAGCTTCAGTCGAAGCGATGATGTATTCCACTGTAACGCCTGGCGCACGTTCTAAAAGCCTAAAACCCGCTGGTGTAACTTCTAGTACCGCAAGCTCTGTTACTACTTTTTTAACGCAACCTACTCCCGTTAGTGGTAAAGTACATCTTTTAAGGATTTTTGATTCGCCTGCTTTGTTTACGTGCATCATGGCTACAATAATATTTTCGGCAGAAGCAACTAAATCCATTGCACCTCCCATTCCTTTGACCATTTTACCTGGAATTTTCCAGTTGGCAATATCACCATTTTCGGCAACTTCCATGGCGCCAAGGATTGTTAAATCAACATGTTGTCCGCGAATCATTCCAAAACTAAAAGCTGAGTCAAAGAAACTTGCTCCTGGCAAAGTAGTTATGGTTTGTTTTCCTGCGTTTATTAAATCTGCGTCTTCGTCGCCTTCAAAAGGGAATGGACCCATACCAAGAATTCCGTTTTCGCTTTGGAATTCAACGTCAATACCTTCTGGAATATAATTAGCTACTAATGTTGGAATTCCAATTCCGAGATTCACATAGTAATTGTGTTTTAACTCTTTTGCAATACGTTTTGCAATTTGATTTTTATCTAAAGCCATAATTAGAAAATTTTTCTCACGGTTCTTTGTTCAATTCTTTTTTCATATTTCTCACCTTGAAAAATTCTATTAACAAGTATTCCCGGAATATGAATTTCATTAGGATCCAAGCCACCTGCGGGCAGTAATTCTTCTACCTCGGCAATGGTTATTTTTGCAGCTCCAGCCATACATGGGTTAAAGTTTCTTGCGGTTCCTTTAAAAACTAGGTTTCCGGCTTCGTCACCTTTCCAAGCTTTTACGATGGCAAAATCAGCGTTGAAAGCGTGTTCCATAATATGCATTTTCCCGTTGAATTCGCGAACTTCTTTCCCTTCTGCTACTTCTGTTCCATAACCTGCTGGTGTGAAAAAAGCGGGTATCCCGGCTTGTGCAGCACGACAACGCTCTGCTAAAGTTCCTTGAGGGATAAGATCTACTTCTAGTTCTCCAGAAAGCATCTGGCGTTCAAATTCAGCATTTTCCCCTACATAAGAAGAAATCATTTTTTTGATTTGGCGCTTTTGCAAAAGCAATCCAAGTCCAAAATCATCTACACCGGCATTGTTCGAAATACAGGTTAAATCCGTCGTAGCTTTTTTTACTAATTCAGTGATGGAATTTTCTGGAATACCACATAATCCAAAACCGCCAAGCATAATAGTCATCCCGTTTTCAATTCCTTGAAGGGCTTCCTGAACATTGTTTACTTTTTTGTTAATCATATAAGTGATTTGCTATTTGTAGAATATTAATCTAATGATGAAATGTATTTTGGTAATTTAAGGAAATCAAAATCTAATTATAAAGACGATTACATTAGCTCAGAAAGTCCTGAGGTTTCAGTAGAAATTCTTTCATTGTATGGAACAGAGCAATCACATCTCGAGAGATTGCTCTGTTCCTCGTAATGACTTTATAATTCAAATTCTTCGGTGTCTTGTTCTACGCCTGTTGTGTCTACTACTTTTCTAGGAACATAACAGTCTACTTTTATAGAAAGATTTGAGGGTCTTTCAAAGCTTTCTTTAGAAACCTTAAGGGCTGGATCAGCATAACACAGTTTCATAAAATATCCCCAAACTGGTAGAGCAGCTGTGGCTCCCTGACCATAAGTGATACTTTTGAAACGGGCTGAACGGTCTTCACAACCTACCCAAACTCCAGTTACAAGATTAGGAACCATTCCCATAAACCAACCATCAGATTGATTTTGTGTAGTTCCTGTTTTTCCCGCTATAGGATTTTTAAATGAATACGGATATCCGGTCCAGCGGTTGTCTCCGGCTCCTCCGCCAGTGGTGCGCAATCGGTCTCCAGATCCGCCTTCGGTTACGCCTTCTAACAATTTTACAACCGCATAAGCGATGTCTTTGTTTAATACATCATGCGATTCAGGAATTGGCTCGTAAATTATAACACCACTTTTATCTTCAATCTTAGATATAAATTGTGGTTTCATATAAACACCTTGATTGGCAAACGTACTGTAGGCGGCAACCATATCTTCAACGGTTATTTCTACAGCTCCTAACGCAATGGATGGTTGGTTTACAATTTCGGATTTAACGCCTAATTTATGGGTTAAATCAATTACGGCTTCTGGCCCAACTTTATCAATTAGTTTTGCAGATACTGTATTTATGGAATTCGCCAAACCTCTTTTTAAGGTAACCATTCCACGGTATTTGTTGTCTGAGTTTCTAGGTTCCCAATTTTCAGTAACATTATGGCGTCCTTTTCTTATGACAAATGGACCGTCAACAATGGAATCACAAGGAGACATGTTTAATTGCTCTATAGCTGTGGCATAGACAAATGGTTTAAAAGTAGAACCTACTTGTCTGGCACCTTGACCTACGTGATCGTATTGAAAATATTTGTAGTTGATACCACCAACCCAAGCTTTGATGTTTCCGGTTTGCGGTTCCATTGCCATCAACCCAGATTGTAAAAAATGTTTGTAATACCTTATTGAATCTAATGGTGTCATAATGGTGTCTTTTTCTCCTTTCCAAGAAAAGACAGTCATTTTTGCTTTTTCGCTGAACGATTTTATAATTTCTTCATCGCTTTTATCCATAGATTTCATCACGGACCATCGGTTAGATGATTTCATAGCCTGATTTAGAATTCGTTGTGTTTCTACAGAAGAAATATTGACAAAAGGAGCGTTTTTATTGTCCTTAGATTGATTGAAAAACTCTTCTTGAAGGTTTGCCATGTGCGCAGTAACCGCTTCTTCAGCGTGCAATTGCATTCTGGAATCGATAGTTGTATAAATTTTCAAACCATCTTTGTAAATGTCATAATCAGAACCATCCGGTTTTTTATTTTCTTCGACCCATTTTTTCATGTAATCGCGAAGATATTCTCTGAAATAGGTTGCCGTCCCGTCTTTATGTGTTTCTAATTTGAAGTTTAATTTGATTGGTAAACTTTGCAATCTTTCTTTCTCTTCTTTTGAAATTATTTTCCCTTTTTCCATTTGTAAAAGCACCACATTTCGGCGGTTTTTTACTCCTTGTGGGTTTCGGATAGGATTGTATAATCCAGAGTTTTTAAACATTCCCACTAATATTGCCGATTCACTAATAGTCAAATCCTTTGGTTCTTTGGAAAAATATGTTTTTGCTGCAGAACTTACTCCAACAGAATTGTTTCCAAAATCATACACGTTACAATACATGGCAATGATTTCATTTTTAGTGTATTGTCTTTCTAATCGAATGGCAATAATCCATTCTTTTATTTTTTGTACAATTCTAAAAGGCAAGAACTTAGATCCTTCACCGTGAAATAATTGCTTGGCTAATTGTTGTGTCAAAGTACTCGCTCCCCCGCTTGTTCCTAAACTGGAAATTGCTCTTAAAGTTCCTCTTCCATCAATACCGGAATGCTCATAAAAACGGGCGTCTTCCGTAGCGATTAATGCTTGTACGAGGTTTTTAGGCAAGTCTGAATAGCGTAATTGAGACCTATTTTTTTCGAAATATTTACCTAAAACCACTCCATCAGCGGATATGATTTCAGTAGCTAAATTAGAATCAGGATTTTCTAAATCTTCAAAAGAAGGCATTGAACCGAAAAGGCCCCATGAAGCAAATAAGAAAAACAAACCAACAGCACCCATCCCATAAAAGAAGATTTTCCAAAATTTATTTTTGTAGTAAGTGATGTCCTTGTCAATGTTTTTTGTCTGATTGTTGTTTTTTTTGATAGCCATAATACTATTTTATTCTTTTTTTTCTATTCTAAAACCTACTTCAGTAATTCCGTCTAAAGCCGTTACTCCGGGAACTTTGCCATTTTCTCTAACTGCTTGTTTGATATAGACTTTGTATTTTGATTTGAAACGTACATTTTCCTTATAAAAGAGTTTGCTTTCTTTTATATCTGAAAATCCATTGCCTAATAATGTTCCGTCCGGATTTGCCATTTGGTATTCAAGCGTGTCTACTTTTGTGAAACCATTTGGTAATTCTAATGCCACAATTAAAAACAAATTGTTGAACTGATAATTGTTATTGGCTCTCAAATTCACAAATAAATTGTATCGTTTTGTAGAATCTAATTCTGGTAAATTGAACGTTACAATACTGTCTTTGTGCCAAGCACTACCAACAGATTTATATTCATCAAAAACTCTTTTTTTATCACATGAAGAAAAGAGAATCACAACTAAAAGAAGTAAAGCGCTATTTTTTATCCACATTTTTTGTAATAATTATAGGTTTTCTTGGTTCCGCAGGCTTTTTATTATTTGGATTCTGACGGTTATTATTGCTATTATTTGCGGGTTTGTTGTTGTTTGACACAATTGCATTTTCACCTACCGCTTTGCGTTTTTTATGCTGTTTTTTCTTTGGTTTTGGTTGGTCAAAACGTGTCAAGCTTTCCTGACCCATTGCGTTATTGAAGTTTTTCTCTGGTTCAGCAATAATCTCTATCGCATAGTCTTCCAATGAAGAAACTTTGTTTTTAAGTTTGTTTTCGGCTACAATTTCTTTGACTTGTTCAATTTTCAGTACATGCCAATTCGCAAAATTATTGGTATATGCAAACCACATTAATCCTTTAAAAATATCTTGTTTCTGGCAAATGGCATCTCCTTTTTCAGTCACTAATTTTGTTTCAAAATCCGGAAAATCTTTTAACGCATCCATGTAAGTATCTAACTCATAGTTCAAGCAGCATTTTAATTTTCCGCACTGTCCAGCCAGTTTTTGTGGATTCAAGGACAGTTGTTGGTAACGAGCTGCTGAAGTATTTACACTTCTAAAATCCGTCAGCCAAGTAGAGCAACACAATTCTCTTCCGCAAGAACCTATTCCGCCTAAACGAGCTGCTTCCTGACGGAAACCTACTTGTTTCATCTCGATACGGGTGCTGAATTCTTTTGCAAAATCTTTGATTAATGCTCTAAAGTCAATTCGGTCGTTTGCGGTGTAGTAAAAAGTAGCTTTTGATCCATCACCTTGAAATTCAATATCCGAAATTTTCATTTCCAGTTTTTGAGCAATCGCCAGTTCACGAGCGCGAACCTTCATGGGCTCTTCACGATCTCTTGCTGCGGACCAAATATCAATGTCTTTTTGGGATGCTTTTCTGTAAATTTTTGGGATTTCATTACTCAGGTGATTGGCACCTTTTTTCTTCATTTGAATTTTAACTAATTCTCCTGTCAAAGTAACAATTCCTATATCATGACCTGGAGAAGCTACAGTAGCAACAATGTCGCCCATGCTTAACGTTATTTTCTCGGTATTGCGGTAAAATTCTTTTCTTCCGTTTTTGAAACGTACTTCAACACAGTCAAAAGGGGCGTCACCATTAGGTAAACTCATATTCGAAAGCCAATCAAAAACCGTTAATTTATTGCAGCTATCGGTGCCGCAAGTCCCATTATTTTTACAACCCTTTGGTGCGCCACCATCAGAGGTTGAACAACTTGTACATGCCATAATCTTATATGTAGTGTTGCGACGAGCACAACTTAAGTTCTTAAAACGTTTAATTTGTAAAGATAGTATTTTTTAATTTTATGGAACAACGCATAAAAGCACCAATAAATCATAAATTTTTAATAAAAAAACCCATTACAATTATGACTGTAATGGGTTAATTTCATATGATTTTACCTTATTTTTTTATTCTAAAATCTTATATAATTTATCAGATAATCGAATTCGGAATGGCAATTTAAACGTGCAAGTGTCTCCAGAAACTGCTTTTTCTTGTGCCAAATCGTTCACTAGCATTTCTTCAATTACTACTTTTTGTTCTCCAGTTGTGGCACCTTTGATTAGAATCGTATCGCCAATTTTGATTTCATTTTCTTCAATTAAAAATTGACCAATACTTGGTTTTGGAAAAAAGTGTGTTCCTTTTCCAATGTATTGTTTCTTGATTTTCACCGCTTTTTTTGCAACCTGTTTTCTTTTTGCCAATTCACTCAAATCAGGAATAGCCGCTAAGGGATCTGAATTATTTTTAAAAAGCAACTTATCTGATTTTCCTTTTTTGAAAATCTTATTTCCGTTTTTTATTCCTCTCCGAATGGCTTTTTGCTCTTCTTCGGGCAAGTGAATTATAGTTACGCATTCAACCGAACAACAACCTTGCATTTTTTCTTTGCAAGAATCACACTGAATAAAAAGCAAGTGACAACCTTCGTTTTCACAATTGGTATGCACATCACAAGGCGCACCACATTGATGGCATTGCGAAACAATATCATCTGTAATGCGTTCGCCCAAGCGGTGATCAAAAACAAAGTTTTTACCTATAAATTTGCTCTCTAGATTTTCTTCTTTTATTTGCTTAGCGTAATTAATGATACCACCTTCCAGCTGGAAAACATTCTTGAAACCTTGGTGTTTAAAGTAAGCCGATGCTTTCTCGCAACGAATACCTCCTGTGCAATACATCACCAAGTTTTTGTTTTCCTTAAAGTCTTGTAGTTGCTCATTAATAATAGGTAACGATTCTCTAAACGTATCTACATCAGGAGTTATGGCGCCTTTAAAGTAACCAATTTCACTTTCGTAATGGTTTCTAAAATCGACTACAATTGTGTTAGGATCATCAAGAATTTCGTTGAATTCCTTCGCTTTTAGGTGCACACCTATGTTGGTTACATCAAAAGTTTCATCGTTCAAACCATCAGCCACAATTTTGTCACGCACCTTAATCGTTAATTTCAAAAACGAGTGATCATCATGCTCTACTGCAATATTCAAGCGCATTCCTTTCATGAAATCGTACGCTTCAACGGTGTCTTTGAAGGCATAAAAATTATCAGCAGGCAATGATAATTGCGCATTGATACCTTCTTTGGCGACATAAATTCGGCCTAAAACATCCAAAGGATTCCAAGCGCGGAACAAATCATTACGAAATTGAGTGGGATCTTGAATTTGCGCATAAGCATAGAACGACAAAGTGAGTCTTTGTTTTCCGGCATCATCAATCATGATGGCTCTTTCCTCTGCGCTTAGTGTGTTGTACAGTTGCATGCTATAAACAGTTTAAGTGAGAAATGTATTTTTTGCAAAAGTAGGCAAAAAGGTTTAGAGGCGCAAAGTTTTGAAGGGACTAAGGTTCGTAATGAATAAACAGATGCTTAATTTTCCTTAAAGTCTTAATGGTTTCATTTTCTTGGAGCTATTTCCAGCTTTCCGCTATATCTCTTGTTTTTGCTATCGCTACAACAAGAGGATGCCGCTGCAATCTGGGCTAGGGTAGTTGTGGTTAATAGAAAATTCAGTTCTCAGAGTTGATTTTTTGATTAAGTTCATTTCGTATTAATTTCAGTATTTCTTTTTAGCACAAAATTTCTTCAAACCCAGATAAGTCCCGAAGCTTCGGGAGAAATTCTTTTTTAAAGCTTCCAGCCTTTTGAAGGCTGGAAGCTTTGGAATTATCAGAGACTCTTCCTTCGTTAGAGTGACAAATAATGGTATGAATTATTTTTGCGGTAATTTTTTTCATTCTGACGAAGAAAGGCCCGAGCGCTCAATGTCATTAAGTTCAGAGGCAAAAGAAAAAAAATAGCACGCAAATTCAACAGATTCTTCTGCGTAAATCTGCGAAATCTGCGTGAAAACAAAAAGTGTAATTCCTTAACTTAAGGACATCGCCCGAGCGCTAGCTAATTGGCGGAGCAATCTTTATTTGTTGGGCAACACTTGAGAATCCTTTAATGCAGCACTTTATTATTAGTTATCTCCACTGATTTGATTGCGCCCACCGGAGCTATTTTTACATTTTTATTTCCTTTTTCTACGTAAAAATAGTAAGAACTGTTTGAGCCAATTAAATAAATTTCTTTTGTTTGATCATCACCGAAAGTTATTTCGTAACCATATTTCAATTCGTTGTTAGAAATTTTACTCGCAACTTTGCTTCCGCTTCCTAATCCTAATCCTAAAAAAAAGCACAACAAACAAAATGCAAACATGGAGATAAAGTACTTGCTGAAATATGCACTTACTTCCTCTTCATTTATATCTTCTAGCGGTTTTTTGGAACCAATTTTTTTCTTTAACCAATCTTTATTAAAATTTTTTGAAATAAGTAAACTTGCTAGGTACAATATAAGAATGAAAAAAGTAAAACATAAAAGGACTATCGGTGTTGAAGTTAAGTCAGCAATTGGACTGATTAATACATCCATTATATTGGAATATTTCAAGATGTTTATCCCTACTTGATAATAATAAATGCTTTCTTTGATTATTCCAAGAACGACTAAGAATAAGTAGCCAAATGGGAGGGTTTTTTGTACAATTTCGCTAAATTTCATTCGTGTTTATTTTGGTTTTGTATTTATTGAAATAGAATGCTGTCAGTTATTTAAATCAAATATATATAAATTATTTGATGAGCTTTGATTTTTTGATGTATCTTCTAACCCAGATAGTCCCGAAGCTTCGGGAGAAATCCTTTTAAAAGCTTCCAGCTTTCAAAAGGCTGGGAGCTTTGGAATTATTGGAGACTCTTTCTTCGTCAGAGTGACAAGTTTGTCGTAAATAAAAAAACCACGCCGAAACGTGGGTTTAAATTTTATACTTTGACAGGTATTAGCAATACTCGTTGAAAGCGTCTCTTAGATTTTCAGCAATTAGTTCTGCTGGGCGACCTTCAATGTGGTGACGCTCTAGCATGTGTACTAATTCTCCGTTTTTGAACAAAGCCATACTTGGCGATGATGGAGGAAAAGGGAACATGTGTTGTCTTGCAGCATCAACAGCATCTTTATCAACTCCTGCGAAAACAGTAATTAATTGATCTGGTTTTTTACCACCTTCTAAACTCATTTTTGCTCCTGGGCGTGCATTACGCGCAGCACATCCACAAACTGAGTTTACAACTACAAGAGTTGTTCCTTCTGCTTTTAATGCGTTTTCTACTGCTTCGGCACTATGTAAATCTTGAAAACCTGCTGCAGTAAGTTCTGCTTGCATTGGTTTTACCATTTCTTCTGGATACATATCTTTTATTTTAAATCATTAGTAATTAAGTCCTGCAAAGTTACAAAGTTTACCTTCAAGAACAGAACTTCAATTATAAAGTTTTGTTATAGTTTGATTGTTATTTTAGGGCTTTTGCCGCTACGTGAAAAATAGCTTTGATAAACAATATTTTCGGACATTTTAAAATCACTTGAATGTCTTCGTATAAAGTAGTTTCTTCGTCCAGAAATTTAAAAATCAAGGTTGGATTTCCTTTTTTGAACATTGAAGAAAAAATGTGGGAACCCAATTCGTTTTTGCGGTCTAAAATGTCTAGTAAAAGCAAATCATAAAACCAAAATTTGGTTTTTTTATGAAACTTAGTAAAGTCGGTTTCTCTTTGTAAAAAGGCAACTAACTCACTTGATTTTTTATCTGAATTTTTGAAAGTGTAACCCGTACTCGCCTTGGTCCAGCCACCAGAAGTACCAATGTTAATTACGTTTTTAGTATTCGATTTCCAAAAAGGATAACAGGTCATCGGGATGCTACCTTGTTCTTTTTCGACGATTTCGTAGTTTGTAATCCCCAATTTTTGAATGTATTGTTGAATTTCGTTTTCGTATTCTTCTTTCTTTAAATGCTGGTGCGAAAACAAAGTGTATTCTAGTAAAGCTTCGGTTTTTGAGGTGGGCAACACGTACATAAAACGCGTATTTCCCCTTTGTTCAACCGAAAAATCCATGAACGTGGCTTGCTCCATATTGAAAACAGCTTGCTCACTTTTGATGAACCAACCTATAAAATGCTGTTGTAAAACGGGATATTTAGTCTGGTTTTCTGTCTGTTGTTTGTTGTAAATACTATTGAATAATTTGGAGCACGAAAAAGATTCGCTTTCCGTTTGTACCAAAATTATAGTTTCGGATTCTTCAATAGTCATGACTTTCTGATTCAAGAAAGTGACGTTTGTTTGTTTCGAGAGTAAATCAAAAACTTGGTTGTAAAAATCAAGTCCTTTCACCATATTGTAGTGATACGGTTGCAAGTCTAAATCCCTGCGAAAAGCTGCATTGGCAAACAAAGCCGAATCCCATTTTTTAGAAATAGCTGGCTCCCAAATTGAATCGGTTGTTTTCCAGAAACACCAGGTTCTATCATTGGTTTTTTTGGAGTTTTCATCCAATAACAAAATACTTTTATCTGCAAACGATCCTGATTGAACCATTTTGTAAACCGTCATTAAAGCCGATAGTCCTGCGCCGGTAAAAATATAATCGTAGTGTTTCATGGCTCAAAAATACAATTTTATACGCAAAAAAATCAATCAAAATGATAACGCAGTCCTATAAAAAAACGTCTTCCTTGATTGGGTCCGTACGCATAAGTAGGGTCAAAAGTGAGTGCGAATGGATTATCGGCCGTAGGGAGTACCGCTCCTGAATTGTCAACTTGTACATTTTTATCAAAAGGATCATTGGAGCGAGCTATCAAGAACGGATTTCCACGATTGGGTGTCCAGTTGAGTAAGTTTTTGATACCGGTGTACAACTCTAGATTATGAATTTTTTTGAAAGTCATTTGTATGTTCTGAATGCTGTATGGTCTAGAAATTTCACGACGCGGATCTAGATCGCTTAGCAAAGGCAAACGCATGGGTCCAGTAAGATTTCCTGTAAAATCAAAGGATAAAAACCAGCTTGAAATATCATAACTAAAGCCCCAGTTTAGGCTGTATCTTTCGGTAAATAATGGTCTCAAACTAACACCGTCTTGTGTGGTCATGGCATCAAAGTAACTGGTCCCAATGTTAGCTTTTAGTCCAAACGGGCTAACCCAATCGGCATTGGCACTGAGTCCGAAAATAGTGGAGTTACCGTTTAAATTATCATAAATTATTTGATTGGGGTTGATGTCGTAATTTGCAAAAATTCGGTTGGTGAAATAAGTGTACCAAGAAGCCAATTCAAGATTAACCACGCCCGCATTGGTCAATTTGAATTTTTTCAGATAATTTAAGTTCAGGTTGCATGAGGTTTCTGGTTTCAAGTTAGATTGAATCACGACTTCTCGAGCGCCAGACAAAGCTTGATGGTCTTCGGTAAAAAGGTTTACGATTCTAAAACCCGTTCCAAAATTGAATCGTAAGATATCTGTTGGCGTTGGTTTGAATTTAAACGCAAAACGCGGTGTAAAAATGGAACCGTGATTGTCGTTGTAATCGTAGCGTAAGCCAATTAGTGTACTAGTTTTTTCATTATGCGTGATTTCATCTTGAGCAAAAATACTGTAGATTTTAGAATGATTCGCTGTTTTTGTTGCAGGCGTGTTGTCATTGTAAAATTGATATCTAAGTGCCGAACCAAAAAGAACCGAATGGTTGCTCCAGTTTTTGTCCCAAATGAATTGTCCAAATGCTATTTTTTGATTGGCCATAAAAATAGCATTTCCATAAACGGAGTTTTGGTCGTGACCAATAACTGAAAATTGAAAATACATTTTTTCGGCTACAGGAAGCTCGTATTTCCCTAAAAATTCATAGCGCGAAGTGTAAATGCTTTCGCCATACACTTGGTCTCCGCCTCTAAAACTCTTGTTCCATTGCATTTCTCCGCCCCAACGGTCTTCATAAAGGTAGCGAGAAACAAGGCTAAATTCTTTTTTAGAAGCTCTGTTGATGTTTATTTTAGAGAAAAAAGAAGTTCTGTTTTGCAAAGAAACATCGGTAAAATTGTCTTTGTTGTTGTCAACAGGATTGTTGTAAGTGAAATAATTTACACCAAATAGGGCAGTAACCTTGGAACCAATATTGGCTTTATAACCAAGGTCAACATTCGTTTCGAGCCAAGATGTAGTAAAAACATCGGCTGTAAATAAAGGTACTGCGAACGGTTTTTTAGTAATAATGTTAATTAAACCGCCTACCGCCTCGCTGCCGTATAGTGTAGATGCCGCGCCCTTTACTACTTCTATTTTATCAATCATGGCATTTGGAATGCCTGAAAGCCCGTAAACCGTGCCGAGAGCGCTCACAATAGGCATCCCGTCAATAGTGACCATGGTGTAAGGGCCGTCAAGTCCGTTAATGCGAATGTCACCCGTATTACACACATTGCAATTGTTTTGAGGTCGTAAACCATTTACGTTTTGCAAGGCATCCAAGACATTGCTGGTTGGGTTTTGTTTTAAAAAAGTCGCCGAAATAATCTCAACAGGAACGGGATTTTCAAGTCTTTTTACGGGTTTAAGTGTTCCTGAAACTACGACTTCGTCTAGTTGATTTTCAGTGCTTTCAAGTTCAAAATTTAGAATATTGTTATGATTAATTTTGACCGATATATTCTTTTTTAAAGTTTGAAAACCTTCAGCTACAATTTGTATTTTATAATCTCCTACAGCAATATTCTCGATGCTGTATTTTCCTAAACTATCTGTTTGGGTGATGTATTTTGTTCCAATTAGAAAAACACGAGCATCCGTAATTACTTTTTTTTCGGATACAACAAATCCCGATAAATTCGTTTTTTCTTGGCTGTAGCCAAAGTGAAATATTAAAATTGCCAACAATGCATATAGTTTTTTCACAATGCTTAATTTAAATTTAGACAAATCTAAAAATTATATTTTGCAAAACAAATTTTTTAATTACATTTGTATCAATAACTTAATCGATGTCGAAAATAACTTGAAATTAAAACGTTAATATTCAATCTTCAATCAAATGACTTTTTCAGAAGAAAACTATCTCAAAACCATTTACCATCTTACTGCAATTTCTGATATTGACGTCAGTACCAATGCCATTGCTGAGAAAATGGAAACCAAAGCATCATCCGTTACTGACATGCTAAAGAAACTCTCCGAAAAAGATTTAGTGAATTACATAAAATACCAAGGTGTTTCACTTACTGATAAAGGAAAATTGGCGGCGAAGATGATCGTTAGAAAGCACCGACTTTGGGAATGTTTTCTCGTAGAGAAACTAGATTTTTCTTGGGATGAGGTTCACGATATCGCTGAACAATTGGAACACATCAAATCCGAAAAACTCATCAATAAATTGGATGATTTTTTAGGCAATCCTACTGAAGATCCGCATGGAGACCCTATTCCTGATGCACAAGGAAGAATTATAAAAGTAGAAAAACAACTGCTTTCTGAATTTGATAAAAACCAAATCGGGATTTGTGTGGGTGTCAAGGATACTTCCTCTGATTTCTTAAAGTATTTAGACAAACAAGAAATTGCTTTGGGTTCCCAAATTGAAATTATCGAAAAGGAAAGTTTCGATTCCTCTTTTAGAATCCGTGTTGGATCTAAAGAATTAACCGTTTCAAATAAAATAGCCAGTAATATTTATATCAAATAATTATGTTTCAATCTATAGTAGATTATTTTACAAGTATCGACCCAATTCTAGCTGCGTTGTATGCGAGTTTGTTCACATGGTTTTTAACCGCATTAGGAGCTTCTTTTGTTTTTATGTTTAAAACCATGAATAGAACGGTTCTTGACGGAATGCTCGGATTTACCGGAGGTGTTATGGTTGCAGCCAGTTTTTGGAGTTTATTAGCTCCAGCAATAGAAATGACTGGTGGCGAGGGTTTTGCAAAAGTGATTCCAGCAGCTTTTGGTTTTTTCTTGGGAGCGCTTTTCATTTTCGGAATCGATAAAGTATTGCCGCATCTTCACATCAATTTTAAAGTTACTGAAGGAATTAAATCGCCTTGGCAACGTACGACCTTGCTAGTTTCGGCAATTACATTGCACAATATTCCGGAAGGATTGGCGGTTGGAGTTCTCTTTGGAGGTGTTGCTGCTGGGATTCCAGAAGCTTCGATTGCGGGCGCAGTTACCTTAGCGATTGGTATTGGAATTCAGAATTTTCCGGAAGGAATTGCAGTTGCTATGCCGTTGCGACGTATGGGAATGAGCCGATGGAAAAGTTTTATGTATGGTCAATCTTCAGCATTGGTAGAGCCAGTTGCTGCAGTTTTAGGTGCTTTTGCAGTTACTTTTTTCACCCCTATTTTACCTTACGCTTTGGCTTTTGCCGCAGGTGCTATGATTTTTGTAGTAGTTGAAGAAGTAATTCCGGAAACGCAACAGGATAAAAATACAGATATCGCTACCTTGGGATTCGTTGGAGGATTTATTGTGATGATGGTCTTGGACGTAGCTTTGGGTTAGTTTCTTCATTTTTAAAGGATTGTTAACTAAATATTACTTAGATTTATCTTTAAAATATAACAAATGAAAAAGTCAGTATATTTACTTTTTATGATCATTAGCAGTTTAGCTTTGGCGCAAAGCCCAAAACCAGAAAAAGTTAAATACGTGATCATAAAGCAAAAAGTATGTCCCAATCAAAAAGGATTTCAGTTGGTTTTAAAAGCGATTGCTACTGATTCTAGATGTCCAGAAGGTGTAACCTGCATTTGGGCGGGAGAAGTTAGTGCTGTTATTTTGGTGTACAAAGATTCAAAATTAATTGAAGAAGCTACTTTAGTATTTTTGATGAAAAACGAAGAATACAATAAAAAGTGGTTTTCTAATTATTTACCTGAAAAACAAAAGAAAATAAAAAGCATTGTTGTAGTTCCGTATCCAAAAGAGGGAAGCAAGATTAATCCTGAAGAGTATTATATGAGAATTGGATATCTAAAGTAATTTTAGTTACAACCACAATCACCACTACCGCAATCTTTATCCGATTTTTTCTTTTTGAAAAAGAATTTTTTAATCAAAAAAGCTAGTGCTACTGCGAGTGCTATAAAAGCTAAAATTTCTTGAAAATCCATATAGTAAATATAAGAAAAAGCAACCCATTAAGGTTGCTTTTTTGAGTTAAACTAATGACAAAGTTTTACAACTGTGTCTTGATTCTAAAGTTAATTCTAAAGATTTACTTCAGATTATATTACTGTAATTTTATAATCAATTAGAATTTTGCTCCTACAGAAATGTAAAATGTTCTTCCTTCTCCTGGTAAAATTCCTGGACCTGGATAACCTCCAGCTCTTCTAGTTGCGTAAGCTTCGTCAAAAACATTATTAACTCCTGCTCTAATGTTATAGTTTTCTAAGAACTTATATTCAGATGAAAAATCAACTACATTGTATTTGTCTAACATTCCTGTAACTCCATTTGCTGATGGTGCCACTGTGTTATTGGCATCGGTAAATATTTTACCTGTTAAACGGTATTGTAAAGTAGTTGAGATGTTGTTTTTTCCCCAAGACAGTCCAAGATTATGAATGTAACGAGGCGCATTTTCAACTCTTTTTCCGTCAAGATTAGAACTTGTAATTACAGTATTAGGAGGTGTTCCTGTTGCTGTAAAAGTTTCAAAATCTGTGTAGCGACTGTCAATAAAGCTCATCGAAGCAAAAAAGTCTACATTCCCTACTTTGTTGTCTACATCAAGAAAACGTGTAATGTTGATGTTAAAAAAGCTTTCAATACCCTTGTTTACTGTAGTTCCTAAATTTGTTCTGTATAAAAACGTCCCTTGTGATGGATCATTATTGGTAAATTGTCTTACACCACCAATACGGTTATTGTACTGAAGGTAAAATAAACCGATATCAAAGTTGATGAAGTTGTTGATGTTTCCTCTGTATCCTATATCAGCGTTGTAACCACTTGCATCTTTTAAGTTTGGATCAATCACATCTGTAACTGCTGGAGGTGTTAAATCAGAGAAAAGTACTGGTCTATAAGCTTGTGATATATTAGCATACACATTAGTAGTACCAAATTTATATTCTAATCCTAGACCAAATAAGGCTTTGTTACGTACAATTGGTGCTGCATCAAAGTTTATATTTGTACCATTGGTTACAGCAAATAATCCAGCACCTCTTGAGGTAATGTGCTCAAAACGAACGCCTGGTGTTGCACTAAATTTTTCAGTAACTCTAAATTGGTTTTCTGCAAAAAAGGCTACATTTTCTGTTTTGAATTGTATGTTTCTAGGATAATCAGCACTAACAGATAAATCAAAATCACTTGCTGTAGTACCATTTCCGTTTTGTTTACGAATGGTTGTTGCTTGGTAAGCACGTGCTCCAAATGCTAAGTTGTGTTTTGTTTTACCTAACTTGTACTTGTATACATTTCTGTTTTCAATACCAAAGTTCTCGTAAAAATCTCTATCTACGCGTCGGTTAGCATAGTTGTGTGTAGTGGGATTAATAGCGTCGGCTACATTAGGTGTTGCTGTAAATCCAACACTGTTTCGTTCCCCAACAAGGCCAAACAATTTAGTATTTGAGGTTAAATTCTCATTTATTTTAGTGTCTAATTGTAGCGAGAATACATTCCATGGAGTTCCAAACCAGTTTCTATTGCGTAAAGACTGCTGTGGGTTGGCTTCAAATTGTGCATCTGTTAAACCTCCAGATTGCTTCATTTGGTAATCCATATTGGTAAACTCAGCAGAAATTTTAGTGTTTGGAGTAAAACGATATTCTAAGAAAGCATGTGTGTTGCGTACGGTATATTCTCCGTTTTGTCTCCATCCGTCAGCGCTTCTAGAGTGGTTGTATACATAGTACGAAAAGTTTTTTAAGGTCCCACCAATAGCGTTGTAGGAGCTCATTAAACCGTAACTTCCCACACTATTTTGAGTTTCAAAAGTAAATTTTTTCTTTGTTTCTCTTTTTAAAACATAGTTTAGCATTCCGCCAAACTGTGGTCCAAATTGCAATGAAGCACCACCTCTAATCAATTCGATGGTTTCTACAGCTTCAAGAGGCGGGTTATAATAGGCTTCTGGATATCCAAAAACATCCGATGAAATGTCATAACCGTTTTGTCTAGTATTTAATTCCCAGCTTCTATTAGGGCTTAATCCTCTTACACCTACATTGATTTGTATTCCAGACCCCTCGTTTTCCCAAATGTTTACACCGGGTACTCTAGAAAAAACCTCACGTGTATTATTTGTTGCAAAGTTCCCGTTGATGTTAGAAAGTTTTAATATCTCATTTTTCTTTCCTGAAAACAGAACGTTTTCTTTTACCTCAGGCATTCTCTCTGGACTTTGAATTTTACCAGTCACAATCACTGGCAACAAAGTCTTAACAGTATCATTTAATGTTGGATTTATTTCCTGTGCAAATAAGCTTGTAGTAAGCAAACATAGTCCTATTGAAAAGGCATTTTTCATATTATCTTTATTTAGATTAAATCTACGGTGCAAAGATAAATCTGAAATGTTATTTAGACAAATTAAAAATAACAAAAATTAAAAATTTAACATTTGTCGAATGTTTTACTTCAAAATTTGATATGCGAGCAATGCTACTACATAAGCAAATCCTGACATAAAAATTAATTGACCTGCTGGCCATTTCCAAGAGTTGGTTTCTTTTTTAGTAACCGCTAGCGTACTGGCGCACTGCATAGCAAAAGCATAAAATAACAGTAACGATATTCCTGAGGCGAAGTTGAAAATCTTTTCTCCGGTAACGGGATTGATTTCGGCAGCCATTTTGTTTTTGATGGTCACTTCATTATCACTTCCGCCCACGCTGTAAATCGTGGCTAATGTACCTACAAAAACTTCTCTGGCAGCAAAGGAACTGATGATAGCAATTCCTATTTTCCAGTCGTAACCTAAAGGTGAAATGGCTGGTTCGATGGCTTTTCCCATAATTCCAATATAGGAGTTTTCTAGTTTTTGAGAAGCGACAGCATTTTCAAATTCGGCTGCTGCCAATGGTTTGTTGATGGTGTTTTGAGTAATAATTTGCTCGGCATTATTGAATTTTTCTCCTGGTCCGTAAGAAGCGAGAAACCACAAAACAATCGAAATAGCAAGAATTATTTTACCGGCACCAAAAATAAAGGACTTTGTTTTTTCGATTACATTGATACCTACATTCTTGAAAAGGGGTAATTTATAATTCGGCATTTCTACCACGAAGTATGTTTTTCCTTTTATTTTTAGAATTTTATTCAAAATATATGCAGAGAAAATAGCCATTCCAAAACCTAGAAGATACAACAACATCAATGTCATTCCTTGCATGTTTAGAAGTCCAAAAACACGATTGTCTGGAATTACCAATGCAATAATAATAGCGTAAACCGGTAACCTAGCAGAACAAGTGGTGAATGGAGTTACCAAAATAGTAATCAGTCTTTCCTTCCAGTTCTCGATATTTCTGGTAGCCATAATTGCAGGAATCGCACAAGCGGTTCCAGAAATAAGTGGTACTACACTTTTGCCTGATAAACCAAATTTTCGCATGATTTTGTCCATCAGGAAAACTACACGGCTCATATAACCGCTCTCTTCAAGTATCGAAATAAACATGAACAGAAAGGCGATTTGTGGAATAAATATCAAAATTCCTCCAATTCCGGGGATGATTCCTTGCGAAATCAGGTTGGTTAAAACTCCCGCTGGCAATTCTTCAGCAGCAAGTGTGCTCAAAGAGGCAAAGGAAGCGTCGATAAAATCCATAGGTATCTTAGACCATTCGAAAATAGATTGGAAAATAACGAATAAAATCAAAAAGAAAATAACGTAACCCCAAACTTTATGGGTCAGCACGCGATCGAGTTTGCTGCGGTAATCTCTTGCTACTGAGGAATCAATCTTTAGTCCCACTTTCAAAACATCATTGATGAATTGATAGCGTTTTATGGTTTCTTTTTGCTGAAGACGTTTTAAATCAGAGTGCGATTTTGTAAATGAACTTCGGATTTCATTTCGTTCTAAATTCAAGAAATTTACGTCTTGCGTAATGACTAACCATAATTTATACAAGAGTTGATTGGGGAATGCTTTGCGCAAACTGTTGAAATAATCAGGATCAATTACTGAAGCATTTAGGCAAGGTTCGCTTGAAATAGTTCTGTAACTTACTATCAAATTTTTCAATTCATCAATTCCATATCCTTTACGTGAACTAACCAAGGCAATCTTTGTTTTTAAGTGTTCCTCAAGATATGGGATGTCCAGCGAAATCCCTTTAAACTTCATTCTGTCAGCCATGTTTATGACTAATATTGTTGGGATTTCAAGGTCTTTTATTTGGGTAAAAAGAAGTAAATTTCGTTTTAAATTTTCTACATCGGTAACTACAAGCGCTACGTCAGGATATAATTTGTCGTTTTTGTTCAGTAATAATTCAATGACTACATTTTCATCAATAGAACTGGCATTCAAACTATATGTTCCGGGTAAGTCCAGAATATTTGCCTTTATATTATTAGGTAATTTGCAGAAACCTATCTTTTTTTCAACAGTAATTCCAGGATAATTCCCTACTTGTTGATTTAAACCCGTAAGCTGATTGAAAACGGAAGTTTTGCCCACATTCGGATTCCCGATTAAAGCGACATTAATGTTTTGTTTGCTTACCATAAGTTGGTTTTTATAATATCAACTTCAATTTCTCTTGCAGTTTCCACGCGAATAGCTACGTGCGAACCATTGATATTCAAATATAGAGGATCTCCAAAAGGAGCAATTTGAAGCAATTCAACTAAATTGCCGGGCAGGCAACCCATTTCCAATAATTTTAGTGGAACGGTGTCGATGTCAAAGTCTTTTATAATGGCTTTTTCGCCTTTTTTGAGAGAATGTATCGTTGTTTGCAAACCTTATTTAGATTGAATTAAGATTGCAAAAATACACATTTTAATACAAACACAAATGATAAATATCACATTTATACCGCAATTAAAACAAATCAATCTAACAGGTAAAGCAGTAGTTGAATTTATAAAAACGAGAATTCATTTACATGTTTCTTATTCGTTACTCAAAAAAGTGATGTCTTCGATTAATCGTTCCATGTCTTCTTTATTAGTTCCGTCATAAAAGCCACGAACTCTTCTTTTAGTGTCGACTAAAACAAAATTTTCGGTGTGAACCATGTCATAAAGTTCACTTGGTTTTCCCAATTTTACAGCCAAATAAGACTTTCTGGCCATGGTGTAAATTTCTTTTTTATCTCCCGTCACTAAGTTCCATTTGTTGTCGTCAACTTGATGTTTTTTGGCGTAAGCCTTCAAAACAGGAACACTATCAGTTTCTGGAAAAACGGTGTGGGACAGTAATTTTACCTTTGGATTATTAGCGAAAGCTTTTTGAATATCAGATAAGTTGGTGGTCATCTTTGGACAAATTGAGCCACAAGTGGTAAAAAAGAAATCAGCCACATATATTTTGCCTTCATAATCTTTTTGGGTAATGATTTTTCCGTTTTGATTTATGAATGAAAAATCAGCAATCGTGTGGTATTTGCTTTTGTACTGAACGGTGCTATCCACTAATTCCGGATTTACATCAGCGGGATTGAAAATGGGAAGTGTTTTTTTTGGCTTTAAAGCCGAATAAAATAAGGATAAAATAATTGCCGAAAGAACAAAGAAAACTCCAAAAAAGAGACGGTATTTTTTTAAAAACTCTAACATAATGCTATTTTGATGCAAAAATACAAAAACGGTATTTGTTTTTAATTCAAATTAACACAATACTCACGTCAAACGCATTATAATTAACGTTTAAACCACATAGAAACATAGTGTTTATTCTTGTAAAAATAAATTTTAACGGAGATAAGAGTTTACAATAGAAAAAAGCATTGGCTTTTTTTCTATGTCACCTAAATTTCGAATGTTCGGAACAGATTTAAATCAAAAATTAAATTCTATGTTTCTATGTGGTTCAATTTTTAATGCGTTTGACCTAACACAATACTTAGTTTAGATAGATTCCTTCGAAATATAAGGATATGAAATTAATGCCTTTTATGATTAAACCTTTTTCTATTTTTTGTATCAAATAGAAATGTTTTGTGATAATTATAGAGAACTTAAATTATCAGTAAAATTATTAATAGCTTTGTTAACATAACTAAAAAACTAAAAAAAATGAAAAAAAACAGCAATAAGCAATTGCTTTTTGTGATTCCTGCAATTATGGGTTTTGCGGTGAGTCAAGCGCAGAACGCTCCGGCAGCTAAAGAACCGGGAATCAATGTGAATTACATGGATAAAAATGTAAAACCAAGTAATGATTTCTTTCGCTATGTAAATGGAACTTGGTTGGACAATACGGAGATTCCAGCTGACAGAACCCGTTGGGGTAGTTTTGACGAATTGCGTCAACGAACTGACGCGGATGCCTTGGCAATTCTAAAAGAAGCTGCAACAAATCCAAGTTATAAATCGAATACAGATCAAGGAAAAGCGATTAATTTATATAAATCAATTCTTGACACTGTAGGAAGAAACAAGTTAGGAATTGCTCCGTTGAAACCGTATTTGAAGAAAATTAATGCCGTTAAAAACGCTAAAGATTTAGAAGCATTAATGATTGAGATGGAACCTATCGGTGGCATCGGATTTATGGGTGCTGGCGTAGGAACTGATGCAAAGAACAGCAGTAGAAACGTGATTAATTTAGGTCCTGGTGGAGTAGGTCTGCCTGATAGAGATTATTACGTTTCTGAAGATGCCGATTCTAAAGAGAAACGTGCGAAATATGTTTTACACGTTGCTAAAATGTTGCGATACCTTGGGGATAAACCAGCAGTGGCTAAAACAAATGCAGAAAAAATTCTGGCTCTTGAAATTGCTATGTCTAAACCAAGACTTGATAGGGTAGAACGCAGAGACCGTCGTAAGTCCTACAACCCAATGACATTGGCTGAATTGAGTAAATTAACTCCTTCTATCAATTGGAATAATTACTTTACAAAAATTGGATTGGCAAAAGCTGATACCGTTATAGTATCGCAGCCGAAATACATGACGGCGCTGGAAACTATTTTTAAAGAAAATAAGGTAGAAGACTGGAAAGCCTACATGCGTTGGAGTTTGTTGAACAGGGCTTCAAGCCAATTGTCAACTGAAATTGAAAATGCCAACTTTGAGTTTTACGGAAAAACGTTAACGGGTGCAGTAAGTCAAAGACCACGTGACGAAAGAGCACTTCAAACGATCAATGGAACGGTTGGAGAAGCTTTAGGAAAATTATATGTTGAGAAAAAATTTCCTGCTGAGGCCAAAGCTAAAGCAGAAAAAATGATCAAAAACATCTTCTTAGCTTTCGAAAACAGAATCAATAATTTGTCTTGGATGTCAGCAGAAACAAAGGTGAGCGCGCTTGCTAAATTGCATAAATCAAGAATTAAAATTGGTTATCCTGACAAATGGAAAGATTATTCAGCCTTGACGATTAAAAGTCCGGAAGAAGGCGGAACTTATTTTGAAAACGCTAAAAATATGTCTCAATGGCGTTTCAATGAGAATATTGCTGAGTTGAATAAACCAGTGGATAAAGAAAAATGGGGAATGTCACCACAAACGGTAAACGCTTACTACAACCCATCAAATAACGAAATCGTATTCCCGGCAGCGATTTTACAACCGCCTTTTTACAATTACCAAGCCGATGAAGCGGTTAATTATGGCGGAATTGGTGGAGTTATTGGTCATGAAATCTCACATGGTTTTGACGATTCAGGTTCCCGATACAATGCTGACGGAAACTTAGTAGACTGGTGGACGGCTGAAGATTTGAAACAATTCTCCGCTTTAACAGGAGCATTGGCCGCTCAATACAGCGCTTTGGAGCCATTGCCAGGAACTTTTGTAGATGGTAAATTTACATTGGGAGAAAACATTGGAGATTTGGGTGGTGTAAATGCCGCTTACGATGGTTTACAATTGTACTTGAAAGAAAACGGAAATCCAGGATTAATCGACGGATATACTCCGGAACAACGTTTCTTCATTTCTTGGTCGACTATCTGGCGTTCAAAGATGCGTGATGAAGCGTTGAAAAACCAAGTAAAAACAGACCCGCATTCTCCTGGAATGTACCGTGCTTATGTTCCTTTGCAAAATATAGATACCTTCTATAAAGCATTCGATATTCAAGCAAATGACGGCATGTACATTGCACCTGAAAAGCGTGTAAGAATCTGGTAATTTTCAAAATAAATAGAATTCCAAAAAGCCCATTCACTATTGTGAATGGGCTTTTTTTGTTGGTGTGAAATATATATGTTTAGAATTCTTCTTATCTTTTGAGTTAAGTGGTTAACTAGTTAAAGATACTATTATGGATGAATTCGATTTGACTTTAAGCGATTTTATTAAAATTTACTTTAAAATAAAAATAAATAATCATCTACTTCAATCTATATTTAAGATATTTATCTATAGCTTTGGTGTGAAAGACAAAACCTATTAAAATAAAAAATTATTTACGAATGTATTATAAAAAAATTGTCCCCTCGATAACATTGTTTTGGATTTTGATTTTCTTTAGTGTTGCACAAGCACAAGAAAGACCAATTATTGTTAATGCGGTAAAAAATCAAAACAATTCAATTGAGATTTCTTATGAAAAATTCAAACCGGGTACTTATACAGTCTCTCTAAAATTTAAAAATTTAGAAAACACATCATCAAGTGATATTGAGAAAGTTGTAAAAGACAAATCTGGAATATTGTGTACTTTACGTCCAAAGGATCCAAATAAAGGTATTGGATACAGTTATTCAGTCTCTTATGTTCCTGGAAACTTCAAAGCTAAAGTTGACAGTACTTATCGATATCTTCTGCCATTTAAAAATGCTAAGAATTATGTGGTTTATGAGAGCAAGAATGTTTATGAAGTGTATTTTAACCAAAAAAAAGACATCGAGTTCAAGTCGTACGCTATTCGAGCCAAAAATCCTGATAGCATTTATGCCATGCGAAAAGGAATTGTTATTGAGGTTGCCAATAAACAGTCTAATAAAACTTACGAAGATGAGTTGGTTTTTACCACAGATAGAAATAGTATACGTGTGGAACATGAAGACGGTACCTATGCAAACTACAATGGTTTTAAATCTAGCTCAATTAGTGTTAAAGAGGGTGATACTGTATATCCATCAAGCTTTTTAGGAGTCATTGATGAATTTAACAAAGAGTACTACCTTCTAAATTTTGACATCTGCTATCCTGTCAAAGAAATAAACAACAATGATCATAAATCAATGCTGTCACACAATTATTTAACTCCTTATTTTCACACCACCGAAGGTGACGTACAATTAGTTAACGGTGAGGAATATACCGCATTAGTCAAAGAAGAATTCATTTTAACCGAGATGTCTAAAAAAGAAATTAAAGCTTTTTTAAAGAGATAAATGCAATCGATGTTGTCATATTTAAAAGAGTTAAAAAATGCAATCCTAGTTGAAAAAACACTTTTTTATCATTTTTCTAATTTACAAAATTTACTAATTATGCGAATATCCTTGTTTATAGTTTTGTCATTATTAGCCTCTTGTGCTCCTATTAAAATAAAAAAAATCCCCATGCCCGATAGTGACATTCAAGATATCAGAGGTCACGTAAAGGAATTAAAAGTCAAAAACATAAAAGGATCTTCTGTTATAGACCCAGAGACAATACCCTTCGAACTAATTTCAAACTGGAACAGAGAAGGTCATAAAATTGCACAAAAAGATTTTTATACAAAAGATCAATTTGACGAGACTTTATTTTTTTATCAAAATGGACGAGAAATCAAATCAATTACAAAATCAATTACCAATAGCCCAGAATTATTGATCGAGCACAAGTATGATAAAAAAGGGAATGAAATAGAGTATTTAGCCTACTTTGACAAAAAGCTGGCTAACAAAATAGTTACACAATATGACAAACGAGGAAACAGAATGGTCGTAGAACATTTTGATGGAAATGGAGAACTAAAATTTACAGAAAAAACAACTATTGACTACAAAAACAAATCTTTAATTACCTATTCATACAATAAACAAGGAGAACTTAAAGACGGTTATTTAAAATGTATTTTTAATAAAAACGGAAATAGAATTAAATCAGAATTAGAAAATAAAAAGTCTAAATACCATTCAGTCACAATTAATGAATATGACAAGCGAAGTAACTTATTAAGAACTTATTCTTTGCCTAAATCACCAAAGAATACAGTTGTAGAATACAAATTTTCCTTCGATAAGATTGGAAACATAATTAAACAAGAAAAATTTGAAAATAATGTTTTGGTTAATACAGTGTTGATCGACATTGTTTATTGGTAACAAGCTAATACCGTAGCTCGTAAATATAAAAGTTAACTCTGGTAATTTTAAAAATAAATAAGATTTCACAAATCCCATTGGTTCATTCGAATGGGATTTTTTTTTATATGATTTCGCTACTATTTTTACGTGATTTCCTCAACGAATAATTCACCAGATACAATCCAAACAATGTAACGCTTCCACCTATTGCTATTGCGGTGTTAAGTGTTTCGCCAAAGATAAATGCACCCAGAAGCACAGCAATAATAGGATTAATATAGGAATAAACACTGCTGATTTCAGCAGGAAGATTTTGAAGTGCATAGATAAAGGCAATGAAAGTAAGGATGGAGCCAAAAACAACTAAATACCCGATAGACCACCAGGAAATCGCGGGAATTTCGCTTAAACTTACCGATATTCCAGTTGCGCCGGTATACGCAAAAACTAAAATACTCGACAAAAACATTTGTATTCCTAAGCTAAAATAAGGATTGAAAGTTGCTGCTTTTTTCTTTGTGTACAACGTTCCAAAAGCCCATGTCAATGTTGAAATTACGGAAATAATTATTCCGAATCTGAAATCTGGAATCAAAAAATCACTTAAATGGTCGTAAAAAATAACGCAAACGCCACTAAAACTGATAATCAAACCCATAACTGATAATCTGGACAAGCGTTCGCCTCTGAAAAAAGTAATGATTACAATCCATAAAGGGACGCACGCGCCAATTATTGCGCCTAAACCACTACTGATATACTTGACGCCCCAAGTGCTTAATCCGTTGCTTAAAACAAAGTTAAGAATGCTTAGAATGACAATTGTTTTCCATTGTTTCCCTTTCGGCCAAGGCGTTTTTTTAAACAAAAAATAGGAAATGTAAATGAATCCTCCCAGAAATTGTCTGATAGCGACAAGTTGCAAGGCAGGCATGTGTTTTACGCCTTCTTTTGAAGCGATCCAAGTGGTTCCCCAAAAAAAACTAACCCAGCATAACGCTAATATTGGCAATCCAATAGCATTAACTTTCGAAGAAAAAGCATTTTTAATTTTTGTTCTCACGTTACAAATTTGGTTTTGTAAAAGTATACTTTAAAACGGTTTCTATTTTACTACTTAAAATTGTTTTTCCAATGGATGGGTTTTTATGATTGAACTTTGGCAAAGCCAAATCTAATTCCAGTCCTTTTTGAGTGTAGTACAGTTCTCGGGTAGGATGAGATGGAGCGACCGCATTTATGGTTTCGTTCCAAGAATCCGTTTCAATAATTTTTAGAATTATACCAATGCAATCGTCTTGATGAATTAAGTTAACGGGTGCATCAGGATTGTCGAGATTTTCCCTACCTGCTAGGAATTTTATGGGATGACGGTCTTCGCCAATTAAACCACCAAAACGCAATACAGTAGTTTTAAAATTTTTATTGCTTTGCAAAAGCTGTTCTGTTTCCAGTAATTGTTTACCACCTTCAGTATCCGGTTTTGCGATAGTTGCTTCAGTAACAAAGGCTTCGACATCATTATAAACCGATGTTGAACTGATGAAAAGTACGTTTTGAACAGCTGATTTTTCTATAAAAGGAATTACGTTTCTAATCTTAGAAACAAAGTTTTCTGTACCGGAACCGCGAAGTTTCGGCGGAATATCGATGATTAAAATTTCAGAATTTTCTAGAAAATTGGTTGTGTTTCCAGTGGCTTTGTTTTCTGAAAGCGCAATTAAATAAGGTTCAATTCCTGCGTTTTCTAATGCTGCTAATTTATCTACTGAAGTCGTTGAGCCTTTTACTAAAAACCCTTTTGAAAGTAAGGCTTTCGCCAAAGGCAAACCCAACCAACCGCAACCTAAAATACTTATAGTTATCATTTTATGTTTCAATTATTTGACTTCAGAACTATCATTTTCGATTCTTATAATCGTTTTTTGAGATCTTTCAACAGTAGTATTTTGCACAATAGGCACATCTATTACTTGACTTGGCTTTATTTTTTGTCTGATGACCACAGCATCATTCAAAACAAAAGGCGTTGGCATCATCCAGTTTTCTCTTTTTGTTATTTGGAATAAAGGATTAGTCATTAAATCAAAAGAGCTTTCCATCAGTTCCATATCAAAAACCGTTGCGGAATTTACGCTGAATTGCATTTCCAAAGGAGCGTTTCCTACGACATAATAACTCAATATTTTCTTTCCTTTTCGTTTGTACAGCGAATTTTTCTGACCGAAAGTGGTCACACCATTTGCTCTGAAGTTATGAATAGCCATTTTTTCATTGGCAAAAATATCGTAGCGATTAACGTTTCGATTCGGGGAAATTTTTATTTTCAAAAACCTTTGATTGCCTACGATTCTGTCTTCCAGAAATGCTATACTTGGTTTCAGAATGCCTTTTTTAGGCGCTTCTGCAGCATATGTAAAACCAGAATTGTACTTACTAAACAATGGTGTTTCGTTTAGAGCGGTTGCTTCTTTTGGGTTTTCACCCAAATAGCTTTTGGTCCATAAATCAAGATTTTTGTCGTACGTTGCCCAACGAGCTTGGTCCGTATCGGCATCATAGACATATAATAAGCTGTTTGATTTGGCTTTTCCGTATCCGTAACCAGATTCATAATGCGCTTTTGCAAAAAAGCCAATGGAAAGTACAAAAAACACTAAGGACCAGATTCCCTTTTTGGCGAAAGCCCCAAAAACAGGTAACAATAATCCAAAGGTTAGAACAGTAAGAATTGCACTTCCAAACAGTACTTTTAATCCCAAACCTATTGGAAACATTTGGATAAATGGCGCTATGATGATCAAAGCGGGAATGCTTAAAAATAGATTTAAAGTCTTATTTGATTTTTGAGTAACGATGAAGACACCAAAAATTATTAATCCAAAATAGATTGGAATAATTAAAAATCCCGCTCCTTGTAAACTAAATGCTAGCGCTCCATTGATGATAATCCAAATAAATAGTGGCGCTACATAATGATTAATGGTTACTTTTCGTTCTGATAATAAATGGTAAAAAAGCATGCTTATTGCCAAAGCCAAAAGTACAAAAGCGGCAATGTAAGCGTGTCCGTTGTACGTAAATCCGTTAAGTAAATCATTGTATTGCGGATACAATATCAACAATGCTTTCCAGCCAAAAAACGAAATTAATCCAGTACTAATTATAGAACCTAAAAACGGAACAAATCCCTTTATAATTTCGCGTAAAGATAAAATACGCTTTGCTCTTCCTATAAATAACAGGAAAATAAAGAGTGCCAATGCGATTATCACCATTGTTAAAACCCAGCTAAAAGGATAACTGATAAAAGTATATGGAATGGTAAAATAGACGTAATCTTCGCTGGCCTGTGTGGTGTTTAAATCAGTATTTGAGAAATAATTTAATAACGGCATCAAATAAGTACCTTGATGCTCTAGAGTATTTTTGTTTAAATGTTGAATGTCATCCTGAGCGGTATGATAGTTATAATGGTCATCGATAAAAGCAAAATTATAACCTTGAATATTGCCTTGTTCTCTAAAAACGGTTAAATCAGTATCATTAGGTAACATTTTATAGATGCTGTACATCAAAGAATTTGATACTGGAAAAGTCGCATTTGCGGAAGCGAACTCTTTTACTAATCCTGCATTTCCTTTGTTGGTTTCCATTAACATATAACTAGGTCCTGAAGAACCACGTGCTTCAAAATTAAGCACCAAACCTATTTCTTTAGCCCATTGATGCTGGGTTACAAATAGGGCAGCGCCATTTAATCCTAATTCTTCGGCATCTGAAAACAGAATAACAATATCATTTTTATGAGGCGTTTTATTATACAAAAATGCTCTAACACTCTCTAGGATTGTCGCTACACCAGAACCTGCATCGCTGGCGCCCTTAGAGTAGGAATGTGGCGCGCTGTCATAATGAGAAAGCAACAATAATGCTTTGGAACTGTTGGAACCTTTGATTCTAGCTAAGATATTTTTTGACTGAACCAGATTTCCCCAATCGCTTAAGGTATATCCTTGCTGAATTGAAGTTTCCAGTCCTAACTTAGTCAGCTCTTTTACTAGATAATCAGCTACTACTTCATGTTCGTTGGAACCTACATAATGCGGTTTTTTTGAAATGGCTTCTACTTGATTTAAGGCCCTTTTTGTTGAAAACTCAGAAAGAGAACCTTCTTTGTCAGAAGTCCAATTTGGCATCATGCTAAAGTAAATCAATCCTAGAATTCCCAGGATAAATAAACCGGCAAAAATGGAGGAATAATCTTTTTTCATTTTTGGTTAGTTAGATTAGGGGATTGTGGTATTAAATATCTTTTTTGACTAACATATAAAAATCATTGTCCAAATGCATGTAGCCTTGGTCGTATAGGAAATAGTAGGTATTTCCTGTTTTAGTATTTAAAATATTAGTAAAAAAATCAAAATCGAAACCTTTGCTCAAGAGTTTTGCCCTTGTGGTTTTTGATTTTCCCTCGGTATTAATTTCAGATAAAATGCGGTAGTTTTTGCGCAGCTTATTGTTGACGTTGCGCATAAAATTAGTGCTGTCTTTATTTATTTTATTGTTGAAGGCGTTGCGGCAACCGTCACTACAAAACTTTTTATCTTCGCGTCCTACAATCTTTTCTCCACATTCTAAGCAGGTTTTGTTCATGGATTGATTTTTTTGATGTCGTACAAGTCCGTTCTTCGATCTTTTAGAATTCGAACACTTCCATGTTCGTGAAGTTCTTTTAGTAAATCTAAATCTACATCAACAATCAGTGTCATTTCCGTATTTGGAGTAGCTTCGGCTTTGATTCCGTTACTTGGAAAAGCAAAGTCAGAAGGTGTAAATACGGCGGATTGCGCATATTGAATGTCCATGTTATTTACCTTAGGAAGATTGCCCACACAACCTGCTATAGCTACATAACATTCGTTTTCTATCGCTCTGGCTTGAGCGCAGTGCTTTACACGCGTGTAAGCGTTCTGTGTATCTGTAAGGAATGGAACAAATAGAATGTTCATTCCCTCATCTGCCATTAATCTGGATAATTCAGGAAATTCTATGTCATAACAGATCACGATTCCTATTTTTCCGCAATCGGTATCAAAGGTTTTAATTTGTGATCCGCCGGTCATTCCCCAGTGCTGTACTTCGTTTGGAGTAACATGAATTTTAGCATACATTTCTGAAGTTCCGTCTCTTTTGCAAAGAAAACCCACGTTATATAATGTGCCATTTTCTAGATGAGGCATGCTTCCGGTAATGATATTGATGTTATAAGAAATGGCAAGTTCTTGAAAACGTTTCCTAATGGGTTCCGAATATTTTGCTAATTCTCTAATCGCTTCTGCCTCAGATAAATGGTTGTAATCTGCCATTAAAGGAGCAGTAAATAGTTCTGGAAACAATGCAAAATCACTTCCGTAACCCGAAACAACATCAACAAAAAACTCACATTGTTCGTATAAAGCTTCCAGATTGTTTAGTTGGCGCATTTGCCATTGTATTAGCCCTAAACGAATGACACTTTTTTTGAGGTTTATCAGTTTGGGGCTTTCGTCGTAATAAATATTGTTCCACTCTAATAAAACTGCAAATTCTTTAGAATCTGTATCACCTTCTAAGTAGTTTTTCATTACTCGGATTACGTGAAAATCATTACTTAACTGAAAAGAAAGAACAGAGTCATGCAACTCTTTTCTTTTTACTTTTTCTATATAATCTTTTGGAGTCAGTGTTTCTGCATGTTGTCCGTAATTAGGAATTCTTCCTGCAAAAACAATAGCTTTCAAATTCAATTGTTCGCACAATTCTTTTCGGGCGTCATACAAACGTCTACCTAGGCGCAGACCTCTATAATTAGGGTGAATAAAAACATCTATCCCGTATAAAACATCTCCTTTTGGGTTGTGGGTGGAGAAAGTATATTTTCCGGTTATATCAGAGTAATTATGGTTTTTGTCTACTAAACTTTCGTCAACAATTAGAGACAAAGCAGAGCCAACTACTTTTCCATCTACTAAAATTACCAATTGACCTTCGGGAAAAAGGCTTAATAATTTTTCAATATGATGTTCTCTCCAGTAGGAACCTACCATTTCCGGATACGATTCTACCATGGAGTTTTTCAACTCTTTATAGTCATCAAATTTCAGATTTCGTAACTCTACTTTGTTTATTTTGGTTTGCATAAAAATTTTATTTTTACCAAATATAGCTATTTTTTACCATTTACAAACGCTTACAAATAGTTACAACCGAAAGTAAGTAGTTAGCTACCGAATACTTTTTGTCAGTCATCGCATCTTTGCAATGTTGATTTGAAAGAACGATTCAACAAATAACTTATATACACTAACATTTAAATTTTACACGCCATGAGCACATTAAGAAACAAAGTACAGTTAATTGGACACGTTGGGAATGATCCAGAAATCAAATCATTTGACGGAGGAAAAAAACTAGCCAATTTTACATTAGCAACAAATGAAAACTATAAAAACGACAAAGGAGAAAAAGTAGAGGAAACCCAGTGGCATAAATTAGTAGCTTGGGGGAAAACAGCTGAAATTATAGAAAAGTATGTTACTAAAGGCAAAGAAATTGCTATTGAAGGTAAGCTAACTCATAGAAGTTACGATGATAAAAACGGCGAAAAAAGATATATAACCGAAGTATTGGTTAATGAGGTGATGCTTTTAGGAAAATAAAGTAGAGATTAAAATAGAAATAAAAGGCACGGTTTTCTGATAAGGATACCGTGCTTTTTTTATTTTCAGGAAAAATTAAATGATATGGTATATTCCAAATTGCATATTTTATACTTGAAACTAGGTTTTATTTAAATGGGATAATCGTTATCTCAATTTTTTTAGAAAATACTTTTGGCGGCTCGGTATGTATTTGCGTGAGCTTCAATTATTGTTTTTATATCGGGCGAATAGCCACCACCCATAGATACTTGCACAGGAATTTGATATTTAGAGCAAAGTTCAAAAACTAATTCATCTCTTTTTCTGCACCCATCTAATGAGCATCCTAATTTACCCAGTTTATCAGAAGATAAAATATCTACTCCCGCCAAATAAAATATAAAATCGGGCTTTTGAGTTTCGATTAATTTTGGAATTACATTTGCAATTGTTTGGAGGAATTCATCATCTTTTGTTCCATCGTTAAAACTGATATCTAAGTCCGAAATTTCTTTTTTGAAAGGATAGTTTGTCTTGCCATGTGTGGATAACGTGAATACATTTGGATTATTTCGAAAAATTTCAGCTGTGCCATTTCCCTGATGTACATCTAAGTCTATAATCAGAATTTTTTTTGATAATTTGTGGTCTAATAAGTATTGAGAAGCTATTGCTTGGTCATTTAATAAACAAAAGGCCTCTCCATGAGTAGAATAAGCATGATGAGTTCCCCCGGCGATATTAAAAGATACTTTTGTTTCTAACGATTTCTGAGCGCCAACGATGGTTCCTTGAGCTATAATTAATTCGCGCATTACAAGTTCTTTCGAAAGTGGAAATCCAATTTTTCTCGCTGCTTTTGCATTCAAAGTCAGATTGAGTAAGTCATTTACATATTCTTGTTTATGAATTGCTAAAACGTGCTTTAAATCGCAAATATCAGGTTTAAAGAAATCAGAAAGTGTTGCGGTTCCTTCGTGTACTAATTGTTGAGGGAGCAATTCATATTTCAACATTGGAAAGCGATGCCCTTCTGGTAAAGGATGCTGATAAATGGGATGAAAAGCTATTGGAAACATGGAATATTTTTAAGGAAATTATATTTTCAACGCAGGTGTTTTAAACAAAAAAAATCTAATTTTTATCTAGACAGCACGAAACACACTAATATTTCTGAAAGTGCAATTATTGATTCATTAACTCCTGAAAACAATCCACAAACTGCCCTAGATGAAAACCATCCATCAAGGCATGATGAACATGAACAGACATTGCCATGGTTCTCTTTCCATTATCTGTAATTTTCATTTTTCCAAACGAAATTTTAGGGCAACTATCCGGAAAAGTATAACTTCTGGCATGGGAAATTGAGGTGAAATCCAACCAAGGAATCGCCGAAAAGTGAATGACATTATCATCATCAAATGTTCGGGTAAAGAGTCCTGTTGTAGTTTGTATACGCTCTATTTCTTTAGAAGTATTCGTTTCAAATATAGAAAAATCAGAATTGTATTCAATCAATGAAAAACCAAAAGTCCCGTCTTGCCGACCAATAGTTGCCGATGCATTAATTTGGTCACAAACATATATCTTATCTTCTGAAATTCGATAGCGAAACGATTCAATTGTATTCACCGCTACCAATGTCTGATGTAAATAGTAACTAAAAAATGAGGTTTTCAAAGCTTTTGCAACTGCATAAGCTTTAGTACAATCAATTTCGACTGTGACGCCAAAGAATGGTTCTTCAAATTGTCTAAAAAAATGAAAATGTTCTTTTCTAGGCCAATTTTCTAGATCTAAAAGGGTTTTCAAATTGCTTTTTTTATTTATTTTCAAAAGTACTGCTAATCTTTTAAATCAAAAATCTGTTGATGGAGATTTTTGTTAAAAGGAATTAAAAACTTTTTCAATTGGTGCACATAAACATAAAAAAACCCTAAAAGAAATTTCCTTTAGGGTTTTTAGAGAATTTTGAGAAAGAATTATTTTACCATGAAAGTAACTCTTCTAACTAATTTTCTTGCAGCATCTGAATTTTTATCAACTGAAGAGTCTTCACCTGCAGCAATTACATTCAATCTTGAAGCTTCAATATTAGCTTTCATCAAAGTATTTTTTACATTATTTGCTCTTGCAGCAGATAATTTATCATTGTATTCTGACCTTCCTAATTCGTCAGCATGACCAATAATGTCAACTGAAGCAGTAGGATTGTTTCTTAAGTAAGTCAAGATAAAATCTGTACCTTCAGTAGAAACATTTGTTGGAGTAGATTTATCGAAGTCAAAATAAACTGCAACATAACCACCGTTGATTAAACTTTTGATTAAATCGTTATTGTATACAACAGAACCGTCTCCAGTATTAGCTGCATAGTTTTTCATGATGTAAGCTTCAGTATCGTCAGCAACATTGTTGTTGTTTTTGTCAATAGATCTACCTTTAGTATCAACCATTTGACCAGCAGGTGTATTAGCTTCTTGATCTAAATAATCTGCTACACCATCATTATCAGAATCTAACATTTTGTTTTCGATAGCTGTAAATCTTGCATCAATTGCATCAAATTTACCTTCGTTATCAATAACCCAGTCAGCATGTTTCACATTGTTACCTAAGTAAACTGTTATACCTGCAGTACCGTTAAAAAGTGCTCCAGAAAGTCCTCTTGTAGAAACTGTACTAGCACCGTCAAAAGCAAGATTTTGTCTACCGTGAACTATAGTTGTGAAATCTCCTGTCAATGCAATTCTATCAGATAATTTAATTTGACCAGTTATCCCCGCCATTAAGTTACCCATTCTGTCTCTACTGAAAGAAGGATTTTCTTTTTCCAAAAATGACAAACCTACACCAGCATGACCAAGTAAACCAATTGTTTTAGTCCAAGTTTCAAAACTCATGATTCTTCCTAAGTTTGCAACACCTTGTAAATTTACTCTGTAATACTTTGTGTCAAATTTTATTGAATTATCACCTTCTGTAAAACTGTTATAACCCAAATCAGTTTTCAAACCGAATTTGTTGTTAAACATATAACGAACACCTAAATCTACAACATAGGGACTAACTACAGCAGTTCTATGACCAGGTGACATTGTTCTTGATGGTTTGTTAAAACCACCAGCTAATTCTACAGACCATTTGTTGAAAGAATTTTCAACTGCTGCTTCTGTGTTTTTTACACTTCCAGTTTGAGCACTCATAGTGGTCACAACCGATGCAAGTACTAGATTAAGTATGATTTTTTTCATTTTTTTTTTTTTTAATTTATGCAAAAGTACGATATATTGTTAAATATCAAACTTTAATCTGTTAATTATGTAAGAATTAGTTTTAGTTGTATAAAACGGAGCTCTTAAATACGAATTTATCAATATTTTGTATTTTTATTTTATATTATGTAAAGATATTAACTTTAAAACAAATTGTTTTTTACTTGAAAATTGTTTTTTACTTAATTAAATGAGTTTAGAACCTGATTTCTCACCCTAGTTTTTCTAGTATTTCTGTTACTTTTTCGAAAGAACTAAAATTTTCATGTTCTACTGTATGGTCAATTCTTTCGTGTGCCCAAGTAGTATGAAACGGAATATGAACAGCGTGTCCGCCAATGGCCAGTACTGGTAAAACATCTGATTTTAAGGAATTTCCAATCATTAAAAATTCTTCAGATTGTATTTCCAAACGTTTAATCAAATCAGAATAATCAATTTCTTGCTTGTCTGACATTACTTCGATATGGTGAAAATAATGACCCAAACCTGAATTGTGCAACTTTCTTCGTTGGTCTAATAAATCACCTTTAGTAGCAACCACTAATTTGTATTTTCCGTGTAAAGCAGCTAAGGTTTCTTCCACACCTTCCAATAAAACAATTGGTTTCTCCAATAATTCTTTTCCGTATTGAATGATTTTTTCGATTATTTCTACAGGAAGTGTGTTATTTGATATAGTCATCGCCGCTTCAATCATCGATAAAATATAGCCCTTGATTCCGTAACCGTATAGTTTTAAATTATCGATTTCGACCTTAAATAGTTCTTTGGAAATTCCCTGATGGGACAAATAATCTTCCATTAAACCACAGAATTTTTTTTCGGTTTCATCAAAATACGTTTCGTTGATCCATAAGGTGTCATCGGCGTCGAAAGCAATTACTTTTAGTTCCATTTTTATATTATTTTGATAATAATTGAGGTTTTCCTACAAACTGTCTCCTGTTTTGAAAAATACTTTTTTTATTGAAATTGTTTTCGAATAAAAGGTAATTCGAATTCCCAAAAGTAAAATAATTCCTCCGATAATCATTTGCAGGGTGATTATTTCATCTAAAAATAACCAAGCTAAAATTGAAGTCAAAACGGCTTGACTGAGTAAACTCAAAGACACTCTTGTGGCGCGCATGTGTTGTGTGGCATAACTCAGCGATAACCACGCTAATAATTGGCAAACTACTGCTTGGATTAATAATACTAGCCAGCCAGCATCAGAAAAACCGTAAAAAGGTTCTTCTAGCATTAAGCAGAGAATTCCTAAATATATACTTGAAGAAATTAAGCTGATAGTCATAAAAGAAAGGACATCCATACTAGAAAGCACATTTTTGCTGACCAGTAAGTAAATAGCATATAAAATACCCGATAATACGGCAAAAAGGAATGCATTGTCAAAATTCAACTCGATAAAAAACTGGAAACCAACTAGCATAATCATTCCGAATAATGAGACTAGAGTTCCTATCCAGAAATTAGTGGCGGGTTTTGTTTTTAAAAATAAAAACGAACCAATGCCCACCCAAAGCGGGGATAAATTTGTAAGCAGTGAAGCCTGAGTAGCGCTCGATTCTTGAATGGCAATATTCCAAACGGCAACATCTGAGGCGAATAAAATTCCGCAAATTATAGCAGGAATTAATACTTTGAAAGTTGGAAGCTTGAATTTTTTTGTAATAATGACATACGGCAATAGCAAGGTTACTGCAATTGCCATTCTATAAAAAGCCGAAATTAGTCCGGGAGTTAACCGAAGTTTTATTAATATTGGAAATATCGAAATGCAGAGTATCCCAACAATTAAAGCTAATTGCGGCTTTTTTATTTTCATTTTATAATTTCCTTAATTGATTGTCTCTCCATTAGCAACACCATCTGTATCTGGATTTACAAAAACCAGTTTTCCTTCAGCATTAGTAGTCATCAAAATCATTCCTTGACTTTCTACACCACGAAGGTTTCTTGGAGCTAAATTCACTAAAACAGTCACTCGTTTCCCTACAATATCTTCTGGTTTGAAACTTTCCGCAATTCCCGAAACAATGGTGCGAACGTCAATTCCGGTATCTACTTTCAATATCAAAAGCTTGTTGGCTTTCGGCATTTTTTCGGCCTCTAAGATGGTTCCTACACGAATATCCATTTTGGCAAAATCCTCAAATTGAATCGCTTCTTTTTGTGGTTCCGCTTTTTTGTTTTCGGCGGTATTAGCCGTTTTAGTCGCTTCTAGTTTGTCTATTTGTTTTTGGATTTCCTTGTCTTCAATTTTGGCAAACAACAACTCAGCTTCCCCAATTTGGTGACCAGCCGGAATCAAATCAGATGTTTCTGAAATCGTATTCCAGTTCAACGGATTTTCTATTTTTAGGATTCTTGATAATTTTTTTGCTGTAAATGGTAAGAAAGGTTCGCAAAGTGAACTCAACGCAGCCGCAATTTGCAACGCCACATACATTTGTGTTTGTACGCGTTCTGGATTGTCTTTGATTACTTTCCAAGGTTCTTCATCAGCCAAATATTTATTTCCTAAACGAGCCACATTCATTAATTCGCTCAACGCTTCACGGAATCTGTATCGTTCTACAGAACTTGAAATTACTGCTGGATACGCTTTTAATTCAGCCAGAGTTTGTTCATCTACTTCAGATAATTCGTTAGGGGTAGGGACAATTCCGTCGTAATACTTATTAGTTAAAACCACCACACGATTAATGAAATTCCCGTAAATCGCTACTAATTCATTGTTGTTCCTCGCCTGAAAATCTTTCCAGGTAAAATCATTATCCTTAGTTTCTGGTGCATTTGATGTTAGCGCATAACGCAAAACATCTTGCTGATTTGGGAATTCTTCTAAATATTCGTGCAACCAAACCGCCCAGTTTTTAGACGTAGACAATTTGTTTCCTTCTAAGTTCAAGAACTCATTTGCAGGCACATTATCCGGCAAAATATAGCTTCCTTCGGCTTTCAACATCGCTGGGAAAATGATGCAATGGAAAACAATATTGTCTTTCCCTATAAAGTGAACCAGTTTTGTATCTTTATCTTTCCAGTACGGTTCCCAATCTTTTCCTTCGTGCAAAGCCCATTCTTTGGTAGATGAAATGTAGCCAATTGGCGCATCAAACCACACATATAATTTTTTTCCTTCGGCACCTTCAACAGGTACATCAATTCCCCAATCTAAGTCACGAGTTACTGCACGAGGTTCTAATCCGCCATCAATCCATGATTTTACTTGTCCGTAAACATTGGGTTTCCAGTCATTTTTATGTCCAACGAGAATCCATTCCTTCAAGAAATCTTCATAACGGTCCAAAGGCAAAAACCAGTGTTTCGTCGATTTCAAAATTGGAGTTTCTCCGGTAATTGTAGATTTTGGGTTAATCAAATCCGTAGCGTTCAAGGTCGAACCACATTTTTCACATTGATCACCGTAAGCTTCTTCGTTGCCACATTTTGGGCAAGTCCCAACCACAAAACGGTCTGCTAAGAATTGATCTGCTTTTGCATCATACAATTGTTCGGTTACTTCCTCAATAAAATCTCCTTGTTCGTACAGTTTTCTAAAAAATTCCGAAGCCGTATCATGATGAATTTTAGCCGAAGTTCGGGAATAATTATCAAACGAAATTCCAAAATCAGAGAACGATTTACGAATGATTCCGTCATATTTATCGATTACTTCCTGTGGCGTAATGCCTTCTTTTTTGGCTTTCATCGAAATGGCCACGCCGTGTTCGTCACTTCCGCAAACAAACAAAACGTCTCTTCCTTGCAATCTTAAATATCTGGAATATATGTCTGAAGGCACGTAAACACCCGCCAAATGGCCAATGTGAATCGGTCCGTTCGTATACGGCAATGCCGCTGTAATGGTATATCTTTTTGGATTCTGTATCATAAAATTATTTTTAGATTCTGAAATTAATTCAGAACGAACTGCAAAAATAAGCAATAGAATTTTTATTTGAAGCTATTTCCCGCTATCCGTTGCAATCTTTTACTTTTTAAAGAAAAAAGTAAAAGGATTTTCACTGCTATCGGGGCTAGGGATTTGGGTTGTGAAACTATCTTTTGTGTAAATAATTACTTATATTTGATTGATGCCTAAAATTGAAGTCATGAAAAAAAATATAATTTTATTAATTTCTATATCTGTTCTTCTAGGATGTTCCTCCAAAATTAAATCAATAACTGAATTTACTAACCAAGATGGTATTCTAGATAAAAATAGAATTGCAGAGTTTGACAAGGAAGGAAATAAATTGTTAGAACAAAATTTTGGAAATGTAAGAGCTAATCGAATTACTAAATCAGAGTATAAAAATGGACTGAAAATTCTTGAAATTGATTGTGATTATTTTCAAAAACAAGACACTTGTGTTCTGCGACAATTTTCAAAATTTGAATATGATAGTAATGATAGATTAATAACTGAAATTAAATTTGAAGAAGATTCAGCAACACGATTTATTCGTAACCATCTATATTTTAAGGATATGAAATTGATAAAAACAATGTCATGGGGAATGATTGCTTCAAAGCAGCCGGACTATAACAAGGGAAGTGTATACATAGATACTATTTATTACGATAAGGTAAAAAGAAAAATAAAAATAATTTCTGGTAGTCCAGATTTTAGTAAACCATATATTGAAATTTATAAATATACAAAGAATGGATATTTAAGAGAATTAAAAGGGACTTATAATAATGACACGGTTGTTTCTTACAAGTACAATAAGCTCCAAAAAAAGGCAATTAAAAATAAAATTGATTTTGATTTTGGGGATATGAAAAGGAATAAGTATAAATTTGACTATTATTAAAAGAATATTAAATGACACCTTTATTTGTGAAATCATTTGATACCCTTCAGAGGCAATTCGGCAAGATTTGTGATAAACAATAATTTTACCAGAAGAAAGCAGCTGCCTTTAAAAGGGCCAAAACTCCAAAATTATGTTTAAAAAAAAGTGTGATGAGTAAATCATTTGTAAAATGTCTCGCGTGCGGCACTATTAATGTAGACAGAGATTACTGTAGTAATTGTGGTGAGATTATCAATATAGTTTTGAAGCGCCAATTAGAAAGCGAAAATAAAATTCAAGAAAAAGAAGAGGAGGAAAAGAGCAAAGTTCCTAGCAGAATTGATGAGTTGTTAAAGAAAGGTGCGACGCATCCTAATAGTATAATAAGAGCCCTTTTTCAAGTCATTTATTCGGTATGGCTTTTTATTGCAATGCTTATTGGGTGGCTTATTGCCTTGGTCGTAGCGGCAGCAGCGGGCTAAATCAAATAAAAAACAAAAAGATTGGATAAAATTCAGCAAAATATTCCCCCTTTTGTGCAACAGAATTGTGCATCAATTACTTTCAAAAAGTTGCTGTATGTGATGCTTTTTTTGACTGCGCTTGCTATTTATATAATGCAACGGTTGCAAATGCCACTGCCTACAATAATTAATAATTATGTTAATGATTTACTATTTCTCCCTCTCACGTTAGGTGCAATCACATATCTCATACATTGGTTGAAAAAAGATGTATTTTTTGAGCTTTCGTTTGTTTTTGTTCTTTTATTAGCTAGCTGTTATTCTTTTTATTTTGAATATTATCTCCCAAGATTAAATCCAAGATATACGGCAGATTGGATTGATGTAATTCTCTATTTTTCAGGAGCATTTGCTTATTTTTTTTGCGGAAAGATAGAAAGCAGAAGGTTTTCTAAAGAGCGTTTTTTAATTTTATAGCGGAGCATCGTTCGTTATTTTATATTTGTAACCTTAATCAAAGAAGTTTGTAATCATGGCAAAAGGACCCGAAAAAAATACTAAAAACAAGGCTTTACATACCAAATTGCTCAATCGGAAAAAGGCTAAACTTCAAGAAGAAAAAAAAGAAAAAGCGTTGCGTTTGAGAGCTTTAGTTGCAAAAATGAATCAGAAAAAGAATAGTAACGAATCTGATGTAAGTTAAATGGTATCGCTGATCAATCTGTGCTAATCTGTGACACGAGCTAAAGCGAACTAGCAAAGCAAATCCGTGGCTAAAAAGAAACATTTCGATTCTTCACTATTTTACCCGAAATTTGCAGCACATATTAAAATACAAAACTTATGGAATTCGGTAGAATAATTATTTCAGAAACTGCAATGAACAGTGAGAATCTTCAAGATGTGATTCACTCTAATATTTCGGTAATCAACCTAATGCGCGAGGAAGGCGTAAACGATGATTTGATTCACGAAGATGCCATAATGAGTTATTATTTAGATTATTATACCTCACAATATACCGAAGGAAATTTTGCTCAATTTGTGTATAATTCCGGTTGGGATAAAGAACTAAACGAATTAATCGAAGAAGGTTTGGCTTTGATTGGAGCCGAAAAGCATTTAGAATTGTTCCAACAACAATCCAAAAAAGTAAAATTAATGAGCAGCGTAAAGCTGAATAAATTCCTAAAAGGGAAACTGGAAGGCGTAAATCCTATCCGAGATTTGCTCAACAACGACACTTTTTTCGAAATTGAAGAAAATCTGATTACGTTGAACGCTAATTTCTTAAAAACACACCCTGATTTTGAAGTTCTTTCTGTAGACGACATGTTTGCAACCTTAGAAGAATTTGTGGGTCATGAAATTAAAAGAGAGTAGACAAGAAATTAGTTGTTTCACAAAGACACGCCAAGAAAAAACACGAAGTTGCACTAAGAGATATAAAGGGAAAATCTAAAAAAAACTTTGTGAATCTCTGTGTCTCCTTTGTGAACCTTCGCGGAATAGCTTTTTGCAAATACAAAGAATAAATTTTCAATTTAAACTTTCCCTCATTTCTATCAAACATTTCCTTAAATTTGCTACCATTATTATAAAATTTAGCGTTAAAAAAATCAAGCTATGTTACAAATCGCATTTATTAGAGAGAATCAAGAAAAAGTAATCACCGCTTTGGCAAAGAGAAACATCGATGCTACAAGTGTTGTTGAAGAAGTGGTACAACTGGATGAAAAACGTCGCGCTACGCAAGTGGAGCTAGACAATATTTTATCCGAATCTAATAAATTATCCAAAGACATTGGCGAATTGATGAAAGCGGGTGAGAAATCGAAAGCCGCCATTCTTAAAGAAAAAACTGTTTTAAACAAAGAGAAAAGCAAAGCTCTAGCCGAAACTGCTGACGCACTTGCTGTTGAACTTTTAGAAAAATTATATACGTTACCCAATCTTCCTGCTGACATCGTTCCTGTTGGAAAAACACCAGAGGAAAACTTAAACGTTTTTGAAGAAGGTGAGATTCCAGTTTTGCATGAAGGAGCACAACCGCATTGGGAATTGGTAAAAAAATACGACATCATTGATTTCGAATTAGGAGTAAAAATCACAGGTGCAGGATTTCCGGTTTATAAAGGAAAAGGTGCGAAGTTACAGCGTGCCTTAATTAATTATTTCTTGGATAAAAATACAGCTGCAGGATACAATGAGGTTCAGGTTCCGCACATGGTCAACGAAGCATCAGCTTATGGAACGGGACAATTGCCGGACAAAGAAGGGCAAATGTATCATGATAAAACCGATGATTTGTACTTGATTCCAACGGCTGAGGTTCCGGTAACGAATTTGTTTCGTGATGTGATTTTGAACGAAAATGAATTGCCCGTCTTAACTACGGCTTACACGCCTTGTTTCCGTCGTGAAGCAGGTTCTTACGGAGCACACGTTCGTGGATTGAACCGTTTACATCAATTTGATAAAGTGGAAATTGTACGTGTAGAACATCCTGACAAATCGTACGAAGCATTAGAAGGAATGGTGGAACACGTTAAAAATATATTACAAGAATTGAAATTACCATATAGAATTTTGCGTCTTTGTGGTGGTGATATGGGCTTCACATCGGCTTTGACGTATGATTTCGAAGTGTTTTCTACAGCGCAAGATCGTTGGTTAGAAATTAGTTCGGTTTCTAATTTTGAGACTTTTCAAGCGAATCGTTTGAAATTGCGTTTCAAAGACAAAGACGGAAAAAACCAATTGGCTCACACCTTAAACGGAAGTGCATTGGCTTTGCCAAGAGTTTTGGCTGGAATTTTAGAAAATTACCAAACTCCAGAAGGAATTGTAATCCCTGAGGTTTTACGTCCGTATTGCGGATTTGATATTATAGATTAATTAGTTTGCGGTTATCAGTCACAGTTTACAGCGCTGTGACTGAAAACTGTGAATGCGATAAAAAAACGAATATTGAAAATGAAAAAACTCTTTCTACATATCACGCTGTTTTTTTCATTGCTTTGTTTTTCGCAAAACGAACAATTGGCGCAATATTATTATGACAAAGGCGATTTTGAAAAAGCAAAAATCAGCTATGAAGAATTGCTGAAAGAGATTCCATTAAACTCCCAATATTTCTTAAGAATAATAGATTGTTCTCAGCAATTGCAACAGTTTGAAAGTGCCGAAAAAGCTATTCAAGAAAGGCTTAACAAGTACAATCAAGGAAATCTTTTAGTAGAATTAGGCTATAATTTTCAGTTACAAAAAAATGATGACAAAGCCAAAATGTACTACGAACAGGCTTTGGAACGAATCAAAAAAAATCCGAATGAAGTCTACGGAATATCAAACGCTTTTGAGAAAAAAGTACTCCTCGATTACGCATTGAAATCCTACCAGACCGCTACGGAATTACAACCGAACTTTAATTTTAATTATCAAATAGGATTGCTTTACGGTCAATTATCTAATATGGAAATGATGATTTCCACTTTTCTGGATGAAGCATTTGCCAATCCTCAAAACTCCATTAGAATCCAGAATCAATTGGTTCGTTTTATGGTTGACGAAGGCGATGCAAACTTCAATGAACTGTTGCGCAAAGCATTGATTATAAGAACCCAAAAAAATCAAGACCTTTTTTGGAATCATTATTTGAGTTGGTTTTATGTACAGCAAAAAGAATTCGAGAAAGCATTTATTCAGGAAAAAGCCATATACAAACGCAATCCGGAATCGCTAACTAATATCGTCAATTTAGGACAACTTGCAATTGAAGAAGAGAATCAGGAGGCGGCTAAGGAAATTTTAGGATTTGTATTAGAAAACACCCAGGATTTAGAATTACTGATTCAAGCAAATTCGTATTTGGTGACCATGAAAATTGAAAAAGCATCCGAAAATGACTTTTCAGCCATCGCCACAGAATTAGACGGTTTGTTGAAGCAATTCGAAATAAGTCCTTTTACCTTATCTTTGCAGCTGATTCAGGCGCATTTCACAGCATTTAATCTAAAAAAACCAGAAGAAGGAAAGGCAATTGTCAAGAGAGCATTGGAATTGAAATTGAATGATTATGAAGTGGCTAAAGCCAAAATGGAACTGGCAGATATTTTGCTTTATGAAGAAAAATTCAATCAGGCTTTGATTTATTATTCCCAGATTGAATTGGATTTAAAGAATGATGTAATGGCGCATGAGGCCACTTTAAAAGCCGCAAAAACGAGTTATTTCAAAACTGATTTTGCGTGGGCATTGAAACAGTTTAAGGAATTGAAATCCGCGAATACGCAGTTGATTGCCAATGATGCTTTGGAATATTTTCTGTTAATCAACGACAATACTGTTGCTGATTCGACACAAACTGCTTTGAAGCAATTTGCAAAAGGAGATTATCTGTTGTATCAAAACAGGAATCAGGAAGCTATTGCGCAGTTTCAATCGATTTTAAAAAATCATAAAGGACAGGAAATAGAGGCTGTGACTTTGTTAAGATTAGGAAAAATATACGAAAAGGAAAGTGATTTTGCTTTGGCTTTAAGCCAATACCAAATGATTATAGACCAACATAGCGACGGAATTTACATAGACGAAGCGTTGTATTTTTCGGCAGAAATTTATAACAAGCAATTGTTGCCTGAAAAAGCGAAGCCACTATATGAAAAGGTATTGTTCAATCATCAGGACAGTATTTATTTTGTAGAAGCCCGGAAGAAATTCAGACAATTGCGAGGAGACACTAATTTATAAAAACAGATTACTTAGATTCTTGGATTTTTTGAAAAGTCTAATAATCTAATAATCTAACAATCAAAAAAAATGATACTATACAACGTTACCACAAACATACATGAAAGCGTTCACGATCAATGGATGATTTGGATGCAACACAAGCATATTCCTGAAATTTTGGCTACGGGAAAATTCTCTTCGGCAAGAATGGTACGAGTATTAATTGAAGAGGAAATGGGCGGAGTTACGTATTCCGTTCAATATACGACGGACAGCAAAGAAACTCTGGAGAAATACTACCAAGAAGATGCACCGGGTTTTCGGGAAGAAGGAGCGAAGTTGTTTGGCGATAAAATGTTGGCGTTTAGAACAGAATTAGAGCTGATTGCAGATTATAAATAGCCATGGAACTCCATTTTCAAACCAAAGAAGAAAGCAACAGAAAACAATTGGATGATTTTTTGAAATTATCCAAAGCAGAACGTTTTTATCAATTTTTGCGTTTGATGGAAAAGGTTAATCAATTTCCAATGAAGCATAAAAACGATATTAATTCGAATTTTATTATTCAAATAAAAGCAAGCTGATATGTTTCAAAAATGGGAAGAAAATATCAATCAATTTATTTCTACAGCTAATAAGCATAAAGTAAGAATGTTGATGGTTGGCGGAGGAGCAGTAAATTTCCATGGATACCAGCGCCATTCTGCGGATGTCGATTTTTGGATAGAGACTACGGATGAAAATTTTAAAAAATTAGTAGCCGTTTTTAATGAAATGGGATATGAAATTGATGATTTCCCCGAAAATGTAAAAAATCAAGAACAAAACATTTCCGTTAAATTCTCTCCTGTAGACTTGGATTTAGAATTAATTACAAAATTTTCTGTAAATAAAACTTTTGCAGAAGCATTTGAAAGCAGCGAAGAAGTACAAGTGAATGACAATCTTTTTTTGAAATGGAATGTACTGTCACTAGAGGATTTAATAACAAGCAAAATTAAAGCAAATAGACCTAAGGATTTATTGGATATTCAGCAATTGCTAGAAATAAACAAAAAACAATAAAATTAGGACAATAAAAAATACTGAAAGTATTCAGCATAATATGGAAAAAGTAACAGCCAAAAAACACCTCGGACAACACTTCTTGAAAGACGAAAGCATTGCAAAAGATATTGCTGACACGTTAAATTTAGAAGGATATGATGATGTATTAGAGATAGGTCCAGGAATGGGAGTTTTGACAAAATATTTGTTGGATAAACCGGTGAACACCTACGTTATTGAAATCGATACGGAATCAGTGACGTATTTGGACCAGAATTATCCAAAATTAAAAGACAGAATCATTTCTAAAGATTTTTTGAAATACAATGTCAACGATGTTTTTGAAGGGAAACAATTCGCGATTATTGGGAATTTCCCGTATAATATCTCGACACAGATTGTGTTTAGAACATTGGAGTACCGCGATCAGATTCCGGAATTTGCAGGAATGTTTCAGAAAGAAGTGGCGCAACGTATTTGTGAAAAAAAGGGAACAAAAGCGTATGGAATTCTGTCCGTTTTGGTTCAGGCTTTTTATGATGCCGAATATTTATTCACGGTAGATGAAAATGTATTTATTCCGCCACCTAAGGTAAAATCAGGTGTTTTACGTTTGCGTAGAAAGAAAGATTATAGCTTGCCTTGCGGCGAAAAATTATTTTTTACGGTAGTAAAAACGGCTTTTCAACAACGACGCAAAACGTTACGAAATAGTTTGAAAACCTTAAATTTGTCGGATAGTTTGAGAGAGGATGAGATTTTCAACCTTCGACCAGAACAATTAAATGTAGAACAGTTCATAGCACTTACCCAAAAAATAGAAGCCGATGGAGTTTAAAATCAGCAAAGAATTAATACAAGAATTAGAGCTACTCATTCAAAGTAAAAACGACCAACAGCTGGAAGTGATTTTGAATGATATGCACCATGCTGATATTGCCGAGATTCTTGATGAGCTTGATTTTAATGAAGCAACCTATATTTTTAAAGTATTAGACAGTGAAAAAACCGCTGAAATTCTTCTGGAACTCGAAGATGATTTGCGGGAGAATATTCTAAGCAGGCTTTCGGCAAAGGAGATTGCGGAAGAATTAGATGAGCTGGAAACCAATGATGCTGCTGATATTATTGCGGAGCTTTCGCAAGATTTGAAAGCTGAGGTAATATCAGAACTTCAAGATGTGGAGCATGCGAAAGATATTGTAGACTTGTTGCGTTATGACGAAGATACAGCTGGTGGAATCATGCATAAGGAATTGGTTAAAGTCAATGAAAATTGGAACGTACTTACGTGTGTAAAAGAAATGCGCATTCAAGCCGAAAATATTTCCAGAGTCCATTCGATTTATGTGGTGGATGACGAAGATAGATTGAAAGGGCGTTTGTCGCTGAAAGACTTGTTGACCACTTCTTCTAGAACTCCCATTAATGATGTTTACATTCGAAAATTAAATTCAGTTAAAGTAGATACTGAAGATGTTGAGGTGGCCAGAATCATGCAAAAATACGATTTAGAAGCCATTCCTGTTGTGGATGAATTGGGAAGATTAGTGGGTCGAATCACAATTGATGATATCGTAGATGTAATCAAGGACGAAGCCGATGAGGATTACCAGTTAGCAGCGGGTATCTCGCAAGATGTTGAGGCAGACGACAGCATATTTGAGCATACAAAAGCAAGATTGCCGTGGTTGGTTTTAGCTCTTTTAGGAGGTTTTATCTCCGTAAAAGTGCTTGGATTATTTGAAGGAGCGATGCTGGAACACGGAAATTTATTCTTTTTTACGCCTCTAGTTGCGGCAATGGCAGGAAATGTTGGGGTACAATCATCTGCAATTATTGTGCAGGGTTTGGCAAATAATACGTTGAGTGGTTCATTATTTAATAGATTGGTCAAAGAAGTGTCGCTGAGTTTGTTAAACGGAGTGATTCTGGCCACGATATTATTTCTAGGAAGTCATTTTCTGTTAAACGTAGAAATTATAATAGGAGTTATTGTTACTGTAGCATTGATGTCGGTAATTATTATTGCTTCATTAATAGGAACTTTTGTTCCATTATTATTGGATAAATTTGGTATTGACCCCGCCTTAGCTACAGGGCCGTTCATCACAACGAGCAATGATATTTGTGGAATTCTAATTTATTTTTCGATAGCAAAAATGATTCTGGGATTTTAAAAGAGAATAGAACAAAGAAGAAAGATAATAGAATATTGAGAGAAAATTCAACAAAAAACTAATACAACTATAACTACACAACCAACACTTTTCCCTAATTACTCACTATACATTGGAGAGAGTTAGGGAGAGGAAAAACCACAACCAGCATGAAAGTACACATCATTGGCGGCGGAAACTTAGGTGTTTCTATCGCATTAGGATTATCAAAATTTTCAACAGAAAATCAGGTTACCGTAACCAGAAGAAATACATCAAGCATTCTATACCTTGAAAAATTAGGCGCCACGGTTTCAACAAATAATACACATCAGATTCAGGAAGCCGATGTCATTATTCTAACTATAAAACCCTACCAAGTAGATACTGTTTTAGCCGAAATTCTCCCTGTAATTTCAAATAAAATTATCGCTTCGGCTGTGAGTGGATTATCAATAGAAAATTTACAAAACAAAATCGGAGCGGCCAATAGTGCCATCCGAATAATGCCCAATATTGCGGCACAATTTGGCGCGTCAGCCACTTGTATTGCGTTCCATGAAAAAGATAAAGACAAGGCACAGGATATAGTTTCTCTTTTCCAAAGTTTGGGAACCGCTCCTATAATTGACGAAAAATTAATGGATGCAGCAACCGTTTTAGCGGCTAGCGGAACTGCTTTTGCATTGCGTTACATTCGTGCTTCTATGCAAGCCGGAATCGAAATAGGATTTGACTGGCAAACTGCTCTGGCCATATCTGCACAAACTGTAAAAGGCGCTGCCGAAATGTTGTTGGAAGAAAAAGTACACCCAGAACAATTAATAGATCGCGTAACTACTCCACAAGGCTGTACCATTGCGGGATTGAACGAAATGGAAATGCACGGATTCAGTTCGTCCTTGATTCGAGGAATCAAAACGTCATTGAAACAAATCAAGGGGTAAGTTTACTTTAGGTATGTCTTTATCCGTAAATTATTGATGGCATTTTTTCAAAAACGGTTGATGTTTTAACGAGTTAATTTATAAAGATTTATAGACAAATCTCTAAATAGAAATTGCCTAACCATTAATTAAGATTCTGAAATTGGTATCTTAATTAATAGTTAGGCAATTTTTTTTTCTTGTAATAAATAGAACTAACGGGCAGTAAATGAATTTTGACTAATGTCCTTTGCCATAAAAAGATTTAAGCCATATGATTGCTTAAATCTTTTATTTTTTGGTAGTTTGCTTTTATAGCAGCATGTTGCTCTTTTACCATCATCAGTTGTTCCAAAGATAAATCTTCAGCTTGAGTTAATGCGTCATCGTAGGTTTCAAGTGCAGCTTCTTCTCCATATTCGCATGAATTGATTATCGCTTTTCTGTCGCTACCTGTCACTGCAGATTTAATATCCATCCACACTCTAAACAATTTACCTGATGTAGTTGTTCCTTCAGTTGGTGTTCCGCCTAATCTTTTTACTTCTGCAACAAGATCTGATTTGCATTTTAAACTCGTTTCAGTAAAATGAGAAAATAATGTTTTCAAATCTGTTTCATCAGCCTCTTTTGAAGCAGTTTCGTACCCTTGGATTCTATCGTTGTTGATTTGAACTAACGAATTTAATATGTCAATTGATTTTTCAGTGTTCATCTTATTTGTATTTATAGAGTGAATTAATTTTCACTTACACAAATATCAAGATACTTAGCACCATAAGCTTTACACAATTTTTTTTAAAATTTGTAACATTGACACATTGTTAAGTATTTGACAAACAGAATTTAAAACATGCTGTAGTGAAAAACTTTAATTCTGAATTCGATGTATTAGTTACGCACATAATACTCTACATCAGGAATCATTTTATAAAATAAATCTTATATTTGAAAAAAACTATCATGAAAAAACTACTCCTATTAACGTTTATTTTAATTTCAAGTTACACTGTTAACGCCCAACAAAACAAACAAAAACAACTGCTTAGGCATGTGGTAATGTTTGGTTGGAAACCGGTAACTGATGCAGCTGCAATTGACAAAGTGGTAACAGCATTTGGGAGTTTGGAACATAAAATAAAATTAATCAAAGCGTACGAATGGGGTATCAACAACAGCCCTGAAAACTTGAATAATGGTTTAACCCATTGTTTTGTGCTGACTTTTAAGAGTGAAGCGGATAGAGATGCGTATTTGATTCACCCGGATCACAAAGCTTTTGTGGCTGTTTTGAGTCCGGCACCGGATAAAGTAACTGTAGTTGATTATTGGACGAATAAGTAAACAAAAACCGATTTAAAAATTAAAGATTATTAAATATAAAATGAAAAGAGTATTAGCAGTCCTGATATTAGCATTTAATCTAAATGTAAACGCCCAAGAAGTAAGTGTTGAAAAATCAATTTTTGGAATACAAACTGGATTTGGAGTACACACTGGAATTTGGTTCAACAATGAAAGCAAACTTTCAAATAGCATCGCTTTACGAAGTGAAATTGGGCTTGAAAAGGATTTTACCGTTGGAGATCATTACGATGGAGCTGGTTTTATTTTGCAACCTGAACTTACAGTAGAGCCAAGATATTATTACAACTTGGAAAAAAGGAACTCAAAAGGTAAAAAAACAGCCAATAACAGCGGAAACTATATTTCGATTAAAACAAGTTACCATCCGGACTGGTTTGTTATTAATTTAGCTGATAACGTAACTAAGACAGCTGATTTAGCTATTGTGCCCACTTGGGGTTTAAAACGTCAAATAGGCAATCATTTTACGTATGAAACAGCAGCGGGATTTGGATATCGCGTTGTGTATTTAAAAGAGAATTCAATTAATGGTAACGTGCAGAATGTAGACGGAGCATACAATAGAAATCAATACATTCCTTATCTACATATAGGAATTGGATATGTTTTTTAGGGAAAAAGAAAAAACAATAATGGATATCTCATCTTGTTTTATAGAATCAAAAAAGGCTGTTTAATACAGCCTTTTTTAATTCTATGTGTATATGATTAAGAGTTGGTTCTTGTCTAGATGTTTTACAATTTTTATTTATAGTTCTAATGGTAAAAAGAAAATTGCAATTAAACAAATACTATTACAATTTGCCGTAAAAGTAGACCAAAACTAAAATAGTTAATGGTTTTTTACATTTTTAACAGCGAACTTTTTAGTAGGTTTCAAATTAAATTTTAACCACAAGAAACCAATGGTTCCTGCAATAAATGAAGCAACCAGAATCGCAATTTTAGAATAGGTGATAACTTCTTCGCCATCATTTTTAAAAGCAAGCAAGGTTATGAAAATAGACATCGTAAATCCTATTCCACCCAGCATTCCAGCGCCCAGAATACTGCTCCATTTTAAATCTCGTGGTAACGTACAAATCCCTAGACTCACGGCAAGGAACGAAAATAACCATATTCCCAATGGTTTTCCTACCACAAGACCCAGCATAATTCCAATCGTGTTAGGATGATTTAGTCCCTCATGCCAATCAGTGTTTATGGCAATACATGTATTTGCTACAGCAAATAAAGGAAGGATAAAAAACGCTACCGGGTTGTGTAAAAAATGCTGTAATCGGTACGAAGATGTTTTTTTGCCCCCATTTCCAAACGGAATTACAAAGGCCAATAATACACCTGTTATCGTAGCGTGAACTCCTGAATTTAGCATGAAATACCACATTGCAGCACCACCTATTAAATAGGGAATAAGACTGTGTACTTTTCTTCGGTTCAGTATAAACAAACCACCCATAATAGCAAAAGCAATGAATAAATTCACATACGCAATAGTATCCGTATAAAAAATCGCAATTACCATGATAGCACCTAAATCATCAATCACGGCAAGTGCTGTCAAAAAAACTTTCAGTGATGTAGGTACGCGATTTCCTAAAAGAGATAAAATACCAATTGCAAAAGCAATATCAGTCGCCATAGGGATTCCTGCACCGTTTTGTGTGATAGTTCCAAAATTCAACAATAAAAAGATTCCTGCTGGAACAACCATGCCTCCAAAGGCACCAAAAATAGGTAATGCTGCATTTTTTATGCTGGATAATTCTCCTTGGTAAATTTCTCGTTCTAATTCTAATCCAATGAGGAGAAAAAAGATAGTCATTAACCCATCATTAATCCAGTGCGTAATGGAATGACTTCCAATATTAGTTTCCCAAAAAGCGATATACTCGGTTTGAATGGATGAATTAGCTAATAAAAGAGAGAGTATTGTAACAAATAGTAATAAGAGTCCGCCTGCTTTTTCACTTTCAAAAAAAGCTTTAAATGTTTTTGTCAATTTCATTTTTGGATTTTCATTTATTATAAACAGAAGGTTGATAACAAAAAATTATTAAGCGCTAATTTACGATTTTAAGCGCTAATATCCTCCGATAAATCAATAAACCGTAATTTTTTTGTTAATTTGAAGTATCAAAAACTGAATAATTATGGACATCAAAATCCTTCACATAGACAGCAATCATCCCGTACTTTGGGATCAATTACAGCATTCCGGGTTTATAAACCACAGTGATTTTACTTCGTCAAAAGAAGAAATTGAAGCTAAAATTAATGAATATCAGGGTGTTGTAATTCGTAGTAGGTTTAAAATTGATAAAACTTTCTTGGACAAAGCGACTAATTTGCAATTCATCGCGCGCGTTGGAGCCGGATTAGAAAGTATCGATTGCGATTATGCAACGTCCAGAAACGTCACGCTTATTGCAGCTCCAGAAGGAAATAGAAATGCTGTTGCCGAACATACATTAGGAATGATTTTGTCACTTTTTAATAAATTGAATCAAGCCGACAGTGAGATACGAGCAGGTCATTGGAATCGAGAAAGTAATCGCGGTCATGAGTTGGATGGCAAAACAGTGGGAATTATTGGTTACGGGAATATGGGAAAATCTTTTGCCAAAAAACTCCGTGGTTTTGATGTCAAAGTGTTGTGTTATGATATTCAGGAAAATGTAGGCGATGCTAATGCGAAGCAGGTTTCATTAGCAGAATTTCAAGAAAAAGTGGATGTACTGAGTCTACACATACCTTGGACTCCCGAAACGGATAAAATGGTTGATGCTGATTTCATCAATGGTTTTGCAAAACCTTTTTGGATTATCAATACCTCTCGCGGTAAGAACATTGTCACTGCTGATTTGGTTGCGGCTATGCAACCCGGTAAAATTCTTGGAGCAGGTTTAGATGTTTTAGAATATGAGAAGTTGTCTTTTGAAACCCTTTTTCAAGATAAAAACACACCAGAGGCTTTTCAATATTTGTTGAAGGCGAAGAATGTAATCTTGAGTCCCCATATTGCCGGCTGGACATTTGAAAGCCATGAAAGATTAGCGCAAGTCATAGTTGATAAAATTAAAGTGAAGTATTTTGGTCAAGCCAAAGTTGAAGCGTCGGAGCAACGGGTTACGGGAATTGGCGGTTTCTTTTTTAAATCAAAAAATCCCAAAGAATTGGTGGCTTGGTACGGAAAACATTTGGGTTTAAAAACAGATCAATATGGTTCTACTTTTTGGTGGAAAGACAAAGAAGGAAATGATTGCTCAACCCAGTGGTCGCCATTTGCGGAGGACACTACTTATTTTGCTCCAAGCGAAAAACAGTTCATGCAAAATTTCCGAGTGCATGATTTAGAGAATGTTATAAAAAAATTATCGGAGGAAGGTGTAACAATTGTGGGTGATATGGAGACTTATGAGTATGGAAAATTTGGTTGGATACTAGATTCCGAAGGAAATAAAATTGAACTTTGGGAGCCAGTTGACACCGCATTTCAATAACCTAAAACTTAAAACCAATACAAAACAAACTTATAGCTAGAACTTATGGAAAACCAAAAACACGAACATTGGAACAATCCAAAGCCTGTTCAACAAGATAACAAAAAAATTGCTGCAGGTCTACTTGCGATATTATTAGGACCTCTCGCAATACATAAATTCCTTTTGGGATATACCACAGTAGGGATTATCTGGTTAGTGATAAGTCTTTGTACTTGTGGAACGGTAACTGGTTTGTTAGGATTAATTGAAGGAATTATCTATTTGACCAAATCTGACGAAGAGTTTTACCAAACGTATCAAGTTGGAAAAAAAGCTTGGTTCTAAAACATAAAAAATCCCGTCTCGTCTTTTTAGGACCCGACGGGATTTTTTTGTTTTCTAATTTTTTTGATATAAATTTCAAGAACTAATTGCAGTTTGCTATAACAACGAAATTAATCTTCTTTCTCGGTAAGTTTACGTTCTAGTTCAGCCTGAAATTCTTCCATTACTGGTTTCATCGTGCTCTCTGGAATATCTGCAATTCTGATGTACATTAATCCATCTACAGCATTGTTAAAAAGTGGATCTACATTAAAAGCAACCACTTTTGCATTTTGTTTGATGTATTTTTTAATCAAAACTGGCAAACGCAAACTTCCAGGTTCCAGTTCATCGATGATTTTATCAAACTTATTCAAATCAGATTCGGCTTCATCAAAAATGAAATCTTTGTCCGCATCTTTTAGTTTTACTTTATACGCTTTCTTAGGGTGAATGTACTGCGCAATATATGGATCATAGTAATTTGATTTCATGAATTCAATCATCAGTGATTTCGAAAAATCTGAAAATTGATTGCTTATACTTACACCACCCAGTAAAAATTTATGTTCTGGGTAACGTAATGTTGTGTGCATAATCCCTTTCCAAAGCAGGAAAAGAGGCATTGGTTTTTGCTGGTATTCTTTGATGATAAAGGCGCGACCCATTTCTATGGATTTGTGCATCATATCATATAATTCAGGTTCAAATCGGAATAAGTCGTTGAGGTAGAAACCATTTATGCCATATTTAGGATAGATTTCTGAACCCAATCCCATTCGGTAGGCACCAGCAATTTTATTGGCTTCATTATCCCATAAAAACAAGTGATGGTAATATTGATCGTGTTTGTCTAAATCAATGGATTCATTAGTTCCTTCGCCTACTTCACGAAAAGTTATTTCTCGAAGACGTCCTATTTCATGCAGAATATTGGGGATTTTTTTTGCTTCTGCAAGAAACACTTCGTAATTTTTACTTTGCAAAAGGCGACAATCCGTACTTCGCAATGCATCTACTTCTTTGGTCATTTTGTCCTGACTTGCGGGAGTTACAATTTTCTTAGGACTTTTAGGAAGTTTTAAATTTGGAGGCGTAAGTAATTTACTTTCTTTCTCGAAAGGATTAGCGAGCATGTAGGTTTTCTTTCTTAAAAACTCAGAATATTCTTCAATAGTTGCATGTTCGTTTTGTTCGCTTACTGAAATGGGTTTGCCAATACGCACTTTAATCACGCGTCGTTTCTGGCTAAACACTTCCGAAGGTAATTTTGCAGTTCTAAAAGTGCCACTTATTTTAGAAAGCAAATAAAATAACCGACTGTTTTTTGCATGAAAATAAATAGGAACAACAGGAACTTGGGCTTTTCTAATGACTTTAATTGCACCTTCTTCCCAAGGTTTGTCGACCATTAATTTTCCGTCCTTATAAGTAGAAACTTCTCCAGCAGGAAACATTCCCAATGGTTTTCCATCGCTTAAATGACGAAGGGTTTCTTTGATTCCCACCACGCTAGATTTAGCATCCTTATGATTTTCAAAAGGATTTACAGGCATGATATATTTTTTGAGAGGCTCAATACGGTGCAAAAGAAAATTAGCGATGATTTTGAAATTTGGTTCTCTTTCAAGCATTAATTTCAATAATAAAACACCGTCAATTCCTCCCAGCGGATGATTTGAAATGGTGATATAAGCGCCCTCTTTAGGTATTCTTTTTAGATCCTCTTCGGGAATTTCGAATTTTATTTGTAGGTCATCTAATATCCCATTTAAAAATGCAACATCTTTTAACTGTTTATTTCTGTCGTATACTTTGTTTAAGGTAGAGATTTTTAGCACCTTCATTAGTATCCAGCCAGAAAAAGTCCCTAGGACTCCGTACTTATCTGCATTTATTGCCTTTGCAACTTCTTTCGCGGTTACTAAACCCATGTATTTTTTTGTTTTTTTAGAGCAAGAAACAAAGATAGCAAAAAACTCCATTTTCTCTATTTTTATGAATCAAACTTCTACTTTTTTGTTACATTTGGAAATCAAAAAATACTTTAATGAGAATTATTTCATACAACGTAAACGGAATCAGAGCAGCCATTTCAAAAGGATTTATCGACTGGTTGCAACACGCAAATCCGGATATTATTTGTCTTCAAGAAATTAAGGCATCCGAAGATCAAATTCCGGTAGACGATATCGCTAAAGCCGGATATCCATACCAATATTACTATCCAGCAACAAAAAAAGGATATAGCGGCGTAGCCATTCTATCTAAAATTAAACCTAATAAAGTTGTTCATGGCACTGGAATTCATCACATGGATTTTGAAGGAAGAAACCTTCGTGCTGACTTTGATGATTTTTCTGTGATGAGTTTGTACCTGCCATCGGGCACAAATATTGATCGGTTAGGCCATAAATTCACGTTCATGGATGATTTTCAAAAATATATTGACGAACTCAAAAAAGAAACGCCAAATCTAATAATTTGCGGGGATTACAACATTTGCCACGAGGCAATCGACATTCATGATCCTATCCGAAACAAAAATGTTTCCGGTTTTTTACCACAGGAAAGAACTTGGCTCGACGGATTCATGAAATCAGGTTTTGTGGATAGTTTTCGCCATTTCAATAGTGAACCGCACCAATATACATGGTGGAGTTATCGTGCGGGAGCCAGAGGAAACAATAAAGGTTGGCGCATCGATTACAATTTAGTCAGCGATTCTTTAAAACATAAATTGAAAAGAGCCGTTATTTTATCGGATGCCGTGCACTCAGATCATTGTCCAATTTTAGTGGAATTAGAGTAAAATTTTCAGGAGCTATTTACTTAGTCAGTTCGCTTCTTTTGTGTTCCGCTTTACTCTGCAAATGAAATTCAATGAACAACAAAACAAAATACTAACCTGGTGAAGTAATCTTGTTTTTTTGAAGAAAAAATAACAAGAAATTTAGTTTCAAGCGAAGTTCACTGAACTCCGCTGAAAATAGAAATTAAGTGAAGTAATCGGGGGTAGGGCATTCGGATTCAGTTTAAATTTTTAGGTTCAAAACAACATTCAAAATAACATAAATACTATCAAAATGATTAAAAGAGTTTCCATCGCGTTATTGATATTGTCGCTTTCAACTTCCTGTGTTTCCAAGAAGATATACAACGACTTAGAAAATAAGTACGCCGATTCCAAAAAAGAAAACAGAAGTTTAGCAGATGAAAATGCCGATTTGCTAAAAGCTAAAAACCAATTAGAATTAGACCGCGACGGTTTAAAAACTGATTTGGGTAAATCCAAAGCCGAACTGGATAAATTGAAAGCAGATTACGCCGCAGCTCAAAATAAATTCAAAGTCTTACAGGATTCCTATGCAGCTTTAGAAAAAAATAGTGGAGATGCTTTGCAAAGTAACATGAAGAAAAACCGTGATTTGCTGGAGCAATTAGATGAAAAAGGAAAAGCGTTGGCATTAGAACAAGACCGATTGAGCAAAAGCGCACAACGTTTGCAAGAGCTAGAAGATTTGATTGCCGCCAAAGAAGCGAGCATGAAAAAACTAAAAGAAACCTTGTCCAAAGCCTTGAATAGTTTTGAAGGAAAAGGCTTGACCGTGCAACAAAAAAACGGGAAAGTATATGTTTCTATGGAGAATAAACTACTATTCAATTCTGGAAGTTGGGCCGTAGGTTCCGAAGGAAAAAAAGCAGTTGTAGAATTGGCAAAAGTTTTGGGTGACAATCCGGAAATTTCAGTTTTAATTGAAGGTCATACGGATGATGATGCTTTTACAGCTTCGGGTCCAATTGCGGATAACTGGGATTTATCAACCAAAAGAGCAACAGCAATTGTAGCAATTTTAAGTGAAAACAAAAAAATCAATAAGGAAAATCTAACCGCTGCCGGACGAGGAGAATTTTCACCCTTAGGAAGCAATGCAACTGCTGAAGGAAAAGCGAAGAACCGTAGAATCGAAATCATATTAACCCCAAGATTAGATGAAATTGCCGAAATGTTGAATGAGATAAATTAAAAAGAAGCAAAGTTTTAAAGAAGCAAAGGTTCAGAGTATGTGCTTTGGACCTTTCTGTTTTTTAGTACAAGATATTTTGTAAAACATCCAAAATTTATAATTTTCACCATTTAGGAATTAAGAAAATTAAGTGTTGATTCTTAATGAAACTTAATCTCTTAATGGTTTTAAAAAAAAAAATTTTTTTCGAAAAATATCCAAAATCAACAAGGTTCATCATTAAGGAATTAAGAGAATTAAGCGTTGATTATTAATGAAGCTTAATTTCTTAATGGTTTAAAAAAACTATTCTTAACCGCTAATTCGCTAATTTCATCTCTTGCTTGAGGGTTTTTTAATTTGCGAATTAGCGGTTATGTTTTTAACATCCTGTAAACTTTTCTCAATTTTCTGTTAACATTAAATCGTAACAACAAACTAATTTTATCTTTGTTTTCGAAAAATAAAATACAATTTCCTTAAAAATGAAATATACTACTTTACCCAATACTGATGTAAAAGTCAGCAAGATTTGCCTTGGAACGATGACCTTTGGTGAACAAAATACGGAAGCTGATGGTCATGCCCAAATGGATTATGCTTTAGAAAACGGAGTCAATTTTTTTGATACTGCCGAAATGTATTCGGTTCCAGCGCGTCAGGAAACCTACGGAAGTACAGAGAAAATTATTGGAACCTGGTTTAAAAAAACTGGAAAAAGGGAAGAAATAGTTTTGGCTTCTAAAATTGCTGGACCTAATCCGAATTTTGGCTACATGAGAGAGAAATTAGATTTCTCACCGGCCAGCATCAAGTTTGCATTGGATAACAGTTTACAACGCTTACAAACAGATTATATTGATGTGTACCAATTGCATTGGCCAGAACGCAAAACTAATTATTTTGGACAACGCGGTTTCAAAGTACAGGACGATGCTTGGGAAGATAATATTCATAATGTGTTGGAAACATTGGACGGTTTTGTCAAAGAAGGAAAAATCAAACACATCGGACTTTCAAATGAAAATCCCTGGGGGATTATGCGTTTTCTGGAGGAAAGTAAATACAACAATTTGCCAAGAGTAAAAACGATTCAAAATCCATATTCATTATTGAATAGACTTTTTGAAAACGGTTCTGCTGAGGTTTGCCTAAGAGAAAATGTTGGTTTATTAGCGTATTCACCAATGGCTTTTGGGGTTTTATCGGGTAAATTCTTGACTGGACAAGCGCATCCAAATGCCAGAATCAAATTGTTTCCGCAGTATTCCAGATACAACAGCGCACAAAGTACTGAAGCAACTCGATTGTATCAGGAAATCGCTGAGAAAAACGGACTAACCTTGACGGAATTGTCTTTGGCATTTATAGAACAACAGCCATTTGTAACGAGTACAATTATTGGGGCAACAACACTGGAACAATTAAAAGAAAATATCGATACGATTCAAGTGTCTCTTTCGGATGAAATCTTAAAAGCGATTGATGAAGTTCAAGCAGTGATTCCTGATCCTGCTCCGTAAAGTAATTTTAACTTCAAAATTCACAAAGAAGCAATTCAAACCTTTGTGAACTTGGCGCTTTCTTTGTGAACTTTGTGGTTAAATATTAAGAATTAAAGATCAAATTCCTCGTCAACAGCTAAGGAATCCACTTTTATTTGCGTTGAATCTTGTATTTTATATTTGATAAGAGATTTTGCAGGACCGGAAATCAGTATGGGTAAGGACCTATTAATTGTGTCTTCTGGAGTCAAAAGTCCTCTTCGAAACATAATATTAGTCAGGAACGATTCTTGTTTTACAGCAAAATCTTTCAACATCCCTTGATCGTTAAACTGATACATGAATTTTTTAGGACTTGGAATAATTCGGGCGAGATACAAGCATTCGTTCAGCGATAATTCCGAAGGTGTTTTTTGAAAATAAAACTGACTTGCTTCTCCAATTCCATATACATTTGGACCCCATTCGATAATATTAAAATATACTTCGAGCATGCGTTCCTTACTCACAATTCGGTTATTTTCCAGGATGTAAACCAATAATATTTCCTCCAGTTTGCGGGATACGGTTTTCTCCCGACTCAGAAATGCATTTTTTACTAGTTGCATGCTTATGGTACTGGCGCCGCGTGAAAACTTTTTGGTTCTGATGTTTTTTACGATGGATTGTTTGAATGCTTCGCTGATGAATCCACGATGCGAAAAGAAAGAAGGATCTTCAGTAGTCAAAACCGACTTTCTTAAATACGGTGAAATTTGGTCTAGCGGCGTATAGTTTGGATTGGCTGCACCAACTAAAACTGGACGTTGCAACACATTTTTGATAAGGGCACGATATACAAATTCGCCATTGAGTTTGTTCAGGTTGGCTTCGCCATATTTGGTAATTTTTAGATTTTCTTTCTTCAATTTACTGTCAAAAACCAACTGATTGGGTTTGTTTTGGTTAAAAGCAAAGTCCAATTTGTAATCAAAAGCACCACTAGCTTCCATCCCTTGAAAATGGGTAAATAGACCTTCAGGAAGCGAAGTGATAAAATCCTGCGCTTTCATTTTTGGAATGTTGACTTTGAGTTTGTAAATGGTGTCTTTCTCCGTTTCATAAATTGCATAAGGATGAAATTTTATTTTGTTCAACTGAACCGTTGAGCTGCTGTCAATAGAAATAAAATCAGAACCTAATAAGAATCGGTAATCAAATTTAGCATTTTTCAGTAAGACATCTTTGCTGGCAATTTTCGGATGGTTGAGTTTTAAATTGGCAATAGCCATAAAGCCATCAATATGCAGTAAGTTACCGTCTTTATCGATGTTTTGAATGTTCAATCGAATAGAGTCAAAGCTTGATTTCAGGTTGAAACGCTCGTCTAAATACGGCATTTGGATTGCGCCGGTGTCAATATTTACGAAACGAATATCTGCTTTTTTGTTTCTTGGGTCAGCAAATCCTTTGATTCTCCACCGTTGTGAAATCGTATTGGTTTGAACTTTTATCGAAGTTTCGAGTTGTTTGTTGATTAATCGCAATTTTTGGAAATTGACGGTTGCCTTTTTCCCGTTATCATTAAGTCGAAAAGAAAGATTGTCTAAAATCATATCCGTAGGGACTAAATTCAGTACTTTTGAGATTATTCTGTAGGCAAACTGGGCGTAATCTCTTTTTTCATCGCGTATTTCTGTTTGATTGTCTTTTTTTAGAAAAGCATCAAAATTGCTCACTTTTCCTTTTTTTACTAACTGTACAAAACCGTTTTGGACTTCTAGAGTTCCAAGTTGGACATCGCCTGTTAGGAGGTGCCATAAATTGACGCTAGTTTTTAGTTTTTGGATTTTAAAAAGCGTGTCTCTGTGTTTTGGAACCAGAATTATTTCGGTAAGATTCAAACCTGATAATCCGTCAAAAGAAGCTTTTTTTATCGTAAAAGAGCTGTTGTAATCCACTTCCATTTCATTGGAAACTTTTGCTATGGTTTGTTGTAAAACGGCATCTCGAAAGATATAAAAACCGCCTACAATAAAGCATGTAACCACAAGGAATATCTTAAAAAAAAGACCAATTTTTTGTTTTGTGGTTTTCATGTAGCGTACTTTTATTTGGGGTGGCAAAAATAGCAACTTTTTAAGTGTTTTGCTTATGGTTAAACTAAAGTTTAATAAACCATTAGCATAAAGATTGTTTTGGTTTGTGTTTTTCTTTCAAAATTGGTGTAGTGTACTCAATTGTACCACATTCAATGTGGATTTTTACATTATGTTTAGAAGTAATAGGTCTACTTTTTGTTTTTGATTTGCGTATTTGATATGCAAAAGTGTGCCTTCGCCCATTCGGTTATAATAATCTAATGCTTTATTGGCAAAAAAGCGTTTGTGAAAATGTGAGAGTTCAGGTACTTGCGGATATTGTTCATGAAAAAGCATTTCGTAATAGGCCTGCCATTCTCTTTCATTTTTATCTTCAATCAAGTTTTCTTTCGTTTTTTGTGTCACGTGAATCATTTCATGCATCAGCAGATTGAGCATTAAGTGCAGCGGAAATTCAAAAGTGTTTTCAGGAATTCGTATGATTTGGGGCTCACCTAGAGCGCCTTCGGTTGTCATTAGGACAAATTCTGGTTTGGCTTTCTCCCTTAATTCGAAACCTTTGAAATTGGGGTTTTCTAAGCCATATTCTTGTATTAAAAACTGGGCAGCAGCAATGGTTTCTCCAAGTTCATGAAAGGTATTGACGATTTGTAGGTGTTCTGGAAACGATTTCATTTTTCATTTTGTTTTAAAAATCACCCAAACAATTCACTCGCCACATCTTCAATTTTGGCTACCAATCTGATTTTGATTCCGGTATTTTTCAGCGCAATTTTATTGTATTTGGATACAAAAATGGTCGAAAATCCTAATTTTTCTGCTTCCTGTATGCGTTGGTCCACCCGGTTTACTGGGCGAATTTCACCAGAAAGTCCCACTTCGCCGGCAAAGCAAAAATCTTTATTTACTGCAATATCTTCATTCGAGGATAAAATAGCGGCTACAACTGCTAAATCTATTGCTGGATCATCTACTGAGATTCCTCCCGTTATGTTGAGGAAAACGTCTTTGGCGCCAAGCCTAAAACCGGCTCTTTTCTCTAAAACGGCCAGAATCATATTGAGTCTTTTAGCATTATAACCTGTGGTGCTGCGTTGCGGTGTTCCATAGACTGCAGTGCTTACCAAGGCTTGGATTTCAATCATCAACGGACGCATTCCTTCTAATGTGGAGGCAATTGCGGTTCCAGATAATTCTTCGTTTTTGTGTGAAATCAATATTTCTGATGGATTCGAAACTTCACGCAAACCGTTTCCTAGCATTTCATAAATACCAATTTCAGCAGTGGAACCGAAACGGTTTTTTAACGAACGTAAAATGCGATAAACGTGGTTTCGGTCGCCTTCAAACTGCAACACCGTGTCTACCATGTGCTCCAGGATTTTTGGTCCTGCAATATTACCATCTTTGGTGATGTGACCAATCAGAATCACGGGAATATTGGTTTCTTTAGCAAATTTAATCAGTTCGGCAGTAGTTTCTCGTATTTGAGAAATACTTCCGGGAGTAGATTCAATATAATCTGTATGCAAGGTTTGAATAGAATCGATTATCACGATTTCTGGTTCGATGGCTTCAATTTGCTTGAAAATATTTTGTGTTTTGGTTTCAGTAAGAATATAGCAATTGTCGCCGCTTGGCGTGATTCTTTCGGCACGCATTTTTATTTGTTTCTGACTTTCTTCACCCGAAACATATAAAGTTTTGTAAGGTAATTTTAGAGAAATTTGCAATAAGAGCGTGCTTTTTCCAATGCCGGGTTCGCCACCCAAAAGGATTAAAGAACCGGGAACGATACCGCCTCCTAACACACGATTTAATTCGCTGTCAGTAGTGTCCATCCGGATTTCCTGAGCCGAATCAATTTCGTTTATTCGTAACGGTTTTGGTGCTTTATTACTGGAAGCTGGTTCGCTTTTCCAAGCTACTTTTTCTTGTTTTTGGATTATTTCCTCTGCTATGGTGTTCCATTCTTTACAAGAATTACATTGTCCTTGCCATTTTGCATATTGTGCGCCACAGTTTTGGCAAAAAAAAGTTGTTTTTACTTTTGACATTATTTTTTTGGTGTTTGACTGATCATATCATCATATTTCTCCATCATCATATTTTTTGTGAGGTCGCCAATTTCTTCTAATTGCGAAGCGGTTTGGTATCGTTTTGCTGCTTTTTTCAGGTCACCTGTTTTTTCATACATTAAACCCAATTCATAATCGGCAAGCATAGATTTTGGATAATTTTTATTAGCAATTTCAGCTAATTTGTCTAATTCTGAATAGGCTTTATTTTTAAGAATTGCAGCTTCAATAGCTTTGAAATCATTGACGCGAATGGGGATTTTAAGACCTAAATTTTTAGATAAAACCTCATATTTATTAGTCAAATAGTCCACATATCCGGATTGAAGAATGACAATTTTATCCGAATATTCAGTTGAGGAAATAGGTTTATACGCATCGAAAAATTGGTAAAGCGCATGGGGAATCGAATACAGAACCAGTGAATAATGGGAAGCTCCTGCAAAATTATCAAACTTGTAATTCAGTAACGGATTTGTAACTTGTTTTATATTTGTGTCTAGTTGCTTGATTGATGTTTGGAGTTTTTTTACATCGCCATCACCATTTGACTGATAATAAAAAATAGGTTGTTTAAGTTTTGAAAGCTGCTCCGGAATTCGATTTTCCATATCAGGAGCAAGTTCTGGACTCAATGAAATATAGGCATTAAAAATAGGATTGTCTTTGTATAGAAAAAAGTTCAAAAAACCAGCAGTTGTGTCGTGACCGGCTATGATGCGGAAAGGCGCAACAGGATATTTCTTTTCGATGTAGGGTAGTAATTCGGCACCAATGAATTCGAAAAATTTTGCTCCTTTTCCAGAAGGAACTCCATTTGCTTCATCATAATTGCAGTCGTCATATCGTTCGTTGTTTTTGTTTTGGCTAATGCCTACGATGATGGTTTCGGGTAAATCATCCCAATAGGCTCCATAATTTAATGTGCCGTAGAAAGGGTCAAACAGATAATCTCCGTCTAACAGAACTAGAATTGGGTATTTTTTATTTGGATTTTTTTCAAAAGAAGGCGGCAGTCCAATAGTGATTTCGCGACTTTCACCAAGCACTTGTGAATCGAAAGCAATCGTAGTTTTTTGTGAAAATACGGAAACAGAAAAGAGTAATAAGAGTATTATTTTTTTCATAATTTGGTTTATTTTAGAAAGTGTAGAAATTCTAATTATTAGCAAGCAATATAAACATAATTACTTTTATTAGAAAATGAATACCAGTAAATGTTGCGATTGCGTTTTGGTTTCAAGCGAGGAACTAGCTAAAAAAAATAGCCACTCATTATTGATTTTAAAAGTCAAAATCAGATAATCAGTGGCTAAAAATATTGTTATTTTTTTGTATGAATAGGAATTAAGTCAACGAATTGTCATTTTCATTTGGAAAAATAATCCATGGTTTGAAGGTTTTAGCTTCCTCAAAATCCATGCTTGCGTAGGAAATGATGATGATGATATCGTCTTTTTGTACTTTTCTGGCAGCAGGACCGTTGAGTGTTATGGTTCCTGAATTTTTTTCGCCTACGATCGCATAAGTGTCAAAACGCTCACCGTTATTGATGTTTACGATAGAGACTTTTTCGCCTTCAATAATATTGGAAGCTTCTAGTAATGACTCGTCAATAGTGATGGATCCGATGTAATTTAAATCGGCTCCGGTTACCTTAACGCGGTGAATTTTTGATTTTAATACTTGAATTTGCATGCTACAAAAGTAAATTAATTTAATGAAATGGTGTCAATCAAACGAATATTGTTGACTAATACGGCAATAAAAGCGCGGTATTTTTTATTTTTATTTTTTCGAGTACAGGATATAAGAGTTGCTTCGTCCGCAATGGTGAAGTATTCTAATGTAAAGTGAGGATTATTATCGAATGATTTTTGAACCCATTCTGATATTTCAGTCGTACTTTTTGTAACAAATTGCTCTTTTACTGTGCTAAGTACTTTGTAAATAATAGCAGCTTCGTCTCGTTCCATACCGGATAAACGTTCGTTTCTGGAGCTCATGGCAAGATCATTAGCTTCTCTATAAATAGGACAGCCAATGACGTTTACTTTTAAGTGATTTTTAGCGACCATCTTTTTTACAATTTGTAATTGTTGAAAATCTTTCTCGCCAAAATAAGCGTTAGTTGGATCAACAATTTCAAAAAGTCGCTTTACAATAGTCCCTACACCATTAAAATGTCCGGGTCTGAATTTGCCTTCCATTTGGTTTTCCAATCCATCAAAATCGAATGGTTCTGAGACTGGTTTTCCGTCATAAATATCTTCAACACTGGGTGCGTACAAGATGATTTCTGGATTCAAATTGGTTAATTTTTTTACATCTTCATCCAATGTTCTTGGATATTTTGCCAAGTCTTCTGGGTTATTGAATTGGGTAGGATTTACAAAAATACTGACAACGGTAGTGTCATTTTCCAGCAGTGATTTCTGCATTAAAGCTAAGTGACCTTGATGTAAAGCACCCATAGTAGGAACAAATCCAATGGAGGAATGGATGGTTTTTATAGATTTCAAATAGTCCATTAAAGAAGCTTTTCCGTAGAAAATATGCATGGCAGTATTATTAAAATTAGTTGCAAACTTACTATTTTAGTTAATAACTGCATAAATTTTTGTAATTTTGCATGGTTTTTATTGCCAATAAATTAAGTAAATTACAATATGAAAGATAAGAGGATATTATATGTATCATCTGAAGTGGTGCCGTATCTCGCTGAAAACGAGGTCTCTTTAATGTCTTATGACGTTCCAAAAATGATTAATGATCAAGGCGGACAAATAAGAATTTTTATGCCAAGGTATGGAAATATTAACGAGAGAAGACACCAATTGCACGAGGTAATTAGACTTTCGGGGATGAATTTGGTAGTGAATGACTTGGATATGCCGTTAATTATAAAAGTAGCTTCCATTCCAAAGGAAAGAATACAAGTTTACTTTATTGATAATGATGAATATTTCAAAAGAAAGGCAACGTTTGCTGATGAAGAAGGTGTGATGTATCCTGACAATGATGAGCGTGCCATATTTTTTGCAAAAGGAGTTGTGGAGACCGTTAAGAAACTCAACTGGGTTCCTGATATTATTCATGTACATGGATGGATGGCTGCTATGCTGCCTATTTATATGAAACATTTTTATAAAAATGAAGCATTGTTTTCAGAGACAAAGATTGTTACTTCTGTTTACAGTCAATCTTTTGATGGTACTTTAGATATAGAGATGATTAATAAAGTAAAATTTGATGGTATTCCTGATGAGGCAATTTCGGATTTGGAAGTTCCAGGTTATGAAAACATCATTAAGGCCACTATTAAGCATTCAGATGCGGTGATTATTGCATCAGAAAACCTGTCTCCAAGTTTAACAAAATATATAGAATCTTCAGGAAAACCTTTTTTACCTTTCGCACCGAAAGATGCATTCGCAGAAGCGTATACTAATTTCTATAGAGATGAGGTTCTTTAAATTAAACTTTTTTATTAAATATGTACAATAATTCTTTTTTTAAGAAAATTCTGTTAGTTACGAGTGTTGTTTTTTTATTTTCTTGTGATAAAGATTATAATGAAATTGGAGGGGATTTAATTGGTGAAAACAATTTTGATCTCAAAAAAGAAACGTACGATGTTTTAGCTTACAATCAAAAAACGGGTCCTATACAGTCAAATGACCTTGCGATAAATCCCTTGGGAATTTATAATAATCCAAATTTTGGTGAAACAACTGCTAATTTTGGTACGCAATTGACTCTTTCTGAAACCATGACTACAATTGGTACGAGGCCTCACATAGAAAGTGTAGTTTTGACAATTCCGTATTATTTTGATGCTTCCAAAACAGTTAAAAAAACAGATGGTAGTAATGTATATGTATTGGATTCAATATATGGTCCAGATAAAGCTGAGATGAAACTAAGCGTTTACGAATCAGGTTATTATATGAGAGATGCAGATCCTATTGGAGGGTTTGTTCAACCTCAAAGATATTTTACAAATCAAAATGCAGAATTTGATAATATTAAAAAACCAAATCGTTTAAATGACGACACCAATTTGGCTCAAAATGACAAGTTTTTCTTTGATCCATCAGAGCATGTAGTCACTACAACAGATTCAATTACTAAAGCAGTTACAACTACAAGAACTCCTCCGGGAATGCAATTGAATTTAAATAAAGGTTTTTTCAAAACTAAAATAATTGACGCCGTAGCTTCTGGAAAGTTAGCGACAAATGATGTTTTTAAAGAGTATTTCAGGGGACTTTATTTTAAAATGGAGAAATCAGGAAGTAGTGCCGGAAATTTAGCAATGTTGAATTTTAAGGATGGAAAAATCACTATAAAATATAATGAAGATCTATCAACGACAACTTCGGGTGTCACAACAGTTACAAGGGTTAAAAAGACGATAGTTCTTAATATGACTGGAAATTCAGTAAGTTTGTTGGATACAGATTTTACAGGTAGTGGACTTGCTTATAATGCATTGCCAAACACTGGAAATACAACCGAAGGTGATGAAAAATTATATCTAAAAGGTGGTGAGGGATCGGTTGCTGTTTTAAGTCTATTTAACGCCCCAGGCGAGTTAGACGCGATTAGAAAAAGTGGATGGTTGATCAATGATGCTAGTCTTGTTTTCCATATTGATGCTGCTGCAATGGCGAATAGTTTTGTACCACAAAGAATTTACCTCTATGATTTCAATAATAATCGTCCTATAGCTGATTATTATTTAGAATCGGAAAACAATACAAATCCTAAAAAGTCAAAACTAATTTTTGGTGGTAATTTAAACACAGATGCAGTTACTAAAAAGGGAACCACTTATAAAATCAGAATAACTAATCAGATAAGAAATCTTGTAAAACATGCAGATTCAACAAATGTTAAGTTGGGACTAGTGGTTACAGAGGATATTAATATAGATGCATATCATAGGGTGAGAACTCCAAATGCTTTTATTACTGGAGCGCCAAAAGCATCAGTAATGAATCCTTTAGGAACTATTTTACATGGAGGTAATTCCACAGTTCCTAATGATAAGAGATTGAAGCTTGAAATTTATTATACAAAACCTAATTAAAGAACTATGTGTGGAATCGTTGGATATATCGGTTATAGAGAAGCTTATCCTATTGTAATAAAAGGATTAAAGAGACTTGAATATAGAGGTTATGATAGTGCAGGTGTGATGTTATATGATGGTCAAGAACTAAAACTTTGTAAAACAAAAGGTAAAGTTTCAGATCTTGAAGAGAAAGCCTCTACAGCAATTACAACAAACGGAACTATTGGAATAGGACATACGCGTTGGGCAACTCATGGTGTTCCAAACGATGTTAATTCTCATCCTCATCTTTCTAATTCAGGTGATTTAGCCATAATTCATAACGGAATTATTGAGAATTATGCACCTTTAAAAGAAGAATTGCTAAAACGTGGTTATGTTTTTCATTCTGATACTGATACTGAGGTATTGGTAAATCTTATTGAAGAAGTACAAAAAAAAGAGAATTTAAAATTAGGTAAAGCAGTTCAGGTTGCCTTGAATCAAGTAGTGGGAGCTTATGCAATTGCTGTTTTTGATAAAAAGAACCCAAATGAAATTGTTGCTGCACGATTAGGGAGTCCATTAGCAATAGGTGTAGGCGAAGGTGAGTTTTTTATTGCTTCGGATGCCTCGCCTTTTATAGAGTATACGTCAAATGCAATCTATCTAGAAGATGGCGAAATGGCTAATATTAGATTGCATAAAGCTATGAAAATTAGAAAAATTAAAGATGATTCTTTAGTTGATCCTTATATTCAAGAGCTTCAAATGAACTTAGAGCAAATAGAAAAAGGTGGTTACGATCATTTTATGCTCAAGGAGATTTATGAACAACCAAGTGTTATAAAAGACACTTATCGAGGAAGACTTCATGCAAACGAGGGGATTATTCAAATGGCTGGAGTTGAGGATAATTTAGAAAAATTCCTTAATGCTGATAGGATAATCATTGTGGCATGTGGAACATCGTGGCACGCAGGCTTAGTAGCAGAATATGTGTTTGAAGAGTTTGCTCGTATTCCTGTAGAGGTTGAATATGCTTCGGAGTTTAGATACAGAAATCCAATCATAAATAAAAAAGACGTAGTTATAGCGATCTCGCAATCAGGAGAAACAGCAGACACTATGGCCGCAATAAAACTTGCCAAAGAACACGGAGCGTTTGTATTTGGTGTTTGTAATGTTGTGGGTTCTTCTATATCTAGAGAAACACATGCTGGAGCTTACACACATGCGGGGCCAGAAATAGGTGTTGCATCGACTAAAGCTTTTACTACACAAATTACAGTCTTGACAATGATTGCATTGCGTTTAGCAAAAGCTAAAGGAACGTTGTCTAACACTGATTTTCATACTTATTTGCAAGAATTGGAAATTATCCCTGAAAAAGTCAAAGAGGCTTTAGAAACAAATGATAAAGCAAAAGAAATTGCCTTAGCTTTTAAAGATGCGCATAATTGTCTTTATTTAGGAAGAGGGTATAATTTTCCTGTTGCTCTTGAAGGAGCTTTGAAGCTTAAAGAGATATCTTATATTCATGCTGAGGGATACCCTGCAGCTGAAATGAAACACGGACCAATTGCACTAATTGATGAACATATGCCAGTAGTTGTTATTGCACCTAAGCAAGGACACTATGATAAAATTGTTAGTAACATTCAGGAGATTAAATCCAGAAGTGGAAAAATTATTGCTGTTGTTACTAAAGGAGATACTCAAGTGCGTGAATTAGCTGATTATGTTATTGAAATCCCTGAAACATCAGATGCTTTGTCGCCATTAATAACTACAATACCATTACAACTATTGTCATATCATATTGCAGTTATGCGAGGTTGCAATGTTGATCAACCCCGTAATTTAGCAAAATCTGTCACTGTAGAATAAAATTTATATACTAAACAGATTTACTTTCTAATTTTTCAAAAAAAGCCTCATAAGATTTTCTTTCGAGGCTTTTTTTTTTGAATCCTTTTTTTTGAATGAATTTTATTTACATCGTTGATAAGGGTAAAAAAACGTTAAATTTACTCGGCCATGTCACTTTTGTCAAATATCTAAAAATTAAAAATTTTTTTGTGATAAATGTATTTTTAGTATGCATGCATAGTGATATTCTATTATTATTGCATAATTTTTAACATATAATAATAAAAAATAAATATAGAATAAGTGTGAATCGAGTAAAATAACTGATAAATATTAAATTTTCTAGTCACTTTTTTATTAATATCAAAAATATTTGTACTTTGGCTTCATAAACCAACAAATATTAACCCAATGAGAGTGTATTTACTTTTTTTGACATTGTTTTTTTGCAGCTTATCTTTTGCTCAAAATTCAATTTCAGGTATTGTTACAGATAGTAACAACCAACCTATTCCTGGAGCCAACATTAAAATAGTTGGAGATACATCAGGCGCGATAACCAATTTAGATGGTTCTTTTACTTTACAATCATCAAAAAAACCTCCCTTTGTTATTGAGGTTTCAAGTATCGGATTTACATCTCAAAAAATTTCAGTTTCTTCGGCTAGTCAAAAAATTTCAGTAAAGTTATTGGATGAGGAGAATAAGCTAGATGAAATCGTGGTTTCTGCATCAAGAACGCCAGAGCGCGTATTAGAGTCACCAGTTACTATTGAAAGAATGGGTATAGCTGAAATTAAGAAAACAGCCTCGCCTTCTTTTTATGATGGATTAGAAAACATGAAAGAGGTTCAAATGAACACTTCAAGTATGTCGTTTAAATCGATTAATACTCGTGGTTTTGCATCTGTTGCAAATACTCGTTTTATGCAATTGGTAGATGGTATGGATAACTCTTCGCCTTTGCTAAATTTTGTTTTAGGAAACTTAATAGGTTTATCTGAAATTGATGTTCAAAGTGTTGAATTATTGCCAGGAGCTTCGTCTGCTTTATATGGTGCAAATGCCTTCAATGGTATATTATTTATGAGCAGCAAAAGTCCATTTACAAGTCAAGGTATTACTGGCTATGCAAAATTTGGACAAACTTCTCAAAAAGCTGCTGGTACAAATGACTACATTGATTATGGTTTTCGCATGGCCAAAGCATTCAATAAGTATATTGCAGGGAAAGCAAACTTTACCTACATGAGAGGTACAGAGTGGCATGCAGTAAACTATGATGATAAAACTCGTCAAGGTATTGATAGAAATACAATTAATTATGATGGTATAAATGTTTATGGTGATGAAGTTGCAACAAATATTAAAGGGGTTGGACAAGCTTTAGCAGCACAAAATTTAATACCAGTTTCGGCAGTAAATTTACTACCTAACACTAATGTCAGTAGAACTGGTTATAATGAGGTTGATTTGACTGACAACAAGGTTTCTAATACGAAAATTGATTTGTCTTTACACGTTCGTCCTTTTGGAGATGAAAAGTTAGAAGTAATAGTGCAAAGTAAATTTGGTTACGGAAATACGGTGTATCAAGGTGCAAACCGTTATTATTTGAATAACTTTTTTATGCAACAGCACAAAATTGAATTCAAAGGGAAAAATTTCTTTTTAAGAGGATACACTACAACTGAAGACGGTGGTCAATCGTATGATATGTTATTTACAGGTATTAATATAAATAGAAAATGGAAAGACGATAGAACTTGGTTTGGTCAATATGCAGGGGCTTACATACAATCAACTTTGGGTGGATTGACTCCTGAGCAATCTCATGCTCGTGCAAGAGCTACTGCGGATACTGGTAGATTGATACCAGGGACTGATGCGTTTAAAAATGCTTTTAATCAAGTTATTAATGATCCTAGTGTATTAACAGGTTCTAAATTAGTAGATAATTCAAGAATTTACCATTCTGATGCAAATTACAATTTAAAAGATTTGGTAAAATTCGCCGAAATACAAGTAGGTGGATCATACAGGCAATATGAATTGAATTCGTTTGGACGTATTTATACTGATGCTTCCGGTCCAATACTTTACGATGAATACGGTGTATATACACAAATAATGAAAAAATTGATGGACGATCGTTTGAAACTTACCGGTTCTATGCGTTATGATAAAGCACAGAATTTTGATGGTAACTATTCACCGAGAGTTTCTGCTGTATACTCCGGAGGACAAAACAAAAATCATAATTTTAGAGGATCTTTTCAAACCGGTTTTAGAAACCCGACTACTCAAGATCAGTACATTGGATTTAATGTAGGAAGTGCAATTTTATTAGGTTCAGCTCCAGATAACTTAACACGATATGTAGAAACGTTACCTATTGCAACTGCTGTTGGTCAAGGATTTGCAGGAGGTAATTCAGTGACTATTAACGGAACGAGAGCCTACGAGAATTCATATACCGCATCATCTGTTATTGCTTTTGCAGCTGCAGGTAATCCTGCATTATTGACAAAAACAAATGCAGATTTAGTTAAACCAGAAGAAGTTAAAGCTTTTGAAATAGGTTACCGATCTTTCATAAATAAAACTTCAATTGACATCAATGGATATTACAATATTTACAACAACTTTATTGGAAACTTAAATGTTATTACTCCTTTGTACGGAGCTGCTTTAGATGGTGGAGGGTTAACTAATCCAGAAGGTCTTAAAGCGTTACATGCTTTGCAAAATGGAAATACAAGAACTTTCCAGTTGTATACAAATACTAAGTTGGAAATTAAATCATTAGGATTTGGTATTGGATTATCTAGAAAAGTGTATAAAGATTTTGAAATAGGTGCAAATTACAATTTTGCTGAATTTGAATTTGATCAATCTAAAGACCCTAGTTTCGAAGCTGGTTTCAACACTCCAAAGCACCGTATTAAAGCATCTATCGGTAATGAAAAGTTATTTCCAAATTTTGGATTTAACGTTAGCGGAAGATGGAATAGTGAATATTTATGGCAGTCTTCATTTGCTGATGGTACAATAGCAGCTGCTACAGTTATAGATGCTCAATTAAATTACCTAATTCCATCTTTGAAATCAACATTAAAGATAGGGGCTTCAAATATTGGGGGTAAAGAATACGGTCAAGTATTAGGAGCCGGTCTAATTGGTCAGCAATATTTTGCATCTTGGACAATCAATCCGTAATCATTCATAAATACTAAATTATAAAACAATGATAAAAAATTTCAAATGGTTACTATTTGCTTCTTTAGCATTTGTAGCGTGTGATAATGAGGAAGATGTAGTAGTTGACGCTAATTCATCTGATGGGAAATCTTTAACTGCTGGTTCAGCAGTAGTAACAAAATATGTAGCACTTGGGGACTCTTATGCAGCAGGTTTTAGTGATAATGGTTTGTTCATTGAAGCTCAGAAAGGTTCTTATGCTAATATTATTTCACAGCAGTTTGCTTTGACAGGTGGAGGAGAATTTAAGACACCTTTAATGGCGGATAATGTTGGTGGTTTGTTGTTAGGGGGAAATGTGATTTCAGGTACTAGACTTTTTTTTAATGGAACCGCGCCAGTTCCTGTACCGGGAAGACCATCAACAGAGGTTACTACTAAGTTAACAGGCTCTTTTAATAATATGGGTGTACCAGGAGCAAAAAGTTATCATCTAGTTGCGCCAGGTTATGGTAATATAGCTGGAGTTGCAACAGGTCAAGCTAATCCTTATTTTGCAAGATTTTCATCTTCTGCCTCAACAACAGTATTAGCAGATGCTGTGGCACAAGCTCCAACTTTTTTCTCGTTATGGATTGGAGGGAATGATGTTTTAGGATATGCTACTTCAGGAGGCAGTGGAGTAAATAGAACGGGTAATCTAAATCCGGCTACTTATGCAAGTAATGATATTACTGATCCGAATGTATTTGCTAACGCATTTAATGGAATCGTAAATGCGATGACTGCTAATGGTGCAAAAGGCGTAGTGGCTAATTTGCCTTATGTAACGGCGTTACCATACTTTACAACAGTTCCGCACAATCCCGTAAATTTGTCTGCAGCTGCAGCTGCACAGTTAAACGCAGGTTATGCAGAATATAATGGAGGTTTGCAAGCAATGGTTAATGCTAATTTATTAACTGCGGCTGAAGCAACAAGAAGAACAATAAATTTTAAAGCAGGTGCAAATGCATTAGTAATTGTAGATAGCTATTTAACTGACAGAACTTCTTTCAGAATCCCTTCTTTCAGACATGCAACTGCTGAGGATTTAGTTGTGTTACCTGCAAGTAGTTTTATAGGTACATTAGTAGGTGGTAATGCCGCTGCTGTTAATGGAGTGTCGGTTCCTCTTGCTGATAACTGGGTTTTGACTAAAGATGAAATCGCAGAGGTAAAAGCAGCAACGGATGCCTATAATGTTATTATTAAGTCTGTAGCTGATGCCAAAGGATTAGCTTTTGTAGAGTTGAAAGGAGTAACTGATCAATTAGCTAAAGGTGGTATAGTGTACAACGGTTATACAACAACTTCTACATTTGTAACTGGAGGAATGTTCTCTTTAGATGGTGTTCACCCAAGCCCAAGAGGATATGCAATTATTGCAAACTTATTTACTGAGGCTATTAATGCCAAATTTGGTTCCAATTTTAAAAATGTCAATGTAGGTACATACCGTATTTTATACCCATTATCATTATAAATTTTTATATAAAATGATATTTTAAAGACCACTTACACCTAGTAAGTGGTCTTTCTTTTTTTAAGAATAATGCTGTCTTTATTCTTTTTCAAAGTCATTTGTGGAGGATATACTAAAAATACCTTTTTTTTATAAAAAAATAATTGATTTTATATTTTAAAAAAAATTATCTTTGCGCTCTGAAAAAAGCATTTAATCGATACATTTCGGTTAGTACTATTTCATAAACCTAAATAGCTATTTAATAAATACATAAGTAATGTCAAAAGTAATAGGAAAAGTTGCCCAGATCATTGGACCAGTAGTTGATGTAGTTTTCAACGGTAAGGATGTTGAACTTCCAAAAATTTATGATTCGTTAGAAATCACAAAAAAAGATGGTACTTTATTAGTACTTGAAGTACAATCTCACATTGGTGAAAATACAGTTCGTACCATTTCGATGGACTCAACCGATGGTTTGAGTAGAGGTTATGAAGTAGTTGGAACAGGAAATCCTATTCAAATGCCTATCGGTGCCGATGTTTACGGTCGTCTATTCAACGTAATTGGAGATGCAATTGACGGTTTAGGTAATTTACCAAAAACAGGTGAAAACGGTATGTCTATACACAGACAAGCGCCAAAATTTGAAGATTTATCTACTTCTTCTGAAGTTTTATTCACAGGTATCAAAGTTATCGATTTAATTGAGCCTTACTCAAAAGGGGGTAAAATTGGATTGTTTGGTGGTGCTGGTGTTGGTAAAACAGTATTGATACAGGAGTTGATTAACAATATCGCAAAAGGTCACGGTGGACTTTCAGTATTCGCAGGAGTAGGAGAAAGAACACGTGAAGGAAATGACTTACTTCGTGAGATGTTAGAGTCTGGAATTATAAAATACGGTGATGAATTCATGCACTCTATGGAAAATGGAGGATGGGATTTGTCTAAAGTGGATATGCCAGGAATGAGAGAGTCTAAAGCTACTTTCGTTTTCGGACAAATGAATGAGCCACCTGGAGCTCGTGCACGTGTGGCACTTTCAGGATTATCTATTGCTGAATATTTCCGTGATGGAGCAGGAACTGATCAAGGGAAAGATGTATTGTTCTTCGTGGATAATATCTTCCGTTTTACACAAGCAGGTTCTGAGGTATCGGCACTTTTAGGTCGTATGCCATCTGCGGTAGGATACCAACCAACATTAGCTACTGAAATGGGAGCGATGCAAGAGCGTATTACATCAACAAATAAAGGTTCTATTACATCTGTACAAGCGGTTTACGTTCCTGCGGATGATTTAACGGACCCGGCTCCGGCTACAACTTTTGCTCACTTAGATGCAACAACAGTATTATCTCGTAAAATTGCTGAGTTAGGTATTTATCCTGCAGTGGATCCATTAGATTCTACTTCAAGAATTCTTACTCCTCAAATCTTAGGGGATGAGCATTATGACTGTGCACAGAGAGTAAAAGAAATTTTACAAAAATACAAACAATTACAAGATATCATTGCGATTCTTGGTATGGAAGAATTATCAGAAGATGATAAATTAGCCGTTTCAAGAGCACGTCGAGTACAACGTTTCTTATCTCAACCTTTCCACGTTGCTGAGCAATTTACAGGATTAAAAGGAGTTTTAGTTGATATCAAAGATACTATCAAAGGATTTAATATGATTATTGACGGTGAATTAGATCACTTGCCAGAATCAGCTTTTAACCTTAAAGGTACAATTGAAGAGGCTATCGAAGCTGGAGAAAAAATGTTAGCGGAAGCATAAATTAGTATTCAGTTACAGTCTCAGTATTCAGTACTGAGATTGTAAACTGAGACTGTAAACTAAAAAATATGTTATTAGAAATAGTTTCACCAGAAGCAAAATTGTTCTCAGCAGAAGTAACTTCAGTAACACTGCCAGGAGTTGATGGGAGCTTTCAAATTTTGAATAATCACGCTCCAGTTGTTTCTATTTTAGAAAAAGGTATTGTGAAAATTACCGCTTCAAACTTTGTATTTGCAAAAGAAGTAGCAGATAAATTCACAAAGCTCAATGCTCAAAATTATACAATTGCAATCAATTCTGGAACAATTGAAATGAAAGACAACAAAGTTATTGTTTTAGTTGACTAAAGTAATTTTGATTATATAAATGAAAGCCTCACATTTTGTGAGGCTTTTTTTATGTCCAATCCCAAAGGATGATATTCCACTCGATTTCATTTTCATAATATGAATCAATTATTTTAAACCCAATAGCTTTGTGTGCTTGCATGGAGCGAACGTTTATAGTGGCAACTTCAGTAATTAAATAATCAAATTGATGTTGCAGTTCTTTTCTGTAAAAATGATAAAGTCCTCTGAATATTCCTTGTTTTCTATAATTTTTAGCTACGCAAATTTGACCCATTACAACGTAGTTTTTATCATTGGGTACTAGTGTGTCAATTCTTTCAAACATTGGAACAAGAACCTTTATTTCGTTCCTAAAGCTAGAAAGCATCACTAGTGCAAAACCTACTACGGCATCATTGTCTTTAGCAATTATGTGTGCGCAAGAAGAATTCATTTGGTCTAGCATGGCAACGGTATGTTGCACCGTAACGAATCCTTGTTGAAGTTTTTCTTCAGAACTTATATTTTGAGAGCTATTCTGTAATTGTAGTGTTCTGATTTGTTCTAGTTCATCTAGAGCTGAAGCTCTTTTGTAAATTATAGGGTTCATTTGATTTTATTTATCACAGATTAATGAATGGTATCTTACTATCAGTAATTATAAAATTATGAAATCTTTATTTATAAGAAATGGATTTAGATTTTATTTCTTGCTTCATTTTAATTCATTTCGGCATAATACTTTTGATTGTATTTCCCTGCAACCACAAGGGTTCCTGAAATTAGAATAAGATTTTTGATTATATATTGTCCAGCTAAAGTAGGACAGTAAGGAAAAGCATCAAAACAGATGTTTTTTAGAATAAAAATAGGAAAAAATGTAGCAGCCATATGCATTAATAGCAATACAATGGTATAAGGAATGAGCTGTTTTATTAGTAAACCAACGCCTATAAGTACTTCGCAAAAACCAAGGATTGGAATGAATATTTCAGGTTTAAACCAATAAACTGTTTGTTCTACTAATTCGCCGGCTGGACTCATACCTATAATTTTCAACACCCCAAACCAAACATATATTATTGCCAATGAAAATCGCAGGATATTTATACTGTGTTTCTCCATCTTGTGACTAAATCTAAAATAGATATCTTCAAATTGTATTTTCATCGTACAGTAGTTTTTATAAAAAAGCCTAACGGATGTTTGAAATCTGTTAGGCTTGAGCTGATAAATAATTTTTAAAACAAACCATCAAACAAATTATCAACTTTATTATTTAAAGTTATTCTGCTCCATCAATAAGAGCTCTTGCTACGGCAAAACCTCCTACTTTTTCGCCTAATTCAAGCCCTTTTTCACAATCGCTTCTATAGTGAATGCATCCAAACATTCTAGAATCCGAAGCTTCTTTTGCCATAGCTATAAAACTTTTTGCTTTTTCAGGGACTAGATGAGATAAAACGACACTTGCCGCACCGCTGAAGGTGGAGTGACCTGATACATAGGAAGGAAAATTTGGAGTTCCTGTCAATGTTTTTATGGACGGATCTACTTGTGACGGTCTAGGGTTAAAGTACGTGTATTTTGCATCCCAACAACTAATAGCCGCATCCATCAAAGCTATATTTAACAATGCCATATTTCTTGCCCATCGTACTTCACTATAATTTAGTGCTACAAATGACTCTGATGCAATTGCATTCCAGTGGCCCGGAGGCGTGTAAGTCCCAACGCCATCAGCCCAAAAAGTAACTATTTGCATATTCTTTTTTGTGGCATTTTTTCCATAGCTTTTTACTTCGGCTAATTCCTTAGCAAATTGTTGTGATTTAGTAGAAGGCGGAGGAACTGGACGGCTGGCAACAACCATTTCTGGAGTCATTAAGAATGATTTTACTTTTCCAAATAATGGTAGCATTGGAGGTCTTGCAGGAACATCTAGTGATATCCATGGCGTTTCTCCTGTAGCTGCAGTTTGGGTTTCAAGTTGAGTCCAAAGTGCTTGATTACCTATAGCTGCTCCAGTTCCATCAGAAGCTGCTCTGGCGATAAATTTGCCTGCAATTTTTCTGCCTAAAATAATTCCCGCATCAACATCACTTCGAACATTGGCACCACTAATAATGCGATATAATTTTTGTTCCTCTGCTTTTTCTTGTATGTATGCAATTTCTGTTGGGAATAATAATTTTAATAATTCAACAGTAACTCCTGCTAGAACTGCGTCTTCAGATGGATATGATGGTAAGCCGCTTTTTGGGATTAAAACCGGTAATGTAGCATCAACCGTAAAAGGTGCAGCTCTATTGTACAGTTTTTTATAATGCCAAGTTGCTATCATCGCATCGTATTGTGCTGCACTTACATATGCATAAGCTCTTGCTGCATAAGGAGGATTTGAGAAAGGAAATTCGGGATTCGCAAATGGATTTGCTGGAGATGGTGTTGGATATGTTCCGTCTTCATTTTGATACGGCGGACGATTGTGTCTTGCCACTAATGTTCTCATGATTTCATTCCAACGTAAAACACCTCCGGCACTCCAGTATTTTATTATTTTTTTCTGTTCGGGCGTTATGCTCGCTTGATAACTTTTTATTTCGTTAATTTCTCTTGTAAATGCCGCTGCGTTAGTTGGTATTGGCGCATCCAAAGAAAACTCATCAGGTGTAGTCAATAGAAATGTTTTCCAGGTTCCAGCTAATTCGTCTGTGTTAGTTGGATTCAATTGAGGAAATAGCTCGTTGCGTTCATTTAACTCGTCACTACAAGAATAGTTCACCGTAAGAAACAAAACTACAAGACTATTATAGGCTATTTTTTGTATTTTATTTTTCATTTTCTTGTGTTGCTTTTTTCAAATTAAGGATATAAAATATACCACCATAAAAAGTGTTTGATTGTCCAATATTTCTGCCTTGTAAAACAAAATTGTAACCTCCAATAATAGATAATGCCGGTATTTTTTTGAGTGTATATTTAGTATTCACTCCAATTTTTAATGCATTCATGGTATTGCTGGGAAATGGCATATTATTAGTTGTAATGTCAAATCCTCCAGATTGCGTAACCCAATTATCAAGAACCGCTTCGGCTATTAATCTATTGGTACGATATCCTATTCTGTAGTTTACTGAAATAGCGTCTGGCATATCAACTTCATTGGTGTAATACATTTGGTTTGTGTAATAGGAATTTCTTTCAATAATTATATTAGCTCTTTTTATATACGCTCCAGATAGCGTGGTGAAAAAGTGACCATTTTGATAATCACCCATCAATCGTAAAGATGCAGTCTTGCTTTTTAGTCCAAGACTTAAAGGCAAATAATCAGCTGAATAATCAGAAATCGGAGCCGAAAGACCTCCTAAAGCATATAAAGAGTAGGTGGCTTTTCCAATTGTTTTTTCAAAAGGCATGTATTTTATAGTTAACGATAAATCTTGCAATCCTTTTTGACCACCCATTGTTCCTGCAGAAGCTTTTGTTTCTACATACGGAAGACTGAAAATGATATTCAATTTATCAGAAACACCGTAGTTTCCATTTAAGGTTACTGATTCTGTATAAACCGTTCCCAGATTAAGATTTTCTCTTTTAAAGGTGCCTTCCCAATATTCGTCCCAGCTGCTATGTTGGTAAACAGCTCCAAAACAAAAATTATTCTTGCTCATCATAATTCCATCAATTTCTGTTTGAGCATTCATAAATAAAGATGTCAATAGCAGACAACTTAGATAAAATTTTTTCATTAATAACTGGTTTTTAGTTAGTGGTTTGGTGTTTTACAATTTAAAAAAGTTATTGCTTTTATTGTTAGTGCTGCAAATAATTTAAAATTTGGTTGAGATACCAATGTTAATGGTATAATCAGCAAATGCTGCATCTCCCTGAACGGGAGTGCCTGTTATTATCGAATTCCTCGTATCGGTCATACTTTGCGTATAACTTTACAAGGTAAAATGGATAGATTATGGACTCCTTTGAAATAAAGAATCCTTTTGAAAATCCATTTTTGAATTTTCTAATCAATTTATGTCACGATATTGAAAGGGAATTGTACTTAAAAACAGAACAGAAAAAAATAGGCCTTTGATTTCACACAAAAAAGTGAATTCAGAAAACACAAAAGACTATTTTGTATTCATAAACGGCATGCTTTTTAAGAAAGTTTTAAGAAATGTACAGATTTAGCTAAAAAATTATTCACGAATTATCTTGGCTTTACAAATGCCAGATAAAAGCGAATGATTCAACTAAAATGAAAGAAGATTTAAACGAAATCGGGAGGTGAATACGATAAAGAAATGTAACCGGAATCTATGGACTGGTTTGGAGTAATGATAGATTCTGTTGGATGTAAGACTTTTTTTGTAGAAAAATCCAAGCAGTAAGTATTGCTAGGAATATAATCATGAAGAAAAGACTTCATCAGTTTTTTTACTGGTGATTCTTTAGATGAAGATCCGTTGAATAATTGATTGTCCACAATGTCTTTTAAATCCTGGCTTATTGCATCTTGATGTGAATTGCGCAGGTAGTATAGGCTTAAGATGTTATTTTGAATTCTTTTCTTAAAAATATGATAACTTTTATTGTTGATAACCACATCTTCATTTACATATTCAAAATCTGTGTCTTCAATAAAGGAGTATAAAGTGGCATTTAATTGGATTACTTGAAACTCGGAATCCTGCTTTTTTTCAATAGAAGCCACCCAAGCTTGCTCTTCTTGATAAGCAAACATCAGATAGTATCCTAGTGCGTTGTAGAACAACGTAACTATTAAAAAAAGTGATGCAATTCGTTTCATATCTGCCGAAAGTAGAAAACTATTTCATTGGTTGATATTTTCAATATTATTTTTAAGTTTTTTTTAACATAATTTTAAGAAGGACACAAAACGAAACCGTTTTCGTAAAAAATTATATATTTATTTTTTATTTGTGTAGTGTTATTGTTAATTTTTAATTGAACTGATTTTGATAATAAAAAACCGTGTGTTACAGAAGCAAAATTTTTATGGATTTTGATTAAAATATAAACAAATAGTTCGCAAAATCCATAAACCAAAAAAGATGCTTATTTTTGCGCACTATGAAACATTTTCCAGAAAATCTATCCACTAAACTTGAAATTCGAAAGCAGCATAATGCATTGCGAAAATTATCTTTGTCAAGTAATACCGTTGATTTTTCTTCTAATGATTACTTGGGTTTCTCACAATCAGAAATTATTTTTAGGGAGACGCACGAGTATTTAATTACTAATGGAATCATTCAAAACGGAGCAACGGGTTCCAGATTATTATCTGGAAACCATAAACTATATCAAGAAACTGAAGATTTTATTGCAAAGTTTCACAAATCTGAATCAGCTTTAATTTTCAATTCGGGTTATGATGCTAATGTTGGATTCTTTGGCTCTGTTCCACAAAGAGGAGATGTAATTTTATACGATGAATTGTCTCATGCTTCCATTCGCGACGGAATTCAACTGTCGAATGCCAAAGCCTATAAATTCAATCATAATGATTTTGAAGATTTAGAAAAGTTGATTTTACGAAATCAAAACACCATTATTTATATTGTAACGGAATCTGTTTTTTCTATGGATGGAGATTGCCCAAATCTGGAAGAATTAATTTTGGTTTCAAATAAACACAATTGTTATCTGGTTATTGATGAAGCGCATGCTTTAGGAGTTTTTGGTTCATCAGGAGAAGGATTCGTTCAAATGTTGGACTTGCAAGATCACGTTTTTGCCAGAATTATGACTTTCGGGAAAGGTCTAGGATGTCATGGAGCCGCGATTTTGGGTTCGGTAGCATTGAGGGATTATTTAGTAAATTTTGCCCGAAGTTTTATTTATACCACAGGGCTTTCGCCTCATTCTGTTGCTACGATTTTGATTGCTTATCAGCATTTAAAAAAGGATTCGGAAGCAATTTTAAGACTTCGCGAAAGAATCGTTCATTTTAATCAGGAAAAAAACATTTCGGGTTTGAAGCCCCTTTTTGTTCGAAGTAAATCGGCGATACAATCTGCTATTATTCCGGGAAATGAAAAAGTAAAAGCAATAGCTGGTCAACTACAAGAAAAGGGTTTTGATGTGAAAGCGATACTTTCGCCAACCGTTCCCGAAGGACAGGAAAGACTGCGTTTTTGTTTGCACAGTTATAATTCACAAGAAGAAATCTCGGAAGTGTTACGATTGTTGAGTACTTTTGTTTTTATGGGACACGGATAATACGGATTTAACCGATTAACACGGATTTTATATTTAAAACACATACAATGGGTGATTTATTGCACAAGAATTTGAGCGATACTATTTTGAAAATCTATTTTGAAGTATACAACGAACTTGGATATGGGTTTCTTGAAAAGGTGTATCAAAATGCCATGTATTTAGAGTTAAAATCCCAAGGGTATAAAGTAGAAGCTCAAAAACAAATTAAGGTATATTACAAAAGTCAATTGGTAGGTGATTATTTTGCGGACTTATTGATTGAAGACTCTATTATTCTTGAACTTAAAGCCTGTGGATGTTTGTTAGACGAGCATAAAGCCCAACTTTTAAATTATCTAAAGGCAACTGATGTAGAAATTGGATTGTTATTAAACTTTGGAACAACTCCAGAATTTAAAAGGTCTATTTATACCAATGACAGAAAAAAATTAAATAAATTTTAAAAAATCCGTGATAATCAGTTCAATCTGTGTTATCCGTGTGCCAAACTTATGAAACTATTTATAACAGGAATTGGAACCGATGTAGGTAAAACTATTGCATCGGCGATTATTACAGAAGCTCTAGAAGCTGATTATTGGAAACCCATTCAAGCGGGTGATTTACACAACTCTGACAGTCAAAAAGTTAAATCATTTTTATCTAATAAAAAGACAGTGATTCATCCTAATAGCTATGCTTTGAACACACCAGCTAGTCCGCATTTTGCTGCTGAATTGGATCAAGTTATAATTGATTTAAATAAAATTACAGAACCCAAAACAGAAAATCATCTGGTTGTAGAAGGAGCGGGTGGTGTTTTCGTACCATTAAATTCAATTGATTGTGTAATTGATTTGATTCAATTCGATTATAAAGTAATTGTGGTTTCCAGACATTATTTAGGAAGCATCAATCATACTCTACTTACTATCGAAGCCTTGCAAAACAGAAAAATCACAGTTGCGGGAATTGTTTTCTCTGGTGATGAAAATAAAGCGACAGAGGAAATAATTTTAAGTAAAACTGGTATAAACTGCATTGGACGAATAGAACAAGAACCTTATTTTGACCAAAATGTAGTCAAAGAATATGCTGATTTGTTTAGAGAAAATTTGCTGAAACTTCAATAGCAATTTCAATGGCAATTACAAAATCAAAAATCTAATGACTTTAACTGAAAGAGACCGCCAATATCTTTGGCATCCGTATACCCAACACAAAACCGCAGCGTTACCAATTGCTATAAAAAAAGGCAAAGGCGCTTTGCTTTGGGACGAAAACAATAAAGAGTTTATTGATGCGATTGCCTCATGGTGGGTGAATCCTTATGGGCATTCCAATACATTTATTGCGGATGCGATTTACAAACAACTCACGACTTTAGAACACGTTCTTTTTGGTGGATTTACACATGAACCCGCTATTTTAGTAGGGGAGAAGTTGATGGAGATTTTACCAAAAAACCAACAAAAAATATTCTTTTCTGATAACGGATCTACAGCCGTTGAAGTGGCGATTAAAGTTGCGTTGCAGTATTTTTTCAATAAAGGAGAAAAGAGAACTACGATAATAGCATTCGAAAATGCTTTTCACGGGGACACTTTTGGCGCTATGGCAGCAAGTGGAATCTCGTTTTTTATAGAAGCTTTTCAGGGAATGTTTATTGATGTGGTTCGTATTCCGGTTCCGGTTAAAGGTGTGGAGCAGGAAAGTTATGATGCTTTACAAATGGTTATAAAAAACCACAATTGTGCGGGTTTTATTTTTGAGCCATTGGTACAAGGAGCCGCGGGAATGGTGATGTATGAGGCGGAAGCTTTAGATAAACTGATGCGAATTTGTCAGGAGAATAATGTATTAACCATTGCCGATGAGGTGATGACAGGCTTTGGGAAAACCGGTAAAACTTTTGCGACTGATTATTTGGTGGAAAAACCAGATATGATGTGTCTTTCTAAAGCGCTGACCGGAGGTACAATTCCTATGGCGATTACGACTTTTACCCAGGATTTATTTGATGCTTTTTATGATGACGATATCAATAAAGCTTTGTTTCATGGCCATACTTTTACTGCAAATCCTACAGGTTGTGCGGCGGCTTTAGCTAGTATCGAATTGTTGCAAACCGATGAAATGCAAACAAATATAATTCGTGTAAATCAAAATCATTTGGATTTTCAGGAACGAATTAAAAATCATCCAAAAGTAACAGCAACACGTGTGTTAGGTGTCATTTTTGCTTTAGAAATAAAAACCGAAAGCTCTGCCAGTTATTATGGAACCTTGCGCAATAAACTCTATGATTTTTTTATCGAAAATGGAGTGGTTCTGCGACCTGTTGGTAATATAGTTTACATTCTGCCACCATATATTATTACGGATGAACAATTACAAAAAGTATATCAAGTCGTCGAAAATGTTTTAGAAATAGTGTGATTTTTAGCCACAGATTAAAAAATCCATTTCTATCGGTTTAGATTAGTATCATCCGCGTGGCATTTTTTGGCCACAGGTTTTACGGATTTTAACGGGTTTCCACAGATTAAAAAAATCCGTTTTTGGCCGCTAAAATCCGTGTCATCCGTGTGCTAATTTCACGAAAAACTTTGCGACCTTTGTCGCTAAATAATAATACTATCTTGTCAACAACAATCTCCATAACAGCCATAGCTTCCATTTCACCTTTGGGTGCCGACTCAAAAATTGTTTGGGAAAATTATCTCGATGAAAATCATTGTTTTACAGAACATGTTTTAGACGATAAGAAAACTTTCGTTGCTAAGTTGGATAAATATTCTGAGGCAGTTGTTGCTGACATACGAATATCAGATAGTAAATATAAATCCTTAGATAAATCAGTTTTGTATGCGATGGCAGCTTCGCAAAAAGCAATGCAAAATGCGGGTTGGACGCATAACGATATTTTTGGAATTAACATTGGTTCCTCTCGAGGTGCAACTGATTTATTCGAAAAACATTATCAGGAGTACCTGCAAACAGGGAAAGCACAAACTTTAGCTTCGCCAACGACTACTTTGGGAAATATTTCTTCTTGGGTGGCTCATGATTTACAAAGTTCCGGCCCTGAAATTTCGCATTCTATAACTTGTTCTACTGCTTTGCATGCGGTATTGAATGGCGTGGCGTGGCTCAGAGCAGGAATGGCAGATAAATTTTTGGTTGGAGGCAGTGAAGCGCCGTTGACTGATTTTACGATCGCCCAAATGCGTGCTTTAAAAATTTATTCGAATAATAAGAACTTTCAGCCTGAGCTTGCCGAATGGCCGAATCGTGCACTTGATTTAGAAAAGAAACAAAATACCATGATTCTTGGTGAAGGTGCCGGCGTATGTTGTCTCGAAAATGGGAAAAAAGAAAATGCCTTAGCTTACATTGAAGGAATTGGTTATGCTACGGAAATTTTGGAACATAACATTTCTATTTCGGCGGAAGCGACTTGTTTTCAAAAATCTATGAAAATGGCGTTGCAAAATACTGATTTGTCCGAAGTTGATGCTATTGTTATGCATGCACCAGGAACCATAAAAGGAGATTTAACGGAGTATACAGCTATTCAGAAGGTTTTTGGCGAAAGCCTACCTTTATTGACTACCAATAAATGGAAGATTGGGCACACTTTTGGCGCATCGGGAATATTAAGTATGGAACTCGCTATTTTGATGATGCAACACAATAAATTTATCGGAGTTCCTTTTGCAGAAGCACAAAAACAAACAAAACCAATAAGAAAAGTATTGATTAATGCCGTAGGTTTTGGCGGAAACGCGGTGAGTTTATTGTTGAGTTTGTAATTTTATTATTCCTCTTGTAAATTTTCCAGCTCTTTTACTTTTTCATATACCAAATTGCTCTCGAATCCTTTGCGTAGCAAATAATCACAGCATTTTTTTCGTTTTTTTAGATTGTTGGTTTCTAAAATGGATTCCCAGTTTCTTTCTGCCAACGTATGGAAAGTGGATAAGTATTCTTCAGTTGAGATTTCTTTTAACGCAATATTAATCAGAGTTTTTGATATTTTTTTTGCGTTTAATTCATTGGTAATCCTGATTTTCCCCCAATGTTTGATGCGGTGTTTTCCACGTGCAAAACTACAGGCAAAACGTTCTTCATTTAGAAAATTATCACTAATGAGATGCACTATAATTGTATCTATTTCATCAGCGTCCATTTTCATACTTCTCAGTTTTTGTATGACTTCTTCGTGACAACGTTCCTGATAAGCACAATAATGCTCAATTTTAATGATGGCTTCTTTTACAGAAAAAACATCTTTCATGATAAAAATTTTTAATGTACGTGCAAATTTGCAACAATAGCAACTAATAACCTAATGCAACAGTTTTTGTAAAAAGTGATTTTATCTATGAAACAATACTTAATGAAGCGATTAGAGTATAAATTGTTGAAAAACATAATTTAAAAATTAGATCTAAAATCTAAACCTTAAATTTTTTAAATGATATTAAGTTAAAAACAATTTTAAAATCATTTTAGTCTTATTCAACAGCGTTTTTTTATCAAAATTTAATATTTATTTTTTTACAAGGCTAATTTCGTAATTCCTTTTGATTAGGTATTACAAAAGCTGATTTGCTATGTATTTAATCGTTAAAATTTGCATTACGCCGATTAATTTGTTTTTATTTTAAAACGTTAGGTTATATTGTTAAGATTTATATACTCTGAAATATCAAACCCAAATATCAAATTTTATTTACCTACCATAACAATGCCTTATGAATAAAAAAATACTTTTATCAATAACATGTTTATTGTGTGCTTTATCAACTTATTCTCAATGCGCATACACAGGAACACCGCTTACATCTGTAAACACTACACCATATACTTTTTCTTCATTATGTATTGGAACGCCAATAAATAGTGGAAATGTAAGAGCAGGGCAATATGCTTTAGTAAATGTATTGCAGGGTTTTAGGTATCGTTTTTCTGTCGGAAATCTCTTTTCGGATAATGAGAATTTAACCATTCTAAATGCCATTGATGATTCTAATTTTGGTGTTGCTGGTTTTGCATCAGGGACCAATGGCGCATCGATAATGGACTGGGTTTCGCCAATTACGGGGCAAATAAAAGTACTTGTATCAAGAGGTGCTTGCGTTAACAATAATACTGTTAATACAGCAGGACCAATAATAATGTTTGAAGTTGCAAGAGGTAATGCTACTGATGATCAAACAGCTATGGGTGTAAATCAGTGGGTAGGACATGTTTATGGTTACAGTGGAGGTGTAAGTCCTGGAGGCACGTCCCCAAATCATTTGTCTACAAGTACGGTTCCTTTTATCACAGCAAATTATGAAGGGTTTATCACAGTGCCATCAGAAACAATAAATACAACCTTTGGTGGCGGTGCAGTTTGTTTGCCCATAACTAGAAACGGTGCTGCTGGTACAACCGTTTACACAGACACATTTGCTGTTAGATATAGAATGAGATCTACTAGGCCCGCTGGCTGTTATATTTTAAACGTTAATGGTGATGATGGTGTACGAGTTTATGTAGATGGTGTGCTAGTATTTAACCGTTGGGTAGATCAAGGGAATACTACGTATTGTAATAATTTAATAAATCTAACAGGAAATAGTGTTATTGTATTAGATTATTATGAAAATGCTGGTGGGAATCGAGTAGGTTTTAGTTTAGCTCCTTTTGATGGGTCAGGTAATGCCATAACAAGTTCAGCTGATGTTGGAGTTTGTTCTAACACGCCATCAACTATAACAGCAACAAATCTTATCAGTTGTAACGTAAACACGAATACGGTGTATCAGTGGCAATCGTCATTAGATAACATTACTTTTACAAACATTTCAGGTGCTACAAATAGGGATTATACAGCTCCTGCTGTAGTAGTTACAACAACTGATGCAAATAATGTTCGCTATTTTAGGAGGGTTTTTAAACCAAATGCCTTAACCGCTGTAGCATGTGAGTTTTTCTCTAATGTGGTAACTGTAACTACAAGTGGAGCACCTCCTGCTTTGCCGGGAACAATTACAGGAGATCTAAGTCAATGTATTTCTTCTACAGCAAGGTATAGTATTGCTCCGGTTCCTAATGCTGTAAGTTACAATTGGACTACTACTGGTTTAGGATGGACGATTACGCCTGATGCTAATGGATTGTCAGTTACGGTGGCTTTTATTGCTGGAGCTACTTCTGGAAACCTTCAAGTTACGGCTACAAATGGTTGCAATACATCTGCTCCACGAGTAGCTACTGTGACAATAAGTACTGTAGTTAATACATGGAATGGTAGTGTGTGGTCGACGGGATTGACACCAACAAGTACACCAAAACAAAGAATTGTTTTTGCGGGTAATTTTAATCAAAATGTAGATTTAGTAGCTTGTTCTTGTTTAGTAACAGGGTCTGCAGCTGTCACAATTAATGAGAATAGGACATTGTTAGTTACTAATGAGGTTGAAGTAGTAGGAGGAGCAGTTTTGACTTTTGAAAACAATGCAAGTTTGGTTCAGGAAAATAATAATGCATCTAACCTTGGGAATATAGTATACAAACGCAGGACTAATTTGATTGATAAATTTGACTATACCTACTGGTCTTCTCCTGTTTTTAATCAGCGACTATTAGACGTATCTCCTGAAACATTGTTTGATAAGTTTTTTTCCTTTAATGCAAGTACAGATACTTGGCAACAAGAGAGTACGTCTAATTCAATGGATGTTGGAAAAGGTTACATTATTCGAGGTCCTCAGTTTTTTCCTGCACCTAATCCGCCATCAGGGATACACGAAGCTATTTTTGTGGGGCGTCCAAATAACGGTATTATTGGAATTGCAATTCCGTTTATAAGTTCTGATACATCAAATCTTATTGGGAATCCCTATCCTTCGGCTATAGATGCTGACTTGTTCTTAGCGGCTAATAATTTAATTTTAGATGGGACGCTTTATTTTTGGACACATAACTCACCGCCAAGTAATGCTATTCCTGGTGATGCAACTTATAACTATACTTCTGATGACTATGCTTCTTATAACGGTGTAGGGGGTGTGGCAACACTACCTGCTTTCTTGGGAGGGGTAACTCCATCGGGGAAAATTGCAACAGGACAAGCTTTTTTCGCAACAGGTATAGCTGCTGGTACAGCGGTGTTCAACAATGGTATGCGCGTGTCTGGTGGCCCTTTAGGACAGAATAATTCTCAGTTTTTTAAGACAAATAATACAAAATCAAAAGGAACTAACTCAGTCGAGAAACACCGTATTTGGCTTAATTTGACCAACACGCAAGGAGCTTTTAAGCAAATGCTAGTTGGCTATGTTACAAATGCTACTAATGGATTCGATAAGGCTTATGATGGGCAGAGTTTTGATGGAAATGAGTTTATAGATTTTTATAGCATCAATGATGATAAAAATTTGACAATACAAGGAAGAGCATTGCCATTTGATAAAAACGATGAGGTAGCATTGGGCTATAGTTCTACAATTGAAGGTGCTTTTTCAATAAGTATTGATCAAGTGGATGGAATACTAATCTCTGAGGATGTTTTTATTGAAGATAAAATGACTAATGCAATTAAAAACCTTAAAGAAGGGGCATATAATTTTTCTACGAAAGCAGGGTCTTTCAACGATCGTTTTGTATTGCGTTATAAAGACAAAACTTTGGGTACAGGGGAATTTGAAACAGCAGATAATAATATTATCATTTCTGTCAAAAATAAGCAGATAAAAATTGATTCTCAAAAGGAAACAATTGATAAAGTTTTAATTTTTGACCTTCTTGGAAAACAAATATTCAGAAAGTTAAGTGTTGAAAATAATGAACACATAATATCTAATTTACCCTCAAGTGAGCAAGTTTTAATTGTAAAAGTTGTATTGCAAAATGGTCAAACAGTTTCTAAGAAAATTATATTCTAAATAAGCTTAAACAGAATAATTTTGATTGTTTGTTAGAAGTGATGGTAATTTAAGGTGTTGATAAGTAGTTATTTGACGAATATAATTGCAGGTTGACGACTTTATTGTATTTTTTCAGTTTATTCTATTATCTTGTTCTGACCATGTGAACTTTATTTTGAATAACCTACAATATTAATTGATTTTGGACCCCAAACAAATGAATTATTATGAAAATACTTTTACATAAATACCTTTATTTAGTTTTCGTAACGATAACTTTCTTTTGTTTTTCCTCTCTTTATGCACAATGTCCTGCAACCGGATCTTACAATGTAAATTCAAGCCAAAATTGGAATGATATAACAGCGATGGGAATATGTAGCCCTTTATTAGTAACGCCTAATAGTACCTTTAATGGTAATGTTTCTATTAATTACTCTGGATCGAATAACAATTTGAATTTCAATGTTAATAACCTTACTATCAACGGAAATTTAGTAATTACAAGTACAGCAAATGGAAATGTTTTTACTATCGAAGCTAATACCACGCTTACCATAATAGGAAATTTAGGGGATGCAACTAATAATAATATTCAATATTTTTTACAACCCGGTGCAGTTTTAATAGTTACCGGAACCATTTTTGGAAAAAATGGTAACACTGTTGGGGGTACAGGTGGAACGTTATCCGCTGGTAACTTAGACTTCCAAGGGGATTTCAATTGTGCTGCTGGTGGATGTCCCGTTATAAACACGAGTACGTGCACAGAGTCAGGTACAGTTTGTACTGTGAATAATAATACGCAAATATGCACCACTAATTACGGAGGAGTAGTTAGTAGTGATCAAACCTCATGTATAGGTTTTAATCCCGCTCCTATAACCGCAAGCGGTTTTTCAGGAAGAATACTTCGCTGGGAGAGTAGTAATAACGGTACAACTTGGACTGGAATAAATAGTGTCAGTGCTACTTATGACCCACCAGCAATAACAAGTACTACTTTTTATAGAGTTGTTATATTGAATACAATTTCTGGTTCTTGCATTTCTTATTCTACGGTTGCGAGAGCTATTGTGGGTTCTAATTCTGTTGGAGCTCCTTCGGTTTTGCCTACAGTATGCGTTGGTACACTTTTACCTAATATTACTCATGCAACTACTGGAGCTACAGGGATTGCTAATAATGGCATTTCGGGGGCTAATGGTCTTCCAGCAGGAGTAAATGCAGTTTGGGCAGCAAATTCGATTACAATTAGCGGAACTCCTACTGCATCAGGAACTTTCAATTATAGTATTCCATTAACCGGTGGATGTGGAACAGCTTTAAATGCTACAGGTACTATTGTTGTAACTTCAAACAAAACCGTTAGTGTGGCATCTTCGAATCCTATAGTTTGCATTGGGTTGTTAATGTCAAGTATTAATCATACAACAGTAGGCGCTACAGGAATTGCTGGTAATGGTCTATCAGGAGCTAATGGTCTTCCTGTAGGAGTAAACGCAATTTGGTTAGGTAATGTAATTACAATTAGTGGAACTCCCACTGAGTCAGGGGTGTTTAATTATAGTATCCCTTTACTAGGAGGTTGCGGTATAGTGAATGCTACAGGAACAATAACAGTTAATTTAAACCTTTCTCCTAGTGTAAGTATCACTGCATCTCTATCGGGTATTATTTGTCCAGGCACGAGTGTGACATTTACCGCAACGACACTAAACGGAGGAACGCCAACCTATCAATGGCAAAATAATGGAGTTGATATTGTGGGAGCTACCAATCCTACATATACTTCGTCAACACTTTTAAATAACAATGTGATTACAGTAAGAATGATTCCTAGTTCAACTTGTGGATCAACTTTGCCAATTATATCAAATGCAGTAACAATCATTTCTAAGGTAAACAGATGGAATGGGACAGCGTGGTCAACTGGTTCACCGCCAGATATATCAGAACAAATTATTTTTGAAGGTAATTTTAATCAGAATGTTGATTTAGAATGTTGTTCTTGTATAATAACTGGAACTTCATCCGTTACAATTAGTAGCAACAGAACTTTTCTTGTTACTAACGAAATTTCAATTCCAGTTGGTGCGTCATTAATATTTGAAAATAACGCCAGTTTGGTCCAGACAAACGATGCTGCTGCGGCAAATTCAGGGAATATAACTTATAAGCGTAGAACGAATATTATCAACAAATTTGACTATACTTATTGGTCCTCTCCTGTTTTTAATCAGAGACTATTAGACGTATCTCCTAATACATTGTTTGATAAGTTTTTTTCCTTTAATGCAAGTACAGATACGTGGCAACCAGAGAGTACGTCTAATTCAATGTTAGTGGGAAAAGGATATATTATCCGAGGCCCTCAGTTTTTTCCTGCACCTAATCCGCCATCAGGGATACACGAAGCTATTTTTGTGGGGCGTCCAAATAACGGTATTATTGGAATTTCAATTCCGTTTATAAGTTCTGATACATCAAATCTTATTGGGAATCCATATCCTTCGGCTATAGATGCTGACTTGTTCTTAGCGGCTAATAATTTAATTTTAGATGGGACACTTTATTTTTGGACACATAACTCACCGCCAAGTAATGCTATCCCTGGTGATGCGACTTATAACTATACTTCTGATGACTATGCTTCTTATAACGGTGTAGGGGGTGTGGCAACACTACCTGCTTTCTTGGGAGGGGTAACTCCATCGGGGAAAATTGCAGCAGGACAAGCTTTTTTTGCAACAGGTATAGCTGCTGGTACAGCGGTATTTAACAATGGTATGCGCGTTTCTGGTGGCGCTTCGGGAGAGAATAATTCTCAGTTTTTTAAGACAAATAATACAAAATCAAAAGGAACTAACTCAGTCGAGAAACACCGTATTTGGCTTAATTTGACCAACACGCAAGGAGCTTTTAAGCAAATGCTAGTTGGCTATGTTACAAATGCTACTAATGGATTCGATAAGGCTTATGATGGGCAAAG
>NZ_QQBA01000004.1:226515-240350 GCF_003350545.1 Flavobacterium glaciei
GGCTTAATTTGACCAACACGCAAGGAGCTTTTAAGCAAATGCTAGTTGGCTATGTTACAAATGCTACTAATGGATTCGATAAGGCTTATGATGGGCAAAGTTTTGATGGAAATGAGTTTATAGATTTTTATAGCATTAATGATGATAAAAATTTGACAATACAAGGAAGATCATTGCCATTTGATAAAAATGATGAGGTAGCATTGGGCTATAGTTCTACAATTGAAGGTGCTTTTTCAATAAGTATAGATCAGACGGATGGAATATTAGCTTCTGAAGATGTTTTTATTGAAGATAAAACGACCAATACCATTAAAAACCTTAAAGAAGGTGCATATAATTTTTCTACGAAAGCAGGGTCTTTCAACGATCGTTTTGTACTGCGTTACAAAGACAAAACTTTAGGAATCGATGACTTTGATAAAACAGAAAATCAAGTTTTAATTTCAAAAGATAAGAATGAATTAAAAATAAAATCGGAGCTTGAAAGTTTAAAACGAATCACAGTTTTTGATTTGCTTGGAAGAAAAGTCTTTGATAAAGAAGTGATAAACAGTAATGAATTTAGTATTTCAAATAGTACTTTGAATAAACAAATAGTAATAGTCAAAGTGATGTTAATAAATGGAAAAGTGATTTCTAAAAAAGTTTTTTGAAAGAACAATAGAATATTTTCCTTACCCTAATTAAAAATTCCACTCTGTTAGTTCAGGTTGGGATTTTTTTTTGGAATAAAAGTAAAAATATTATTTAATTTAGGTTAAATATCACTAAATGTGGGTATTGTGTAAATTAGTTATTGTCTTTAAATTTATGGATGTTATTAATCAAAGTTGAAATTATGAGTGGCATCACGATTCATAATAGAGGCATAAATCCATCTAAATTTGAAAACAATATTCGTTTATTTAGCTATTTTATTTGGCCCTATACTTGTAAATAAGGCATATTCTCAACAAGGGAAATCTGATGCAACATTTAATGTTTATGATGATGGTTTGCAAGGCGATGGTTTTGATAATACAGTCAGAACGGTCTCTTTACAAACAGATGGTAAATTGATTGTAGGAGGTGACTTTTTAAATTTTAATGGCTCAGTAACACTGTATTTATGTAGGTTATTTCAAGACGGGTCTAAAGATACTTCATTTAATTTGGGTGCCGGTTTTAATGGTAAAGTGTATTGTTCTCTTATACAGCCTGACGGTAAGATAATTTTAGGAGGCTCTTTTACAACTTTTAACAGTGTAAGTGCAAATCGATTAATCCGATTGAATAGTGATGGCTCTATAGATGGAACATTTAATACAACAATAGCTGCAAGTAGCGGGATAGTATATGGACTTGCTTTGCAGCCCAATGGGAATGTGATTATCGTAGGGAGTTTTACGAAATACAATGGAATTACAGCTAATCGAGTAGCTCGGATTTTACCAAACGGGAATTTAGATACTGGTTTTATAACTGGTTCAGGGGCAAATGGAGTAGTGGAAGAGGTTCAAATTCAGTCTGATGATAAGGTTATTCTCGCTGGCTCATTTGATTCTTTCAATGCAATTAATAGCAGTAAGATAATAAGATTAAATGCGGATGGAAGCCCTGATAATTCTTTTGTAATTGGTACGGGTTTTAATGCAAGCGTATCTGCTCTAGCAATACAATCAGATGGGAAAATTATAGCGGGTGGGGATTTTATAACCTATAACGGAATCACAGCAAATAAAATAATTCGACTTAATATAGATGGTTCTATTGATGCCAGTTTTGTCTCTGGTTCGGGATTTAATACAGGTGTTGTTGAGGTTATTAAACTGAATTCTGCTGGGAATATATTGCTTGGAGGCTCTTTTTCGGGAACATATAATGGTATAGATATAAATCGATTGATATGTTTGAACTCTAATGGGGATATTGATCCAATATTTGATTTAGGTGCAGGTCCATTTTCTGCGTCTGTACTCGATTTAGCTAATGCAGCTGACGGATCATGGTATGTTGGAGGTTCTTTCTCCATATTTGATTCACAAAATCAAGGACGATTGGCTAAAATTGACCCAATTGGAACTTTAGATATTGGTTTTCTAACTGCTGGAGTAGGTTTTGACAATGCCGTTTTGAAGGTCCTTTCCTTATCAGACAATAAAACGATGGCATTTGGTAGTTTTACTAAATTCAACGGAATTATTTCTAATAGAATTTCACGTTTGCTGGAAGATGGTGCATTTGATTCTTCCTTTAATATTTCTGGTGCTGGCGCAAATAATACGATTAGAAGTGCAATTATACAAAGTGATAATAAAATGGTTATAGCAGGAGCTTTTACGACTTACAATGGTATGATTGCTAATAGAATAGCTAGAATTCTTCCTGATGGGCTTTTAGATCCAACATTTATCACTGGATTAGGTACAAATAATCAAATTTATGCACTCGCATTACAGCCAGATGGAAAAATAATTATTGCTGGAAATTTTACAAGTTATAATGGGATTTTGGTGAATAGAATTGCCCGGTTATTGCCTAATGGAATTCTTGATGTCACTTTCATCACTGGTTTAGGTTCAGATGCGATAGTTGAGGCGGTTTTGTTGCAATCGGATGGAAAAATAGTTTTAGGTGGGCGTTTTATTACTTTCAATGGAGTGTCTTATAATCGTATGATTCGTTTGAATACAGATGGAAGTATAGATACCGGTTTTTCTGTTGGTATTGGTTTTGATAAAAATGTTTATGCGATAGCATTACAGTCGGATAATAAATTGATTGTTGGAGGGACATTTCTAAACTACGGAGGTGTTTCCGCAAAAAGAATTCTCAGACTCAACAGTAATGGAGGTCTCGATACTACTTTTACTTCGGGAACGGGTTTCAGTAATGGAGAGATTAGAACTATTTTGGTACAACCGGATGATAGAGTTTTGCTTGGCGGAACTTTCTCAGGAACATATAATGGAATTGCAGTAAAACGAATGCTAAGATTACTTTCTTCGGGAATTTACGACACTACTTTTTCAGTTAATCTAAATGGTACATTATTTAGCGCATGTTTTACGCCAAATAGCAATATAATCATAGGAGGGAGTTTTAACTCTGTTTCTGGAATAACTAAACATCGTGTCGCTAGACTTAAATTGTGTACCAATAGTTCTGTTTGGAACGGGATTGCATGGAGTAACGGATTGCCTTCTGTTGAAAAAACATTGATTTTTAATGGTAATTATGCGTCACTTACTACTGTAAATTCCTGTTCTTGCTCAATCAGCGCTGGAAGTACTGTAACAGTTCCAGATGGAAATACTTTAGGATTAGTTTTTGACTATTCAGGATTAGGGACATTAGTTTTAGAGAATAACGCAGCACTTTATCAGTCCGAAGATCAGGTTACTAATACGGGCATTATTCAGTTAAAAAGAAAAACAACACCAATCCTGAGAACAGACTATACCTACTGGTCATCCCCTGTTTTAAATCAAAAATTGATTGATGTTTCTCCTGGTACACTTTCTAATAAGTTTTATTCCTTTGATGCTTCATCAGATTCATGGTTCAACGAGAATTCAATAAATACAATGACAGTTGGTAAAGGGTATATTATTCGTGGTCCGGAATCTTTTTCAAGTACATCTACAGCATATTATGAAGCAGTTTTTAATGGTATACCAAACAATGGTTTAGTTTCAATTCCAATTGGCAGTACAGATACATCGAATCTTATAGGTAATCCATATCCTTCAGCGATTGATGCCGATTTATTTTTAAATGAAAATAATGGGATTTTAGACGGGACAATTTACTTTTGGACACATAATACTGCAATTAATAATAATTTGTACACTTCGGATGATTATGCGGTTTATAATGCATTGGGAGGTGTGGGTACAAGTGCATCCTTGAGTTCTGGAGTAAATAATACTAAGCCTGACGGTAAAATTGCGTCTGCTCAAGCTTTTTTTGTCACTGCTATCAATGGTGGTGGAATTGCTAAATTTGATAATAGTATGCGATTGATAGGGCAGAATTCAAGTTTTTTTAAATTAAGCACAACAAATAAAATAAAAACAAAAGAGATTGAAAAGCATCGTATTTGGTTGAATTTATATAATAATGAAGGTGCTTTTAAGCAAATTTTATTAGGTTATGCAACAGGAGCGACTAATGGTATTGATAATTCTTTTGATGGTGAAAGTTTTAATGGTAATGAATATTTAGATTTTTACAGTATTATTCAAGATAAGAACTTGACAATTCAAGGCAGGGCTTTACCATTTGAAGAAACTGATGAGATTAAATTAGGGTTTGCTACTACAATAGCGGGGGCTTTTACAATAAAAATTGATCAAGCCGATGAATTATTAGCTCGTCAAAATGTTTTTATTGAGGATAAGTTTAGCAATAATATTGTTAATCTAAAGAATGAAAATTATACTTTCAATACAGTGTCTGGTTCTTTTAATGATCGCTTTGTGTTGCGTTTTGCCGATAAAATTTTAGCTTTAAATGAACTTGAAAAAGATAATGAATCAGTTTTAGTGTATAATAAAAGCAAACAATTACAAGTTAATTCTGCTAAAGAATTCATTGATGAAATTTCAATATTTGATATGGCTGGAAGAAAAATATATGAAAAAAATAATATCAATGATATTGATTTTTCGGTGCTTAATTTAAGTTCGAATCATCAAGTATTATTGATTAATATAGTTTTGCAAAATGGTCATTCGGTTGTGAGAAAGGTGGTTTATTAAAGAATTTGCATAAAAAAAGCCCTCTTTTTGTATTCAGAGGGCTTTGTGTAATTTGAATAGATAATTATTTTTCTTTGCCAGATGCTTCAAGATTTCTTTCAATACTATGTCCAGGTCTTGACCATTTTGGTTTTTCGCCCAATGGTGCAAATTGAGAATCTTCGGCTTCAACAGTCTGTGGTTGAGAAACTTTTGTAAATGGTTTCTGTGGATTTAACCCAAGCAATTCAAACATTTTCATGTCTTCATTTACATCAGGATTTGGTGTGGTAAGTAATTTATCTCCTGCAAAAATAGAATTGGCACCTGCAAAGAAACACATAGCTTGGCCTTCACGGCTCATGTTCATTCTTCCTGCAGATAAACGCACTTGAGTTTCCGGCATGATGATTCTCGTAGTGGCAACCATTCGAATCATTTCCCAGATTTCTACCGGTTTTTCCTCTTCCATAGGAGTTCCTTCTACAGCTACTAATGCATTAATTGGTACCGATTCTGGTTGTGGGTTTAATGTAGAAAGCGCTACTAGCATTCCTGCCCTGTCTTCGATGCTTTCTCCCATTCCTATAATTCCTCCGCTACAAACAGTAACATTTGTTTTACGAACATTCTCTATAGTTTGAATTCGGTCTTCAAATCCACGTGTAGAAATCACTTCTTTATAATATTCTTCTGAAGTATCTAAATTGTGGTTGTAAGCATATAAACCAGCTTCTGCTAATCGGTGTGCTTGATTTTCAGTAATCATTCCAAGGGTACAACACACTTCCATGTCCAGTTTGTTTATGGTACGAACCATTTCAAGTACTTGGTCAAATTCGGGCCCATCTTTTACGTTTCTCCAAGCTGCTCCCATACATACACGGGAGGACCCACTTGATTTTGCACGTAATGCCTGTGCTTTTACTTGGCTAACTGACATTAAATCATTCCCTTCAATTTCAGTATGGTATCTTGCTGCTTGTGGGCAATAGCCACAATCTTCAGGACATCCACCCGTTTTTATAGATAATAATGTTGAAACCTGAACCACGTTAGGATCGTGATGTTCTCTATGTATAGAAGCAGCTTCAAAAAGCAAATCCATCATAGGTTTGTTATATATTGCGATAATTTCTTCTTTCGTCCAATTGTGTTTTGTAATACTCATCGATGCAATTTTTTGATACACCAAAAGTAGTTAAATAGTTCTAAAGAAGCAACGCAATACGATTGAAAAGGAATTTAAGTACTATTTTAGTTGAGGTGTCACAGGATTAGTTGGTAAGTAGTTTTTGATGTGTAATGTCCCATTTCGGTTATTCACAATTAAGTATTTATCATCTTGACAACCTAGGAGAATTCATGAATTGTGGCCTAAACGTTATAAAGGTTATTTACTAACATTAGTTTTTTTAAGATTTGTTTCCATGCTTGTCAGAGGAATACCGGGTTTCCCAATATAAAAGTAGCATGAAAGTTACAATTATTGCTGAGCTAATTCCTTCAAATAACAATGAGATTGAATACGTCATTACAGAGGGTTCACCACCAAACAAAAACGTTTTAGATAATGATCCAATATATTTTTCTCCACCTTTTGCAAAACTATACGCAATTAAGGCGGCTATGCTCAAGATAACACCAATCAAAGATGTTGCTAATGCGGATACAGAGTTACTTGCTATTTCAGTTTTTCCTTCTGCAAAATTAGACTTAAGGGTTCTATTCGTGCCATAAAAAATAAAAAGCACGTTAAAAACGCGAAGGATATAAATATCAGCTAGGCCCAAAAGCTCCATGATTAAGAAATAGATTCCAATTCCTAGTATTATAATGATTCCGTTTATTAGTTCTTTGGGAAATTTCATAACTACCATTTTTAAAAGTTAAAAAAGAATACTTTTAGGATAAATAATGTATTATTCTCAAATTTAAAGAAAAAAAGTAAAGTTTTATAAAAATTAAGAAAGATTTTATACTTAATTATAATTTATTTAAGTAGCCTAAAGCCTCTTTTTTGTCTTTTTGGAGTTGTGCTTTTAGAAACTCTAGAGAGTCAAATTTTTGTTCTGAACGCAATCGATGCAAAACAGAAACACTAATTTTTTGATTGTATAGGTCAGCGCTAAAATCAAAATAATAAATTTCGATAGATTGTTTTTGCCCATCAACAGTAGGATTGAATCCAATGTTCATCATACCAAAAACGATTTGTTCATCAATTATACTTTTTACAATATAAACACCGTTTTGTGGAATCAGTTTGTAGTTTTCGTCAATTTTTAAGTTGGCAGTAGGAAAACCTATTGTCCTTCCTAATTGTTTTCCTTTGACAATGCTTCCTGTTAGAAAATAATTGTACCCTAAATATTCGTTGGCCAAAGCCATATCTCCTTCTAAAAGTGCATGTCTAATTTTTGTAGAACTTACAGAAATATCATTAATTTCCTGAACTGATATTTGTTCTACTTCAAAACCATATTCTTTTCCATACGCAATGAGATCATCTATATTTGCTGTTCTATTTCTTCCAAAACGATGGTCGTGACCAATAATTATTTTTTTGATATGAAATCGATCAACAAGAATGTTACTCACAAATTCTTCTGCTGTTAATCTTGAAAATTCTTCGTCAAAAGGATGAATAACAAGGTTTTCAATACCAATTTTTTCTAAAAGTTCTATTTTTTCGGTTATAGTATTGAGAAGTTTTATATCAGAATGTTCTTGTAAAACCATTCTGGGATGTGGAAAAAAAGTAAGGACTAAGCTTCCGTATTTCTGATTATCCGTGTTTTCTGTTAATTTTTTTAGGATTTTTTTATGCCCAATATGTACTCCGTCAAAAGTGCCTAAGGTTAGAATTGTTTTTTTTGTGGAGCTGAAATCGTTTATAGAATGGAAAATCTTCAAAGCAAGTGTTTTATAATGGTGCAAATTTAAGGTATCCAATTGATATAACTAAAAAAGGATTGAAAACTTCAATCCTTTTTTAGTTCATTTTATGTTTTTTATTTTTTAATAAACCGAATTGTATTTGTTTCGGATTGATTTTTCGATAATTTTAAAAAATAAATACCTCGTGCTAAATGTGAAACATTGATACTTAGGTCTTGTTCTGATTCGATTTTTTTCGATTTTATTGTTTGTCCTAGGGTATTTATAATAGTATAGGCCTCTGGAGAATCCAATTTGTTTTCAACAACTATGTTCAATAGATTAGACGTAGGATTTGGATAGAGATAAACTGAATTTAATTTTTCAGACTCATTTGTTGATAGTGAATTGATGCTGAACTTAGTTGTTTCCCCTGTTCCAAACTCATCACCTGAGGCAATAACTTCACCCGAAGGAGTTTTTAAATCATAATATCCTGCTCCGTATTCACAACAAATACCATCACCTTGACTATCAAATATTGAAAAGGTGTAACAGTCATTACTAGGAAGGCTAAAGGTGGTGTTTATTAAAGCTGGAAGCGGTCCTGTTTCATCATCTGTATCAGTGTAGGGACCTCCTTCGTACAATATGACTCCAGCTTTATTTGTTAGTTTCCAGGTTGTTTCTTCTCCATAGTGGTCAAGTTGCAGTGAGAAGTTAACGGTATTAGATGAATAGTTTAAGCTCCTTTCAATATTAAAATTAATTGTACTGCCGTTATTAGAGGCATTTTGGTCTGTTGTACCATTTACACTGGTTATATTACAGTTAAAATTATGGTTGCCAATTGTTGTTGTTAAACTGTTTAAAGTAATGTTCTGTGATTGATTATTTAACAGGTTTCCAGTCCAATTGTACGTTTGTAAATTTTGATTATCAATACCATATTGTATAGATGCTCGTGTTAATGGGGAAGTTCCTTTATTTGTGATTTTTATAACTGGCGAGAAATTGGTACTGCAGTTAATGTTTAGATTTACAATCATAGTCGAGGCGTCATTGGCAAACGTAGTTCCTGGAACAAGTGCGTCAGAAGTTTTTAACGATGCTCTTCTTGTGGAATTGTTCATAACGGTTATCATACGATTTTTTTGATCTGATGTAAATATGTTCATGCACGCATCATTAGAATAGTCCATATAATTTTCAATCATGTCAACCCCTGGTGATGCTGGGCAGGAGTCAACTCCTACTGTACAACCCTGATTTTCTTGACCTGCATTTGGAGTGTCCGCGCAAAAATCATCTACGTCACAACCTCCATCTCCCCAAATGTGACGTAGTCCAAGCCAGTGACCTACTTCGTGAGAAGCTGTCCTGCCTTTGTCATAATTGTTCACGTATGTTCCTGCAGGGAAATAGCTTGATGAACCAAAAAAAGCATAACCTATTACGACACCATCAGTATTAGCTGGACCTCCATTGTTGTTTATTCCCGCTAAGCCTGATGCGTCTGGAAATTGTGCATATCCTAAAAGATTGTTCCCAGAAAATTTAACGACCCAAATGTTAAGATATTTCTCTGGATTCCATTGTGTTTGCGGTTTTACAAAGGAATCAACTTCATCAGTTGACCAGCTTTCTTGTCCTAAGTCTACTCTGTTTATTCCATTAGTTAAAATTCCGGCTGGGTCACGTCTGGCTAACGCGAATTCAATTTCAACATCGGCTCCTACGGGATTAGTATTAAATCCAGGAGTGCCTGATTTTTTTCTGAAATCTTCGTTAAGTACCTGTATTTGCGAAATTACTTGCTCATCAAAAATATTTTCATCCGTTCCTATTATATTTCCATTATGAATGACGTGAACTACAACGGGAATTGTGATGACTGCATTTTGTTGTAAGACTTTAGATGTGTTTTTCCTTTTTTCTTTTTCAATTTTAATTTTTGGGGCAATCCATTGTTCAAATTCGGAAGTTGAAAGCCTATTTGGGTTTTTAGACTTTAAATATTCTTCGTATTCTGTAGTAGCACAGCGAATTAATGAGCCTTCTTTGATGATTTTCTTATTGCCAAAAAGGACTACCTCAGTTAAATTGTTTACTTGAGCAAACGAATAATTGACTGAAAAAAAAAGAGAGAGTAGGAGTATAAAAGTGATTTTTTTCATGTTATAAGTTTGTGAATTTTTATGTTAAAATATTGATGTGAGTAGTCATTTTTTTGTAAAAATGAAAAAACATGCATTAAAATTAATTATTATTATAATTAAATACAAATTAATTTTAAGGTTCATTTAGTTATCTATCAGGAAATAATAATTTATTTTCCGTTAAATGTAGTCATGGTATTTTCTAATCCGGCAGTTCCAAATGATTTTATTATCTCTGATGCCATTTCTAACCGTTCAGGAAGTGCTAATTTCTCTGCGTCATCCCATTCGCCAAGAACGTAGTCAACTTGCTTTCCTTTTTTGAATTCGTCACTGATGCCAAATCGGAATCTAGTGTAGTTTTGAGTATTCAAGACAAGATTGATATTTTTTAGACCGTTGTGTCCGCCATCACTTCCTTTCGGTTTAATGCGGATGGTGCCAAAGGAAATATTCAAATCATCCGTGATTACGAAAATATTTTCTAAGGGGATATTTTCTTTATCCATCCAATATTGAACGGCTTTACCGCTCAAATTCATATAAGTGTTTGGTTTCAAAAGTAGAAAAGTTCTTCCTTTGAATTTGTATTGAGCAAGGGCTCCTAGTTTTACGGTTTCAAAAGAAATTCCTTCTTTGCGTGCCAGAAAATCAACGATTTTAAAACCAATGTTATGTCTTGTGTTTACGTATTCGGCACCAATATTGCCCAGTCCTACTATTAAAAATTTATTACTCACGCTTTCTATATTATTTTTTTGGGGTTCTTGAACCTCTAGTTTCGTATAATTCGTATTGTTCTCTGTTTTTGTTGACGAGAATAAATTTGAAATCCATTTTATCATGCTGCAAAAATAGACTTAATTAGAATATTGGACTACTAGATTTTTTGAAAATCGTTATTGAGACCCAAATAGTTCTCAATAGCCCTGATGGAAGTGACATCCCACGCTTTTTGGCGTGGATACAACGTACAGCAGGAGCAGAGTTGTTCTGAAAATGAGTAGTTGTGCTCCTAATAATTTTAAACAGGATAATGAGATTTCAACTTTTCCGAAAAGTCATACTAAAAAGCAAAAAAAAAGCACCAGTTTTACAACTGATGCTTTCTTGAATGATTGAAAAAATATTATTTTTTCTTTCCTTTTGCAGGAGCTTTTGCTGCTTTTGCTGCTTCTTGAGCTGCTTTCATAGCCGCACGAGAAATCTTCACTTGACAAATAACTGTATTGTCTGGGTGCATGATTTTAAAGTTTGGTGTAGGCACTTTAGTAACGTATAATTTGTTACCCATGTCAAGTGGAGTAATGTCAGCTTCAACAAAATCTGGAAGATTTTTAGGTAATGCTTTTACTCTTAATTTACGGTTGTTCAAACGTAAATCTCCACCTGCCATAACTCCTTTAGAGTTACCAACAATTTTTACTGGAACTTCCATAGTGATTTCTTTATCATCAAAAATTTGAAAGAAGTCAATATGTAAAATTTTGTCAGACACAGGGTGAACCTGAATGTCTTGTAAGATAGCTGTGTATGGTTTTCCTTTTCCAAGATCGATCTCAACTGTGTGAGCGTTTGGAGTGTAAACCAAGTTTTTGAAAGCCATAACTTCTGCTGAGAAATGAACTGCCTGATTTCCTCCGTATAATACGCAAGGAACCAATCCAGCATTACGTAGGGCTTTAGTTGCTACTTTACCCACGCTTTCTCTTTCTGATCCTTTAATTGTAATCGATTTCATTGTAAAAAAAATATAGTTATTAAATAATATTACTTGTTTGGCTTCTAGCTTTTGGCTATTGGCATGACTTTATAACTTTAGGACATTTGACTTTACGCCTAATGTATTACATTATAAATTTTCCACTAATGGAATTGTTGTGGTGCACCATGTGCATAACTTCAGCAAAAAGAGGTGCACAACTCAACACTCTTATTTTGTTTGATTCTTTCTTCAACGGAATAGAATCGGTAACTATTAATTCGCTCAATTGCGATTTTTCAATTTTTTCGTAAGCCTCACCAGATAAAATAGCGTGGGTACAAATGGCTCTTACACTCAAAGCTCCTTTTTCTATCATTAAATCTGCGGCTTTCGCCAAAGTGCCTCCGGTATCAATCATGTCGTCTACTAAGATTACATTTCTACCTTTTACCTCACCAATTAACTCCATAGTGTCAATCACATTAGCAGCTTTTCTCTGTTTGTAGCAGATAACCACATCTGAATTTAAAAATTTAGAATAGGCGTAAGCTCTTTTAGAACCTCCCATATCTGGTGATGCAATAGTCAAATTGTCTAAACCTAAACTTTCTACATACGGTAAAAAGATAGTTGAAGCAAAAAGATGATCCACCGGTTTTTCAAAGAATCCTTGAATTTGATCAGCGTGTAAATCCATTGTCATTACGCGAGTTGCTCCAGCGCTTTCTAATAATTTAGCTGTCAATTTTGCTCCTATCGGAACTCTTGGCTTGTCTTTTCTGTCTTGTCTCGCCCAACCAAAATAAGGAATTACTGCTGTTATATGTCTTGCCGAAGCACGTTTTGCGGCGTCAATCATTAATAACAATTCCATCAAATTATCTGCATTTGGAAAAGTGGAGCAAACAATAAAAACGCGTAACCCTCTGATAGACTCTTCATAAGAAGGTTGAAATTCACCATCACTATATTTAGACATGGTAACTTTTCCTAACGGAATTCCATATTGCTTTGCTATTTTTTCTGCAAGATAGACACTTTGTGAACAAGCAAAAATTTTAGCTTCTGGTTCTAGGTGTGACATTAATTTGTTGTTTTTATTCCGCTGCGCTCCATACAGTTAGGCTTTGTGATTTGTGTAAAGCCTTATATATGTATTTACCTCGGGTGTAGTTAGTTAGTGTGTTTCGTTTTACCGAGGTGCAAATTTATAAAATTTATTCAACTCTGAAAGGAAAAAATTAAGTATTTTTAGTAGAACATTTAATATTATTTTTTACATTTGCACCGTGTTAAAGGAATTAATGGTTGATTTAAACACAATCACATCTTTTATTGCGTTGAAATAACTGTCGTTATTTCATGTCTGCTAAGCCCGGATGGCGGAATTGGTAGACGCGCTGGTCTCAAACACCTGTGGGAAACCGTGCCGGTTCGACTCCGGCTCCGGGTACAAAAACCGCTTCGAAAGAAGCGGTTTTTTTGGTTTATGGTGGTTTTTCTTCTCTGTAAATACTCATTTAGAAAACGTTAAAAACTTAATTGTCAGTTAAATTTTAGCAGTTATATGCCCAAAACGTTTTTTTGTGATATTCTAAATAGAGTTTGAAAATTGTACCGTTATCGTTATTTATGCAAATTTATTTTTGTATTCTTGTAAGTATAAGTAGAGTACTTAATTATGAGGAAAATAGTTTGTTTAGCACTTATATTATTAATATTAAGTTGTGCTAAGCTAGCGTATACCAATCACTTTCGAACTCATGTATTTTTGTTAGATGACACAAGTAATCCAAAATATTTAGTTGATTCAATTAATAAAGTTTATCAAAAAAAAATATTCACAAAATCTCCTATAGTTGCGATTGATGGAGTAGTATTAAAGTATGATAAGACTAAAGACACCTTAATTCTTCCACTTAAGCAAAGTGATATAACAAGCGTAACATATCTTGGTCCAAAAGTTAGTGCAATCATTTATGGAAAGAAAGAGATTTATGGTGCAATTGTAATAAATACTGTTGCATTGAATAAATAGTCTGGTCGCTATTTGCCATTGTCGGTATTATAGGAATACTGTTTAAGTATTTTTTTGATAACTTCGTTCACGGTTTCTCCAAGATTCCTAATAGTTTCCAGTTTTAGAACACTCTCAAAATAAATAAATATAAATTCTATTATGCTGAGCTCGCAAAGAAGAAAGTTATTTAACTCAATCTAATATCAGCAGTTGTCAATTACTTAATGCCATAAAAAAAGCTTCCAAAATTAAGAGGGCACTGAAAAACTTCGCTTATTTTGATTAGAGTCGTTTTTTAGACAATAAAGAAACGCTTATAACAGGATTTTAAACATCCGTTATAAGCG
>NZ_QQBA01000005.1 GCF_003350545.1 Flavobacterium glaciei
GCTCACCTCTTCCCATCCCGAACAGAGTAGTTAAGCCCGCCTGCGCAGATGGTACTGCAGTTATGTGGGAGAGTATGTCGTCGCCTTTCTTTGAAGAATCCTCATCATTCATTTGATGAGGATTTTTTTGTTTTTACAATATCTGACTTGTTGCCATTATAAAGGATCAATCCCGATCAATCCTAAAACCTGTGGACTAGTAAAAATTAGGCATAAATATTAGTTAGCCTGTAATGGGAAAATCAACGTTTCTCACACCTCCTATTGTGTTATAAATACCTTTTTTTAGCATTTAAAGATTACTATCATTTATTTTTTTTTAAAAATTACTTGAATATCATTTTAACTTGAACTTTAGTACTTCTGTTATCACTATAGTTTAATATTGTTTATCAATGATTTATTTTCTAAAACACAAAAAAGGCAACAATGTTATTTGTTGCCTTTTTCAAATTGTGTAATAAGTACACTATTATGCTAAAACTGCTTCTGAAGATAGTATATTTAACTCCATCATACATTCTTTCATCATTTGAAATGTTCTTTCAATATCATTATCTAAACCAATGGAAAAACGAATTAAACCATCTGTCAATCCCATTTCTATTTGTTCATCCATTGGAATTTCACTAGATGTAGATGTTCCAGGTGCGCTAAATAAAGTTTTATAAAATCCTAAACTAACAGCAAGGTAACCCAAGTTTTTTGCTTGCATTAATTCCATTAGTTCATTTGCCTTTTCTAATGAACCAACATCTAGTGTCATCATCCCTCCAAAACCATATTCAGGATTAATCATCGCTGAATATATCTCATGACTAGGATGACTTTTTAGTCCTGGATAAACCGTTTTTAAACCTTCTTTTTCAAAACGTTCCGCAAGGTACATCGCATTATGACTGTGTTGTTTCATTCTAATATGTAATGTACGTAAGTTTTTCATCACACTAGCCGAACGCAAACTATCCATTGTTGGTCCTAATAACATACTGGCTCCACTATTTACATTTTTTAAACTATTGATAAAATCCTGTGATGCACATGTTACACCACCCACAGTATCACTGCTTCCGTTTATATATTTTGTTAAACTGTGAATCACAATATCAGCTCCTAATTTTGCAGGAGAAACAGATAATGGCGAAAAAGTATTATCAACTACTAGTGTCAAATTGTGTTTTTTTGCAATCAAAGAAAGTCCATTAATATCTGCCACTTCTAGTAGCGGGTTACTTACTGTTTCACAATATAAAACTTTAGTATCTGGCGTTATGGCTGCTTCTACCACATCGAGTTTTGTGATATCGACAAATGTTGTTTTAATGCCTAGTCTTGGAGTAAAATTCTTCAAGAAAGCATACGTTCCACCATATATAGTTCTGCTCGAAACGATGTGATCACCTGTTCCGCAAAGTTGTAACAAAGTAGGCGTAATGGCACCCATTCCAGAAGCGGAAACATTTGCTGATTCTGTTCCCTCCATAGCGGCTAAGGCTTTGTCTAAGTATAAATTACTTGGTGATGAATGGCGTGAATACAAGTAGCAACCTTCCATATTGCCTTCAAAGGTATCAAACATGGTTTTTGCTGAAAGAAAAGTATAGGTGGAAGAGTCAGAAATAGAGGGGTTTACACCACCAAATTCACCAAAGTACTGCAAATCTTGAATGTTATCTGCGGGATTGAAATTTTTCATAATTATGAGTTTTTTTTTGAAGCTATTCCTGCTATTCGCTATATCTTTTATTCGCTGCGGCGCATAAAAGGATGTCGCTTCTATCAGGGCTAGTGGATTTCGGTTTTAAGATTAATCAATTCCAAAATAACAGAGTTTTAGATTAATAATCAATGTTATAGATTGATTTTAGATTTTTAAACTATGAATTATATAAATTAGAATTAATTTTTCTAAATTAGCATCAAATACAGGATTTATTTAGATTTTATTTCAATTCAAATTTTTATCATATATGACTTTAGACGCCACAGACAAGAAACTACTTTTTATATTACAATCCGATAGCAAGAAAACAACTAAAGAACTTTCTTTAAAACTGAATCTTTCAGTTACTGCCGTTTACGAACGAATCAAAAAACTGGAAAGAGAAGGTATCATCGATAAGTATGTAGTCTTAATAAATCGTTCGAAAGTCGAAAAAGGTTTTGTGGTTTTCTGTCATCTTAAATTAATTCAGCACACTAAAGAGTTTATTGCTAAATTCGAAAGTGAAGTAATACAACTTAAAGAAGTCATTGAATGCCATCATGTGAGTGGGGATTATGACTATATTTTAAAAATAGTCGTCAAAGATATGGAAGCCTACAGGGAATTTTTGGTCACAAAACTCACCACACTTCAGCATATTGGTAGTACGCACAGTACATTTATGATTAGTGAAGTTAAGAACACCACGATTGTTGATATTTAAAACAAACTTGGATTTAAATCGGTATTCAATGGTAAGTAAATGTTAATTGCTCATAATTCGTAACAAAAAACCTTTGCAATTAAACTTTAAACAAAACTTAATTCCTTAATTTTGTGCAACATTTTATAAAAACACAATAAAAAAAACATACTATGAGTTCATTTGACGTAGTCATTATAGGTTCAGGCCCAGGCGGATATGTATCTGCTATTCGTTGTGCACAATTGGGATTTAAGACAGCAATTATTGAAAAATATTCAACTCTAGGAGGAACTTGCTTAAATGTAGGATGTATTCCATCTAAGGCATTGCTTGCTTCTTCTCATCATTATAGTGAAATTGCACATTTTGCAGATCATGGTATTGAACTTTCTGGTGAAGTAAAAGTAAATCTTGAAAAAATGATTGCACGCAAGCAAGCTGTTGTAGATCAAACTTCAGGAGGTGTTAAATTCTTAATGGATAAAAATAAAGTTACTGTTTTTGAAGGTTTAGGTTCTTTTGTAGATGCTACACATGTTGCGGTAGCAAAAGCTGATGGAACTTCTGAAACAATCGAAGCAAAAAATATTATTATTGCAACGGGTTCTAAACCATCTTCTTTGCCTTTTATCAATATTGATAAAGAAAGAATTATTACTTCTACTGAGGCGTTAAAACTTAAAGAAGTGCCAAAACACCTTGTAATCATTGGTGGTGGAGTTATCGGAATCGAATTAGGTCAAGTATATTTACGATTAGGAGCGCAAGTTTCTGTAGTAGAATATTTAGACCGAATCATTCCTGGAATGGATGCATCCTTGTCTAAAGAATTGACTAAAGTATTGAAAAAACAAGGCATGAAATTCTATGTTTCGCACAAAGTGAAATCAGTGGAAAGAAATGGCGAAGGAGTTGTAATTCAAGCTGAAAATGCAAAAGGAGAAACAATTACATTAGAAGGAGATTATTCATTAGTTTCAGTAGGTCGTCGTCCTTATACTGATGGCTTGAACGCTGATAAAGCTGGTGTTAAACTAACCGAAAGAGGAATGGTTGAAGTAAACGATCATTTACAAACAAATGTTCCTAATATTTATGCAATTGGAGATGTAGTGCGTGGAGCGATGTTAGCGCACAAAGCTGAAGAAGAAGGCGTTATGGTTGCTGAAATTTTAGCGGGACAAAAACCACATATCGATTATAATTTGATACCAGGTGTTGTTTACACTTGGCCAGAAGTGGCTGCTGTAGGACAAACTGAAGAGCAGTTGAAAGCTGCCGGAGTTGATTTTAAATCAGGAAGTTTTCCTTTCAAAGCTTTAGGTCGTGCTCGTGCTGGTGGTGATTTAGATGGATTTGTAAAAATTCTTGCTGATGCAAAAACAGATGAAGTTCTTGGAGTGCACATGATAGGTGCTCGTTGTGCTGATTTAATTGCTGAAGCGGTTACCGCAATGGAATTCAAAGCATCTGCGGAAGATATTTCAAGAATGTCTCATGCGCATCCAACTTTTGCGGAAGCAATAAAAGAAGCAGCATTAGCAGCAACTGACAATAGAGCTTTACATGTGTAATTAGGTAATTGCATTTTTCTATACTATAAGGAAACCCGTTCAATAGAGCGGGTTTCCTTATTTGTAGATTTTTTTAGCCTTTTGCTACAAATAAGCCTTTGTAATTTTCCCAATGGCTGTAAATCAAAAATAGATTTCCAAAAAATAAGAACACAGCGATTGGTATTCCTTCAGGGGACAAGAAAAAATTAATAAATAATATGTTTAATGTTATTGGTAGGATTATCAGATTCGCTAATGTAACATAGCGTCCTGTAAGAAAAGATAGTCCACAAAGGAATTCTATTGATTTTGCTAGTGGCAAGATGTAGGTAGAGGCGACTAAACCTATATTGAAAGCTTTGAAATTTCCTGTAACTTCAGGTTCTGGTGCTAGTTTTAGAAAAAAGCTAACAGAAGCATAAAGTAAAATAAGTCCAATTAAAGTTCGGATAATAATAATTGCGATTTTCATAGTATATGGTTTTTAGAGGTTACATAATTGAAAATTATTATAGTTGAATTGCATTTTCATCCATATACATAATTTCTCACTGATGCCCGTTTAAATCAGCAAAACTATGTCCGTACATCCACCCATGATCTTGTGGCTTTATATAAATTGAACCACCGTCATCAACTGCATTTTTGACCATTTCATCTACTTTTTCTCTATTCTCAGCATCAATGGCAATTAATACTTCGGTATTTTTATGGGCGTTACAAATTTATTTTTTGGTAAAATCTTTAAAACGTTCTTAGTTAATAGCATCGCAAAAATATTTTCTCTTATAATTATGCACGTGGCACTCGCATCAGTAAATTGAGTGTTGAAAGAAAAACCAAGTGTAGTAAAAAAATCAATCGATTTTTTTAGGTCTTTAACAGCTAAATTGAAGAAAATTTTTGAAGCCATAACGCAAGTAGTTTAATGATTTTAAAAAACTAAAACGGTTCACGCACTATCAAATTTACAAAAAAATAAGCTAATTTTAGTAAAATCGGTTATTGAAGGTTTATTTTTTGTTGTAATTTTGAATTTTAAATACCAACACTTTTTGAGAACTTTTATTTACAAGTCTATTTCTGATCCAAAACTGTTTAAAGAACAGCTTTTATTTTGGTCTCAACAGTTTCGAGAAATCATTTATTTGGACAGCAATGATTACCCACAAAATTATACAAGTTATGATTGCGTCCTTGCTGTAGATGCATTTACTTCAATAAAAACGGATTGTCACAATGCTTTTGAAGATTTAAAACAATACCAGCAAATTACTAATGACTGGCTTTTTGGCTATTTATCGTATGATTTAAAAAATAATATAGAGCAGTTACAATCTGCCAATTTTGACGGATTAGAATTTCCCGATTTATTTTTCTTTCAGCCCAAGAAGTTATTTTTATTGAAAGGGAATCAGCTTGAAATTCAATATCTAAATATGTGTGACGATGAAGTGGAGTTAGATTTTGAAGAAATTGTCAAAATTCGAAAGTCAAATGTCGAAATAAAAGGATTAGTCACGATTCAACAACGGATTCCGAAAGTGAGTTATCTCGAAAAAGTTTCTAAAGTTTTGGAGCACATTCATCAAGGCGATATTTATGAAGCTAATTTTTGTATGGAATTTTTTGCTGAAAATGCAACGATTAATCCAATAGAAAAATTTTTAAAGCTCAACGAAATTTCTCAGCCTCCATTTGCCGTTTTTTTTAAAAATAATAAACACTTTTTACTTTCGGCGACGCCGGAACGTTATTTAAGGAAAGAAGGAGAACGTATTATTTCGCAACCCATTAAAGGAACTGCGAAACGATTTTCAGACCCAATCGAAGATGAAAAATCAAAAATGCAATTGGCTTTAGACCCAAAAGAACGAGCCGAAAATATTATGATAACGGATTTAGTGCGGAATGATTTGTCTCGAACGGCACAAAAAGGATCAGTTGAAGTACAAGAGTTATGCAAAATTTATTCTTTTATGCAAGTGCATCAAATGATTTCTACAGTAACCTCAAAATTAGATGAGCAATATTCTGTTGTTGATGTTTTAAAAACCACTTTCCCAATGGGAAGTATGACTGGAGCACCAAAGATTTCTGTAATGAAAATTATTGAACAATTGGAGGAAACAAAACGCGGATTGTATAGCGGTGCCGTTGGTTATTTTACACCAAACGGAGATTTTGATTTCAATGTGGTTATCCGAAGCATTTTGTACAATCAAGAGAAGAAATATATTTCTTTCTCGGTTGGAAGTGCCATCACTTCGCAATCCGTTCCTGAAAAGGAATATGAGGAGTGTTTGCTTAAAGCAAAAGCGATGCGGGAAGTTTTAGAATCCACATAAATGATTTGATTATGATATTTCAAGGAAGAAATAAAGAATATTTATTGCTAGAAAAGATAAGCTCTGATAATACGAGCATCCTGCAAAATGATGTGGAAGGCAGCTTATCTCTATTATGGATTACTTCTAATGGTACTACTATTACCATAGACGGGATTGATTATCATTTTTTAAAAAATCAAATTGTTTGTCTAACAGATTTTAATACTTTAATTATAAAATCTATATCAACAGTCTCAGTGGTTAGGTTTAATCGTTCTTTTTATTGTATTTTACATAATGATAGTGAAGTAGGTTGTAAAGGGTTATTGTTTTTTGGAGCTTCTTCAATACCTCTTTTTACAATTCCCGATACAGAACTGGAAAAGTTTGAGGTGCTTTGGAGAATGTTTGAATTGGAAATGGATTCACATGATGAACTGCAAATAGAGATGCTACAAATGATGCTGAAACGTCTTTTGATTTTATCAACTCGAATTCATAAAGAACAAAATGAAATTTCTTATTTTGAAAAGGGTTCGATAGACTTGATTAGGGAATTTAATTATTTAGTTGAGCTACATTTCAGGAGTAAACACTTTGTTGCGCAGTACGCAGACATGCTTAATAAGTCTCCCAAAACATTATCAAATTCATTTTCTAAAGCATACAAAAAGTCACCATTGCAATTTATTCAAGATAGATTAATTTTAGAATCACGACGTTTGTTATCATATACAGAAAGACCTGTTAAAGAAATATCTTTTGAGTTAGGTTTCGAAGACATTCAATCGTTTAGTCGTTTTTTTAAGACTAAAGAAGGAATTTCCCCTACTGAATTCCGAATAAATTATCGATTGGGAAGAATTGATAATCCAACAGGAAATCCAGACTAGTTATTAGGATGTTTTCCGTAGCATCTTTGCAGTGTTATAAATAATTTAAAATTAAAACGCTATGCAAAATTTTTTAGTTCCAACAAAAGATGAAGTTTCAGCAGAGAATCAGGTTATATTCAAAAACCTTAAAAAAGGACTAGGTTTCGTACCTAACTTGTATGCTTACTTTGCAAAAAATGAAACAGCTTTAGGTGATTACCTCGCTTTTCAAGGTAGAAAGAGTACCTTGAAAGCAAAAGAAAAAGAGATTATTAATTTAGTGACGAGTCAAATTAATAATTGTCATTATTGCCAATCAGCCCATACAGTTATAGGTAAAATGAATGGTTTTACAGATGAACAAATTATTGAGATTCGTAAAGCCGACATAACTTTTGATAATAAGCTAGATGCTCTAGCGCAATTTACAAAATCAGTGGTGCTAAATAAGGGTAAAGTTGCTCAGGAATCAAAAGATTTATTTTTTCAAGCGGGTTTTTCGGAGGCAAACATGATAGATGTTGTTTTTGTAGTAGGAGATAAAATCATCAGTAATTATATTCATAATTTGGCTGATTTTCCGGTAGACTTTCCCTTGGCAACTGTACTTTAAAAACAAACTCAATTTAATAAAAAAATAAAATATCATGAAAAAATTAAAATTAATATTACTGTCATTCACTTTGGTACTTGTTACAAATACGATTTTTGCTCAAGCAAGTCCTAAAATAATTGCTGTTGTTTCAAAAGCAAAATGGTGCAGTACTTGTATTAAAAATGAAAATCGAGTGGGGCAAGAGGTAATTCCAAGTGTTGACACAACAAAGATCACACTTCTTATTAATGACCTTTCAGATAAACAAACAAAAAATGCATCAGCTGAAAGTTTTAAAAAATTTGGTTTAAAACAAGCAAACTTTAAGTCAACGGGAGTAATTACCTTTATAGATGCTTCGTCTAAGAAGATACTATCAAGTATTTCTGTAGCAGAATCCTCTGAGAAAATTAAAGAAGCATTTGCAAATAGTTTGAAGTAGCAAATAGCTTTATGAATTTGGTATATTTAGCATTAGTTAAGTATACCAAACTCTTATACTGTCATATTCAGTTTTATTTTTTACTTTAGCTCTCTTAAAATTACTTACAAAATGCTACAAAAATTCCAAAACCATCTTCTTCATAATTTCCATTTCTTGAACGGAAAAAAAATACTTCTTGCTACAAGTGGCGGGAAAGACAGTATGGTAATGTTGCATTTATTCCAGCAATTGGATTATAAAATAGGAATTGCACATTGTAATTTCCAATTGCGCGGAATGGAAAGTTTTGAAGATCAAAATTTTGTTCAAGATTATGCAGCTGCAAATGGAATTCCAGTATTTATAACGCAATTTGATACTAAAGCTTTCGCAGAAGATTATAAAGTTTCTACGCAAGTTGCAGCACGTGAGTTGCGTTACAATTGGTTTTATGAATTATTAGAAACTGAAAAATTCGATTATATTCTCACAGCACATCATGCTGACGATAATCTGGAAACGTTCCTAATCAATTTGGGTCGAGGTACAGGATTAGAAGGTTTGTTAGGAATTCCAGAACAGAATGAAAAAGTAGTTCGTCCGCTTTTGGCATTTAGCCAAGAGGAAATGGAAGTATATGCTAAATTAAATAATATTCAATGGCGAGAAGATAGCAGCAATGCATCGGATAAATACCTTCGGAATAAAATTCGCCATCATCTGGTTCCGATGTTAAAGGAACTGAATCCAAATTTTCTTTCTTCGTTTCATAAAACGCAAACCTATTTGCAGGAAGCACAAGTTATGGTTGAAGATGCTTCGATTATGATTTATCAGCAAGTAGCCCGCCAAGAGGAAGATATTATATATTTTGATTTACAGCAATTAAGAAAATTACCCAATTATAAATCGTATTTGTACCAATGGCTAAATGAATTTGAGTTTTCAGCTTGGGATGATATTTATGATTTGGTCGAAAGCCAATCTGGTAAATACATTTATTCGGCAGAGTATAGATTACTAAAAGATAGAGACTCACTAATCCTAAGTCCAATAAATTTCGTAGATGAAAGGGAGGAATATTTTATAAATGAAAATCAAAAAGAAGTTAATATTCCCTTAAATATTACTTTTTGCAAAGTAGCTGACATTAGTAACGTTTCAAATAAAGCTATCTTTGTGGACGCTGATAAATTAAAATATCCTTTAGTTTTGCGCCACTGGAATGAGGGCGATAGTTTTCAACCTTTTGGGATGAATGGCAAATCTAAGAAAGTAAGTAAGCTTTTTAAAGATGAAAAATTATCCTTGATAGAAAAAGAAAACACTTGGCTTTTATGTTCGAATGAAGATATAGTTTGGATTATTGGTCTTCGTCAGGATGACCGTTTTAGAATAAATGACACAACAAATAATATACTTAAAATACAATTAGAATAATGAAGAAACTACTATTTATACTTATTGCTTTTTTGGCTTTTGCCAATGGTGACGCACAAATTCTGGATCCTGCAAAATGGACTACTAAAATAGAAAAAAAATCAGAAACTAATTACATCCTAATTTTTGATGCTGTCATAGAAAAAGATTGGCATTTATATTCTCAATTTACTGCTGACGGCGGATCTTTGCCATTGGAAATTATTTTCAAAAATCAAAAAGGCAACTTTAATTTAGTTGGCAAAGCCAAAGAAAGCAAAACCACAACTGCTTTTAATGATGTTTTTGAAGTAAACGAAACTTATTTTGAGAAAAAAGCTCAAATACAGCAAGAGATTTCGATTACAAACCGAAAGATTACTAAAATTGAAGTCAATTTGAATTATCAGATTTGCAAAGAAGCGTGTATCAATATCGAGAAGAGTTTTACATTTACGATTCCTGCGGCTTTAAAAACAACAGAAATAGCTACTGTAGCAACTGATTTGACTACAATTGATTCTTCAAAAGTTGATACTGCAGTTGTAAATTTGGATGAAAATAAAGAACAAAATGTTACTTCTGAAAAAGTTCCGGTATTAGATTCTAAGTCAGACAAACAAAGAGGTTTATGGTCTATTTTCTTCATCGCTTTTTTATCTGGATTTGCGGCGTTGCTTACACCTTGTGTCTTCCCGATGATTCCTATGACCGTAAGTTTCTTTACCAAACAAAGCAAAACAAAAGCAAAAGGAATTAGAAATGCCATTATTTATGGAATTGCCATCATCTTTATTTATGTAGTTTTAGGATTTTTAGTGACATGGATTTTTGGTGCCGATGCACTGAATGCTTTGTCTACTAATGTATGGTTCAATATAATTTTCTTCATTTTATTAGTAACATTTGCAGCTTCATTTTTGGGAGCTTTTGAAATCATGTTACCTAATTCCTGGGCTAATAAAGTCGATAATCAAGCCGATAGAGGCGGAATAATTGGAATTTTATTTATGGCTTTGGCGTTAGCGATTGTATCTTTTTCATGTACGGGACCTATTGTAGGAACACTTTTAGTCGAAGCTGCTTCTAAAGGTGGAATTGCACCAATCGTTGGAATGTTCGGATTCTCATTGGCTTTAGCCTTACCATTTATGTTATTTGCGATGTTCCCAGGTTGGTTGAATTCATTACCAAAATCCGGTGGCTGGTTGAATACCGTTAAAGTAGTTTTAGGGTTTTTAGAATTGGCTTTGGCATTCAAATTTTTGTCGAATGCTGATTTGGTATTACAATTGCATTTCTTGGAAAGGGAAGTTTTCTTGGCGATTTGGATTGCTATTTTTGGAACATTAGCCTTTTATTTATTTGGAAAAATTACGCTCCCGCATGATAGCCCAATGAGTCACATATCTGTAGGAAGATTGTCTTTTGGATTAGTAGTTTTGGCTTTTACCATCTATTTGATTCCCGGGATTTGGGGAGCACCGTTAAAATTAATTTCTGGTTTCCCACCTCCAATGACGTATAGCGAAAGTCCGTACGGAGTAGGAAACTCAAAAGGGGGTTCAAACGCATCAGCTCAAATTTTGCCGGAAGGTGCACATTTAGGGCCGCATGATCTTATCGCTTTTGAAGATTATGAAAAAGGATTGGCCTATGCCAAATCAGTAAACAAACCTATTTTACTAGATTTTACAGGCTATGCTTGTGTCAATTGTAGAAAAATGGAAGATTATGTATGGTCAGACCCTGCTGTTTTAAAAATATTACAAGACGAAGTGGTATTAATCTCTTTGTATGTTGATGATAAAAGAGAGTTGCCCAAAAATGAGCAATATGTCTCTAAAGAAACGGGTAAGGAAATTGTAAGTGTGGGGAATAAATGGAGTGATTTCCAAATCACGAGATACAAAGCAAATGCGCAGCCGTATTACATTGTTTTAGATACAGAAGAGAACATGTTATCTGAAAAACCAGAAAGTTATAATTCAGATATCAATGCTTATAGAGGTTGGTTAAGAGCTGGAATTGATAAATTTAAAAAGGCTGAATAGGCCTTTTTTTATGCTTATTTTTTGCTATGAATGTATTTTAGTTGTTTAAATCATTTTTATTTCCTCATATTTTTTATCTTTAAACCCTATTAAATTTAAAAAACACATGAAAAAACTACTAAGTATTGTATTATTGATATTTGGAGTCTTATTATCCTCGGCTCAGGATAATAGACTAAATTATGTAGCAGAAAATTACACCAAAAAAGAAGTGCATATAAAAATGCGCGATGGGTCCGAATTGTTTACAGTTATCTACAGTCCTAAAGATACTTCAAAAAAGTATCCTATAATCATGCAAAGAACACCTTATAATTCAGCTCCTTATGGAGAAGGACTGTTTAAAAAAAGTATTTCTCCCAGCGAAACGATGATGAAAGAAGGGTATATTGTAGTCTATCAGGATGTTCGCGGCAGGTTCATGAGTGATGGATTATACGATAACATGCGTGGATTTATTCCAAATAAGAAAGGAAAAAAAGATACCGATGAAGCATCGGATACGTATGATACGATTGATTGGTTGGTTAAAAATGTGTCTAATAATAATGGAAATGTTGGAACTTGGGGTATATCTTATCCAGGTTTTTATGCTACTTATTCTTTGTTGAGTAACCATCCTGCATTAAAAGCAGTTTCACCTCAGGCGTGTATTGCTGATTTCTTTTTTGACGACTTTCATCACAATGGAGCTTATTTGTTGAGTTATTGGAAAGTAACACCATTATTTGGGCCTCAAAAAACAAAACGTACTACAGAACCTTGGTATAAATTCACAAATACAGGTACAAATGATGATTACCAGTTTTTTCTAGATGCTGGTCCTTTATCTAATTTAGACAAGTATTATGGTAAAGAAAATGAGTTTTGGCAACAGCTGAAAGATCATTCTAGTTATGATGATTTTTGGCAAAAGCGCGGTATTCTTCAACATTTGAACAATATTAAACCCGCAGTAATGACAGTAGGAGGTTGGTTTGATGCAGAAGATTTATATGGTCCATTAAACACTTATTCTACCATTGAAAAGAGTAGTAAAAACTATAATACAATAGTTATGGGACCTTGGAGTCATGGAGATTGGGCTAGAAATTCTGCAAAGCAAGTGATTGGAAATATTAATTTTGGCGACAGTATTTCGGGTTATTATCAAAAAAATATCGAAGCTAACTTCTTCCGTCATTTTCTAAAAAATAATGGTAAAGGTGAAAATAAATTACCGGAAGCCTATGTTTTTGATACTGGAAGAAAAGAATGGAAAACTTATGAAACTTGGCCTCCTCAAAATACTACGAAACAAGATTTCTTTTTGCAAGGAAATCAATTGACAAAAATTGCGAAGAGAAATATTTCTTTTGAAGAATTCATCAGTGATCCTAAAAAACCGGTTCCCCATTCTGAAGATATTAAACAAGCTGGTCTTACACCTAGGAAATATATGACGGATGACCAGCGTTTTGCAGCCAGACGCCCAGATGTGATTGTTTTTGAAACAGAGGTTTTGACAGATGATACTACATTGGCAGGAGAGATTTTGGCTCAATTGCAGGTTTCTACAACTGGTACTGATGCGGACTGGATAGTTAAGGTAATTGATGTTTTTCCAAATGATGAACCAGAAACTAAAGATGTAGCTCCTTATTTAAAGATGAGTAATTACCACATGATGGTGCGAAGTGAGGTTATGAGAGGGCGTTTCAGAAACAGTTTTTCAAAACCTGAACCTTTTGTTGCTAATGAGAAAACGGCAGTAAATATTAAATTACAAGATGTTTTTCATACCTTCAAAAAAGGGCATAAAATCCAGATTCAAGTTCAAAGTACGTGGTTTCCCTTTATTGATTTGAATCCACAGACGTTTGTTGATAACATTTTTTATGCTAAACCAGAAGATTTTCAAAAACAAACACATAGAATTTATAATGATTCAAAAATTGAGTTTACAGTTTTGAAATAAAACTAAAAGCAAAATAAATATTAAAATTCATTTGAGGCTGTCTGTAAAGGCAGCCTTTTTTTTATTTATAATTCTAAAGTGATTTGCTGTAGTTTGTTCATAGACTTATAATTATTGAAAAAATGTGTAGAGATTAAAGTGTAAATTTTTTTTATTTCTTCAAAAAAATATAAAACATGTAGTTGATAGTTTATTTTATTCCTTTAATCGAAAATGTATTAAAAATAATATTAAAGTATTCTAATATTATATAACTTAGTATTTAAGTTAATGAAAATTAGGCGATTGAGAGTATTTTTTTATTAGAGAAACTTAAGCCAATAGAGACCACAGTCTATTTTTTCAGCCTTTTATGGTTAGACATTTAGAATCCGTTATTTTATTATTTAAATTCAATAAATATGAAAACATTTCTACTCAAATCAAGATTTTTAATTTCTTTTTTTCTAATTGCCAATTTGTTTTGTGTTAGTGTGGCTTTTGGGCAGGCTACGGTAACTACTGATAAGCTGGACTACGCTCCTGGGGAGATAGCAATTGTTACCGGCTCAGGTTGGACAGGAGATACATTGGTAGATTTACACTTCGAGGAAGATCCATTTGTCGACCATATTCATGAATATCATGATATTCCTGTTAATCCAGATGGTACTTTTAGAGTGGAATTCCCTATTCTTGATAGACACTTAGGAGTCACGTTTACCTTGACCGCAGAAGGAAAACAGACTGGAGGGACTGCGGTGTATGTTTTTACTGACAGTCATATTGTTGACTCATTTACTCCTACTTCTGGTCCAACTTCAGGCGGCACTAGCATTAATATTAACGGTAGTGGCTTTGGACCTGCTACTCAAGCAGGAACTTGGATGGTAAAGTTCGGTTCTTTACCTGCTGTCTCAGCTGTTAGGAATAGCAGTAATTCCTTAACTGTAATTTCTCCACCACATCCAGCAGGTCCCGTAAGCATAACTGTTTACCCAAGTAATCAAATTACCGATCCTGTTACAGCTGGTGCTAGCTTTACTTATACTGGCGCCTCTACTACAACTTTGACAGTTTCTAATGCCTCTGGAACTTATAACGGAACAACAAACTTGACTGCAACTTTAACTAGCGGCAGTCCAGCAATAGGCGTAAGTAGTAAAACAATAACTTTTAGCCTTAATGGAACTTCTGTAGGAACAGGAGTTACAAATGCGTCGGGAATAGCTACTTTAAATAATGTCAGTTTAAGTGGGATTAATGCTGGGAGTTACCCAACTGGTGTCAGTGCAAGTTTTACTGCTGATGCAGCTTATTCGGGTAGCACGGGGTCAAATAATTTAGCCGTCAATAAAGCAACACCAACAGCTACTTTGGCGGTATCAAATACACCACAAACGTATACAGGTATTGGCCAGGCAGCAACAGTTACTATTTCTGCAAGTTCAGTACTAGGAGTAGTTTCCAACATCCTAACTGGAGGAGCGGCCAATCAAACTGCTGCAGCTACTTATGCCGTAACAGCCAATTTTGTTCCTACAGATAATACTAACTATAATACCTTAACCGGATTATCAGTAGGTAATTTTGTAATTGAAAAAGCAACTCCAACAATAAGTGTGTCAGGAACTCAAACTTTTACCTATAATGGTTCCGCTCAAGGTCCTTCCACCATTTCATACAATGGAGATGGCACCACTTCCTTATTATATACTAATACAAGCGGAGCTACTTATTCATCAGCCACCGCACCTACCAATGCAGGTAGTTATCAGGTAGTAGCCAGCGCAACAGCAGGTACTAATTATAATTCAGGTTCTTCAGAAGCTTATTTATTTACGATAGATAGAGCTTTGTTAACCATTACTGCAAATGATGACACTAAAGATTACGGAACACTTAAAACGTTCTTAGGAACAGCGTTCACATCAGTAGGATTATTGAACAGTGATGCAGTAAGCAGCGTAGGTTTAACCAGTACAGGTTCAGGATTAACAGCGATCGTAGGAAACTATGATATCGTTGCAAGTGCTGCCGTTGGTACAGGTTTAGATAATTACAACATCAGTTATGTTGATGGCGAATTGGTTGTAGGCAAAGTAGCTTTAACCATTACTGCAAATGATGACACTAAAGATTACGGAACACTTAAAACGTTCTTAGGAACAGCGTTCACATCAGTAGGATTATTGAACAGTGATACAGTAAGCAGCGTAAGTTTAACCAGTACAGGTTCAGGATTAACAGCGATCGTAGGAAACTATGATATCGTTGCAAGTGCTGCCGTTGGTACAGGTTTAGATAATTACAACATCAGTTATGTTGATGGCGAATTAGAGGTTAAGGCAGTTGATTTAGTAATTATCAATACAGATCGTTCTAAAGTTTATGGTGAAACATTAACAAATGCGAACTACAGTGGAAGTATTACTGGAGTAGTAGCAGGAGATGTTATTACTGTAACAAGAGCAAGTGTTGGAGATGCAGCTAATGCAACGGCAGCAGGTTCACCTTATGCTATTATTGGAACTTTAGTAGATCCAGGTAGCAGATTAGTTAACTATACTGTAACTAATCTAGATGGAGTTTTAACAGTAGAGAAAGCACCATTAACGGTAGTTAATACAGATCGTTCAAAAGTATATGGAGCTGTATTAATGAATGCAGATTATGCAGGAAGTATAACAGGTATCCAAGCAAATGATAATATCACGGTTACTAGAGCAAGTACAGGAGGTGTTGCAAATGCAACAGTTGCCGGTTCTACTTATCCAATCGTAGGAACGTTAGTAGATCCCGATAATAGATTAGCGAACTATACAATAAGCAATCCTGATGGCGCCTTGACAGTAACTAAAGCAGACTTAACAGTGGTTAACACAAGTCGTTCGAAAGTATATGGAACTGTACTAACTAATGCAGATTATACAGGAAGTATTACAGGTATCCAAGCGGGTGATAATATTACTATTACTCGCGCCAGTACAGGTGGTGTTGCCAATGCAACAGTAGCAGGTTCTACTTATCCAATCGTAGGAACGTTAGTAGATCCCGATAATAGATTAGCGAACTATACAGTAAGCAATCCTGATGGCGCCTTGACAGTAACTAAAGCAGACTTAACAGTGGTTAACACAAGTCGTTCGAAAGTATATGGAACTGTACTAACTAATGCAGATTATACAGGAAGTATTACAGGTATACAAGCGGGTGATAATATTACTATTACTCGCGCCAGTACAGGTGGTGTTGCCAATGCAACAGTAGTAGCGCCGGGTCCAACATATCCAATTATTGGAACGTTGGCAGATCCTAATGGTAGATTAGCGAACTATACTGTAACTAATCCAAATGGAGTATTAACTATAACTCCAGCTCCAGTAAATTCATCAGTATCTGTTAATCCAACTACTGTTCAATACAGTGATCAGGTTACGTTTACAGCAAGAATTGTTGGTGGTGCACCATTGGTTACTGGTGGTCCACAGGCTGCGGTTTCTGCTACCTTTAGAGTTGGAACTCAAACAATGGGTACAGCTACCTTTGCTGTAAGTGGTTTAGACTTAGTGGCAACAGCAACCTACGAATTAGTAGAAAGTGTAGTGGGTCAAATGTCTCCTGGAAGTAGAACAGTAACAGCAGTTATTAATGGTGCGGATAGTAATTTTGGCATCAGTAACTTAGCTCCAACAAATACTTTAACTATTAATAAAGAAGATGCGTGGGTTGATTATACTGGTGATATAATGAAAGCAACAGCTAGTTCATCTACAAGATCAGCAACAGTTGCATTGAAAGCTAATATCTTTGACATTTCAGTGCCTGGAAATCCTGCTTATGATGTTTTCCCTGGGGATATTCGAAATGCTAAAGTGAAGTTTGTAAATAGAGAGTCTGGTGCAGATATATCTGGTTGGATTCCTGTAACTACTTTACTAAATCCAACAGATACGAAAGTGGGAACCGTATCATATAACCATACAGTAAATTTACCAAGTAATGCTGATTATATATTTCTTAACGTAGGTGTTATTGTAGATAATGGTTATTATATTCGTAATAATCAAGACGATAATACAGTTGTTACAGTTTATTTACCTGTAGGAGATTTTATAACTGGAGGTGGTTACATCGTACCTACACAATCAATTGGTACAATGGCTTCAACATCAGGTAAAAAAGTGAACTTTGGATTTAATGTGAAGTTTAATAAAACAGGAAAAAATCTGAATGGGAATATGAATATTATTTTCCGCAGGTTAGAAAGTGATGGTATTGTACATTCATATCAAATTAAAGCGAATGCAATGTTATCATTAGGAGTGAATGCAACTAATCAAGCGAGTCAGACAGCTGAGTATGTTTCAAAAACTAACTTAACTGATATAACTAATCCACTTTCTCCAGTTTCAAAGGGAGGTAATAAATATCTATATGTTAAGATGACAGATAATGGAGAGCCTGGTTTAAATGATATGATATCTTTTGTATTAGTTGAAGGTACTGTAGATCCAACAGTTCCAGCAAATATTATTTTCTCTAGTAATTGGGTGTCATTTAAAACGCAACAAATGAAATTGGCAGGTGGAAATCTGAAAGTCCAAAGCGGATTTAATTTAGGAATTCCAACAGCTCGTACAGATTTAGAGCCAGTTACAGTAAAGCAAGAAATTGAATTACCAACTGATGCGATAACTTTCAATGTTATAGCATACCCCAATCCGTCAAACCAATACTTTAATGTAGAGTTGAAAGGCGTCAGCACTGAAAAAGTTGATATTAAGGTGTACGATGTTCTGGGAAGAACAATAAAGCACGTAGAAAGTATTAACGGTCAGCCTGTTAGATTTGGGGACGACCTGCCGTCTGGAACTTATATTGCAATAATCACTCAAGGAACGAACCAAAAAACCGTTAGACTGATAAAGCAGTAGAATATAATTTATTTGTAAGGTTAAATAAACTCCATTTCAATCTTAATTGGGATGGAGTTTTTATTGTTTTAACATATTAATTTTTCTGCAAAGGTTTGTTTACAGTTTTATTGAATAGGCATGGGTTTTCAATCGAATGATTTTAATTTAATTTTTTAATGAAGTAATTTGAATATTGAAAAATAGAATAATTATGAGCAACCTCAGATTAGTTTGTAGTATAATTTTATAGTAGAATATTGGGTTTATTTAAATTTAAATAAATAAGAAGTTCTGTTTTAGTATGGACATTTGTTTTTAAATGATGATGAAGTTTGATTTGTAGTTAAACACCACTTATTACTTAGATTTTAAGCAAAAAAAACACTCTGACTTACCAGAGTGTTTTTAACTTAATATTTAAAAAAAACATTTACAAAAACTCACCATGTTGAGAAATATCTAAACCTAATTCTTCTTTTTCTTCACTTACTCTTAGTGGAGTAATTTTGTTTACAATAAAGAAAAGGAAATAAGATGCTGAAAATGCGAAGATAGAGACTATAACTAAAGCAGTTAATTGATTGATAAATAATGTAGCGTCTCCAAAAATTAGTCCTTGATTATCACCAACAACGGAGTTGATTGATTTTGAAGCAAAAACTCCAGTTAGAAGCATTCCAACCATTCCGCCAACACCGTGACAAGCAAATACGTCTAAAGCATCATCAATTTTTCCCTTGTGGAAACTTCTAACCACTAAATTACTTACGATACTGGCAAAAGCTCCTATGAACATTCCGTGAGGAATACTCACAAATCCTGCGGCAGGAGTAATAGCTACTAGACCTACAACTACACCTATACATGCTCCCATTGCTGAAAGTTTTTGTCCAAGAATTTTGTCAAGAAATACCCAAGCCATTCCCGCAGCTGCTGCTGCTACAGTAGTAGTTCCTAGTGCTTGAACTGCTAAGCCGTTAGATCCTAATGCAGATCCAGCATTAAAACCAAACCATCCAAACCATAATAAACCAGTTCCTAATAATACATAAGTGATACGGGCAGGATTAGGTTTTTGTGCTTTTCTTTTTCCTAAGAAAATAGCTCCGGCTAATGCAGCCCATCCAGCACTCATGTGAACTACTGTTCCTCCAGCGAAATCCAATACTCCCATTTTAAAGAAAATACCCTCTGGGTGCCATGTCATGTGTGCTAGTGGTGTATAAACAAGTAATATGAATAAAACCATAAATAATAAATATGCCCAAAAACGAATTCTTTCAGCAAAAGCACCTGTAATTAATGCTGGAGTGATTATTGCAAATTTCGCTTGAAATAAAGCAAATAACATAAAAGGTATTGTTGGTGCTAGACTCCAAGCTGTATTAGTTCCTACTCCTTGAAAGAATAAATTTGGGATAGGATTTCCTATTACTCCTCCAATTGTAGGACCAAAGGATAATCCAAAAGCAATTACAACCCATAAAACAGTTACAATTATCATTGCCATAAAGCTTTGAAGCATCGTACTGATAACATTTTTTTTACCTACCATTCCACCATAAAAGAAACCTAAACCAGGAGTCATGATTAAAACAAGTGCTGTAGCAACAATCATCCAAGCGGTATCGCCAGTGTCAAATTTTACAGCTTCTGCAGGCGCAGGGCTATCTGTTAGGAAATAATTTGAAAAAAGGGTTAATGCCAAGATTGTGATTAATATCACACTTAAAATAATTTTTCTCATTGTTTTTTAGTTTTAAATTTCGATAAAAATATAAAAATACTAAACAACCCCTTTATAAAAATAGTATAATATGTGATTTTTATGATTATAACAATACGACCCCCTTTTTATTGAGGGTACTATATTATAACAACTTAAAATTTACAATTTATTAAAACTAGGAAAAGGGATATTTTGTTTAAATGTCTTAATCTCCATAATGTTCAAAAACATTTAAAGTATATTCTAATTGTCTGAAGCTTTTTGCAATAAATATGGTAGTAAATAAAAAAAGGCACTAATTGTATGGATTTCAATTAGTGCCTTCAAATGATGAATGATATTTTATTTTAATGTATGCATGCTTAAAATTTTATAAACCTCATTGATATTATTTCCACCTTTGCCAAATTGTTTCACAATTGGATTGTTATCGTTGTTTAACCAGATTTTTAATTCTGCATCTAAGTCTAATATACCAGCGCTTTCTTTAGAAAATTTTTTAATACTAGAATAGGGAATAGACATATAATCAACTTTGCTTCCAACCAATTGTTTTTCGACCAAAATAAGCCTTTTGTTAGTAAAAATAAACATATCACGAATTAGCTTATACGCTTTTTCAATTTTTTCTCCATCAATTAAGATAGGCTCAAATTCATTAGAAACATTTTCAATGTTTACTTCAGATGCATTGCCTAAAATGGCATTAAATATTCCCATTGTTTTATTTTTGATTGTATTTTGTTTTATATCGGTCGTTAAGCTTAGTTTGATGTGTATCCAAACTAATCATCCTTCCTTGGATAAAAGCATTAGTTAATTTATTAGTTCTCATATCTAATGCATCACCTTCAGAAACAAATAGTGTAGCGTCTTTTCCTTGCTCTAAGGTACCACATTGTGCATCAATTCCAAGTATTTTAGCAGTATTTGATGTAATTAATTGTAAAGCTTTTTCTTTATCCAGTCCATAAGCAGCACATGTTCCTGCTAAAAATGGTAAATTTCTTGTATTCATTCTTTCATGGGCACCGCTATTCTCTAAACCAACTAAAACACCTTTCTCCGTTAATAATCGGGCTGCTTTATATGGCAAATCAATGTCATGATCATCATTTTCAGGCATTTCATGAACGCGTTTAAGCAGTACACCAATATTATTTTTCTGCAATAATTCAGCAGTTTTGTAAGCTTCATATCCGCCTACAATCACCATTTTTTTAATACCATTTTCTTTGGCGAATTGCACCGCATCTATAATTTGTTTTTCTTCATTGGCATGAACAAACAGCGTTTGGCTTCCGTCATATAAACCTTTTGTAGATTCTAAAACTATATTTCTCTCTTTTGAACTTTCGCCTAAATACGCTTTGGCATTAGATAAAAATCCAGATAATTCTAAAACTTGTTTAGCATAGTCCTTATTAGCTTCTATATTTCCGGGTTCTGCCCACCATCCACTTCTTTTAAAGGTAGATGGAAAGTTGATATGAATTCCGTCATTTTCTTTTATTAGTGCATCTTTCCAATGCCATGCGTCAAGTTGAACAACTGATGAGGACCCAGAAATCACACCGCCTCTTGGTGTTATTTGTGCCATCAAAATACCATTAGGTCTTACGGTTTCGATTACTTTTGAATCGGCGGTGTAAGCAACAATACTTCTTACGTGAGGTTTCATCGCACCAATTTCATCTTCATCATCAGAAGATTTTATGGCATCAATCTCAACTAAACCTAACGTAGAATTGGGGGCTATAAAGCCGGGATATACGTGTTTTCCACTGGCATCAATTGTAACATCGTATGCACCTGCGGCTAATCTAATCACTCTAGCATCTGCAACCAAATTGATTTTCCCATCCACAAATCCGATGGCGCTGTTCTCAATCACTTCGCCATTACCTAAGTGTGCTGTGGCATTAAGAATCAAAACAGATTTTGATTGCTTAGCGGCTGGTGTTTGTTGTGCCTGTGATAGTATTGAAATACTAAAGGTCAATATTAAAAGATATATTTTTTTACTATTCATAATTATAGGTTTTTTTAGAATTGCTTTGTGATAAAAGCACGGTTTTTTGAAATTTTGATGCATTGGATTATTCTTCTAAACTATCGCAATGATATTCTTTCTTCTCCGTTTTTTTAGGTTCTTGCGTGGTCATTCCTTTATTTTTTTCTTGCAGTAATTGACCTATTAGTTCACTTCTTTCTTTTGCAATAGCTGCTCTTTGTGCTTCATCTTTTTTAGCATCGTAATACACAACACCTTCAATTAAGGTTTTTTCAGCTTTGGCATAAATAGATAATGGATTGTCATTCCATAACACAATGTCCGCGTCTTTACCTACTTTAATACTTCCTACTTTATCATCTATATGCAATAATTTAGCAGGATTCAATGTTACAAATTTCCATGCATCTTCTTCAGAAATATTTCCGTATTTCACTGCTTTTGCTGCTTCTTGATTCAATCTTCTAGACATTTCAGCATCATCTGAGTTGTAAGCTACTACGATTCCGGCATTGTGCATTATAGGTCCGTTGTAAGGAATGGCGTCATTCACTTCAAATTTGTAAGCCCACCAATCTGAGAAAGTAGAGGCTCCAACACCGTGTTCTTTCATTTTATCGGCAACTTTATAACCCTCAAGGATGTGAGTGTAAGTATTGACTTTAAAATTAAATTTTTCTGCTACATTCATCAACATCAAAATTTCAGATTGTACATAGGAGTGACAAGAAATGAAACGTTCTTTGTTTAATATCTCGGCTAATGTTTGTAATTCTAAGTCAACTCTTGGAGCTTTCCCTTTTTTATTACTAGAATTGTATCCTTTCCAAGCTAAATCATATTCTTTGGCACGTTGGAAATAATCTATAAAAACTTGTTCAACACCCATTCTAGTTTGTGGAAAACGAGTAGGGTTTACGTTACCCCAGTTAGATTGTTTTACATTTTCACCTAAAGCAAATTTGATGAATCCAGGTTGGTTTTTGTATAGCATTTCATCTGCCGGTGCTCCCCATTTCCATTTTACAATTGCAGAACGTCCACCAATAGGATTGGCTGAACCATGCAATAATTGTGATGTTGTAACTCCACCGGCTAATTCGCGGTAGATATTAATATCTTCAGAATTCACTACATCTTCAATAGTAACTTCTGCACTAGAGTTGTGTCCTCCTTCATTTACACCATTAGAAATCGCGATATGTGAATGCTCATCAATAATTCCGCTGGTTAAATGTTTTCCTTTGGCATCAACGATGGTTGCGGATGCATCAGCAATATTTTTCCCAACAGAGGCTATTTTCCCATTTTTGACCAATACATCTGTTTCTACTAAAATACCATCTTTTTCATTAGTCCAAACTGTAGCATTTTTAAAAAGTATTGTCTCAGTTGATGGTTTCTTCAAATTTCCATAAGCAACATTTGGGAATGTTGTTGGGATAATCATATTGTTTTTTTCAATTTTAGAGGAATCTATCACTTTTACAAATGGAGCCGTTTTTACCGCTGACCATTTTACTTCATTTCCATTGAATAAAACTGCTTTTCCTGATAAATTTTGGGTGTCTTCTATATATCCAATTAATCTGGTGAAACTAGTTTTAGTAGAATCATTTGGTTTAATAACTGTAGAAATCCAATTATTAGTTATTGTCAGTTTTGATTTGATTTTTTTGGAATCCAAAGTTGTGATTTCTGATTTTGGAGCATTAATTTCTCCATCAATTTTCCATTTGTATTTTTCGGAATTAATTGTTAAATCATAGTTTCCGCGAATATCCTTAGATGCAATGTCATTGATAACATATTTATTTCCTTGTACCCAGTTTTCGTACAGTACTGTTTTTTCTTCAAAAATTTCTCCAGAAGTAATCACAAAGTTGGCTAAACTTCCTATTTTTAAACTTCCCATTTCATTGCTTTTTCCTAAAAGTGCAGCAGGAATTGTTGTCAATGCTTCTAATGCTTTAGTTTTATCAAAACCATATTTGATGGCTCTCAAAAGATTAGGTCTGAAATCTTCCATCTTCTTTAATTTGTCTGTCGTCAATGCGAAAACAATTCCATTATCCGATAAAACTTTAAGGTTGGTAGGTGCTTGGTTCCAAAAACGTAAATCTTTCAATTCCATTTGGTTCGCTTGGTTCGGGTCAGAAACATCGTATGCCTCAGGAAAATTAATTGGAATAATAAATTTCGAATTTGTTTTTTTGATTTCCTCAATGCGTTCAAATTCATTTCCGATTCCTTTTAAAACATAATTTAAACCAAATTCCTTTCCAATTTTGGCTGCTCTTAAACTGTTTAATTTGTCTTCAGAAGCAAATATTTGTACTAATTTTTCATTATTAGCTAAGGCTTCTAATGACAAATCTTTAGTGGTTGAATTTCCTTTTTTGTACCAGTCTAAATCATAATACATTTGGCGCAACAGTGCCATCATTCCCATTAATGAACCAGGGTATGATTGATTAGTAGTTACACTTCTAGTAAAAGCAAAATGATTGGTCACTTTATCAGAAAGCAATTGATTCTTTTTTTCAAAATTATTCAAAGCGATTAAAGTTCCTGAACCGCGGGCAATCCCGTCTGGGATATGAGTTCCTACAACACCAAAACCAGCTTTCAATAATTCTTCGGCTTTAGTTTGGTCGTATTTAAATGCTTGATAGGCATTTACCTCGGAACGAATGCTTTCATTCCAATAAAATCCCGATCTTTTCGTATCGTACAAAGGATTTCTTTCTGTAGTTGCTTTAGGTTTTTCGACTCCAAAACTAGTGTAAATATCAATAAAAGAAGGGTAAACGGATCTTCCTTCTAAGTTGATTGTAGTACAATTTTTAGGAATTGAAATGTTAGTTCCAACACCAATTACTTTTCCGTTTTGAATCAGTAGCGTACCTTTTTCAATAACTTGAGTTGGCGTTACATAGATTTTTGCATTTGTAAATGCAGTAAAATTGCTGTTTTTGTTTTGAACACTTTCATTATTTGGAAAGTATTCCTGTGCGTAGGTTTTTGGTAGTAAAAAACTAAAAAAGAATAGGAGTAAGATTTTTTTCATAGCGTAGTTTCTAATTATTCTCTAAAAGTAGAAAAATGTTAATAGTATACCTTCAATTTTTTTAATTTTAACATTTAGTTTTTGCGAAAAATGTATCATATTGGGCTACAAAGTGTAGTATTTGAAGTTTTTTTTGATGGAATTTTGATTATTCACTATTTTATTAGAATTTATGTAGGATTTGTAATAATAATAAGAAAAGTTTTTTCTAAATTTAGATTCAAATATATACAGATGCTAGTTAAAGTTTTTGGAAGTGCAGTTTTTGGAGTCGAAGCCACAACAATTACCGTGGAAGTTAATATTGATAAAGGAATTGGTTATCATCTAGTTGGCTTGCCAGACAATGCCATCAAAGAAAGCAGTTACCGTATAGCTGCTGCACTCAAAAATAATGGGTACGCCATGCCTGGAAAAAAAATCACCATCAATATGGCTCCCGCCGATTTGCGCAAAGAAGGTTCTGCCTATGACTTGACTTTAACCATTGGAATTCTGGTAGCTTCTGGACAAATAAATGCCGAAGACATTGATAAGTACATCATTATGGGGGAACTTTCCCTTGATGGAAGCCTACAACCAATAAGAGGCGCTCTACCCATTGCCATTAAAGCTAAAGAAGAAGGTTTTAAAGGTTTTTTTCTTCCAAAGCAAAATGTAAAAGAAGCCGCGATTGTTGCTGGATTAGATGTGTATGGAATTGAAAATGTGCAAGAAGTAATCGATTTCCTTGAAGGAAAAGGAACTCTGGAACCAACAACAATAGACACGCGAGCCGAATTTTATAAAACATTAGATTTTCCTGAATTCGATTTCTCGGATGTCAAGGGACAAGAAAGCATCAAGCGTTGCATGGAAATTGCGGCTGCCGGAGGACATAATATTATTTTGATTGGACCGCCGGGAGCAGGGAAGACGATGCTTGCCAAACGTTTACCGAGTATTTTGCCTCCGATGGCGTTGCGTGAAGCATTAGAAACTACAAAAATTCATAGTGTTGCCGGAAAATTAAAAGAAGTCGGTTTAATGAATCAACGTCCGTTTCGCAGTCCACACCACACAATTTCGAACGTCGCTTTGGTGGGCGGAGGAAGTTATCCGCAACCGGGCGAAATTTCGATGGCACATAACGGAGTTTTATTTCTGGATGAATTGCCAGAATTTAAGAGAGACGTTTTGGAAGTGATGCGACAACCTTTAGAAGATCGAGAAGTGACCATTTCCAGAGCTAAGTTTACGGTTACTTATCCGTCCTCGTTTATGCTAGTGGCGAGTATGAATCCAAGTCCGAGTGGTTTCTTTAACGATCCAGATTCGCCACAAACGTCTTCGCCTCATGAAATGCAACGGTATTTGAGTAAGATTTCAGGACCTTTATTAGATAGAATTGATATTCATATCGAAGTGACTCCGGTTCCTTTCGACAAATTATCTGAAGATCAAAAAGCGGAAAGCAGTGTTGACATTCGGAAAAGAGTGACTGCGGCAAGAGAAATTCAAACCCAACGCTTTGAGCTAATGGAAAACATCCATTACAACGCACAAATGAATACCAAACATATTCGGGAATATTGTGCTTTGGACGATGTTTCCAAGCAATTATTAAAAACGGCTATGGAAAGATTGAATCTTTCGGCGCGTGCCTATGACAGGATTCTTAAAGTAGCCAGAACAATCGCTGATTTGGATGCAGCTCCTGTAGTAGTTTCAAGCCATATTGCTGAAGCGATTCAATATAGAAGTTTGGATCGTGATGGTTGGCTGGGCTAGTGGCTAACGGTATTATCCTGCAAGATTTTCAAAACCTTGTAGGTATATTTGAAATATTTAGAATACCTACAAGGTCAAAAATAGACCTTGCAGGAATGAGAAGGACAATTACGCTTTAATTGGAATGGACACGGATTGCAAATCACACTACAAGGTTTGGGCTAAAACAGATTTCAGATGTTTAAAAGCTGCTAAATTGAGAATAGGATTGTATTAGAGCGAGAAAAAAGAAAAGTATAGAAATAAATACGTCAAAAAAGAGATTTCGGGAGGAATCTCCTTTATTTTTGCCAAATGTTAGAAATTCTGTACCAAGACGAATATATTATTGCAATTAATAAACCAAGTGGATTGTTAGTCCACAAATCGTTTTATGCGCGCGATGCAAAAGTTTATGCGATTCAAGAATTAAGAAATCAAATAGGAGGGCAACATGTTTATCCTATTCATCGGTTAGATCGCAAAACATCTGGTGTTTTGTTATTTGCGTTGGATAAGGAAGTTTTAAAAATTATGAATGATCGTTTTGCCACACGCGAAGTCGAAAAAAAATATTTAGCAATTTTACGTGGTTGGTCACCCGAAGAGCTAACGATTGATTACGATTTAACCAATGATGATGGCATTATACAAAATGCAATAACCTACTTTCATCGATTGCAAACTACCGAAATTGAGTTAGAATTTAACAATAAACCTTCTTCACGATATTGTTTGGTAGAAGCGATTCCTGAAACGGGACGCATGCATCAATTACGAAAACATTTCAAACATATTTTTCATCCCATTTTAGGAAGTCGGCCACATGGTTGTAACAAACAAAATAAATTATGGCTGGAGCATTTTGAACTGAAAGGAATGATGCTTCATGCACATCAGTTAATTTTTAATCATCCTATAACTAATGAACCACTTATCTTGAATGCAAAGATCAATGAAGAGTTTAGCAGAGTAGGTACTATTCTTAATCTAGATTTGAATACGTATGAATAGTATACTGATACCATTCTTTACTATATTTTAGTCCAATTTTTTTTGTCACATCGAGCGCAGTCGAGATGTATATCGGATTCTCGACTGCGCTCGAACTGACAAATCGTACTAATTTATAAAAAGTATTGGTCTAATTTGTTAAGTAATGCTTTAAATCATTGTTGTATTTTGAAATAACAGTTTCAGTATAAAGAGAAGCCGATTTCAGATTTTTGATTAATTCTTGAGACATTTAGGGAAAAAGTCAGGAGACTTTTATATCGTTTTCGATTTTTAAGAATATTTAAATTAAAAACTCAAAGTCAGAGACTTTGCGTAGCGGGTGCCAGATATTTAATCTCTGCAAAATCGATAATGTGGTTGCTCGCGCTGAATGTAATTAAGTTAAGAGTTTATTTGTCATTCCGACGAAGGAGGAATCTCAGTTTGTTGCTCACGTTTGTTGAGATTCCTACTTCGTCAGAATGACAAAATCATGGGGGTTATTCCTTAACTTAATGACATTGCACTTGCTTTAGCTGGGGATAGTAACAGATTTCAGATTTTTGATTAACGATTTTGATTGCAGATATTTAACTTATACAAAATCGATAATGTGATTGCTTGCGCGAGCGTCTCGCTCGTGCCTATTGCAGATTTATAGTGATTTACTTTTGTTAGTGTTCACGAGCGGGGATTTGCCAAATCATCCCAAATACAAAATCAACCTTCCATTAACCAATTGCCCAAATCCGTTGAAGTGGATTTTAGAGACTGCCCATTACGTCTATTATTTAATGATTAAATATATTGTCACACAAACAATAATTAGAAATAATAAAAGACATCCAATTTTACGGCTACGTTTTTCGAGACCCAATTCGTCAAGTAATTTTATGGCATTTTTTTGTTCAAGAAAGAAACCACGCCAAGCAACATCAGGTACCGATAACCACCAATTAGTTCTGCATTCAAAACACTGGTAAATACTATAACCAAATTTTAGATATACTCCGTCATCTTTAATATATTTCAATTGTCCTTTGCCTAATTTCTGTGTCAGTAATACGTCAAAGTTTTCAAACTCTGTTTGAGTTTCAAAATTTTTATATCCTTTATCAAAACAGTTATTACACATTTGTTTTTTTTTTTTTAAAGGTTTGATTCTAGAGAAGCATTATCTTTTCGGAGGGTGTCATTAACTAGTTTATATGTATGATAAAACCATACAAAGCCCTCCAATTTAGGGTAGATAGGTATAACAACGGTCATACTAGTTACCTCAAATATATTAATTTTTTCTTACAAATCATTTGGCAATTGTAAATTTATAAAATCAATTTGCTAAATGATATTATTAAAGTAAAAACGCTCTAAATAGCCACGATTACTTCACTTAGCTTCTATTTAAGAGGAGTTCAGTGAACTACGTTTGAAATGAAAAACCTTCTTAGGGCTGGTGTTCAGCCCTAAGAAGGTTTGTAATGTCCCGAAGCCTCGGGAGTAGGAAATAAGTTCTTAAAAAACAAAAATATTCTGCTCCTAAAAAATAATAAAAATTAATTATCTATTAGAACGTCTGTCATTATTTTGACTTGGACGTCTTGGACCAAAACTGTTATTGCTGCTTCGATTTGTAGTGTCAGTTTTTGGTTTACGCGGAGTTGAATCGCGTTGCTGTCTTCCTTGCCCTTGTTTGATTGGTTCTTTGGAAGCGTTAGGATCGGGTTCGAAACCTTTGATGTTTTCTTTAGGCAATTTCAAACCCACTAATTTTTCGATATCACGCAAAAATACCGTTTCATCCGGGCTGAATAACGAAATAGCTTCACCATTGGCACCAGCTCTTCCTGTACGACCAATTCGGTGAACGTAATCTTCAGGAATGTTAGGCAATTCAAAATTGATCACGTGCGGTAACAATGGAATATCCAGACCTCTGGCCGCAATATCGGTAGCGACTAAAGCGGTCAGGCTTCCGTCTTTGAAACCCGCCAAGGCTTTGGTTCGTGCGCCCTGACCTTTATTTCCGTGAATGGCTGCTGCTTTGATTCCGGCACTAATCATGCTTTCCGTCAGTTTATTGGCGCCTTGTTTGGTACGGGTGAAAACCAAAATCTGTTTCCAGTTTCCTTCTGTAATCAATTTAATGATCAGTTCCGTTTTTTTCTCTTTGGCAACAGGATATATTATTTGAGTAATAGCATCCACAGTTGTGTTTTCCGGGGTTGCTTCTACATGAACGGGATGGTGCAAAATGCCCATCGCCAATTTCTTGATGTCCGTTGAGAAAGTTGCCGAAAACATCAAGTTTTGTCTTTTTGTTGGCAATACTTTTATAATGCGCTCAATGTCTCGTACGAAACCCATGTCTAACATTCGGTCAGCTTCATCTAAAACTAAGATTTCAACTTTGGCAAGTGATATTAGACCTTGGTTTTGCAAATCGATTAATCGACCTGGAGTGGCAACTAAAATATCGACACCCTGACGCAGTTGTGTTACTTGTGGATTCTGATTTACACCACCAAAAATAACGGTGCTTTTTAGGTCTAAAAACACACTGTATTCTTTGATATTGGCTAATATTTGTGCGGCTAATTCTCTAGTAGGCGTTAATATTAAGGCACGAATGGGTCTTTGACGCAATTGTTGCCCCTGAGATAAAAGTTGTAAAATAGGTAATGTAAAACCGGCTGTTTTTCCTGTTCCTGTTTGCGCAGATGCTAAAACATCTTTACCTTCTAATATTGGGGGAATAGCTTTTTGTTGTATTGGAGAAGGAGTTGTATATCCTTTTTTGCTGATGGCTTTTAGTAAAGCATCAGATAAACCTAATGAGTTAAATGACATAAATGGTATTTATAAAGTAAACACTATTATTTAGGTTACTTTTTTAATTGGGCGCAAAGGTACAGTTAATTTTCCGATGTACTTTTGATTGCCTCAATTTGTTTAAACATAACTTTATTTTTAGGTTTAACATGCAAGAAATCTAGTCTGTGTTTATATAAATTTAAATGACCTAATTACGTGTTAGATTTTTATAAAGTAGCATTTACTGAACGAAATATTTATTGATAAACTCGCGTTGTTGATTTACATTCATTTTATCAGTTTCTTTAATTTCAATCTTCAATTTATAAAAACGTTCGTCTTCACTTAAAGTATCAAAAAAATCAATTTTGGCTTCAGAAGGACCAAATAAAATTATTTTATCATAGTGCATTATTGCGTTTCCAATCTGATTATAGTATTTATACTTTCTCTTGACATCACTGATTATTGTTTCTTTTTTATGTGGATTTCTATTTTTTTCGTCCAAAGTAAAATCACATTCTATTATTTGGATTTCAAATGGCTTGGTTTCAAATTCCATTAAATAAGCGATAGAATGGTCCATCCATATTCCTATTTTATTTTTATTTCCCATTTTTATTTGTTTATTTTATATAAATTTATTTAAAAAAAAGTGGACACAAAATCATTTTAGATAGATGGAATTTTAATTAAGTTAAATGTAAAAACTGTGTCGATGAATGGAAATTTTTAGGTCTTACTTTAGCATTTAAAAACTATATTAATTTAAATGAATAATTTTCATAAAAAAAAAATCGGGAGAATATCCCGATTTTTAAATTCTTATTGACTTGTAATTTATCTTATTTCTGCAAAAGTATCGCCTTGATTGATATCTCCTGATTTATAGCCTTTCATAAACCAAGCTTTTCGCTGTGCTGAAGTTCCATGTGTAAATGATTCTGGAACAATATGTCCTTGAATTTTTGATTGTATTGCATCATCACCAACTGCGTGAGCTGCACTTAAAGCTTCTTCAATATCACCTTCCTCTAAGAAATTATTCATTTTTTGATTGTAATGCGTCCAAACACCTGCATAAAAATCAGCTTGTAATTCTAGTGCAACTGACAATTTATTGGCTTCGGCTTGGCTTTTACCTTGTTGCATTTGTCGCATTTTAGCTGAAGTTCCTAGAATCGTTTGTACGTGATGACCAATTTCGTGAGCGATTACGTATGCTGTTGCAAAATCGCCTCCTTGCGCACCAAATTTAGTTTTCAGTTCTTCAAAAAATGTTAAATCCATATATACTTTTTGGTCAGCCGGGCAATAAAATGGCCCTGAAGCAGAGGTAGCACTACCACATTCTGTTTCTACAGCTTTGGAGAACAATATTAATTTTGGCCTTTCATACTGCATGTTGTTTTCCTGGAATATTTTTCCCCAAACATCTTCTGTGTCTACTAATATGGCTTCAATAAACTTTCCTTCTGCTACCTCGTCAGCGGTTAAGGCTCTTTGTTCAGTGGGAGCGCTGTTACCTTGATTCATTTGTTCCAATATAGGCGTTAGCATTTGAACGTTTTCTCCACCAAAAGTGTTTAGTAACAGGATAACAATCCCAATAATTCCACCACCAACAATTGTTTTTCCTCCAGAGGACATTCCTCTTCGGTCTTCAAAATTTTCACTTGAACGTCTGCCACTCCATTTCATATTCTACTATTTTAGTTGTTAATTACTTTATTATTTAAAACTATGAATAAACATTTTTAAATAGGTTAATTTACCCATTTTAAAAATGTTTCTTCAATAATTCCTTTGATTATTGGCTTTGGTATGTAATCATTCATACCTGCTATAAGGCATTTTTCTTTTTCTTCTTTTTCAGTACCCGCAGTTATAGCAATAATAGGTAGGTTTTGTCCAAATTGTAAATCCCGAATTAATTTTGTGGCTTCATATCCATTCATAATTGGCATTTGGATATCCATGAAAATAATATCAGGATGAATGGTTTCAAATTTTTCCACTGCTTCTTGACCATTTACCGCCTCAAATATAGTAGTAAGTACGCCTAGGTTTTTTATGATTGTTTTCAGTAGTAACATATTTACCTTGTTGTCCTCCACAATCAAAACAGTAACTTTTTTATCCTTGTTTTTTGTTTTAATAACGATGTTTTTTATAGAATCAAAATCAGTATCAAAAAGGCTGGTCTTAGCTGGAGCTTCATTGCTGGTTTTTAATTCTAAATCAAAATAGAAAGTACTACCTATGTCTATTGTGCTTTCTAATTGCAAATGACTGTCCATTAAACCTAATAATTGGTTTGAAATCGTTAAACCTAATCCAGTACCACCAAATTTGCGGGTCGTTGAACTGTCTTCTTGCGAGAAAGCTCTAAATATTTTATTTTTATTCTCTTCTAATATTCCAATTCCGCTATCTATAACTGCAAAACGAATTTTATCATGTGAATCATCTATTTTTTCTATTACAGAAACTTCTAATTTTATCGAACCTTTTTCAGTGAATTTAACTGCATTTGCCAAAAGATTAATCAAAATTTGTTTTAATCGAACACTGTCCAGCCAAAAATATTTTTGCATATCTGGTGCAATATTGAGTTCTAACTTCAAATTCTTTTGATTGGATTCGTATAAAATTAAATCAATTACTTGACTCAGCATTTCATTAATATCTTGTTTTTCAATGTACAAGTCGAGTTTTCCAGCTTCAATTTTTGAAAAATCAAGAATATCATTGATAATGTCAAGCAAAGAGTGTGCAGATTGGCTGATGGTTGTCATATATTTTGCCTGTGTGACACCTAGATTGGTCTTCATCAATAAATCTGTAAAACCGATAATCCCGTTTAAAGGAGTTCGTATCTCATGGCTCATATTAGCCAGGAATTCTGATTTTGCTTTGTTAGCAGCTTCGGCTAATTCCTTTTCCTGAACTACATTTTCAGCTTGTTTTCTCTCAGTAATATCGATAAAAATACCTTCTAGAAAAGCAATTTTACCATCTTTGTAAATGGTATCTCCAAATTCTTCTACCCACACTATTCGATTGTCTTTGTGAATGATGCGGTACGTTAAGTGTATTGGAATTTTATTTTCTATTGCATTTTTTTGTGCATTAATTGTACTTAATTTATCATCAGGATGAATCAAATCAATAAATGATAAATGGTTATTCAGAAAATCTATTTTAGGATAACCAGTCAGTTTCTCAATTTCATCATTGATGTAAATTTTCGTATTATTTTCATCATAATTAGACAAATAAACGGTTCCAGGAATATTATTTGCTAGTAATCTAAACTTTTCTTCGCTTTCGTTAATAGCAGTCTCATTTGTAATTCGTTCTATTGATGATGCAATATTACTTGCTAATGTTTGTAAAATATTGAGCTCATCTTCTGACCAACATCTTTCATTTTGCGTGTCATCAAATCCTAAAAAGCCATGAAATTTGTTTTTAACGAAAATTGGAAAAAGAATCAAAGACACTACATCTACATTGATTAATTTATTTCGTAATGAAATATTCTCAATATTTGGGATAACGGCTTTGTAAATTTTGTTGTTTAATAGTGGTGTAATTAGTTCTTCAAAATACTCGTAAGGTAAATTTTGAAGGTTTACATTATTTTCGGATAATTTTTCATTGTGGATTATCCATCGGTATTTTTGACTTACTAATCTGGTGCTTGCATCATTTTCATAATAATAGGCTCTATGGGATTTTGTGGCTTGTCCCATTATAATAAGTACATCTGAGAAAATATCGTTTATATCATTACTGTTTAAGAATTTCTCTGTACAAAGTGCCATAGCGGATAAAAGTTCGCTCTTGTACTCCAATTTTTTTTCAGTTTCATAGCGACTGTGGGAAATTATAGTCAACGATAAAATATCTGAAATTGTTCGTGCAAAAACGATATCGTCGTTATCCCAATTTCTTTGGTTTATGGCTGTTTCAAAGCTAATAGTTCCTGTTAACTCTCCATTGATAAAAATAGGAATGTCTAGTTGTGATTTGATGTTGTGTTTTAAAAAATAATCCTTTACAAATTCAGACAATTCCCACTTATTAAAAACATCAGGTGCACTAATTTGTCTTTTACTCTTTATGGATTCAAAGTAAATGGGATATTTTTCTTTTTCTAAAACAAATCCACAGCTAAAACTTTTGGTTTCTAATTCAAATAAATTTTCACAAGTTATTGTATCTGCTGTATATTTCCAGTAACTAACCCGGCTGCATTTAGTGACTTTTGCAGCTGATTCTATGATTTGCATTACACAACGATCCAGGTTTTTATAATTACTAAAGTTGGTAGTAGATAGTTTTTTAATCGTTTTATTGTATTCTTCTACTTTTTTCTGTTTTATTTTTTTTTCAAATTCTATATTCTTTAATTTTGTAATATCTCTTGCAATTCCAGAGTATCCAATTATTTTTCCTGTCTCATTTCTATTGATGATAACCTTTTGGGAAACCCATACTTCATCACCATTTTTATTTAATAATGGATATTCAATGGCAGGGAAGTTTTGCTCATTTTTTAACAAGTTTTCATAAAAATCCATTATCGTGTTGCGATAATCCTCTCGTATGAATTTTAGATAATGTTTAGTGAGCATATCACTTACTTTATACCTTAAAGTTTTTGTTGTAAATTCATTGACAAATGTAAAATTCCCGTTTGCATCTACTTCAAAAATAAGATCAATTGCATTTTGAATTAAATTTTTATATTGATTCTGTAAATGTATTTCATTAGTTACATCCTGGCCAATACCGATTATTAAATCGTCTGAAAATCGTTTATCATTCCATTGTATGTACTTGTACTCTCCATTATTGCATTTTAATTTTCTTGTAAATGTTCTTTCCTTAATATCGTTATTATGAAATTCCTCTCCAATAAACTCCGGATCTTCCGTTACTTTCCAAAAGCCTAATCCCATAACCTCATCAACGGTATATCCTAAAATAGAAGTTATATTTTCGCTGCAAAAAACAATTTCTCCTTTTCTGTTAGTAGCTAATATTAGTGAATTACCTTTATTAATGATTAGATTATTGAAACGAGATTCAACACTAATATTTAGGAATGATATGTGATGAATGTAATTTATAATCAGAATTATAAAAGAATATATAAATAGTGCAATGTTAGTTTTTAGCGGTATTATTTCTAAAAAGTGTGCAATACCTAAAAATATAAAAACGGATATAACAAAACACCAATATACCTTTATGGGTTTTAAAACATTATAAGCAAAGAAAAATGAAATTAAGAAAGCAGTTATGGGTATAAAATCAGTTGGAGAATAAATTAGATTTCGAACTATAAAACAAAAATAGATGATGAATAGCGTAATAAAAAATTGTTTAATTTTTTTAAATACAACAGAAACCCTGGTGCTTATAAAATGTAATAAAATTAAAGAAAAGCCAATTGTACAATTGGGAATTAATAAACTTACAGGCCTAACTTTAAAAATCTCAAAAATGACTTCTATCGTAGGAAGAGTGATTCCTAAAAAAAGTAAATAGAGTTGGTATTCTTTACTTTTAGTAGTAGTTTCAACTCCTTCTTTTAAAAGCTTGCTTCGTAAAGTATATTTTATGGTATAAATTTTATATGCCAGAAAGACAATCAAAACAAAAATTAACAACCATAAAAGAGCATTTATAGTAAAAAAGATATTAGCCCAAAATAAAACGAGTTTTGAGTTGAAAATAGTCATAATGCTACAGTATGAAACCATAGATGTATTTTAATTAGATTTGAAAAAATAGATTTTGGGGCTATTTTGTAATGGTCTCAATGTAAGGATTTAATTTAAATAAAAGCCAAAATTCATTAAAATTTAAATTTTGGCTTTCAAATCAAAAATATATTTAATTTCTATTTTCAACCTCAGTTTCAAAACCAATGATCTCACTGTAAATCGCGTAGTATAAGGAGTACATAAAAGGAAAGGTAAAAAATATCCCAATACAGCATCCTATAAAGCCTACCATAACTCCAATAGACCCAATAACTATTAATCCTAACAAAACCAATGGTTGCTTAGCAACTACAAGGATACTGGTTTGTATAGCTTCTACGGCTTTTAATTTTCCAAATATGATTAGCGGAATCAATATAACGGTGAATAACGATATGGTTACAGTAACTATAAAACCAAGTACAGGTATTTGTGCATAATTTATTATCGTGGAAATGATGGAACTGCTAATGGAAACAAGAAATGTTGCTACAAAAAGTTCCTTAAAATAAGGAGCTTTATAAAACTCAAACATGGTAGAGACATGAAATTCTTCGTCTCTTTCTGCACAATATGCCATTTTTATCAGTCCAGCTGGAAATGGACTCAGCAAACAAGAACTTAAGGCTGATGCTCCAGTAATAATTAGTAAAGTATTGATACTGATGTTTTCGGTTTGTAGATTTTCTGGTTTTACAAAATCAACAATCGCAGGAGCTCCAAAAATTGCAATTAGTGTTCCAAATGCCAAAATACTAAGCAAAACAAAAAAGACAAAAATGATCAAACCAGCATAAAGTGCAATTTTTTTGTAATTCTCGAATGCATGGTTAAAAACATTACCAAAATCAAGTTCGTAGCCATTCTTTTTTATTTGCTCAATACGGTCTTGCGTAATTTTATTCATTTGATTTAATAATTGGTTGGTTATATTTTAATATAGGTTTCTTCAAAAGGGATTCGGAATCGTTCTCCATAAACACCTTTTTCGTCTCTGATTCCACAGCCTAAAATCATATTAATTTCTGCGGAAGCGGACAAATGTAATATTTTTTTAACTCTCAGCGAATCAAATCCTTCCATAGGACACGTATCGTAATTTACGGCTGCCATGCTTAACATAAAATTCTGTGCAGCAAGTCCCGCACTTTTGTGGGCTACAATGCGCATGTCGCTTTGTCGCGCCTGTCTGTAAATGGGCTTAAATATCCCAATAACTTGAAAGATTAGGAATTTTAGCATTCCAATAATTCCTAGAAAATCAAAATAAAGTGTTGGAATTATTTTTTGGTAATAATTCAACGCAAATTTTTCTCTTTTTGAATATTCTGTTGCTGGTTTATTACCATATTGAGTTTTCAGATAATCAATATTTGATTGCACTCTTTTGCGCCACAAATCTTTCCTAGCTACAATAACTACTAATTGTTGTGCAGTTTTTGCAGCATTCTGGTCAAAACTGGCTTTGGCTATTTCTTGTATGATTTCCGGGGATACTACGTGATAAAATTCCCAAAGTTGCATATTGCTACTCGTGGGTGCCAGCGTCGCTAAATGAATGCATTCTTTTACTTTTTCTGTATCAATAGCTTCATTTTTAAAAACCCGAACAGAGCGCCGGTATTTTATGGCTTCGCTTACTGATTTTTCATTGGTTACAACCATTTTAATACTTTTTGAATGGTTTTTAATTTGTCTTTATACGGTGCATATCGCAGTGGTAAATCAAGCCAAGTTCCTCTTTTTACGATTGATTTTTTATGCGAAAAAATATCAAAACTTAATTTCCCATGATATGCTCCCATTCCGGAATTTCCAACACCGCCAAAAGGCAAGCGATTGTTAACCAAGTGAATTACTGTGTCATTGATGCAACCACCTCCAAAAGAATATTTTTGTAGCACCTCATCGATAAATGTTTTGTTCTGGGAAAATAAATACAGTGATAACGGTTTTTCGAAGCTTGAAATTATTTTGTCAATATCAGCTTTTGATTGATAAGAGAGAATAGGAAGTATTGGTCCAAAAATTTCTTCTTTCATCACTAAACTATCCATTTTTGGTTCGTCTAGCAAAGTAGGAGCGAGGTATAGCGAATCGCTGTTAGATTGTCCTCCAAAAAGTATTTTCTGATTTTCTAGTAAACTCAATTGACGTTGCCAGTTTTTCAAGTTGATGATTCTGGCAAAATCTGGAGATTCTTCAGGATTTGTTCCAACTGCTTTTTCGATTTCCTGAATTAGGAATTTCACGAATACAGCTTTCATTTTATGATGTACCAAAATATAATCAGGAGCCACACACGTTTGACCTGCATTGATTATTTTTCCCCAAACTATGCGTCTGGCACTTAATTCTAAATTAGCTGTTTCATCAACGATACAGGGACTTTTCCCGCCTAATTCTAGTGTTACGGGCGTGAGGTTTTCAGCAGCAGCTTTTGCCACAATTTTACCAACAGCAACACTTCCTGTAAAGAAAATATAATCCCAACGTTTGCTCAATAAATTGGCAGCTACGGTGGCGTCTCCCGTGACGACCACCACATCTTTGACAGCAAATGTTTCGCTTATAATTTTTACTATAATATTCGAAGTATTTGGAGTCAGTTCAGATGGTTTTAAAGTTACTTTATTTCCGGCAGCAATGGCAGCTACTAGCGGGCATAAAGCCAGTTGAAACGGATAATTCCACGGAGACAGAATCAAAACATTTCCGTAAGGTTCACTGTATATATAATCTGAGGAAGGAAAATTTAGAAAGGAGGCCATAACTTTCTTTGGCTTAGCCCAAGAATCGATATTTTTTATGGTTTCTTTCAAGTCACTAATCACATAATTAGTTTCTGTTAAAACGGCTTCAAAAGCAGGTTTTTTGAAATCATCGTACAAAGCCTTGATTATTTCATCTTCATATTTTGTGATGACATGTAATAATTTTTTAAGGGATTCTTTTCGTGATTTTATATCGGTTTTGTAATTCATAAGATTATTTTGAATTAAAATTACATAATTAATATTTAATCCAAGTTTGTATTTAAGTTAATGGATAAAAAAAACAGGATTTTATTCCTGTTTTGTATGATATAAGTCTGTAAGTATTGTTTTTGTTATTATTTAATTAAAAATCAGGAACGTATTACACTGCATTCCAAATCACATCATCGGGTGTTGGTGCGATGATTTCTATATTTTCTTTGGTAACAGGATGTACAAAAACTAATTTTCGGGCGTGCAAATGAATTCCTCCATCCGGATTGCTTCGGTCAAAACCATATTTCAAATCACCTTTTATAGGTGATCCAATAGCCGATAGCTGTGCCCTGATTTGATGATGTCTGCCTGTATGAAGATTAATTTCCAGTGCAAAATAATTATTGAGTTCCTGAATGATTTTATAATCTAAACTGGCAAGTTTACTTTCAGGGACTTCTTTTAAATGCGCTTTTGAAGTGTTGTTTTTTTCGTTTCTTTTAATATAATGAACCAATTTATCCGCTGAATTTGCAGGTTTATTTTTGACAATACACCAATATGTTTTTTGAGTTTCACGGTTGCTGAACAATTCATTCATTCTTGTCAATGCTTTACTTGTACGGGCAAAAACGACTATTCCGGTTGTTGGTCGGTCTAAACGGTGTACAACGCCTAGAAAAACTTCTCCAGGTTTGTTATACTTATCTTTAATGTATTCTTTCACCACATCAGACAATGGTTTATCACCGGTTTTATCACCTTGCACAATATCACCTACGCGCTTGTTGACCACAATAAGATGATTGTCTTCGTGAAGAATTTGAAGGTTATTTTTATTCGAAACTATTTTCATTTTTCAATTCCCCCTTTCGGGGGTTAGGGGGCTTAATATTGTTCGCTGGAATTAGGAAAATCACTAGATTTCACATCGGCTACATATTGACCGATGGCTGTTGTCATTTCCTCATATAAATTCATATATCTTCTCAAGAAACGCGGACTAAACTCATTGTTCATTCCTAACATGTCGTGAATGACCAGAACTTGTCCGTCAACACCACCACCAGCACCAATCCCAATTACTGGAATCGAAATGCTTTGGGCTACTTTTTCAGCTAAATGTGCAGGTATTTTTTCTAACACTAATGCAAAACAACCCAATCTTTCTAGCAATTTAGCATCTTCAATAAGTTTATCTGCTTCTTCTTCTTCTTTTGCACGAACGGTATACGTTCCAAATTTATATATAGATTGTGGGGTTAAACCCAAATGTCCCATTACTGGAATTCCTGCGTTTAATATTTTCTTGATAGAATCCTTTATTTCTTTTCCGCCCTCTAGTTTTACGGCATGGCCACCGCTTTCTTTCATGATTCTGATAGCGGAACGCAACGCCTCTTTAGGGTCTGATTGATAACTTCCAAAAGGTAAATCCACAACAACCAATGCTCTTTCTATGGCTCTCACTACAGATGAAGCGTGATAAATCATTTGGTCTAATGTAATTGGCAATGTTGTTTCATGACCGGCCATCACATTTGAGGCGGAGTCACCTACTAAAATGACATCAATTCCGGCGGTATCAACAATTTTTGCCATCGTGAAATCGTATGCTGTAAGCATGGAGATTTTCTCTCCATTAGCTTTCATCTCAATCAATGATTTTGTAGTAATCCTTTTATAATCTTTTTTTGCGACAGACATATTTCTTGGTTTAAGATTGTAAAGGTAATAAAATGTATATTTTTAACTCAAAAATGTAACAGTAATGTTATTTGTAACACCAATTTATTAAACCAACAAACGATGAAAAAATTTTTATTAATTCTTGTTTTATTACTATCCGCTAATTCTCATGCTCAAAATCAAGATATTCAGGTAGTAATTGAGAATTTTTTCGAGGCTTTTCACGCCAAAGATACTACGAAATTAAAGGTGCTTTGTGACGACACGATGATTCTACAATCTATTGCAGAGAATGTTGAAGGCAACAAATTATCGAATGAAAAGCCACAGGTGTTTTTTAAATCGATCGCTTCTATTCCTGCCGAAGTAAAGTTTCAGGAAAAGATTTTGAGTTATTCCATCCAAGTAGATGGAAGTATGGCCCACGCCTGGACACCTTACGAGTTTTATGTAAACGGAAAATTAAGTCACAAAGGGGTGAATGCTTTTACACTTTTTAATAAAGATAATACTTGGAAAATCGTGCATCTTATTGATACGCGAAGGAAGTAGTTTTTCATAGGTCTTGGTTTATATATATACTAAAGACCATTTATGGTTTTATCTAATGTATTTTTCATAGAGAAAAACATAAAAAATGGCAATCATAACCGAAATAAAATTGCCTACTAAATAAAAATCATTGTACAAAGATTGCTTTACTTTATCTTGCTCATCGTCTCTCTTCAATCGTGTGGCCAATTTTAATGCGCCAAATAAAGTAAGCGCATGTGGATAATTATTAATCAATGAAACGAATAGAAAAATTCTTTCAACGATTCCTTTAAGTATAGATTTATAGTCTATAATTTTATTTTTTCGAATTGTTTTTGGAGTGATAACATAGTAAAATATACTTAGAAGTATTTCTGTAGAAAGAATGAAAACCATAAATCGAAGTATATCCATGCTTTTATTTTATTGAGGTAATTGTATGCATTATATTTTTTGTAGCATTATAAGATTCTATTTGTAATGTTTTTTCTCTTTTCCATATTAAAGAGCGGGTTTTATTCATTTTTTCAGAAATGATTTTATAGTCTTTGAATTGTATGAAATTTGATGCCAAATCATAGTCATTTTTAAACGACCATTTGTCTGTAATTTTTTCAAAAATTATGAAAGCATCATTCAAAACACTTTGTTGTAAGAGATTGTCTATTGAAATGTTAAATCTAAATTTTTTATATTTTGAATCATTCAGTTTCAATCGTGCATCCGTTAAACCGCTTCCCAACATTTCATAGGCAATCTTTTCATTGATGGGCGTTTCTATTTCGCCTTGATTCAAAACATACCGTAATTTAAAATTTAATTTTTTGTGAATACAATTTTCTTCTAATGTAAGAATAATTTGTATCGATGCGGCTAAGTTTTTTATTATGCCTTGAAATTCATCACCTAAAGTAATAGTTAATGGTGATAATATATCTGTTTTATAGATTTTATTTACTTCTTCTATTAGATTTTTAAAATCTTCCATTAGTGGTTTTTGCTCCTTTTTTCCACTATTAATAATATCCGCCATTAGGATAAAGTGTTTCATAAAAAATGAAATTATGTATTTTATTTCAAAAATAGTGAAATAAATCACATAATTTCATTTTTAGTGAAAATAAAAATAAAAATTTAAGAAAAGATAAAATCAATTTATAAAATTATGCAATAATTTAATAAGTATCGTCATTCAAATCTGATTCCTCTTCTATTGCTTTTTTAAAATCATTATTCATAAAATGAGTATATGCTTTTTTATCTTTTTGATTTTTTCTTATTAGAAATACAATCAAAATGAGCACAAAAATGACTACAACTCCAACTATTATCCAGTTAATTTCCATAAATTTTTATTTATGAATAAATTTACCTTAAATAATTGAATTTGAGGTTGTCTGTATTTTAAATTTGTGTTACCAAGTTTAACAATCAGCCATATTTACAGCAATAGCTAATCCTCCTTCAGAAGTTTCTTTGTATTTATTATTCATGTCTTTGGCTGTTTGCCACATCGTATCTACAACTTTATCTAAAGGTACTTTTGCATTTTTAGGGTCGGTTTCCATTGCTAATTCTGCAGCATTAATGGCTTTTATGGCACCCATCGTATTTCTTTCGATGCATGGAATTTGAACTAATCCAGCGATAGGATCACAGGTTAATCCTAAATGATGTTCCATCGCAATTTCAGCAGCCATTAAAACCTGCTCTGGAGTTCCGCCCATCAATTCGCATAAAGCTGCTGCAGCCATCGAAGATGAAACGCCTATTTCTGCTTGACAACCACCCATTGCTGCGGAAATGGTAGAACCTTTCTTGAAAACACTGCCTATTTCTCCGGCAACCATAAGGAATTGTTTGATTTCTTTTTCTCCGGCATTGTGGTTTTCAATCACTAAATAATACATTAAAACGGCTGGAATGACACCCGCACTTCCGTTTGTAGGTGCCGTAACCACACGTCCTAAGGCGGCGTTTACCTCATTTACCGCAAGGGCAAAACAAGAAACCCATTTCAAGATTTGACGAAATTTCACTTCCGTTTTTCTAATTTCTTCGAGCCAAGTTTGTGGCGAATCATAATTAGCTAAACCGATGAGGTTTTGGTGCATATCAAAAGCACGGCGGCGTACGTTTAATCCTCCGGGAAGAATCCCTTCGGAATGGCAACCAATGTACATGCATTCGAGCATTGTTTTCCAAATACGCATCAATTCATGATTGATAACCTCTTCGGTACGCATCGATTTTTCGTTTTCATAAACGATTTCTGAAATGGATTTATTCTCTTTTTTGCAAAAATCCAATAACTCAGCTGCTTTGTCAATTGGATACGGAAAAGCACATTTTATTTTTGTTTTCTTCTTGGCGTTAATGCGTTCTTCTTTGACCACAAATCCACCACCAATTGAATAAAAGGTCGAAACGTATTCGCTATCATCAGTCATGTAGGCTGTAAAAGCCATTCCATTGGCATGAAAAGGAAGAAAGTTTTTATTGAAAACGATGTCTTGAAGGAAATAAAAAGGAATTGTTTTTTCGTTTCCTAAATTGATTTCGCTTTTAGATTCAATGGATTTGATAATTGCGTCAATATTTTCCACAGGAATGTATTCGGGATCTTGCCCACTCAAACCAAGCATTACGGCTAAATCAGTGGCATGACCTTTTCCAGTCAAGGAAAGGGAACCGTATAAATCTATTTTTACCCGATTTACAACAGGAAGTAAATTTTCATTTCTCAATTCACTAAGAAAGCGTTCGGCTGCTCTCCAAGGTCCAAGTGTGTGTGAACTCGAAGGTCCAACACCAATTTTTAGCATATCAAAAACAGAGATACATTCTTCCATCTGTAGTGTTAATTTTGTTGTATGCAAATATAATAGAATGTTGCAATGATACGAATTGAAAACAGTATTTTATTGTTGTTTTAATAATGAAAGGTACTGTATTGTTAGTATTCTTCAATAAAAATGAATTAATAAAAACTTGAGGTTTAGGGAAATCAATATTTAACTAATCCTGAATTTAGCTTGTGCAATAGTTCGTAAATGGGTATTTTTGAGGCATAACTAACCCAAAACAATATGAATAAGACTGTTTTTTCTTTTTATCTAATGCTGACTTTGGTGCTAAACGCTAATTCGCAAGTGCAAAGTCCGTCCCAATTTTTGCCAAATTATGGAAAACAAATAACCTATTATCATCAAGCTGAAAATTATTTTAAGCATCTTACGGAAAAGTCAAATTTAATTAAACACCAAAAATATGGAGTGACTCCGGAACAAAGAGACTTAAATGTGTATTTTATTTCCAGTCCTGAAAATCTAGCTAATTTAGAACAAATTCGGAATAACAATTTAGCAGCCATTGGTTTATCCCAAAATAAATCGCAAATGATTGGGGATAAGTTAATAGTTTGGTTGAGTTTTAATGTTCATGGAAATGAATTTGCCGGAACCGAAAGTGCGATGACTGTGGCTTACGAGTTAGTAAATCCTTCGAATGCTGAAACTAAAAAGTGGTTAGAGAATACAATTGTTATCCTTGATCCGTGCATCAATCCTGATGGTTATTCCAGATATGGGAATTGGTTGCGTGAAATTTCAGGTAAAAAAACACATCCGGAATTATCAGACAGAGAGCATATGGAAGTATGGCCAGGCGGCAGATACAACCATTATATTTTTGATTTAAATAGAGATTGGGCTTGGCAAACACAACAGGAAACGCAACAGAGAATCGCACTATACAACCAGTGGATGCCTCAAGTTCATACTGATGTACACGAAATGGGATATGATTCTCCGTATTTTTTTCCTCCATCAGCGGAACCTTTGCACGAATATATTGAGAAATACCAGAAAGATTTTCATTACACTTTAGGAAAAAATATTTCTAAAAAATTTGATGCTCAAAACTGGATGTACAATACTGGTGAGCGTTTTGATTTGTTTTATCCAAGTTATGGCGACACGTATCCTACTTACAATGGTGCGGTAGGAATGACGATGGAACAAGGAGGAATAGGTGCGGGGAGGGCAGTTACAATGAGTAACGGAATCACCTTGACAATACAAGACCGATTGACACATCACGCAACAGCAGTATTAACCGTGGTTGAATCTGCGGCGGCACAAGCGGATGTTTTGCTGAAAGGATTCAGAGGTTTTATGAATAATTCCCGAAAAACAGTAAAGGGAAATTATAAAATGTACGTGATGAAAAACAATCCGAAGTTAATACAAATGGCGGATTTGTTGAAAAAGAATAATGTAGAATTTAGTTATGCAGATGCGAGTCAAAAAGCATCTGGATTTAATTATAGCAGCAAGTCAGAGAAAGCTTTTGCGATTGAACCGAATGATTTAATCGTTAAAGTAGACCAACAAAAAGCTGTTTTTGCTCAGGTACTTTTTGAACCAAATCAAAAATTGAACGATAGTTTGTCCTATGATATTACGTCTTGGGCTTTGCCATTGGCGTATGGAGTTGAAGGCTATGCGTTGAAAAACAGTTTAGCTATCAAAACAAAAGCATCCATTGAAGTGCAAGAAAAAGGAATTCCACAAAATGTATATGCATTTCATATTCCTTGGAATAACAGAATTTCCGCTCAGGTTTTGTCTTTGTTACACCAAAATAATATCAAAGTACGATCTGCTATGAAGAAAGCCATTTTTGGAGATGTAATAGTGGAGCCGGGTGGTTTGATTGTCACTAAAGCTGATAATCCAAAAGTAGTAGATTTTGAAAAAACGATAAGTGAGCTGGTAAAAGTAAAAACCGATTACAATTATATAGCTACAGGGTTTTCATCAAATTCTAAAGATGTTGGAGGTGAAAATTTTAATTTACTGAAAGCACCAAAAGTTGTATTGTTATCTGGAAAAGGAGTTGGATCAACTGAGTTTGGAGCCACTTGGTATTATATGGAGGAAACGATTGGATATCCTGTGAGTGTGGTTGAAGTGAGTAATTTTAACAGATTAAATCTATTCAATTATAACACGCTTATTATGGCTGATGGATATTATGATTTTTCAGATGACCAACAAAAGAAAATAAGTGAATGGATTAAAAATGGTGGAAAAGTAATTGCAATGAATAGTGCCCTTAGTTTATTTGAAGGAAAAGAAGGATACGCTTTGAGTCCTTTTGCAACCGAAGAAGACAAATTAAGTTCTGAGAAAGAAGCCGAAGAAGAAGAACTAAAAGAACGTTTTCTTGATTTTCAGGATTCAGAAAGACGATATATTTCTAAATCAATTCCTGGAGCCATCATTGAAAATCTTCTAAATAAAACACATCCAATGTCTTTTGGTTTAGGGGATAAATATTTCAGTTTAAAAACAGATGACAGGCATTATTCATTATTGAAGAAAGCAACTAATGTTGTCTATGTTCCTAAAGATTATAAAAGCTATGGATTTGTGGGTAACGAAATCAAAAAGAAATTGAATAATACCGTTAGTTTTGCAGTTGACAAAAAAGAAAATGGAGAAATAATTTACATGATTGACAATCCGTTATTTAGAGGTTTCTGGGAAAATGGAAATTTATTGTTTAGCAATGCCTTGTTCTTAGTAGACTAATTTCTCATGATAAATCGAAACAAAAAGAGCTCGAAATTATCGTGCTCTTTTTTGTTTTATTTGAATGGTTTGTGCTTAAAAAGGATATCCAATTGCTAAATTAAAAATTAAATTTTCTCTGCGCCAAGGAGCGCTTCCAAAATCAATTTTATCTAAAACCCAACGGTCGCCATCAGCTAAATACGGTTTTCGTAAAGGAAAGGCAAGATCTGTTCTCAAGATAAGAAAAGAGAAATCGAAACGCAATCCAGCTCCAGCTCCAACGGCGATTTCATTCATGAACTTTTTGGAGAATTTAGCACCAGGTTTTTCTGTATTCTCATTTAACAACCAGATATTTCCAGCATCTAAAAACAAGGCACCTTTTACCAGCCCATATATTTTAGCACGGTATTCGGTATTAAATTCTAACTTTAAATCTCCGGATTGATCGGGTAAAAAAGTATTCGTATTTGTTGATGCCCCATCAAAACTTCCAGGACCAATAGAACGTGCTCTAAAAGCTCTTAAACTATTTGTCCCACCAATAAAAAATTGCTTAATAAATGGCATTTCACGAGAATTTCCATAGGCAAAACCAGCTCCTGCAATAATGCGGGTTGCTAGTTGAGAATCTGGACCTAACTTATAATAATGTCTAAAATCATTTTCTATTTTGATGAATTGGCTAAAAGGAACAGTAAAAAATTTAATAGGATCCTTTTTTTTAATGTTTGCTCCCGTAGCTAATCCGGCAATATTTCCTGCCAAGTCGACGGTTCCTTTGTAGTAAAAAGTATTTTTCTTTCGCTTTTGCAATGTATTAGTGTACGTGTAGGAGTAGGTTGGACCAAAAATTAATTGTTTCTCAATTACTTTATCTAACGATGGGTTTACATTGATTTGTTCTTGATACAACGGCGTTACATTTTGCGGACTTGCATATGTAATTTCAGTGATATTTAATAAATGTTCTTTCTGTTCAGTCTGTTTCCATAAATATCCAAAAGAGCCTTTGAATGTTTGCAACGAGTATAACTTGGTTCTATTTTGAAACTCATATCCTAATGTTGCTTTTGTTTTTGGTACAAAACCACTTGGAGAATTTAGTTTGAAAGGTGCCACTAATCTTGGCCAAATTAAATTAGCCTCGGTTCCGAAGCGATAAACATTAAATCCATTATTTTGTCCGGAAACTTGTACTTCAACACCTCCAAATGCTGATATAGTCAGTAGTTCAGCACCTCTAAAAGTGTTTCTGTTGCTCCAGTTTAAATTAAGCTCGGTTCCAGTATAATTAGCTGAATTCGTTTTAGCTAATAATTCCAATCGGATAGATTTTTTAGGTAATGGCGTTAAATAATAATACGCATCTAAATAATTTCCTGTTGTATCCGAAATCGTAAATTGATTTTTTACAAATTTGAAAGTTCCTAAATTCACTAATCTATTCAGCGATAAATTGTGATTACTACGGTTGTATAAATCTTCTTTTTTGAAATACAGCGCGCGGTCAAAAATACGTGGTTTGAATAAATTCTCTGGGTCAATAATAGTCAAATCATTGTATTTTTGGATAGAATCCATATTGGTTTTTATACTGTCCATCCCAATCGAATAATTAGGATATACAATGATTTTATTGATTTTATACGGTGTCTCTGCCAGACTTGGTGTTTCTTCCTTAACTTTTACAATTAAATCTACCTGATGGTCTGCAACGGTACTGTCTACTTGGACTTTTAGATAATCAGGGTTAAAGTAAAAGTATCCTTTTTCCTTTAGTCTGGCATCAATACGAATCCTTTCTTCTTTGATAGTCTCTAGGCTGTAACCGTCATCTTTTTTTAATAAACTTCGGCGTCTGGTATTGCGTACTGTAGATGAAATAACTGAGGAATCGGTAGGGAATTTAACTTCTCTGATTTTGTATTGTTGTGCTGTATTTACAAGATATTCTGCACTTGCTTTTTTTCCTTTTCTGGTTGAATCTGCTGCAGTTTTTGCGTTGAAATAGCCACTGTTTTCAGTAAAATTTTGCAGAACGCTTTTGTTGTATTCTAAATCTACTTGACTATACAAAACGGGAGGTTCGCCTACTTTAGTTCTCAACCAGTAACGCCATCCTTTTTCTTTTTTTGGCGTTCCAGCCAAATTATAAATGAGCAATTTTGGTTTTAAACCCAGAAAAGAAGAATTAGGTTTAGGTCTTACAATATCTTCCAACTGGTTTTTTAGCGCTTTGTTTTCCTTCTTAGTAGTATGTTTTCCTTCCACTTTGATTTTTGCGCCTGTGTACAGCAGTTCCCCTTCTGGTAAATACTTAGTATTACTGCACGAAGTGACGAACAATCCTAAAAAAAGAAAATATAATAAAGGACTCTTATTCATCTGATTTATTTTTTAATTCTTTTTTTGCTTTTTGCTTTGCTTTTTTTGCTTCGCTTTTAGCATATAATTCTTTGAACTTATTGTAATTTATTGTAATAACGAAGGCAATTCCTGTTTCAACAACCTCTCCTTGAAGAGCCACTTGGTATTTGTTTACACGATACACTCTGATTTTGTATCTTCCATCTTTAGAAAGTTGGTAATCCAGAGAGACATCTCCTGCGATATTATTAGCGTTTTGGTTTACTTGTTGTGGTCCTTCAATTCCAAAGCTGCTTCCAACAGTAACTTTCAATCTGTCGTTTAGCAATGTCTTAGAAATTCCAACATTCAAATCAGTTTTATTTTCGCGTTGACCGGTGGTGTAATCATCGGATGTATTCAAATCAAAATTAAGCTCTACACCTTCGATTAAATCGCCTGCTAAATTATTAAGTTGTTGTGACAAAATTTTGCTGGCACTTTCTCTTGCTAATGACGAAACATTTGTTCCTCCTGTTTCGCTGGCAAATGGATTTTCTCCAATGAAGCGATTTAGTAGGAGCAAGGCAAAAACCTGCTTGTTCATTTCATCCGGTTGCTGACGCAATTGAGTCAGTTTAGCTTGTGTAGAATTAATGATTTCAGTTGCTACGCTATTATTTCCTTCAGGTAAAACGATGTCAAAGGAAATAGTTGGTTTCATTAATTCCCCAGTCATTTTCAGACGGGTTTCAAAAGGAATTTTTTGTTTGTATGTATTTCTAACTTCGTCTGTAACGGTTCCTAATTGGTCGTTTATTAAATCGATTGGTGCCGCTTCTGTTTTGTAAATCGCTGTGATACTAATGTCAGCACTTGTAGGTTCTCCAGTCCACAAAATATAACTTCCTGGTTTGATGTCGAATTTTCTTTTGATGCTATTAAAATTCATTTCATAACTTCCCTCAGACAGTTCGTATCTTCCCGTAAGCGTAGTTTTTCCTGAAGGATCTATTCCACCATTCAATTGTGCTTCTCCTTTTAATTTCAAGAAATCACCGTTGGCTTTATCTATGTTCAACGATAATTCAGCTTCTTTATCAATTTCAATATTCACGGAGGCATTTATTCCTTTTAATTCCATTTCACTGGTAATTTCATCAACAGAAACAGTCTTCAGTATTTGCGGATTATCTTGATCAATAAACTCAACGATTCCCTCTCTGTCCGCAATTGATGGATCAGATTGTGGCAATACAACAGTAAATTTAGTGTCTTTATTGATTCTTATATTTCCCTCCACGATTGGGTTGTCAATAGATCCTCTCACCGTTAAGTGGTTGTCTAAATACAATTCGCCATAATACAAATCATTGTCTTTGGCTTCAGAATTTACGGCTTTAAAATTATCGGCATCAATGGCTAAATCAAATCCAAAATTGCTGAAATTTTCACTGTTGATGGTTCCGTTTATCGCTAAATCATTGTCTTTTTCATCTTTTATTATGAAATTATCGAAGACTACGGCATTGTTTGTAAATGTAATTTTATCATTCAAAGACTTGAATGTCGCGTTTAACGGTACCGCTTTAAATCCAATTTCATTAAATTTTAATTCTCCTAGGACTTTTGGTTGAGTTGTGTTTCCAGTAATCTTGAAATTCCCTGTCAAAAACCCGGTACTTTCAGCGATATTATCCAATGTGAAACCCTGAATACTTTTTAAATTCAGTTTTGCAATATCTAGGTTCATATCAAAACTGCTTTCGCTTGTTTTGTAATATCCTACTAAATCTACTTGATTTCCCTGACCGGTGATTCCTACTTTAGCATCAAATTGATTGGCAATCGCATTGTTTACTTTGATACTAATAGTACCAACAGTGTCTTTCTTGAAAGTGAAATTTTCAATATTTAAATCCGAAGTAAATAGAGGTGTAGTATTCACATTCTTTACCAAAGCGTTTCCATTAATTTTACCACTAAGCTGTAAATCTTTTTTCTCGACAAAACTTGTAATAGTATTAATGTCAAAATCCTTGAAATTTATGGCAATAGGAGCATTTGGGTTATTCGATTGTGATTGAATTTGAATGTTACTTCCGTCTTTACTCAATTCGAAATTATCAGCATAAATTCCTTTTTTGCCAAAACGAATCAGATTGTTTTGAGCTATTTTCCAAGATTCGTAGTTCAGCAATAAATTATCCGGACCAAGGCTCACTTCATTATTTCCATTAATTGCTTTTAATGTTCCGTTTATTAAAAAGCGTTCAACATCCTTTGCATCTTTTAATTGTACCGTGTAATCCACAAGATTATTATCCACTTTTCCAGTAATGCTAGTATGTGGTAACTGAATTTGTCTGTTTTGGATATCGTCTACAATAAAGCTGTACAGCAGCGCTTTGTCTTGGGTGTCTATTTTTAAAGTCGCATTTGTAATCGTATTTCCTCCATAAATTAATTTCGGAATAGCCCCATTTATAACAATCGTATCATTGATTGAATTGTATCGTCCTGTTACATTTATAGGTTCGAGACTTTTCAATTCAGGAATTAGTTTCAATATAATTGGATTGTCTTTGATACCAATTTTAAATGTGAATTGTTGATTTTCAACCGCTATTTTTCTTGAATTTGGATTGCTGTCATAATATGTAGCAACAGAATTAGATATTGCTTTTGCTATTTTAGACAGCTTATATTTCCCATTAACTTCGGCGTCTAAAAATGAAGAATTTATGAATAATGTATTTTTTTCAGTGGATGATGTTGCCACTACATTTATCGAATCAATTACAAATTGTTCTTTGGCATTGGTTACATTTATGCTGTGCGCATTTACGGTTCCGTTGAGGTAATCTAAATTAGCCGATTGAATATCAGCATCAACAACACCTCTTATTTTCAGAGGTCCAGCATGTAGATTTAGTTTTTCTAAATCGGCAATATCTACATTCAGTTTTAGTTTCCCGGAAGGATATTTGTCTCTGAAACTTCCGCTGCTCACTAAATCAAAAGTCAGATTAGGATCTTTTGCAGTAGCATTGACATTGAAATTTCCATTGCGAATAGCACCTTTTACATTCAAATTTCGATAGGTGTATTTATTATAATAAGCCTTGAGGATACTTCCGTTTAATGAAGTAGTTGCTGTTTTTGGGTCAAATCCAGTTCCCTTGATGTTGGCTGTTAAAGTTACTTTTCCAATGGAATCGTTTTTGATAAATCTTCCTAAATCAAAATTAGTAAGTTCTGTTTGAGCGTCGTATTTCTCGTAGTTTTTTCTGCTTTGGTCAAAAGTTGCTTTGATTTTTGCATTTCCAAAACTACTCGCAATATTCATATCAGTATTAAAATTAGCTATTGTCCCTCTAAAAGTTCCTTTGGCACTGAATTTTGATGGCAACTGAATGGAATTAGGAATCGTTTGTTTTGGCAAAAAGCCAACAATATCTTTTGAACCGGATTGTAAATCTTGAATATTCAAATCAAAATAGGCTTTGTTGACATCTGGCAAACCAATAATTCTGCCGTTTGCTAATACCTTTGTTGTTCCTATACCACTAATCTCCATAGATGGAAATTCAATATTTTTTAATTTTCCTTTTATAGTTCCATTAACTAGCAATATTGCATTTGGATTGCTCATAAACGGATTTACATTGACAAGTGTTGGTGCAAAAAGTATTATATCTTTAATTCCCAATTTACTTTTTTTCAAATTAGCAATAAGCCCTAATTCTCCTGGATTATTGGCTAAAGACGCAATGGAAGGATATCCAATTCTAATTTCATCTTTCAGTTCCGTTTGAGGAGTTTTTAAATATAATTTTTTGAAAAATGCATTCTTTTTACCGTAGAAAAATTCTGCATTAAAGGATTGAATGTTCAAACCGCTTTTGTCTTTAACAGTCAATGAATTGGCAATTCCTGAAATGTTTTCCGGATTGTAATTCAAAAAATCTACTTGCAAATTTAAATTGGTAATGTCTAAATGGTTGTAGTCCATTCCTTTTTGAACTGCAACTTTAGTATTATTGTCGTAGCGGAAGTTTACCCTTTTGAATTCTGTTTTATTTATTTTGACATCCCAATTATTTGATTCGACATTTGTAGCTTCTTTTTTAGGTTTTATTCCAGCTATTTTATCAAAAGCCAAAGCACCTTCTACTCCTGTTACATCAAGACTTTCAATAATAGCAAATTGATTGTTAAGGTCAATTTTATCCACTTTTGCGAGTAATTTTTTTAAATAAAAATTTAGTGATGTCTTAGTTTCTTCACTTTCATAATCAAAATCAATCTTTCCTAAATCAATTTCTCCTAATTTTAATTTTAAGATAGATTCTGGTTCGTTCTTAATCGCTGCCACTTTAGTAGCATTGGATATTTGCACCAAACCTTGTTTTAGTTTGAACTTCAATCCATTGATTTTAGCTTTTGGAATTTCAAAGTTCATTTTATTTAAATCGAAAGTTTTAATTTTCGTTTCAAAACGCTTTAGATTAGTATAAATATCATTTTTTGTAACGGCATCGGTATAGTTAAACTTTATGCGGTCGAGTTTAATTTCCTCTACAGAAAACTGCATGGGTGCTGAATCGCTATTTTGTTTCTCTGGAGCAGAAAACGCTTTTATGATGTAATCAAAATTAAAAACAGCTTTAGAATCTCTATTTAAATGTGCCGTAATCCCTTCTAATTCCAATGAATTAATTTCAATCTTATTGTTTATCAATTGAAATAGGCTGATGTCAGCAGCTAATTTTTCACCTGCAAAAAGAGTGTCTTTTTTTTGGTCTTCAAAATATACGCCTTGTAGGATTACTTTTTTTGGAAATTTAATAGCAAGACTATCTACGCTCACTTTGGTTTTAATCTTTTCTTCCAAATACGTTACTGCTTTATCTTTGGCAAAATTCTGAACAGATGGAACTTGAATAGCAACAAAAAGAAACAAGAACAACAAGACAATAATTCCTATTATCCAAAGGAAAATCTTTAAACTTTTCTTTACGTATGTTTTCAAATGAGGTGTATTTTTTGGTTAAAATTAACCAATTTTAATAAGACTTGCAATCTTGCTTGCAAACGGAATTTCGTACAAAGGTTAAAAATTCAAAACTAAATACATTATATAATTTAAAAATAATGTTGCAAAATTATTGTAATGTATCACAAATATACAAAGTGTTTTTTTTAAGTTTTATATATAAGGATTTCATTAAAATCTTGAGCTTGTTTCTCATCCAATAAAATATCTTTTACAGCCATTAACATTGCCTTATTAGATGTAAAAAGTTCTCTATTAAAGTTAATTATCGTCGTGATGTCAATATATTCAATATGTGCAAGTTGCGCTTCAGAGTAAAACGTATTTAGCGCTTTAGTGTAATTTTTTTGTGTAGTATCAAATAGAGTTTTCAGTTCTTCAAAATCCGATTTTTTTTCGGTATTCAATAATATATTTAATTTCAGGTACAGTTCTTCGGTTTCTTTTTTATGATGCAGAAAAAAATAATGATTTAATTTTTTTTTCTAATGAGGTATTTATGATTGTTTTTATTCCAAAAAAGTAAAAATTGAATGGGTAAAAAAAACTACAACTTTTTGAGGGTTGTAGTTTAGTATAGAAATTAGGAGTTGTAAAACTAATAATCAGAGTAATCTGTAGGGTATAAAAAAGTAATATCTATATGCGAAATATTATTTTTATACTTTTCCATGGCTATTAATCCTTTCCATTCTGGAGATTCTACAAAGGATTTCCAATGCGTATCTCTACTTTGCTGATCTGCAAAAGTGGTCATGTACATCAAGTTTGGCATTTTGGCTCCTGAAATTACTTCGCCATAAAAAACGGCATTAAAAGCAAGACGGTCAAAAAGTTTTATTTCACCACCGGCATTAAACATATCAACTTTGTTTTTGTAAATCGCTTCGGTAGCTGATTCGTAACTTCTTAATTCGTACACTCTATTTGCTCTGGGGGTATTCAAAACAGGACTTGACAAGATAGGATGATCTGAAAAAGCTTTTAATACAATAGACTCGATACGCAAATATGGTGGTTGTTTGTAGTTAGCAGTCAAATAATCGGAGCCGGCAGTTAAATAGGTTTTGTCTTTTGCCAGTTTATCCTCTAATCCCAGAAATTGCTTCATGGATGAAAAAGGAATTACTACAATCACTCTTTTTACAGTGTCAGTAGCATTTGGTTTTGGCTTGAAAACACCAATATTTTTAATCCCAAGTTTTTTTAAACCCGGAAGAAATGCTTCTTTCAAATATTTTTCAGTGGTTTGGACTTGCTGTTCGGTTTTAAAAATGTAGGTTTTGATTTGGTAAAATTCTCTTGCTTGCGCTACAGGTTTTTCTTCGAGAATATTATTGTGGATTGTTTTAAAACTGGTAATTGAAAAAAGAATCAGTAATACGAACAATAGTTTAGTTATTTTCATTCTTGTTTTTTGGGTTAGAAGGTATATTAGAACATGTCTATAAATGTATAAAAAAATTGTAACTTTTAGGATGTCAATTACTAAAGGAACGAATTACTTTTTTATGTTTAAATAAGAGTCAAAAGAAATCCAATTATTGAACCACCCAAAACTATTAATGCGCTGTTTGTTTTTTTGAAACCAAAAGTAATATTAAGGCTTTGATATGAATTTAGAATTGTTCTGATAGCTATTATTGTTTGAAAAATGCCTATTGCTACATCATTGCAATATGTGCAGCCGGACCACCAAAAGCAGTTAGTCCCAACTTAAGAAATAGCTTAGCAAGCTCTTTTATTTCGGAATTTGGATTCATCTTTCTGAATCTTTTTGTTAAGGGCAATACAACTAATGAATAGTTTCGAGTTTTACAAAACGGAAATTCTTTGTTAGATATTTTGTATGGTTATTCTTCTTTTTTCTTTTAATGCTTTAAAATGGGAAGGTGTCAATCCAGTTGCCTTTTTGAACTGATTAGACAAATGGGAAACACTACTGTAATGCAGCTTGAAAGCTATTGCTGAAAGGGTGTGTTCTTCCAGAATGATGAGTTCTTTTATGCGTTCTACTTTCAGTGAAATCACATATTGCTCGATTGTACTGGCTTCTACTTCAGAGAAAAAGTTGGCCAAGTAGGTGTAACTGTGATTCAATTTTTCGCTCAGTAAAACAGAGAATTTGGTAACTGGCTTTTCATCAGAATTATAGACATAATCAATTATCACACTTCTGATTTTTTCAATCAAGATGCCTTGTTTTTTTTCTAATAATTCTAATCCTGCTTTTTTAATTTTACTGTTTAATTTCTTTTTTTCGGCGGTGGTGAGTTCTTCTTTGACTTCAATTTCGCCCAAATCTATTTTTATTGGTGTGATTTCGAGTTCTTCTAAAGCCTCTTTTACAAAGATTTTACAACTTTCACAAGCCATGTTTTTGACATATATTTTCATAAATCAATTTTTCACATTAATTATTTTAGGGCTCAATCGTTTATTCGAAATTGTTTTACATAAAAAATCGAATAATTATAAATCAAAAAAAGTTTAGTTTTTGCTTCTAATTTTCTGAAGTCTTTTTTGGTCCGCTTACTATTCTAGAAATTAATCCTTGTTGTGTTGTTAATTCTGAGTAGAAAACGCCTGACAAGTGAATCACGATAAACGCTAATAAATAGTAAATCGAAAGTACATGTATTTCTTCCATAGGTTCCTTTAGATCTTTTGGACCTAAAACAATTATTAAACCTGTAATTAGTGAAATAGCAACACAAACATAAAAAATTAAATACGTCCCATATTGAAATTTTTCTTTAATGCCCAAATCTTTGTTGAACGGATTAGAGAATTTCATTTGTCCAAAAAATGGTAGCGCAATTCGAATACTATACAAACCAACTAAAGCATAACCAATATAAATATGCCAATCCCACATGGGTTTTCTTATTTTTTTGGCAAGTGTAATGAGTTGGTCTTGCGTCAATTTTTGGTCTGTAGTTGCTAAATAGTCTTGAATAATTAGCGCAACATTATTTTTATTCATCCACGTCAGACGTAGAAAAATCGTGATCAGCAAGAGAGTCATACAAATAGCTATTGACCAATGCATTACTCTATAAATAGCGGAGTATTCTCTGTTTTTTATCATTTTTGAATGTTAATTAGATTACGCTTTTATTATTATTTGACTTGAAATAGGAAATTGATTCTCATAATTCGAGTTTTTCATGTTGTCTAAAAGCCTTCGCGATTTAAAAAAATACGGAAGGCTTACTGTGCTACAAAAGTTTCTTTCTGTTCTATTTCAGTACACGCACGGTCATGTGGTTGACGCCTGAAATTTTAAAAATATCTCCTTTTACTTGTATAGTTTCCCCAGTTGAAACCTGTCTATATTGTGTAGGTTCCAATAAATTAGTGCGATTAATCGTCACCAGATATATTGAATTTTCGGTTGTTGCTAATTTTGCGGTATAGCCATCTTTGCCCACAACGATTTCTTGTACTTTTCCGGTTGTGAATTCAGTGGTGTTTGCGTTTAATAACGGACTGCAACTTACAGCCAGTGCCAATGTAATTAATAAGCAGCTGGCAATTTTTAAAAATTGTTTCATAAATTTAAATTTCTAGAAAATCATTAGTTTTTGGAAAATTACGAATAGCGTCTATCGCTATTTCGGGTGTTGGGTCGGCTATTTTGCGCAGTTTTGTGTCCATCCAGGCACCATCTACGGTTATGACGGCACAAAGTTTATCATCGTCATTGATGAATTCGTGGACTATTGACCAGCGCGAAGCATCGGGTCTCATTTTAGAAATTTTAGTTTGCATAACTATTTTATCCGAAAGCAGTATTTCTTTTCTGAAAACACATTCCTCTCTAAATAATATGGGACCAAAATTTTGTGAGCGTAAAACCTTCATGGTTAAACCAAGATTTTCCAGAATTTCGATACGATGTTGTGCTCCAAAATCATAATAAGCACTGTGTCGAACATGAAAATTAGGGTCAAGGTCAGACCAACGAAAAGATAATTCTTTGCTAAATGAAGTCATTGTAATAGTTTTTTAAAATTGTTTGTGCTGTTAATTTGGATTATGATAAAACAAAATTAAAAAGCATTGATTTGCTCAAAACTACGAATAATATGTGGAATCTAAAGGAACTCACGAACCTTTTAATCCTTTTTTAAGGATATGTTATCAAAAGCTATGGCATATTTTGTGGTTACTTTTTCTTCAAAAAAAAATGTGGCTTGTATTTTGCATTGGCAATAGAGTATCCAATTTTGGATTCTAAAAAATAACCAAAGAGTATGAAAAAAATAATGCTGTTGTTCTTACTATCAGGAGGGATGTATGCTCAAGAACAGGTGTTTAACGTGCAACGGTATTGCATTGATGAACAACCTTTCAAAAAAGGCGAATGCAATGTAACAGGAAATGAATACTCTTTTGTGTTTCTTGATACTCAAAAGCGTTCTGTGGTTTTCTTTCTCACTGCGACAAAGATGAAGTATAAAATTGTAGACTCTGGTGTTTTTGCTCCAGATAAAAATTATGCTTTTTACACTTTAGAAAACGAGAAAGGTCAGGTAGAAATGCGGATAAACAAGCAAAATACTAAAATTGAATTCTTGTATCCCAACACGCATGTTTATTTGACGGTAGGCAAATCTACTAAGGCGGTGAATTAGTAAGTGAATGAAAGGGTGTGATTTTAATATTATCCGCACGAATCATGTTTTTGAAATCAAACATGATTCGTGCGGTTTTTTTTAAACAGATTTAATGAATTAGGATTTTGAAATTTCATTCAATATTTTTTTTCCATTTTCATTATTAGGGTCTAGTTCTACTGATTTTTTATAGTTGATAATAGCAAGTTTTGTATCTCCGTTTTTTAAGTAGGCTTCACCCAAACTATCATAGGCATTTCCTGATTTTGGAAACGCTTCTACATTTAATTTAAAAACTTCTATTGCTTCTTTTATTTTTCCGGTTTGTAATAATTGATATCTTGGAGTTTTCCATTCTTGTGACTAAATTTGGCTAATACTAAATAAGGTTATTATTAAAATATATTTTATCAATTAGACTCATTTAATCGGTTCTCATAATGTTTCCCTCAACGGTTTGCTGCCTGTGGTCTGTTGTGGGAATTCGTAACCTTTCAATTTTCGGCTTAACGAAAACCTGATGTGGAACGATAATTCCACTAAACTTCAGCTAGTTCAAAATGGCGGTTGGGCGATGTATTTATTAAAAATCTGCTTTGTGTAGATTATCAAAATTCATTAATTTTCTTCCAAATATTTTTTCGGCATCTTCTTTAACTGTATTCAATTGCTTTTTGTTTATTTTAGATTCTGCCACTTTAACTTCTTCAATTATTTGATTTTGTTGAATAATAGAAAAGTCTTTTTTAAATTCATTATAGATTAAAAACCAGATATAACTTTTGTAATAATCTTTTTCTAAATTATAACCATCTCTATACATATAAGCTAAACTTAATCTTGTCGAAGTTATATTTCCGCTTAAGTTTAAATTATCTGGATTTTCTAGTAGTGATAATTTTGTTGCCCATTCAAGCATTTTATTCGTGTTTTTTGGCACTCCTAAACCTTGTTTGTAGCAATTTACAATATTCCACATACAAGTTGCGTCATTATTATTTGCACACTTTAATGCGTATTCAAATGCTTTTTCACCGTCAAATTCTACTCCAATTCCATTTCCATAAGCCATCATCATTGCATAATGACCATCGTTGAATCCATTTTCGGAAGATTTTTTATACCATTCAAAAGCTTCTTTTTCGTTTTTAGTTATTCCAACTCCATTTTGAAGAAAATAACCTAAATTATATTGAGCTTCTGCATTTCCTAATTCAGCAGATTTTCTCAAAATTGGAAGAGCTTTTTCGTAGTCTCTATTATTTAATAATTCTTTGGATTGTGTGTTTAATTCATCTGCATTTTGTCCGAAGACAAAATTCATAAATAACATTCCAATAGATAGCAATAAATTTTTCTTCATTTTTCGATTTGTTCTTTTTCTACGTGGTTTTCTAATATATCGCCCAACCCATATAACCTCGCTACAAACTAGTGCATATTTACCCAAAATCAGAATGCTTTACGCTACAAATAGCATTTTATAATTTTGCTAATGTAATCAATTTATTACGAATCATTGGCATAGAAATTTTAAAGTAATCGAATAGAAATAAATAAACTTAGGAATCAGATTTCCTAGCCCTGATAGCAGCGGCATCCTTTATGTTCTTTTTTTAAGAACATAAAGATACAGCGGAGAGCGGGAAGTAGCTCCTAAATTCCGACTTCCGACAGAATGACAAACCCTCTGAAATGTCATCTTGTCAGATTTATTTCCGCCAATTTTAACATAAACTGACAATTTAATAGGCCGTTTTGTATTGGCATAAAGATTGACTTAACGACTCCGAGTCATTAAAACAAGTATACAATAAAATTAAATATATTAAAAATGGGTAAAATAATCGGAATTGATTTAGGTACGACCAACTCTTGTGTTTCTGTAATGGAAGGTAATGAAGCAGTTGTTATTCCTAATGCAGAAGGAAAAAGAACAACGCCATCTATCATCGCTTTTGTTGAAGGTGGAGAGATCAAAGTAGGAGATCCAGCTAAAAGACAAGCGGTAACTAATCCAACTAAGACTATTGCTTCTATCAAACGTTTTATGGGACAAGGTTTTGGTGAAGTTTCGGCTGAAGCGAAAAGAGTTTCATACAAAATTGTAAAAGGGGACAACAATACACCACGTGTGGATATTGATGGCCGTTTATACTCTGCTCAAGAATTGTCAGCTATGACACTTCAAAAAATGAAAAAAACTGCTGAAGACTATTTAGGTCAAACAGTTACTGAAGCAGTTATTACCGTTCCTGCTTACTTTAATGATGCACAACGTCAAGCGACTAAAGAAGCTGGTGAAATTGCAGGTCTTAAAGTTATGCGTATCATCAATGAGCCTACTGCTGCTGCACTAGCTTACGGATTGGATAAAAAAGGAACTGATCAAAAAATTGCTGTTTACGATTTAGGTGGAGGTACATTTGATATTTCTGTTCTTGAATTAGGAGACGGAGTTTTCGAAGTATTATCAACTAATGGAGATACTCACTTAGGTGGAGATGATTTTGACCACCAAATTATTGACTGGTTAGCAGATGCATTTTTAGCTGAAGAAGGTATTGATTTACGTTTAGATCCAATGTCATTGCAACGTTTGAAAGAAGCAGCTGAGAAAGCAAAAATTGAATTGTCTTCTTCTGCAGAAACAGAAATCAACTTGCCATACGTTACGGCTACTGCTTCAGGACCGAAACACTTAGTTAAAAAATTATCTCGTTCTCAGTTTGAAAAATTAACTGACGATTTAGTAAAACGTTCTATGGCACCAGTTGCTAGAGCTTTGAAAGACGCAGGTTTAACTGTTGCTGATATTGACGAAGTTATCCTTGTAGGAGGTTCAACTCGTATGCCAAGAATTGCTGACGAAGTAGAAAAATTCTTTGGTAAAAAAGCGTCTAAAGGAGTAAACCCTGATGAGGTTGTTGCTATTGGAGCAGCTATTCAAGGTGGAGTTCTTTCTGGAGATGTAAAAGATGTATTGTTACTTGACGTTACACCTTTATCTTTAGGTATCGAAACTATGGGTGGAGTTATGACTACATTAATTGAGTCTAACACAACTATTCCAACTAAAAAATCTCAAGTTTTCTCAACTGCTGCTGATTCTCAACCAACTGTTGAACTACACGTTCTTCAAGGAGCTAGAGCAATGGCTGCTGATAACAAAACTATTGGTCGTTTTAACTTAGATGGTATTCCACCAGCACCAAGAGGAGTTCCTCAAATTGAAGTAACTTTTGATATTGATGCTAATGGTATCATCAAAGTTTCTGCAACTGACAAAGGAACTGGAAAATCTCACGATATCCGTATCGAAGCTTCTTCTGGATTAACTTCTGAAGAAATCGAAAGAATGAAACAAGATGCTGAAGCTAACGCAGAGTCTGACAAAATTTTAAGAGCTAAAGCGGAGAAAATTAATGAGGCTGACTCAATGATTTTCCAAACTGAGACTCAATTGAAAGAACTTGGAGCTAAATTAGCTGATGATCATAAAGTTGCTGTAGAATATGCATTAACTGAATTGAGAATGGCTCACCAATCTCAAGATGTTCCTGCAATTCAAACGGCTCTTGACAACATCAACGCAGCTTGGAAAACAGCTACTGAAGCAATGTACGCTCAAGGAGAACAAGGTCAAGGTGAAGCTCAACCGCAAGGAGAAGCTACTCAAGGAGACAATGTTGAAGACGTTGAATTTGAAGAAGTAAAATAATAATTCCCTATAGAGACGGACTGTTGTCCGTCTTTATTGTTGATTTAGAAAACCGTTCACCATTGGTGAACGGTTTTTTTATGCTTCTTTGTTTTTGATTTGCTTTTCATTACCACGGAACATTTCAGTTATGACTGCTGCATGCGGAAATGTAATAGCAGCTAAAAAAGAGAAAAACAAAGCGTTAAATAACTGTTCCCCCTTGCAGAAGTAATAGATTACAGTGATTCCTAGAATTGAAATGAACCAATAAATTCCTGCTGCTTTGCAATAGTCAATAAAATATTTCATTGAAAAAGAACCATTCAAAAATTTAATTTGGTCAATTATAGATGGGATACTATGCCATAAAATAAAATATATGGCAAATCCCCATATCAGACTGGAAGAATTAAAAAGGATTGCAAAAAGAAATAAATAAAAGAATTCTAAAAGCAATTTTTTTCTGATTTCTTCTGATTTCCAAAATAAATATGCGCTTAAGCCAATAAAAATAATTCCTGAAACCTGCAGTAAAACAATGAAGTAACGGTCAGGAATACTGATTTTTGCAATATTTAAAATGACATTTTGCACTTCAATTAAGTGATAATTAAACAGTAAAAGAAGAATACCAAAACCATAAAAAAATTGGAATATTATTACGAGCCATTTCGGGAAGTCATTTGGTAAATTTTGCCATTGCTGTTCTCCAAAATGATATGCACTTACAATAATGAAAAGTAATAAGGCAATTTGAGGAATTGTATAAAAAAATAATATACCTATTAATACTACCATTACATAATACCCTAAAATTTTAATTCCTGAATTAGATTGTTTTTTAGTATTGATATTTTTTATTAAAAGCAGGTCATTTGCGCCATGTAAAATCCCAAAGGTAAAAATCAAGAAGAATCCTGATAGTATCTGAAGCTCATTTGAAAGAAAAGAGTCCAGCCACAACCCGAAAAAGCTCGCTACAATTGCAATATTTGAATAATTTTTCATGTTTTTTAATTATTGTTTAAAAATAGTTAAAAAAAATTAAACAAAAAACACTTTTGTTTGTTTAACTTTTTGTAACTTTGGCTAAACAAAAACCATTTAAATTATTAATTATGACAAATTTTATGTTTATTTCAGGATTAGTTGGAAAAATGTTACCAACTGATTATGTAGGATTTACTTTTTTTGTAGGCTGTATGGCAATGATGGCTGCTTCAGCATTTTTCTTTTTGTCTTTAAGCCAGTTTGATAAAAAGTGGCGTACATCAGTATTAGTGTCGGGATTAATCACTTTTATTGCTGCGGTGCATTATTTCTACATGAGAGATTATTGGGCTTCATTTGGAGAATCACCAACATTCTTCCGTTATGTTGACTGGGTACTAACAGTGCCATTGATGTGTTTAGAATTTTATCTGATACTAAAAGTAGCAGGAGCAAAACAATCATTGCTATGGAAAATGATTATTTATTCAGTAATCATGTTAGTAACAGGTTACATTGGTGAAGTTATCGCACCAGATAATGCAGCATTATGGGGATTCATTTCCGGAGTAGCTTACTTCTTAATAGTGTATGAAATTTGGTTAGGTGAAGCTGCTAAATTGGCTGCATCAGCTGGAGGAGAAGTACAAAAAGCACACAAAATCTTATGTTGGTTTGTATTAGTTGGATGGTCAATTTATCCATTAGGATACATGATGGGAACATCAGGATGGTATAACGGATTTATTCCAGCTGGTAACATTGATGTAGCATACAACATTGCAGATGCAATAAACAAAATTGGTTTTGGATTAGTTATTTACAGTTTAGCTGTAAAATCTTCAAAAGATTAATTCCATTTTTTTTTTATTTAATTGTAGTAAACCGAGCTAGAAATAGCTCGGTTTTTTTATGAAATTATAGGAAACAAAAATACCCGATCTGTTTTTGAAACAAATCGGGTATTTAATTTTGATATTATTTATCACGTAGGGATGCACTGCAGTGCGTTTCTATAACGTTTGTCTCTTTAATTTTTGTCTCTTTAATGTGTGTCTCTACAATGTACGTTTAAAAAAGATCATAATAACCCAGAAACACATGCTACAGATATACATTCGACTATAAAATAATATTCTGTGTACTGCAAAAAAAAAGGGGAAATGTTTAATTAACATTTTCCCTTTTTAATTATTATTTAGGATCTAAAGCTTGTCCTATTCTAGAAATTAAATCTTGTAAGTGATATTTACTCATTCGATCAGTCATTCTTGATGAGGCTGATTTCATCTCATTTTTCAAACTATTTAATTGACCTCTTGCAATAGAAGGTAAATCAGTTTGAGCAAGATTTACTCTTCTTGTTGTGAAACCGTAAGTTACGCCTACTGGTACCGATCTCACCATTGTAGTACCTGGTTTAAGTAATTCAATCATTTTATCAACATACAATTTTTGAATGTTTCTGCGAAATACATCTATAGAACCGCTTCCTTTCAATTCTGAAAAGATTCCATTTTTTAAGTCACTTACTAATTCATCAGCAGTATAGTTGTTTTTACTCATAGAAGAGGTTTCTATAAGTCGTACAATTCTATCTCCTGCTAATAAACTTGATAAGGTTGCATCTTGCATTCCTTTGATTGCTTCAACACCACTTTCTGGGTTAATTTTTGAAAGTACATTTTGATCCAATAACCATTTAGGTGTATTGAATAATTGAGTGTTTAAGAATAGAACTGCATCTTTTTGGATAGCTCTTGGAACTACTTCAAATTGATTTCCTGTCATGTCATATGTTTTTGGAGAATCATAGATCCCACCAACGTTTTTAGTAACATGTCCCATATATCTTCTGAATTGTCCTGTAAGTGCTCCGTAAAGTTCATCTAACTCTGCATAACTTTCTCCATTTTCTTTAGTCCATTCTAATAAATTAGGAAGTATTCTTTTTAAGTTTTTTATTCCATATTCAGAAGCTCTCATTGCATTATCACCTATATCCTCTGTTTGGTATCGTGGGTCATAAGGACTACTTTCTGTACCAAACCATAAACGGTTATTTTTGTAGGCTTCCTTAGTCATTTCATTCAACTTCACTTTTTCTTCAGTTTCAGTTTTAGCGTCGTCAAAATAAGAATACCCCCATTTTATTGCCCACTTGTCATAATCTCCAATTCTAGGGAATAAAGCTGTAACGCCATCTTCTGGTTGAGCCACATAATTAAAACGTGCATAATCCATAATAGAAGAGGTATGACCGTTTTTATCTTGGTATGCTTTATCTCTTAGTTTTTCTACAGGAGTAGCAGAACTTGCTCCCATGTTATGACGCAATCCTAGAGTGTGTCCTACTTCATGAGAAGAAACAAAGCGAATTAATTCTCCCATTAACTTATCATCAAACTTTTTTGTTCTTGCCGCAGGATCTACTGCTGCAGTTTGAATTAAGTACCAGTTTCTCAAAAGGCTCATGATATTATGGTACCAACCGATGTGGCTTTCTAAAATTTCACCACTTCTAGGGTCATGAACGTTAGGACCGTAAGCATTTTGGATTTCAGCTGCGAAATATCTTAAAACAGAAAAACGAGCATCTTCTAAACTCATTGTTGGATCATTTTCTGGCCAATATTCGCCACGAATAGCATTTTTCCAACCAGCTGCTTCAAAGGCAATTTGCCAATCATCAATTCCTTGTTTAATGAATTTCTTCCATTTTTCAGGAGTAGCAGGATCAATGTAATATACAATTGGTTTCAAAGGCTCAATCAATTCACCCTTTTTTTGTTTTTGAGCATCTTCTGGAGATTTTGGCTCTAAACGCCATCTTACAGCAAATGTTTTAGTGTCTGATTTTTGAGATTCTTCTTCAAAAACTCCGTATTCGTTTGCAAAATATCCTACACGTGCGTCAAATTCTCTTTTGCGCATCGGTGTTTTTGGTAACAAAATCATGGAAGTATTCATCTCTACCGTTATTACACCTGCATCTAATGCAGAAGGGATATTAACTCCAATTTGTGGTGTTGGTGTAATTGAAATACGAGGCGGAGTAGTTGTAAAAGTTTTTACAGTTCTAATCTCTGTATTTATAGGATAACTGCTTATTTTTGAGATGAATGATTTATCCTTTTGAAAAGCTACAATGTTTAACAACTGTTTTTTAATTGGATCTAATGAAAAAGTCTGAATGTCACCATCGAAAGTACTCGTTAAATCGATTACATATCCAGCATTATTTTTTCCGGTTGAATCTTTTTTAAATGCTAAGATATCATAGTTTCCAATAATTGGATCTGATGTTGAATTCTTAACAGCTTGAGCCATTGGTTTGTCTTCGTCTGGAGACATAATAACGTAGGTAACTGATCTAAGAAGAATGTTATTGTTCAGTCCTTTTTCCCAACGTACAACTTGTCTGTTGATTTCTTCTCCACCAAAAATTCCTCCTCCGGCTGGAGTTTTAGAATATCGGGTAATTGTCATTATTTCACTTCCTAAAAGGGAGTTTGGAATTTCAAAAAGGTATTTGTCATTAATTTTATGAATGTCAATTAATCCTTTTTGTGTTACTGCGGTTGAGTCAATAACTTTTTTGTACGGTTTTGGTTCTTTCTTACCGTCTTTAGATTCCGGTGCTTTAGTTTCTACTTTAGCAGGGGCATTTTTGTCTGATCTCTTCTTTTTTTTGCTTTGGGCAAATGTGCCTTGCGCAAAACAAAATAACAGACAGGTAATAATTAGGGTTAGTTTTTTTTTTACCATTTAGTTAATTTATTAATAAAGTTTATAATTGGATATAACTTACAAGTCGCATTTTATTGAATTTTGTTACGACGTAAGCTCAAATTTATTGATATATTTTCTATATAAAGTCTATTTCAAGGTGCTATTTTAAATAATTAACAATATTTAACAAATGTTGATTTATAGCTTTTTATTCAACTGAATATGATTTTTCTCATAAAAGGAATAATTATTTCAGCTTATCTTTGGTTTTTTATTGACTATTTAAAACCCGTTTTTTTCATTTTTAGGAATGTCAAAAGTATCTAAAAACGAATTTTTTGTAAAAGTTTTTTGTAATATTACTACATAATTAAGCTGGCATGAGAAAAATTAAGTATAAGAAAGGAAAGAAATTGCAACCCTATAATTTAGAGTATACGGGTATTCATAAAAATAAGGAATCAGAACTACAACTCTTTGTTTATGATGATTTGAATCTTACTGAGTATGATGATTTTAAGGTTTCAGATTTAGACAAATATATTGATAAACAAAAAATTAATTGGTTTAATATACACGGTTTAAATAATTTAGAGTGGTTAAAATCGATTGGTGATTATTTTGAAATAGATAACTTTATGTTAGCCGATATTTTGAATACCTCCCGAAGAACTAAACTGGAAGAATCTCATGATTTTCTATTTTTCAACATAAAATCACTATTACCTTCAGAACAATCCGATAATATAAGTGTAGAACAAATTAGCTTTTTGTTAAAAGACGGGATTCTAATTTCATTTCAGGAAAAACGAAGTGATTTTTTTACTCATATTCGGGAGCGCATTCGTACGCATTCTGGAATAGTAAGAACTAAGAAAGCTGATTATTTGTTGTATATTCTTCTGGATGCCATTATGGGGAATTTTTATATCACTTTAGAAAATGAAGAGGACAAAATAGAGGAATTGATTAATCGTACCAAGGAAAGTGTTGAACCTATAATTTTAGAAAAAATTGAGAAACACAGGGATAATTTAAACTTTCTTAAACGTTCCATCATTCCGCTTCGGGATTCGTTGTATGATATAAAAAGCATAAAAGACGATACCGTATTTAATGCTATGGAAGCAGATAGTTTCAGTTTTTTTACCCGATTGTATCAAAAGAGTTTAGAACTTTTAGAACAAATTGAATCCGATATGAGTTCTTTAGAAAGTGCCTCGAATTTCTTTTTTTCGGCACAAACGCACAAGATGAATGAGATAATGAAAACCCTGACCATCGTATCTGCGATATTTATTCCGCTTACTTTTATAGTAGGGGTTTACGGCATGAATTTTGAAAACATGCCGGAACTTAAGCGTCAGTATGGCTATCATTCCGTTATGGGTGTCATGTCGTTAATAGTTGTAGGGATGATTATTTATTTTAAAAAACGCCGTTGGTTTTAGAGATAAAAAAGGATTTCATGAAGTTAGTTTAGAATTAAATTTAAAAATATAAAAATGAACAAGGCCATATATATTGCAACAAGCGAACAAAATAGCGGAAAGTCGATTATTACTTTGGGATTGATGAGTATGCTTATAGGCAAAATGGCCAAGGTAGGTTATTTTAGGCCCATAGTTGAAGATTTTGAAGAAGGCGGATTTGATAATCATATTGAAACAGTGATTGGTCACTTTGGATTGGATATTCAATTTGAAGATGCATATGTTATTACAAAAAGTAAATTAATCAAGAAAAAAAATAAAGGAAAATTAGGGGAGGTTCTAGATTTAATTATTGAAAAATATAAAAAATTAGAAGAACGTTTTGATTTTGTCCTAGTCGAAGGAACCAGTTTTACGGGTGAAGGAACTGTCATCGAATTAGATATGAATGTCCTTATAGCTAAAAATCTTGGTATTCCTACAATAATTGTTGGCTCAGGTGTAGGCAAAACATTAGAAGAATTAATAGATAGTCTTTATTTAGCATACGATTCATTCAAAGTGAAGGATGTTGAAGTTTTGGCTGTAATTGCTAATAAAGTGCAACCAGAGAATATAGAATTAGTAACTAACGGTTTAAAGAAAAGTTTGCCCAAAAGCATATTAGTGAATTCAATTCCGTTGATTTATAATTTAAATAATCCAACCGTTCAGGAAATTGTAAAGGAGTTAGACGCTAAAGTTTTATTTGGCTCTGCTCACTTAAACAATCAAACCGGTAATTTTAGCGTAGGCGCAATGCAATTGTGCAATTATTTGTTGCATTTGAAAGAGAATAGTCTGGTGATTACTCCCGGAGATCGTGCCGATATTATTTTAGGAGCTTTGCAAGCCAATGAATCCCTTAATTATCCTACTATCTCCGGAATTGTTTTGACAGGAAATATTTTACCAGAGATAAGTATTTTGAAACTGATAGAAGGACTTTCGCCCATTGTTCCAATTATTGCCGTTGAAGAAGGGACGTACTATATTACTAATAAAATAGGTTCTATTAAATCTAAAATTTATGCAAACAACAAGCAAAAGATTGAAATTTCGATTACAACTTTCGAAAAGTATGTCGACTTAGACAACTTAGCTGAAAAGCTAATCACCTTTGAAGCGGAAGGAATGACACCAAAAATGTTCCAATACAATTTAGTAAAAAGAGCCAGACAACATAGGAAACACATCGTTTTACCGGAAGGGAATGATGAGAGAATCATTATTGCAGCTTCACAATTGTTGACTATGGATGTGGTTGATATATCTATTATTGGGAACAAAAAACAAATTGAAAACAAGATAGCAGAGCTGGGACTTTCTTTTGATTTTTCTAAAATTAAAATAATTAATCCGATAGAATCGGAACATTATGACGACTATGTAAACACGTATTATGAGTTGCGAAAAGCGAAAAATGTTACGTTAGGAATGGCGAAAGATTTGATGGAAGATGTTTCGTATTTTGGAACGATGATGGTGTACAAAGGACATGCTGACGGAATGGTTTCTGGAGCTGCTCATACTACCCAACATACAATTTTGCCAGCGTTACAGTTTATCAAAACCAAACCAAACTCCTCTGTAGTTTCCTCGATATTTTTCATGTGTTTAGAGGACAGAGTTTCTGTTTTTGGAGATTGTGCGATTAATCCAAACCCTACTGCGGAGCAATTAGCTGAAATTGCTATTTCATCTGCGGATTCTAGTTTAGCTTTTGGAATCGAACCAAAAATCGCCATGCTTTCATACTCATCAGGTTCTTCAGGGAAAGGGGATGAAGTGGATAAAGTGCGAGCAGCGACTGAAATAGTAAGAATAAAACGTCCAGATTTAAAAATCGAAGGCCCAATTCAGTATGATGCAGCGGTTGATATGGCTGTGGGTAAAAGTAAAATGCCAAATTCAGAAGTGGCAGGACAAGCGAGCGTTTTAATTTTTCCGGATTTAAATACAGGAAATAATACCTATAAAGCGGTTCAAAGAGAAACTGGAGCGTTAGCCATTGGGCCTATGTTACAAGGTTTGAATAAACCTGTAAATGATTTAAGCCGTGGTTGTACTGTTGATGATATTATAAACACAGTCGTGATTACGGCGATTCAAGCACAAGGATTGTAACTTTTAATCTTTTAATGAATTTCAAATGAAAATAGTAATTATAAACTCTGGAAGTTCTTCCATAAAATACCAGTTAATCAATATGCCTGCAAATGAGGTCATTTGTTCAGGGATGATAGATAGAATAGGACTCGAAACTTCAAACCTTTCGTACGCAACAAATACAACTAAATTAGAAGAGACTTTGCCTATTGCAAACCATAAAGTAGGTTTAGAAAAAATTGCTAAATTGCTAATGGATGACGAAGTGGGAGTGATTAAAAGTACAGAAGAGATAGAAGCAGTAGGACATAGAGTGGTGCATGGCGGAAGCGCTTTTTCGAATACGGTTATTATTACCACTGAGGTAAAAGACAAAATCAGACAGCTTTTTGATTTAGCTCCATTGCACAATCCCGCTAATTTAGAAGGAATAAATGTCGCGGAAGAAATTTTTAGTTCGGCACAACAAGTGGCTGTTTTTGATACGGCTTTTCATCAAACGATTCCTGTAGTAGCTCATAAATATGCAGTTCCTAATTACCTTTTAACAGAAAATAAAATTCGTGTGTATGGTTTTCATGGAACAAGTCACAAATACGTTTCTGAAAAAGCGATTCAATATTTAGAACAAAATTCGAATAGTAATGGTTCTAAAATCATCACGATACATTTAGGAAATGGTTGTAGTATGACCGCAATAAAAGATGGAAAAAGTATTGATCATACGCTTGGTTTTGGCCCCATGAATGGTTTAATTATGGGAACTCGAAGCGGAGATGTGGATCAATCCGTAATTTTTTACTTGGTTAATTCTTTAGGATATTCATTGGAAGCCGTGAATACAATGTTGCAAAAACAAAGCGGAATGTTAGGACTTACCGGTTACAGTGATTTAAGGGATATTGAAGCAAATGCCGAAAACGGAAATGAAGATTGTCAACTGGCATTAGCTATGAATGCGTATAGAATTAAGAAATATATTGGGTCTTACTCTGCCGTTTTAAACGGATTAGATGCCATTATTTTCACGGCTGGGATTGGAGAAAATTCTTCCTACATCCGGAAATTAGTTTGTACGGATATGAATTATTTCGGAATTGCATTGGATGCATCTAAAAATGAAATCCGTTCGAAAGAAATTAGAGAAATTAATACAGCTGATTCCAAGACTAAAATATTGGTTATACCTACTAATGAGGAAATCGAAATTGCCAATCAGGTATTCGAATTACTGACGAAGTAAGAAAATAACTAACTAAAAGAGCTTCTATAAACAGAGGCTTTTTTAACAAAAAAATCTAATTGTTAAACCATTTTCATTCATAAATATAGATTTTGGCTATATTCGTAAATTCATATAAAAAACATATTAAATGAAATATTTATTTTCACTTATTTTACTCTTTCTTTTCAATTTAGGCAATGCCCAAAGCGTTCAATCGCCATCAGGTAAAATAGACTTAAATTTTAAATTAGCAGCAAATGGTCAGCCTTTTTATTCCGTAAATTACAAAAACAAAGCGGTCGTTTTAGAAAGCGCTTTAGGTATAAAATTAAAAGATAAACCAGCTTTAGATGCAAATTTTGAAATACTGACTTCAAAAACTTCAAGCTTCAACGAATCTTGGAAACCGGTTTTAGGGGAACAAGCTAGTATTAAAAATCATTATAATGAACTTACTGTTTCGCTCAACAACAAGGAAACTAAGGTAAAAATGAATATCATTTTTAGAGTTTTTGATGAAGGAGTAGCTTTCAGGTATGATTTTCCAAAACAAGCGGAATTGAATTATTTTATCATTTCTGATGAGGTTACCCAATTCAATTTAACCGAAAACAACAAAGTATTTTGGCTTCCAGGAGATTTCGACAGCAATGAATACGAATACAACGAAACGAATTTTTCTGAAATTGATAATACTAAAATCAATATGAACAACGGAATTGGAGTAAAATCGATTCCAGGGAAATTCATGGTTCAAACACCGTTGATGATGAAAGCACCATCAGGTTTGTATCTCAATATTTTTGAGGCGGCAGTTGTCAATTATCCAGTCATGCATTTGAATGCTGATGTGACAAATTATAAATTAAAAGCCGAATTAGTTCCGAATGCTATTGGTGACAAAGCCTATTTGCAAACGCCTAGTGTATCGCCTTGGAGAACTGTCATGATTAGCGATGATGCGCGAGATATTGTGGCTTCTAAAATGATTTTGAACCTAAACGAACCGTCAAAATTAGAAGATACTTCTTGGATAAAACCTATGAAATACGTGGGGATTTGGTGGGAAATGCACGTTGGGAAATCTACTTGGGATTATGCCGGTTCTCAAAATGCCACTAATTTTGCAGATGCTCCAAAAGCGTCTGGAAAACACGGTGCTACTACCGAAAATACCAAACGATACATTGATTTTGCTGCAAAAAACGGTTTTGATGGTGTTCTTGTTGAGGGTTGGAATGTAGGTTGGGAGGATTGGAACGGCAATTGGAAAGAGGAAGTTTTTGATTTTACAACGCCGTATCCGGATTTTGATATTGCCGTTCTTTCGGCTTACGCCAAAGAAAAAAACGTTAAAATGATCATGCATCATGAAACATCGGGATCTGTCAGTAATTATGAAAGACACTTGGATCGTGCTTTTGATTTGATGAAAAAATACGAATATCCAGCAGTAAAATCAGGTTATGTGGGCAAAATCATTCCACGTGGAGAGTTTCACGACGGACAATCTATGGTGAATCATTTCAATTTTGTGGTTAAACGTGCTGCAGATTACAAGATTATGATTAACTCCCACGAATCGTCAAGACCAACAGGTTTTGGAAGAACATATCCTAATTATATCGCTGCTGAAGCGGCTCGTGGAAATGAATTCAATGCTTGGAGCGTTGGAAATCCGCCTGCGCACGAGACCATTTTGCCTTTTACAAGACAATTGGGTGGTCCGATGGATTACACGCCGGGAATTTTCGAAATCAAAATGAGTTATTATGATAAAAATAAAACGGAGCAGGTTCATACCACTTTAGCCAAACAACTCGCTTTGTATGTAACGATGTATTCTCCGTTGCAAATGGCTGCCGATTTATTGGAAAACTACGAGAAATATCCAGATGCATTTCAATTTATCAAAGATGTTGAAATGGATTGGGATGAAAGTAAATATTTAGAGGCAGAACCTGGCGACTACGTTACAGTTGCCCGAAAAACAAAAGGAAAGGAAACGTGGTTTTTGGGTGCAATCACCGATGAGAATGCCAGAACATCAGAAATAAAGGTAGACTTTTTAACCAAAGGGAAAAAATACAAAGCCATTATTTATGAAGATGCTAAAGATGCTGATTGGAAGAACAATCCAATTGCTTATAAAATAAGAACGATGACAGTGACCAGCAAATCAAAAGTCAAATTAAATTTGGCTCCAGGAGGAGGAACAGCAATCAGTTTCGAACCGATAAAATAATAAGGATATCCTGCAAGAGCTTTAAAACTTGTAGGATTTTTTTTTGAATCGAACCATAGATATTCGTTTGGAATTACGAAATTGCGAAAGCTACCAAAATCAAAATTATTAATATAAATACCCAAAAAGACTAAGTTTATTATGAAAAAATCAATTGTTTTAGCCGCACTTTTATTTGGTGGAATCACCGTATTTGCGCAAACTAAAGACGAACAAGCGTTAAAAGATATTTACAAATCATCTCTCACCAATGCTAAATGTTATCCTTGGTTGGACCATTTATCGAATACCATTGGTTCTCGATTATCAGGATCTACAGGAGCAGAAAAAGCGGTTTTGTATACCAAAGCACAATTAGAAACGCTGGGTTTAGATAAAGTGTACCTTCAGGAAGTAATGGTGCCAAAATGGGTAAGAGGCGAAAAAGAAATCGGGTATTTACAATTAGGGAAACAAAAAATTTCTTTTCCTATTTGTGCCCTTGGAGGTTCAGTAGCTACTCCAAAGAAGGGATTACAAGCGCCAATATTGGAAGTAAACAGTCTAGAGGAATTAACAGCATTAGGAGAAGCAAAAGTTAAAGGCAAAATCATTTTCTTCAATAGACCTATGAATCCAGAATATGTTGAAACATTTAAAGCCTATAGTGGTTGCGTAGACCAGAGATCATCAGGAGCAAGAGAAGCAGGAAAACTTGGAGCATTAGCTGTAGTTGTTAGATCCATGAACTTAAGATTGGATGATTTACCGCACACTGGTGCAACTAATTATGGAGATATTGCTAAGGAGCAACGTATTCCTGCTGCTGCCATAAGTACAAATGGAGCTGAACTTTTGAGTAAAAGTTTAAAACAAAATCCAAATGCACTATTCTATTTAAAACAGTCGTGTCAGACTTTTGATGATGTTTTATCCTATAATGTTGTTGGCGAAATTACAGGTTCTGAGCATCCTGAAAGAATAATGGTTGTTGGCGGACACCTAGATTCCTGGGACCTTGGAGACGGATCTCATGACGATGGTGCAGGATGTGTACAAAGTATGGAAGTGTTGAATATCTTCAAAAATATTGGTTACAAACCAAAAAATACCTTACGTGTGGTTTTGTTTATGAATGAAGAAAACGGAGTTCGAGGAGGAAAAGAATATGAAACACAATCCAATAAAAAGAATGAGAACCATATTTTTGCTTTAGAAAGTGATTCAGGGGGTTTCTCACCAAGAGGTTTTTCAATTGAGGCTGATGAAGCTAATTTCAATAAAATCAAAAGTTGGGCCACGTTGTTTGAACCCTATTTAATCCACAAATTTGTAAAAGGACATTCAGGTGTTGATATTGGTCCATTGAAATCGAATCATATCGTAAAGGTAGGTTTGCAACCAGATTCACAGCGTTACTTTGATTACCATCACGCTGCCAATGATACTTTTGATGCTGTCAATAAAAGAGAGTTGGAACTAGGAGCAGCGGCAATGGCTTCTTTGCTTTATCTGATGGATCAAAATGGTATAGCTAAATAAAAAAATAATAATTTTGAAGGTGTTACACTCAATATTTGAAAGAAATAGTGAATGTAGCACCTTCATTTATTTTACTCTCCACGGCAATTCGTCCGCCTAAACTAGTGATGTGATTGTAGACCAAATACAATCCTATCCCGTTGCTATCAATATTACTGTGAAATTTTTCATATAATCCAAAAATTTTGTCACGCACTTTTTCCATATCAAAACCAAGTCCATTATCAGAGAAAATTAATTGATTTACGCGTTTGTTTTTCTGGAATAAATGGTAATAACAGGTGCTTGATTAGGTTTAGTATATTTGATTGAATTAGTGAGTAAATTCAAAAATATACTTTTGATATATGCTTTGTTAAAAGTAACATTTTCAAAAGCTGAAAAGTCAGTGTTAATAACTGCTTTTGAATCACGTACCAAAGAATTTATGGAAGTAAGTACTTCATGAAGGGATTCATTTAAATTTATTTCTTCAATTTGAATGTTGATACTCTCGTTTTCTAATAATTGATCGATAGAATCATTTAAAGTTTGTTTTAAATTTTCACTAGTTAATTTAAGAATTTCTACTAATTCCAACGTTTCTGGATCATTGATTTTAGATACATCGATAAGACTAAAAACCGAAAGCATGTTATTAATAGGTGACTTTAAATCGTGGGATGTTTTGTGTGACAAAACGGTAAGTTCTTTATTAATTTGTGTCAAATTTGCAATGAGCAAATTGCGCTCTTCTTCAATTCTTTTTTTATGGGTAATATTTTTCGCTATTGCATATACTAACTTCTCGGACGGAACAGGCATTGATGTCCATGATAACCATACAATTTCGCCACTTTTAGTTAAATAGCGGTTTTCAAAATTCAAAAGAGGTTTGTTTTTATATACTTGTTCTCTGGTTTCTAATGTAATTTGGAGGTCGGCTGCGTATACAAAACTGCTAATGGGCCTCGCGTATAATTCCTCTTCGGTAAAGCCTAATAATTGTGAAACAGCTGGATTTATTCTCTTGAAAAAGCCATCAAATCCTGCAATACATATAAAATCAGCTGAGATATTAAAAAAATTATCAAAGTGATAGTCTGTTTTTAAAGAAGATATGGTGGTGTTATTTTTGGTCATTTATAATTTTAAAGATTTATATTGTATTAAAATTACCCGACTTGAAACAAGTAAATCTGTTGGATAAATTTAACTAATTAAAATTTAAAAAAAGAAAAAAAATCAAATAATCAAACCGTTGTTAATTTTATATATTTTAGTTTTTTTTAAATCAAAATCATAAAAAAAGCCATCATTAATGATAGCTTATTTAATTTTTGATAGAGAATGAATTAAATTCTAAAAATTCCTCCCAAAGCAATGATTTTCTGAAAAAAGAAAAAATCTTGTGAAGCACTATCCTCAGAACTTTGCGTTGTTCTAATATCCTGCATATTGATGTAACCTCCTTTTAATTCTCCTTGAATATAAAAGTGTTTGAAAAAAGTAACATTCAAACCTGCTTTCAATGAAGTTCCATAACCTGAAACATGAAAATCGTCGTGACGTTCTTTTCCTAATAATGTTGTGTTTGTTTTTGGATACAATAATCCAAAACCAACTCCTTCGGTTAAGTTAACTTGAATTTTATCGGTATTTCTGATATTGAAAATTGATGAAATATCATCATGTCTTGAAAACTCCGTGTTTACATAATTCAATCCATCGGTATGCTCATATTGCAGAAATTCTTCTGTCAGTAGTACTTGATTATTCGCTAGTAACTCATTATATGATCCTGGGTTAGGATAATATCCATTGATGTCGACAGTTTTATTTTGCGCCATCACATATTTCATATGGTCTACGCCAATCGCTACACTATAATGGTTGCTTATAAAATACCCCATTCTTAAGTTAGTCTGTGGTATTGTCATTCGTACTGGATTGATATAATCAATATGCCAGCCCTTTGGTTTGTCGTGAGCTTGAACATTCTCTAAGGTAAAATCGTAATCTTTACCTTGAAAAGTGATGTCTGATTTGGAGTAACTGTCTCTGTTTCCTCCCCATGAAATAAAAAATTTTCCTTTATTTTGAGCTGTATATTTACTTTGAATTTCTGTAGTTTCCTGTGCAATTGTACTATTCGAAAATAAAATGACAAGTAATGTTGTGTATAATAAAAAATATTTCAATGATTTTTGGGCTAAAATTTAAAATGTATTAATTGTTTTTCTGATAGCGACTAACTTAGTCATTAAAGATTCGAAATAATCTAAATGCAACATATTTGCACCATCGCTTTTTGCATTAGCAGGATCAAAATGAGTTTCAATAAAAATTCCATCCACGCCTACAGCAATACCAGCTTTGGCAATGGTTTCAATCATGTCTGGTCTTCCTCCAGTTACTCCAGCTGTTTGGTTAGGTTGTTGCAGTGAGTGCGTAACATCAAGAACAGTTGTTGCGTATTGTTGCATAGTAGGAATTCCTCTGAAATCAACAATCATGTCTTGGTAGCCAAACATGGTTCCTCTATCCGTAACCATCACGTTTTCATTGTGACAATCCAATACTTTTTGAACAGCATGTTTCATGCTTTCCGGACTCATAAATTGTCCTTTTTTCAAGTTGACCACTTTTCCAGTATTGGCAGCAGCCACGACTAAATCAGTTTGGCGAACTAAAAAAGCGGGAATTTGCAACACATCAACATATTGTGCAGCCATATTAGCATCTTCATTCGTATGAATATCTGTCACCGTAGGTACATTGAATGTTTCCGAAACTTTTCTAAGGATTTTCAATGCTTTTTCATCACCAATTCCTGAAAAACTATCAATTCTAGAACGGTTTGCTTTCTTAAAAGACCCCTTAAAAACGAAAGGAATTTGTAAATTATGAGTAATACCAACTAGTTTTTCGGCAATTCTCATAGCCATTTCTTCCCCTTCAATGGCGCAAGGACCAGCAAGCAAAAAGAAATTACCACTGTCAGTATATTTAATTTGTGGAATATGTTGTAGGTTCATAATATGAATTATTTTAAAGATGCAAAGGTAGTTATGATTTACGATTTACGATTTATGATTTGCAAATAATTTCTTGGATTAACTTTTTTTAGGAGCTTTTTTCTGTCTCGTCATTAGGATAAGATTGCAATCTGCCTGAAAACGGGGGGATTTCTCCATAGGCATCTGGAACATCAGTACTATAGATATGATTTACAAGAATATTTAGAGATTTTTAAGTCTATTATTTTCTCAAAGAAAGCCCCGTTGGTACCATTAAGATTCCTTTTTCATAGATGTTTAAATAAAGAAGAATTGGCTTTTTCTGACCTTCCCATTTTAATTCATAAACATCTAGAAATCCGGCACCCATTTCACTTCTTTTTGTTGGAAAAGGACAGCAGCTTTCTAGTTTAGTAAACGTTATTTTTTCACCTTTTGGTCCAGCCAAAGCATTTAAAAACCGATCTTGATTTATAGTTTCGTTTTTGGTGTTATTATAGAAAATATTGATAGGATAATCTTTATCATAACCATATTTTTTGTCTTTACTGAATTCCGTAATTATAAAAGTATTGTTTTTAGAAAGTGTAAGGCTTGGCGCATTGTCATCGGTGTTTTTCAAAGTAGATTGTGTAGTAGAGCAAGAAGCGATACTCATAAGTAACGCAATAAGAAGGATTGATTTGTTCATGTTTAAAATAAATTTATGGTGTAAATTCGCTTAAGTCTTGAAATAATAGCATTGTGTTTAGTACATATTTTTAAACATTTAAGATAAATAAGTTTTTTAATTTGCATAAAATTGAGTCAAGTTAGTGGTTCATTTTAGCAAAGTCTCTTTACCTGAAAAAGAATATTTTTAACTTATATTTACTTTTAAGTCTAATTTCAATAACAAACTTTATAGCTTAAATGACTTATGTGTTTAAAATTAAATACTTTTTATTTTAGAATATAGTGATAAAATTAATATTGCAATTAAAATACCAAGTAATTAAACACTACAAATATATACAGAAGTTTAGACCTAATGCGAGTTTCAGCAGTAATTTGGAGCCGTTTTTAATTGATTTTATAAATTCTCTTACTATCTCATAAAATGCTTCTTATCTTTGCACAAAAAAACAATATGGATATTATTTTTCAAACATGGTCCTGGTACGTTTCCGGTTTTTTGATAGGCTTGATTATGTTAGCGCTTATTTATTTCGGAAAATCTTTTGGAATGTCTTCTAATTTACGTTCGCTTTGTTCTATGGCGGGCTTGGGCAAACGAGTAGCTTTTTTTGATTTTGACTGGAGAGAACAACGCTGGAATTTAGTAGTCGTTCTTGGCGCTATGTTAGGCGGTTTTGTTGCCGTTAATTTTATGAGTGATGCTTCAAATGTAGACATTAACCCTAAAACTATTGAACAGTTAGCAATATTAGGTATTGATGCGCCAAACGGAAAATTAATGCCAGATGCACTTTTTGGAATAGCCATTTTAGAATCTCCAAAAAGTATTTTTATACTGCTTATTGGTGGGGTTTTGATTGGTTTTGGCTCTCGCTATGCTGGTGGTTGTACATCAGGACATGCAATTTCAGGCTTGAGTAATTTGCAAATTCCCTCTTTGAAAGCGGTAATTGGTTTCTTCATCGGTGGATTGATAATGGCGCATTTTTTATTGCCATTAATTGTAAATTAGGCAAGCAATCATCATTTAAAATTTAAAATTAAAAGCATGAAAAATATACTAAAATATTTATTAGTTGGATTTGTTTTCGGAATTGTCCTGACTAAATCTGAAGCTGTTTCTTGGTATCGCATTTACGAGATGTTTCAATTTCAGTCGTTCCACATGTTCGGAATTATTTCTGTTGCTATCTTGACAGGAATTATTGGGATTCAAATTATTAAACGAAATAATATCAAAGATATAAAAGGAGAATCTATAGAAATTCCAGATAAAGAAAAAGGATCTGCTCGATACTGGATTGGCGGATTGTTTTTTGGTTTGGGTTGGGCTTTAGTAGGTTCTTGCCCCGGTCCAATATTTATCTTGCTTGGTGCAGGTTTTTGGACTGTTCTGATAGTGCTTTTCGGTGCGCTTTTGGGAACTTATTTATACGGATTATTGAAAAATAAATTACCTCATTAAAAAAAAAATATTGATGTCAAAGTAGCATTCTCTTATGAAAATGCTATTTTTTTGTGTTTAGTTTCAAAATGCCATCAACAATCAAATATTGTGCAATTAAGTAAGTTGCCATAATAAGTATGGAACTGTATTGTAATGGTGCATAAAATTTATCAAAAGCTAAAAGACTATCTGAAGCTACAAAAACGATAGCACCAATTAAAATATATATACTGGCAGGTTTTTGCCAGTTTAAAAAGCCTTTGAGTGCAAATAATAACATAATTGAAATTGTGAGTGCATATAGGAACACAGGAATTTTCAAGTCTCCCAAACTTGGTAATAAAATCAGCATCATTACAATTAAATAGAAGGCAATTGCTGTAACTCCTATCCAGAAAATGATTTTACTTTTCTTTAAATAAATCTTTAATTGTTTGCTGAACAGTATAATATAAGAAATGTGTGAAAGTAAAAAAGCAATCAATCCAGCTATAAAATATAATTCTTCATTGTCAGCAAACATCAAAATAATGTCACCAATCCACGACAAAATCAAAGCTGTTAAAAGAATTCTTTGCGTGTTGAATTTTTCGTGTACATAAACAGCCAGAATTAGAAACGGTAATAAAAATGGTTTCAAATACCAAGCTGCATCTTCACGACCAATAAAAATGATTAAAAGATAAATAATACTAAATCCCAGAAAACTGTTTAATATATGGTTGCTTTTCATTTTTTATTTTTAAGATTGAGCTACAATCATTGTTTCTTTTTCAAAATTACTATTGACAAAATATATTGTTACTGCCAAGGATAAAAGTAGGTAACCGCCAATACTATAGCTAGCAAAAGGAAAGAGTTGGTCCATGCCAAACCAATCTCCAAAATAGAAAATCACTCCAATTCCAAATACAAACCGGATACTTTCCCAAAATAAAGATATTTTTCGAGTGTCCATAAGTTCTGTGTAACTGTAGACGGTAAGGAAAATGAATGCTCCGTAAATAAAAACATTTGGTAATCCTATTATGGCAATCGAATTGTAAAGATAACTAATTAGTAATAAAGTAATAATAGCTTGAAATAAGGACCAGTACATCAGTTTTTTAGAATGTTGTACACCGTATTTTTCAAAATCATAGACATTAGTGATTTTAGTTACGGGATATTTTTCTTCAAAGTTTTCGGGACGCCAGCCTGTTGGTTTAAACCAAATAGTAAACTTGTCTTTCCAGTTTTCGGCACGCCAAGCATCTGTAATCAGTAATGATAAATGCTGAAAATTAATCCGAATTGGATTCCAAGTTCTAGCTGGTCTTGTAATTCCAAAAACAGGTGGAACAGTTTCTAATTCTGCTTGAAAAGTACCAAATAATTTATCCCAAATAATGAATATTTGTGAATGATTCTTATCCATGTATTCAGGATTTATAGCATGATGAACCCTGTGATGCGATGGAGAAACAAGTATGTTTTCCAGAAAACCAATTTTTTTTATGTGCTTGGTATGATACCAGAATTGAAGAAATAAATGAATAGGAAGTGTTATAGCAATCACTTTAGAGGGAACTCCTAAAAGAGCAGCCGGAATTAATAAAAATGTAAATAGATTTACAAAACTGGAAACAGGTTGGCGTAGGGCACAGGCTAAATTGAATTCCTCACTACTGTGATGAATGGCATGTTTGTTCCATAAAAAATTAATTTGATGCGACAAACGATGACTCCAATATCCATAAAAGTCGATTGCAATAAATCCAATAAAATAGGTTAAAAAGGTTGCTTGTAGATCAATAATAGCTATTTTAGAGACTATCCAATCATAAGAAACTAGCGTTATACTAAGTCCTAAAACATCTTTTAAGGAGTTAATCATTCCAGAGCTTACGCTAGAAACAGAATCCATGTTAGGAGCAGTATCTTCGCCTTTGTAATGCCCGTATATTTTTTCGAAAATAATTAATATCAAAAAAATGGGCATTACAAACACTAAAATTTTACCGTATTCTTCCATAAAAACACTTTTTTTTATTCAAATATAGAATAAAAGCGAATGTTTTTTGAATTATTCACAGTAATTTATTTTTTAAAGGGAAGCACTTATTGTTTTTAAATTATCTCTGCATTTATTCCTGCTTCTAATAATTGAGTGCATTGTGGTTTTAATTTATCGTAAGGACCCGTTTTTACGGTACACTTTCCGTTGTAATGCACAATTAATGAACATTGCTCTGCTTGTTCTGGAGTGTGATTACAAACGCGAATCAAAGTTTCAATAACATGGTCAAACGTATTTACATCATCATTGTAAACTACGATTTCATTATCTAAACTAACTGTTTCTTTTACACTTACACTTTCTCTTACTTTTTCTTTAGTACTCATTTTGTAGGTTTTTGTACTTTCGTAATTAATAAAAAATTAGTAGCACTAATTTACATATTTTAAAGACACCCAATTGTTTCTTTCAAATTTTTTAACATAAGTTAATCCTTTTTCAGTACAAGAAGCATCTATAAAGGGAATGTCCTCTTGATAGAAACCACTTAAAAGTAATGTTCCATTAGGATTTAAACTGTCAACATAACTTTGCATATCGTTCAACAAGATGTTTCTGTTGATATTAGCAATAATTAAATCGTATTTTTTGCCTTCTAACAATGCTGCTTCACCTTCATAAACTGTGATGTGTTTACAATTATTGCGTTGTGCATTTTCAATTGAATTCAAATAACACCAATTATCAATATCAATGGCGTCAATAGGTTGAGCTCCTTTCATCTCGGCAAGTATTGCTAAAATGGCAGTTCCACATCCCATGTCCAGTGTTTTCATACCCTTAACATCTATTTCTAATAAATGCTGAATCATCATGTGAGTGGTTTCATGATGACCTGTACCAAAACTCATTTTTGGTTCAATAACAATATCGAATTCGGCATCTGTTTTTGGGTGAAAAGGAGCTCGTACATGACAATTCCCATCAACATCTATCGCTTCAAAATTCTTTTCCCATTCTTCATTCCAGTTGACTTGTTCGATTTCTTCGAATGTATAATCAATCGTAAATTCTTCAGATTGTAAAATATGAATGTCATCCAGAATCATTTCATCCCATAAATCTTTTTGTACAAAAGCTGAAATTCCAGTTTCAGTTTCTGTAAAACTCTCAAATGCTTTTTCTCCCAGTTCTGCGATTAATATTTCAGAACCTAGTTCTTTAGGCTCAATAGTAAAATGGTATCCAATATATATGTTTGACATGTTTATTTTTTTTGCAAAGGTAGCAATCGCTATTTAAACCACATTTGTAAATCAAATTTTATTTTACATTTGTTATCTTAAGTTACAACTACACAATGAAAGAGATTTTCTTATTTTTTGTTTTTATTTTTAGCATTGTTTGCAATGCTCAAGTTACCATAAAACAAAATAAACAGGATAATGATCTAAAATTATCGGCCCTTCCATATTATAGTTTTGGTAAAGGAATAGGAATGACTTCTCCAGACAGTTTATACCAATTGAATATTCGTTTTCGAATGCAAAACAGAGTTACATATACTGAAAATGAAGGTGAAGATGGCGTTTATGATGGGCAAATTAGACGTTTGCGTTTGCGATTAGACGGATATGTAGGTTCACCAAAATTTTTATATGCAGTACAATTATCGTTTGCTCCTGGCGATGTAGGTGAAATTCAAGAAGGAGAGAATATTAATATTATTCGAGATGCTGTTGTTTTTTACAGACCTAATAATCACTGGAATATCAGTTTTGGGCAAACAAAATTACCTGGTAATCGTCAGCGTGTAAATTCTTCGGGAGGTCTTCAATTAACGGATCGTTCCATTAATAACGCCAGATTTACAATTGATAGGGATTTTGGCTTTCAAGTTCATAATATGAATGAATTTCAAGATAAATTTTCCTATAATTTCAAGACTGCTGTTTCAACAGGTGAAGGACGTAATATAACAGGAAATGCAGATGCAGGAGTTGCTGTAACCGGAAAAGTAGAGTTGTTGCCTTTTGGAGCTTTTTCTAGGGATGGAACCTATTTTGAAGGGGATATTGTACGAGAAAAAAAGCCAAAACTGATGCTTTCAGGAGCTTTTCAGCAAAATAATCATGCTAAAAGAACACAAGGACAATTAGGGAATGATTTGTTTGAATCTCGCACCATGAAATCAATTATGTTAGATGCTATGCTGAAATACAACGGTTGGTCTGCCATGTCTAGTTATATGTCTAGAACTACTTCCGATAATGCTGTTACTTTTAACCCGGATGACACTACGCAATCTAATTATGTATATGTGGGTAATGGATTTGATCATCATTTGAGTTATAATTTCCCTTCCAATTACGAAATTATTGGTCGGTATTCCACTCAAAAAGTAGGAGATGACATTAGGTCTTTGGCTCCAAATTCTAAACAATACACTATCGGTTTGACTAAATATGTTTGGGAGCACACTTTTAAGTTACAAACTGAATTAACTTTTGATACTTTAAATTATTTTGACGGAAGAATTAACAATAATTGGTATTTGCGTTTTCAGGTAGAAATAGGAATTTAAAAAAAGCGGTGACATGAATCACCGCTTTCTTTTATGACTTTTTATTAGGAAACTTAAATTGCATTTACAATTGCAACAAAATCATCTGCTTTTAGCGCAGCTCCACCAATAAGACCTCCGTCTACATCAGGTTTTGAGAATATTTCTTTTGCATTTTCAGGTTTTACACTTCCGCCATAAAGGATAGATACGTTTTCAGCAATATCACTTCCAAAAGCTTTACGAACTGTTTCACGGATAAACTCATGCATTTCTTGTGCTTGTTCAGGAGAAGCTGTTTCTCCAGTTCCTATAGCCCAAACTGGCTCATAAGCTAAGATTATACTTTCCCAATCTTTTGATTCAATATGAAATAATCCATCACGTAATTGGTTTTCTACAATATTAAAATGATTTTTTGATTGACGGTCTTTTAATTCTTCTCCAAAACAAAAGATTACTTTCATATCATGCTCTAATGCAGTATTTACCTTGCTTGCAATCAAAGCATCTGTTTCATTAAATATCGCTCTACGCTCTGAGTGTCCTAAAATTACGATATCAACACCAACACTTTTTAACATATCTGCTGAAATTTCGCCTGTAAAAGCACCACCTTCAGCTTGATGTACGTTTTGTGCAGCAACATCAATATTAGTAAACTCTAAATGATCTACAGCGGAAGCTAAGTTAACAAATGTTGGAGCTACAATAACTTGTGCTGTTGTGTCAGTTGGTATTTTAGCTATTAATTCATTCAATAAATCTTCAGTTTGTTCTGCATTTTTATGCATTTTCCAGTTACCGGCAACAATTTTCTTTCTCATTTTAGTCGTATTATATTTAGTTTTTGGTTTTAATTTTTTCTGAAACATTTGCAAATAATATTGCGAATGATTATTTCAAACTTTTTAAGGTTTCATTGATTTTTTCAAAATCTGTTTCTATGGCACGGTATAAAACAATTTTTCCTTTTTTGTCTACAATGATGTATCTTGGAATCCAATCTACGTCAACTGCTTTTGCAAATACACCTTTCATTTGGTCATTTGCCATGAAATGTCCACCTTTTAACTCATGTTTTTCAATTCCAGCTTTCCATTTATCAGCAGTTTTATCCATTGAAATAAACAAGTAAGCAACATCAGGATTGTTAGCTTGTAATTCTTTTAGTTTAGGCATTGCTTTTACACAATCGCCGCACCATGAAGCCCAAACTTCTATTACTAATGTCTTTCCTTTATATTTTTTTAAAATATCCTTAAAAGCAACTTGACTTCCATCCGTGGCTAAAAGTGTTTCTGATAATGCTGTAGCGGAGAAATCAGTTTTTTGTGCATTTGATGTGCAAGAAAATGTGGCAAATGCAATTAATAATGCTATTAATTTTATCATTTTAGTATTGTTTTTAACAAAGTTAAACAAACAATTTGAATGCGGTATAAAGAATAAGAAATTTTGAAAACATTATCCGAAATTGATAAAACAATAACGTTATAGTTTAAAAATAATTGAATGATATTAACGTCATGATTTCTCAGAATAGCAATTGCCATTATTTTTTATACAAAAAAGTCGTAAAGTTTCCTGTTTTGGACTTTACGACTTTATAGTATTTATGGATAATTTAGAATTTTAAATCTGCAATATCATTGTGATGAACTTTTTGTTTTATTGTTCCTTTTTCAATGAGAACGATACTTGGATTGGCTCTTTCAATCGTTTTTACCGTGATGGCATCACAAAAATAAAAGTCAAATGTCAATCCGAATTGTTTTTTTGAAGCTGCTATTTCTTCTGGTGAAGAGGCTGTCATTGCGATTACCTGATATCCTTTTGCTTTAGCTTCTTGATTCAGTTTTTCCATTTTTTCCATTCCACTGTGATCTGCATTGACTAAATCATAAGCGGTAATCAACATCAATTTTGGTGATTCTAAAAATTCATCTTTGTAATCAGAACCGTCTTTTTCCATTGTAAAATCATGAATAGGAGGAACGTAACCTTCTGAAATAACTTTGTCTTTTCGGTCTACAAATACAGCACCTTCCGGGATTGCCATCAAGTCTTTTTCAGTAAATTCTTTATCGACGCCACCTACTTTGTAAATGAAAACCATTTCTACCACTGATTTTTCAGCTCCGTCAGGAATTCGCATTCCTTTTTGAATATTGTTACCTACTTTATAAGGTCTGAAATCGATTATAGGCAAATGGTTTAAAACCCAATATCCCATAAGTGATGATAAAAAGATACTGGCAAAAATAACTATGTTTTGTATATTATTTCTGAACAACGGTTTCACTAATTTTTGATTGAAAAATAATATCAAAATTAAGAAAAGTAAAACAATATCCTTAGTAAATGATTGCCAAGGAGTTAGTTTTAAAGCGTCTCCAAAACAACCACAATCTTTTACTACATTATAGTAAGCCGAATAAAAAGTGAGGAAAGTAAATAATACAATCAGAATTAGTAAACTCCAAACAGTGAATTTGGTTTTGTAACCAATAAGCAACATAATTCCTAAAACAACCTCTAGAATCACAAGAAATAAAGCAAGTGATAATGAAAGCGGTATAAAAATAGGCATGTTAAAAACGGGTTCACTAAAATATTCCGCTAATTTATAGGAGAACCCTATCGGATCGTTGAGTTTTATCAAACCAGAAATAATGAACAGGATTCCAACGAAAATTCTAGAAAATTGAGTTATTATATTTTTCATATTGAGTACTTAGTAGTTCTTATTTATTTCCAAAACCCATCAAAATTAATGCAAAAACTGAATAATTTATCATATCCTGATAGTTAGCATCAATCCCTTCAGAAACTAATGTTTTTCCTTTATTGTCTTCAATTTGTTTGACACGAAGTAATTTTTGTAAAATTAAATCAGTCAGTGAACTTACACGCATTTCGCGCCAAGCTTCGCCATAATCATGATTTTTGTCTTCCATTAAATCTTTGGTCAATTTAATTTTAGCATCATATAATTCAGTGGCTTTTGCAACGTCTAAATCGGGTTGGTCTACTACGCCTAATTCCAATTGAATCAAAGCCATAATCGAATAATTGATAATCCCGATGAATTCGCCAGTTTCATCTTCATCAATTTTGCGAACTTCGTTTTCTTGTAAACTTCTTATTCTTTGGGCCTTAATGTAGATTTGATCCGTCAATGAAGGCAATCTTAATATGCGCCAAGCACATCCGTAATCTTTCATTTTGTTGATATACAGCGCACGACAAGTCGCAATCACAGTATCATATTCCTTTGAAGTATTCTTCATTATTGGTGTATATTTGTCTTGAAATTTTTTCAAAAGTAAAGAATTAAGATTGAAGTACAAAGTACAAAGATTCTTAACCACGAACGTAACATAATGCTTTAATGTTAATGCAGTAGTTTTGATAACTGTTGGCTGCGACTAAACACTGAATACTGAAAAAAATGACTATTAACTGCAAAGGATTACTTGTTGACTTATCAACTCCCAAAGTTATGGGGATTTTGAATGTGACACCCAACTCTTTTTTTGATGGTGGAAAGTATAAAAATGAAATAGAAATACTTTCTCAAGTTGAAAAAATGCTCCTTGATGGCGCAATTTGTATAGATATTGGCGCTTATTCCAGTAAGCCAAATGCAGAATTTGTCTCGGAACAAGAAGAAATTTCGAGAATTGTTCCTGTTGTAGATTTGGTTTTAAAACATTTTCCAGAGACAATAATTTCGATTGATACTTTTAGAAGTGAGGTAGCCAAAGCTTCAATTGAAAGCGGTGCGGCCATTATTAATGATATTGCTGCTGGAAATCTGGATGAGAAAATGTTTGAGATAATTGCAAAATACAATGTTCCTTATATTATGATGCACATGCGTGGCAATCCGCAAACGATGCAAACGCTTACGGAGTATGATGACATTGTAAAAGAAATGTTATTCTATTTTTCGGAGAAAGTAGCTGTTGCCAGAAGTTTTGGAATCAATGATTTGATTATCGATCCGGGCTTTGGCTTTGCCAAAACAATAGCTCAAAATTACGAAGTTTTTCAAAAAATGGAATTGTTTAACATGCTGGAGCTGCCACTTCTTGTTGGGGTTTCCAGAAAATCCATGATTTACAAAACGCTCGAAACTACAATCGATAATGCATTAAACGGAACTACGGTTTTGAATACTTTGGCATTGACCAAAGGAGCTAAAATTCTTCGTGTTCATGATGTGAAAGAAGCCATGGAATGCGTTAACTTATTCAATAAAATCAATTTATAAACATGAAATATTTTACGCTGATTGTTCTTTTATCTCTTTTTTCTTGTGGAAACAAAGAAGATATTTTGTTGCCAAAAGCAAGTACAACAATTGTCAAAAATGTTGCTGATCTTTCGCCAATCTATATTTTTTTTAGAACAAAAGGCAAAGATACGTTGGCAGAAGTAAACCGGAAGAACAGTATTATTTCGACCAATTGGATTCTAAATGTAGACAAACGTTTGCCATTACGACTTGCTATTCCGGAAATCATGAAATTACAGCAAAAAAAGCGCGAAGATAAAGCTCACAAGAATGAAAAGGCCGAAAATTATTATTCGTACGCAGATACAATTGGAAAAAATCTAGCTTTTATTCCTTTTACAAATGTGTATTACAAACTGGAAAAACCAATTGGAACCATCATATTTTTCAATAAGAATAATGAGATTTTAATTGAGAACCAAGTTTTTAAAAAAGAAAAGCTTAAAGACTTAATTAATAATGTTTTACCCAAAGATGTTGCAACTACTTTTTTATTTAGGTTTGATAAAGATTTAAGCTTTGAAAGTTATATACAAAATAAAATTTTTATTGAAAGTTTAAAAGTCGAAATGAAAAGTAATCAGGAATTTATTTACTAAACTTCAAACAAAGAAAACTTTAAACAAATTTATTACTGATGATGATAGGGTTCGTTTCGTAAAATTGTGAAGCCACGATATAATTGTTCGATAAAGAATAACCGCACCATTTGATGCGAAAAAGTCATTAAAGAAAGCGATATTTTCCCTTGTGCTTTAGCATAAACGGTATCCGAAAAACCATAAGGACCGCCAATTACAAAAACTAAAGTCTTTACTCCAGAGTTCATTTTCTTTTGTAATTCTTCTGAAAATCCAACACTGGAAAAGTTTTTTCCGTTTTCGTCCAATAATATAAGTTGGTCCGTAGGTGTAATTTTTGCCAAAATCAATTCGCCTTCTTTTTCTTTCTGTTGGCTTTCAGACAAGTTTTTTACGTTTTTAATATCAGGGATGATATCTAAATCAAACTTGATATAAAAAGACAAACGTTTGGTATAATCGTCTATTAAAGATTGTAAGGCTTTGTTATCAGTTTTGCCGATAGCAATCAATTTGATGTTCATTTTTGATGGATTTCAGAGGCGCAAAGATAGAGAAATTAACAGTTTCAATTTGTCTTTTTCTTTGGTAGAAATTAATAATCTGACTTTAAGTTTGTACAAAAAAAAGTTTGAATAATATTTATTTTGCCTCAATTCTATCAATTAGCAATTGAAATGTTTCCTTTTTTTTATTGCCTATCAAAAATGTAATTTCTTCTAAATTAGAACCATCATAATTAGGTAGGTTTAATTTTTGTCCGCGAAAAGCGGGATACAATTCCGAGATTGGAATTTCAATCGTTTGCCAATCTGTATTAGTTTGAAAAGGAAATACATACGAATGGGAATCAGTTTGATGAGTCTTGACCCTAAATTGGTATTGTATACCGTCCCCTTTAATCCGAATGCAAAAATGTGTAGCGTTTTTTAAAATTAATGGCTCAAAAGTATATTTTACAGCACAAAATCCGCCATTATTTTCTAAAGATACTGTGCCTTCAAAAGTTCCCTCTCCATTTATATTTTGATAGAATTTGCTTTCGGATTTTCCACCCATTACTACGTCATTTACAATTTTCCAATTACTGAAGTCACTTTTTAAATTAAAATCAAAAATTTTTATAGCATTCATTGATGTTGGGTTTGTAATTTTTTTAATCTTATTTTTCAATGGGTGTTATTATCAAAATAAAACTGGCGTAAATTCTAGAGAGTTTACGCCAGTTTTATTTTTCATATTTACATTAATTATGATTTAGGCAATGCTGCACCTACAGCAATATCGCAACGATGGTTAGTTTGACCATGAGGTGGGTTCATTCCTTCAGGAGTTGGTGTTGTAGGAGCTGGTGTTGGCGTTGTAGTAACAGCAGGAGTAGGAACTGTTTGACTTTGTTGCTGAACTACAGGTTTGCTTGCAGCTGTAGTTGCGGGAGAATTTAAAGGAGCTCCAACTGGAATATCACAACGATGATTTGGCTGACCGTGGGCAGGATTCATTCCAGCAGCTATTGGACCAGAAGTTGCTGCAGCATTATTTGTATTTACCGTGCTGGGAGTTTGTTGAACCTGAGTTGCTGAAGCGCCTTCAGCATTCATTTGTTTACCAACTTCAGTAAATGGTACTAAATTTGTTGGAGTTGTATTGTCTTGTGTTTCAGCTTCTTTTTTACAAGAAGTCAATAGTATCGATGATACAAATAGAAGGCTTAAAAAAGATTTCATATTCAGTTTATTAGTTACTACTTCAAATATAAGATTTTAAATTATACATCACAGTATAAAAGAATTGATTTTGTTAGATAAAAATATCTGATTAAGCGATAAATTATCAATTCTAATATTTTGATCTTAATCAAAATTTAATACTTTGTTTAAGCTCATTGATTTATCTCTTTTTTTGAAAGAACGGAGTGTACATATTTTCAAATCCACAAAATAAATCTTACTTTAGCATTCCATAAATTTATTATAAAATGATTAGCGATATACAGTTTAAAAACGAGTTAAATATACTGATAGAAAATGCCATTCGGGAAGATGTAGGTCCTGGAGACTTTAGCTCTTTGGCATGTATTCCGGCTACTGCTACTGGAAAAGCTAAATTGCTTGTAAAAGAAGACGGAATTATTGCAGGAGTCGCTTTAGCTAAAATGATTTTTGAATATGTAGACCCCAATTTACAAATAGAAACTTTTATCGAGGATGGAGCTCTAGTTAAAAAAGGGGATGTTGTTTTTCATGTTTCGGGAAGTTCACAATCCATTTTAAAATCAGAACGTGTAGTTTTGAATTCAATGCAAAGAATGTCAGCCATCGCTACTAAAACCAAAGAATATGTTCGCTTGTTACAGGGAACTAATACTAAAATTCTTGATACACGTAAAACTACGCCGGGATTCAGGGCTTGTGAGAAATGGGCAGTAAAAATTGGTGGAGGAGAAAACCATCGTTTTGCTTTGTATGATATGATTATGCTCAAGGATAACCACAATGATTTTGCAGGTGGAATCACTTTGGCAATAGCTAAAACAAAGACATATTTAAAAGAAAATAATCTAGATTTAAAAATTATTGTTGAGGCTAGAAATTTAGATGAAATTAAAGAAATACTTAAAAGTGAAGGAGTTTTTAGAATTTTAATAGACAATTTTAATTATGACGATACTAAAAAAGCAGTAGCTTTGATTGGTAATAAATGCCAAACAGAATCATCAGGAAATATTAATGAAAACACTATCCGCAATTATGCAGAATGTGGCGTAGATTATATTTCATCTGGAGCATTGACACATTCTGTTTATAACATGGATTTGAGCTTAAAAGCTATATGAGTAAAGAAATAGAAGTTAAGTTACAGAGAATTCCAATAGTGCGGAATTTGGTCAATCTGCTAAAAAAGATAAAACTCCCTTGGTTGGAGGGTTTATCCTTATATGATTTAATGGAAATATATGGACTTGGAATTGTCGAAAGTGCTTTGACATATCACGCCAGTGCTATTGCTTTCAGTTTTTTTATGGCATTGTTTCCTTTTGCCCTATTTATTTTAAATCTAATTCCATTCATTCCTATTGAAGGCTTTCAAGAAGATTTTTTGATGTTTGTCAAGGACGGAGTGCCGCCTAATACGTATGATGCAATTTACAAAATCATCAGTGATATTTTAAATAACAGTGATTCGGGACTGTTGTCCTCTGGTTTTATATTGTCTATTTTTCTTATGGCAAATGGATTAAATGGTATTTTGGGAGGCTTTGAAACCTCGCGTCACGTACTTATTAAAAGAGGATTTATCCGTCAATATGTAGTCGCATTGGGCATGTCATTATTATTGTCGTTGTTGTTATTAGTGACAGTTGCAATAATTGTAGTTTTTGAAGTTTTGATTCAGAAAACAGTTTTTAGTGATCAAATTCAATTAATCGTAATTGGCCGTTATGCTTTTGTAATTTTGATGATTTTGATGACCACTTCGATACTTTTTAAATTTGGTACAAAACACGACAAAAACCGCGCATTTATTTCGATAGGATCAGTGTTTACTACTGTTTTAATCATTTTAGATTCATATTTTTTTGGAATCTGGGTCACAAAATTTTCACAATACAATGAATTATATGGTTCTATAGGTACATTATTAATTTTGATGTTTTACATTTGGATTAACTGTATGATTTTGCTTTTAGGATTCGAATTAAATGCAACAGTAAATAAATTAAAAGCTAAAAAAGAGTAAATTATTAAATCTAAATAGTTTCAAAATTAGGAGCTATTTCCTGCTATTCGTTACAATCTTTTCTTTTTTAAAGAAAAAAAGAAAAGGATTTTCACTTCTATCAGGGCTAAAAAATAAAAAAATGAGAAATACAATTACAAGTTTGGCATTATTAGTTTCAATGACTTTTTATGCACAATCCAATAGCGTTATTGGGAAATGGAAAACTATCGACGACGAAACTGGAAAAGCTAAATCAATCGTAGAAATCTATGAGCGTTCGGGAAAAGTGTATGGAAAAATTATTGACATATTAGACGCTGAAAAGAAAAAAAGCTTGTGTACAGCATGTACCGGCGAGGAAAAAAACAAACCAGTTTTAGGACTTGTTATAATTAAAGGACTAACAAAAGATGGCAAGGAATATAACTCAGGAAAAATTCTTGATCCAACATCTGGAAAATTATACAAATGCTTTTTGGCTCTTGAAGGAAATGACAAATTAAAAGTGCGTGGATACATTGGCGTAGCATTATTTGGGAGAACACAGACCTGGAATAGAGTAAAATAATTTAAATTGTGAGTTATGAGTTCAAAAAAGAATTAGCATAACTCAAAACTCATAATAAAATAGAAATGCATTTCGTCGAAGTAATTTTACCACTTTCTCTAGCCAAAACATTTACCTATAGAATCTCTGAAGCGGAGTACCATTATATAAAAATCGGGATGCGATTGGCAGTTCCTTTTGGTAAAAGTAAAATTTATACGGCATTAGTTATAGAAATTCATCAAAACAAACCTGCTTTATACGAAGCCAAAGAAATTGAACAAATTCTAGATGAAAGACCAATAGTTACTGAAATCCAAATCGCACACTGGCAATGGATTGCTTCCTATTATATGTGTGCCATTGGAGATGTGTATCGTTGTGCCATACCAAGTGCACTTTTGCTGGAGAGCGAAACCGTAATTTCTCAAAAAACAGATTTGATTGTTGATACAAGCCAGCTCTCGGATGATGAATTCTTGGTTTATGAAGCTTTGCAACAACAAAGTTCCTTGAAAGTTCAGGATATAATGTCAATTTTAAATAAGAAAAATATTTTTCCTGTTATTCAAAAATTGATAGATAAAAACATATTAGTACTTCAGGAAGAAATACAAGAAACATACAAGCCAAAGTTAGTACGTTATGTTCGTTTGCATCCTAAATATGAATCAAACGAAGGGTTAAGCGAATTATTAGAAACACTCAAAAGTGCCAATAAACAGAAAGAAATTGTATTAAATTATTTTCAATTGAGTGCTGTGGAGAAGAAGCCAATTACCGTAAAAAAACTGGTAGAAGCTGCTAATTCATCTTCGGCAATTGTTAAGGCATTGATTGAAAAAGAAATATTCGAAGATTATTTGCTTCAGGAAGACCGTGTAAACTTCACGGGGAAAATGCGCGAGGATCAATTGCAGTTGAGTTCAGCTCAGCAAAAAGCTTTTGATGAAATCAAAGAGAGTTTCAATCAAAAAGAAGTTTGTTTGTTGCATGGTGTCACTTCGAGTGGGAAAACAGAAATCTATATCAAGCTCATCGAAGAGTATTTAAAAACTGGAAAACAAATTCTGTATTTATTACCGGAAATCGCATTAACAACTCAATTAGTAGGCAGATTGCGAACTTATTTTGGTAATAAAGTAGCAGTTTTTCATTCTAAATATAATAATAATGAACGCATTGAGGTTTGGAATCAAGTACTTATAAATTCTGATAAATCACAAGTAGTGATAGGAGCGAGGTCATCCTTGTTTTTGCCATTCTATAACTTGGGATTTATAATTGTCGATGAAGAACACGAACAAACTTTTAAGCAAGTAGATCCTGCGCCACGATATCATGCTCGTGATGCAGCTATAGTTTTGGCTCATTCCCATAAAGCAAAAGTTCTATTAGGTTCGGCTACGCCAAGTATTGAAACGTATTTCAATGCTCAATCGGATAAATTTGGTTTAGTAGAGATTTCGGAACGATATGGAAACGTTCAGATGCCAAAAATTGAATTGGTGGATTTGAAAGATAAATACTTTCGTAAAAAAATGACAGGACATTTTAGTGATGTTTTGATCGAGGAAATCAATCTCGCATTGTCTTTAGGTGAGCAGGTTATTTTATTTCAAAACAGACGCGGATATTCTCCAGTTATAGAATGTTTGACTTGTGGTCACGTTCCACAATGTCAGCAGTGTGATGTAAGCTTAACCTATCACAAGCATAAAAATCAGTTGCGTTGTCATTATTGTGGATTTACAATGGCAAAACCTTCACATTGTCATTCTTGTTCGAGTGTTGATTTGACTACAAAAGGGTTTGGAACGGAGCAAATAGAACAAGAATTAGTATCCATTTTTCCAAATTCTAAAATTGGAAGAATGGATCAGGACACTACAAGAGGAAAATTTGGATTCGAAAAAATTATTGATAGTTTCAAGAATAGAGAAATGGATATTTTAGTAGGAACCCAAATGCTGGCCAAAGGTTTAGATTTTGATAATGTGAGTTTGGTGGGAATTATGAATGCTGACAACATGTTGTATCACCCTGATTTTAGAGCTTTTGAAAGAAGTTTTCAAATGTTGACTCAAGTTTCAGGAAGGGCTGGGCGTTCAGAGAAACAAGGAAAAGTAGTTATCCAGACGTATAATCCTAATCATAATACAATACAGCAAGTTACTAATAATGATTATTTGGGTATGTATAAAGAACAATTATACGACCGTCAGATATACAAATACCCGCCGTATTTCAGGATTATAAAACTCACTATGAAACAACGTGATTTTAATAAATTAAAAGAAGGTTCGATGTGGTTGTATCAAGTGATAAGTCAGAACCTGAATATGCCGGTATTAGGACCAGAAGAACCTGCGATAAGTCGTATTAGGAATGAATATATTCGTACGATAATAATTAAAATCCCTCAGAATACATCAATTGTAAACACAAAAAAAACTATCCAGAAAATGTTGAATAGTTTTGAAGCAGTAGCTCAATACAGAGCTATAAAAGTTACGTCTAATGTTGATTTTTATTAAAAAATCAGTTGATTATGAAAAGGCAAGTGCTTTTACTAAATCTTCTTTTTTGTGACGACTTAATGGAATTTTTGTCATTCCAATTTCGGCAAATCTACTATTGAAACGCTCTACCTTATCGATATTGATAATATAGGATTTGTGTACTCTTACAAATTTTTCTTTTGATAAATCATTTTCAAAAGATTTCATTGTAGAAAGTACAAGGTTGCTGTCCTCCTCTGTAACGACCCTTACATAATCGCCAAAAGCTTCAATCCATTTTATTTTAGAAGTGAAAATTTTTAATTTTTTCAAATTACTTTTAATAAAAATATGTTCCCCTTCTTCTTCTTTGTTTTCTTTTTTAAGAAGATGTAAATCAATGGCTCTTTTGACAGATGCATTAAATCGGTCAATTGCTATTGGTTTTTGAAGGTAGTCTGTAGCATCGTAATCGAATGCTTTCATAGCATACTCAGCTTTTGAGGTAATGAAAATAATTTGAGGTTTTACTTTTAATCCATCCAAAAAATCAAAGCCGCTAATTACGGGCATTTCGATATCCAAAAATATAAGGTCTACGTTGTGTATAGACATACAACTTCTAGCTTCGATTGCATTAGAAAAATCACCGATTAAATGTAAATTTTGATGATTATTAACTAACTTAGCGATAATCATTCTTTGAATAGAACTATCATCGACTACTACACAGTTTAGTTTCATAATTTTGATGTTTTAGATTTTGCAAAGTAAACATACTACTTTTTTTTTTAAAAAAAACATATTGAGCGGATTTTTTTGCTGTACGTCGAATAAAACAGAATTAGACTTGTGTAATCAAATTAATTGATTACTTTTGCACCCAAAATAACAAATAAATATATATTTATGAATCATTATGAAACTGTTTTCATTTTAAATCCCGTTTTATCTGAAGTTCAGGTAAAGGAAACAGTAAGCAAATTTGAAGATTTTCTTACTAGTAGAGGAGCAGAAATGGTGTCGAAGGAAGACTGGGGCCTAAAAAAGATGGCTTACGAAATTCAAAACAAAAAAAGTGGTTTTTACCACCTTTTCGAATTTAAAGTATCTGGAGAAATCCTTATTGCTTTTGAAACTGAATTTAGACGTGACGAAAGAGTTATGCGTTTCTTGACTGTAAGTCTTGACAAACATGCTATTTCTTGGGCTGAAAGAAGAAGAACTAAATTAAAATCTACAAAAGCTTAATTATCATGGCAACATTACAACAATCGGCTTCAGGAAAAAAAGACGGAGATATCAGATATCTTACTCCTTTAAACATAGAGACTAACAAAACTAAAAAGTATTGTCGTTTCAAAAAATCAGGTATCAAATATATTGATTATAAAGATGCTGATTTCTTATTGAAATTCGTAAATGAGCAAGGAAAAATTCTTCCTCGTCGTTTAACAGGTACTTCATTAAAATACCAAAGAAAAGTTTCAGTTGCTGTAAAAAGAGCTCGTCACTTAGCTTTAATGCCATATGTGGCTGATTTACTAAAATAATAATTCAACTCAGTTGTTGGTTTTCTGAAATATGAAACCTAACTTCTATAACAAAGGACAACAACATGGAACTTATATTAAGACAAGACGTTCAAAACTTAGGATTTAAAGATGATATTGTAAATGTAAAAAACGGTTACGGTCGTAACTTTTTGATACCACAAGGTCATGCTCATTTAGCTACATCTTCTGCTAAGAAAGTATTAGCTGAAAACCTTAAGCAAAGAGCGCATAAAGAAGCTAAAGTTGTAGCAGATGCAAAAGCATTGGCAGAAGCTTTAAAAGCTATCGAAATTAAAATCTTTGCAAAAGCAGGTGGTGAAAAATTATTCGGTTCAATCACGAATATTGATATCGCAGAATCTTTAGCTAAAGGTGGACAACAAATCGAAAGAAAATTCATCACAAGCGGAATTGTTAAACGTACTGGTAAGTATACTGCTAGTGTTCGTTTACACAGAGATGTTATCGTAGAATTAGATTACGAAATCGTTGCTGAAAAATAATATTCAGTTAACTTTTTGTTAATAAAATATAAAAAATCACTCTTCGGAGTGATTTTTTTTGTTTAATTTCGCGCCACAAATAACACATATTCAAACAAATGAAAAAATTTTTTACATTATTACTAATCTTAGGTAGTTTTTACTCAGTCATTGGGCAAACGACTACGTCTAGTATTAAAGGAATTGTTAAAAGTTCAAACAATGAAACACTTCCTGGAGCTACAGTTTTAGCAATTCATACTCCAACAGGATCTAAGTATTCATCTTTATCGAATGAAGATGGAAGATTTAATATCTTGAATATGAGAATTGGTGGACCTTACAAAATTGTGGTAACCTTCGTTGGTTATCAAAGTGAAGAATTCAATGATGTTTATCTTGATTTAGGGAAAGTTTTCAGTCTTGATGTTCTTTTAAAAGATGAAAGCCAGAAATTAGATGAAGTTAAAGTTACTGGTGCAAAGAATAAAGTTTTTTCTAGCGGAAGAACTGGTGCTGAAACAACTATTGGTCGTAGAGAATTGACTTCATTACCGTCAATATCAAGATCAGCTTCAGATTTCACCAGACTAGAGCCTACTGCAAGTGGTGGTTCTTTTGGTGGTAGAAATGAGAAGTTTAATAATTTCTCTTTGAATGGAGCTGTGTTTAATAATCCTTTTGGTTTAGATGCTGCAACTCCGGGTGGACAAACTGGAGCTCAGCCAATTTCATTAGATGCGATTGAGCAAATCCAAGTGGCTACCGCTCCTTATGATGTTACTTTATCAGGTTTTACAGGAGCATCAGTGAATGCAGTTACAAAGTCAGGAACAAATGAATTTCATGGTACTGCTTATGGCTTCTTTAGAAACCAAGATATGACCGGAAGTAAAATTAAAGGTGAAAAGATTTTTGTTCCTTCATTAGAGCAAACTCAAGCTGGTTTTAGTATAGGTGGACCAATTATTAAAAATAAATTATTCTTTTTTACCAATTTTGAGATTGACGAAAGAAGCGATTTAGGGTCAAATTTTATTGCTAACAACGGAGATGCTGTAACAGGTGTTAATGAATCTAGAGTATTAGAGACAGATTTGATTAATGTTTCAAATGCGTTGTCTTCTTTAGGATATAACACAGGTGCTTATCAAGGTTTTACACATAATTCAAACTCAAGAAAGGGGATTGTAAAATTAGATTGGAATATCGATGATAATAATAAATTAGCTGTTATTTATAACTTTTTGGATGCTTCCAAAGATAAGCCAGCTCACCCATCAGCATTAGGATTTAGAGGTCCAAATGCTTCAATTTTACAATTTCAAAATTCTGGATATCAAATCAATAATAAATTGAGTTCATTCTTATTAGAGTTAAACTCTAAGATTAATGAAAAAGTATCTAATAAACTTCAGGCTGGTTATACACATTTTGATGATTTTAGAAATCCTTTTTCTTCACCAGCACCCGTAATCAACATTCAAGACGGAGCAGGTTCAAATTATATCATCGCAGGTCACGAGCCATTTTCTATTAATAATACATTAGATCAAAAAGTTTTTCAAATTACAGATAACTTAAATTATACAGTAGGGAATCACTCTTTTACTTTTGGTGGTTCATTTGAAAAATTTCAATTTCAAAATTCATTTAACCTAGCTGGATATGACAATTTTGGAAATCCTAATGGTTATGCTGGAACTTTTTATACACCATATTCAAATGTATCGGCATTTTTGGCTGATGCTGCTAGACCTTTTGCAACAAGTATAATTGCACAAAATTTAGCTTTTGCTCAAAATCAATTTGCTACTAAGAATACTTTCACAGTAGGGGAAGATAATGGATGGAAATTATCAGAACTTAATGTAGGTCAACTTGCATTTTACATGCAGGATGACTGGAGTGTAAATGATAATTTTAAATTTTCATTTGGTTTAAGAGCTGATAAACCTTTGTATTTTAATACAGCTGATTTGATTCAGAAGTATATCGATACTGAAAATGGTTCTACTAGGAATAATGCTACGCAGTATTTTGATCCGGAAACTGGTAACCAAGTTCCTTTGATATCAACTAAATTACCTAGTGATAAATTGCTTTGGTCTCCAAGACTTGGGTTTAACTGGGATGTTAATGGAAACAAAACAACGCAATTACGCGGAGGTACTGGTATTTTTACTGGAAGAATCCCTTTTGTTTGGTTAGGAAATCAAGTGAGTGGAGCTGATGATGGCTTTTTTCAAATTATGGATCCTGATTATAAATGGCCACAAGTATGGAGAACAAGTTTAGGATTAGATCACAAGTTTGAAAACAACTATATTGTTACTGTTGATATGTCTTACAACAAAGACATCAATGGCGTTCATGTACAAAACTGGGGTATAAGAACTCCTTCAGGAACTCTTGCGGGTGTAGATAACAGGTTGGTTTATGAGAATGCTACAGATAAGCAAAGTAACAATGCGTATGTAATGACTAATTCTGACAAAGGAAGTGCATTTAACTCTTCTGTGAAAGTACAAAAGACTTTTGATAATGGATTGTTCGCTAGTGTAGCCTATAACTATTTGAAATCTCAAGATGTGAATTCAATTGAAGCTGAAATTACAGGTGATGCTTTTGCATTTAATCCAGCTTTAGGAAATGTAAATAATGCTGTTTTATCCAATTCAAAATATGGAGATACACACCGTTTTATTGGTGTAGGTTCAAAAAAATGGAAATATGGTAATGACAAATGGGCGACTACAATATCTACTTTCTTTGAATATGCTCAAGGAGGACGTTTTAACTATATTTATGGTGGAGACATCAATAATGACGGATCTGGGGCAAATGATTTGATTTACATCCCAACTACTGCAGAGATTAGTTCTATGGCTTTTTCTGGAGTTGGACAAGGAGCTGCTTTTGATGCATTTATCAGTCAAGATGATTATTTAAATGAAAGAAGAGGTCAGTATGCAGAACGTTACGGTGCTTTATCTCCATGGAGAGGAAAATGGGATCTTAAAGTAATGCAAGATTATAACTTTAAAGTTTCTTCTGCTTCTACTAAAATAAATACAATTCAATTTAGTATTGATGTATTGAATTTTGGAAATTTGATTAATTCTGATTGGGGATTAGTGCAAGTACCAACAAGCGTTCAGCCAATTGGGGTTTCAGTAAATCAAACTACTAAAATACCAACATACACTTTTAATGGAACTCAAACTAAAACCTTCAATTATGATGCAAGTTTATTGTCAAGATGGCAAGCACAGTTTGGAGTTAGATATATTTTCTAAAAAAAGATAAAAATACATTAAATTTGCCCTCTCATTTGAGAGGGCATTTTTTTACATTTAAATTTAAAAAAAGAAAGTTAAAACAATAGTTAAACATTAAAATACAATAATGAAATACTCAAGATTAACAAAAGAGCAATTTGAAGAATTAAATCAGGAATTCAGTACTTTTTTAGCAACTCAGGCAATTGATAGAGCGGAGTGGGATAAAATAAAAGCTGAAAAACCAGAGGTTGCTGAACAAGAACTAGATGTTTTTTCTGATTTAATTTGGGAAGGTGTTCTGTCTAAAGCAACGTATTTAGAACATTTTTCTAAAAATCATATATTCCTTTTTCATTGTTTTGATACTTATGTTCAATCAATAGTTTTGAAATCCTTAGTTCCTGAAGTTGATTTTTTGACTAAAGATGGATTGCAATGGCTTAGCGATAATATGTTTACAGATACCATTGAAATGAAAGTTGGAAAAAAAGAGTTTACAGAAGACCGTAATACTTCTATTTTTGAATTGATTCAACAAGGTTCTTTTTTAAGTGATGGACTTTTATACCAGCAAATAAATACAATTATAGCGTCATAATTATATTGCTATTTCTTTTAAATTGGTTATTTTAGTAAACTTTTTCAAAACTAAAATAGCCAATTTTTATTTTCTATGGATATTCAAAATACGATTCAAAAATTAAGGGAAGAATTAAATCAACACAATTATAATTACTATGTGTTAGATAAACCAATAATTTCTGATTATGAATTTGATGTGAAATTAAAGCAACTTCAAGAGCTTGAAATTCAAAATCCGGAATACTTTGACGAAAGTTCTCCAACCCAACGTGTAGGTGGAACGATAACCAAAAATTTTCAAACGGTTACTCACGAACACCGAATGTATTCCCTAGATAACTCCTATTCCAAGGAAGAATTAATTGATTGGGAGAAGCGCATTCAGAAAGTTCTAGGTAATGTTCCCTTAGAGTATACTTGCGAACTAAAATATGATGGTGCTTCTATCAGCATTACGTATGAAAATGGAATTCTAAAACGTGCTGTAACTCGTGGTGATGGTTTTCAAGGGGATGATGTGACTAATAATATTAAAACCATAAAATCAATTCCATTAAAATTAAAAGGTAATTTTCCGCCTAAATTTGATATCCGTGGTGAAATCATTTTACCTTTTATTGGTTTCGAAAAAATGAACCAAGAATTAATTGAAATTGGTGAAACACCGTATTCAAATCCTAGAAATACAGCTTCAGGTAGTTTAAAGCTACAGGATAGCGCAGAAGTAGCAAAACGACCTTTAGATTGTTTGTTGTATTTTTTAATTGGAAATAATCTTCCTTTCAAAACACAATTTGAAGGTTTAGAAACTGCAAGAAAATGGGGATTTAAAGCTCCAAAAGAAACAACTTTAGCTAGCAGTTTAAACGAAGTTTTTGAGTTTATAGATTATTGGGATATTCATAGGCATGATCTTCCTTACGAAACGGATGGTGTCGTGGTTAAAGTAAATTCATTTCACCAACAAGAAGAGTTGGGATTTACTGCTAAATCACCTCGCTGGGCAATTGCATATAAATTCAAATCAGAACAAGTTTCAACAAAATTAAATTCTATTTCATACCAAGTAGGACGAACAGGTTCTATAACGCCTGTTGCTAATTTAGAACCAGTGCAACTGGCAGGAACCATTGTAAAACGGGCTTCCTTACATAACTCTGATCAAATAGATAAATTAGATATCCGTGTAGGAGATACTGTATTTGTAGAAAAAGGAGGAGAGATAATTCCTAAGATTATTGCTGTGGATTTCAGTATGCGTCCCGAACATTCAGAACCAACAAAATATATTTCACATTGTCCGGAATGCAATACAGAATTAGTCAGATCTGAGGGTGAAGCGAATCATTATTGTCCAAATTTTTATGGTTGTCCGCCGCAGATAATAGGAAGGATAAAACATTTCGTCAGTAAAAAAGCTATGAACATAGATAGTTTGGGCGGGGGTACAATAGATTTGTTATATTTCAATAAAAAAATCATTGATTATTCGGACTTATATTTTTTGAGATTTGAGCATATTTTTGGCTTAGAGAAATGGTTGGACAACGATGAATCAGGATTAAAAAATCATAATCAGCTTCAAGTTAAATTAGACAAAGCAATTTTTGGACTATCAAAAAATTGGGGTAATTTAACTTTAGTTGAATGTGAAAAAATTGCAAAAGAAATTATAAAAATAACTGATGTTTTTAATTTAAATGTTTTGGAGTTAGGAATAGATTTGAAGAAGTTTAAAATTTTCTGTGAAAAATTTTCAGCATCAATTATCTTCATTAATGAAAGTATTTATTATTCTTTTGATCATTACATATCCTTAAATTATTTATTGGATTTAAAATTCAAGGATTATTTCTTAAAAGATATTTTTATGCAATCATCATTAAATGATTTGAATTATATTGATAATTTGTTAAGTAATGAAAACTTAAAAAAGGATAAGAAATTTGAAGCTTTTGTTGCCAGTATTGCTGATAGAAATAGGGTTGGCATAAAAGAACAATCGGCTAAGATTATTATTGAGTCAATTGAAAACTCTAAAAAAATACCTTTTGAAAAAGTTCTTTTTGCAATTGGTATTAATGATGTTGGGGAAGTGGGAGCAAAAAATTTAGCTTCACATTTTAAAAACATTGATAATTTAATTGCAGCTTCTTTTGAAGAATTAACCGCAATTAGAGATGTGGGTGTTAGTACAGCAAAAAATATTATTGGTTTCTTTGCAAATAATCATAATCTAGAAATAATTAATAGATTAAAAAGTTGCGGATTGACTTTTCATGTTGAAGAGAAAGAATTATCATCTAATAAATTGGAAGGTTTGACATTTGTTATTTCAGGAACCTTTGATGTTGAAAGAGATGAACTTAAGAAAATTATAGAAGATAATGGCGGTAAGAATGTTGGTTCACTCTCAAAAAGTACTTCATATTTAATTGTTGGTGAAAATATGGGACCTGCGAAGAAAGAAAAAGCTACAAAGGACAATGTTAAGATGATTTCAGAATATGAATTTTATGATTTGATAAAATGAAAAATAATTTTGTAGCAATTGATTTCGAAACATCGTATGGGCACATTCCGTGTTCAATAGGTATTGTTGAATTTATTGATGGAAAAGTAGTAAATGAATTTTACTCATTAATTAAACCAATCGATTTAAAATTTAATCCAATTAATTCAAGAATAAATGGTATTCATCTTGAAGATGTTTTTAATGAAAGAGAATTTGATCAAATATGGGACGAAATTGAACATTTTTTTGTTGATCGAGTAATAATTGCACATAATTCTTCAACAGATATTACAGTTTTAGAAAAAACCTTAAATCATTATAGAATTCACAAGCCTAATTTTGATTCTTATTGCACTTTAAATATAGCAAAAAGTGTTTTGGATATTGAAAATTATAAATTATCTACATTAGCTAAATATTTTAATATCAAGCAAGAAGATTATCATAATGCTTTAGAAGATGCTTTCGTTTGTGGGAAAATTTTTATTGAAATGTTTGATGATTTCAATAATAAAGTAAGTAGACCTCTAAACTCCATAAAATCATTAAGAAGTGAAGTTCGTAACTATAAACAATATTTGCAAATAAACGATAATAGTAAGATTATAAAAAAATCATATGTTTGGAATGCTACAGATAAACTTTTGGGCAAAACATTTGTAGTTTCAGGAGTGTTTGAGAAATTTTCTAGAGACGATTTGAAAAAAGCGATCGAAGATAATGGAGGAAAAGTGGGTAGTTCTATTTCGGCAAAGACTGATTATGTCATTGCTGGTGATAATATGGGTCCTGCCAAACTTGATAAAGCCAATAAGCTTAATATTTCGATAATTTCCGAAGATGATTTTATCAATTTAATTACTAAAACTAATGCAGTTACAGAGTAAGAAATATAATTTTTTGACTGAAAAGACACTCATAGGGTTGATTTTTTCAATTTCAATTATTGGAGTTCTGGCAGAATTATTTTCCTATAAAATAATTTTGTTAGCATATCGACCTTTGATTGCGTTCTTAATTTTATGTCTTTATTGGATAACTTCTAAGGAAAGAAATATTCTTTTTTTTATAACTACTTTTTTTTTGTTGCTAACAAGTATATTTATTATATCGGAGTCTCAATTTTTTTTAATAATGGGAATGGCGGGGATTATATTACACAGAATATCCCTTATTGTTTATATTATAAAGCTAAATAAGGTTAAAGATTTTAAACCGGTAATAATAGCTATAATTCCTTTTTTGTTTGTATTTTCATATTTCTTGTCTATTACGGATGGGATTCCAGAAGGGAGTTATTACGCTTTGTTAGTCCAAAATATATTAGTATCCATTCTTGGGGGAGTTATTTTGTCTAATTATTTTATGAATGAAGATACTAACACTCCTTGGCTATCCATATTTGGAGTACTATCTGTAGCATTATATTTTACCGTTTTTATCGAGAAACTTTTTTTAAATAATTTGCCACAAACATTCTTTAGACCATTGGGAATGATTTTATATGTAACGAGTTATTTTGCTTTTTTTAAATTTGTGATTGACACAGAAAGGATAAATGCTGCAACAAAAGAAGATATAGAATAAATAATTATTGAGGTATGTTTTAAATAAAAAAAATCGATTATAGCTACACTATAATCGATTTTCCTTCATAATCTTTTGCCTTATTATTGTCTACATAAAAGTCAATTCTTCCTAAGTTAATCCCATAGCAACCTACTTGATTTACTAAAACTTCTTTTCCCAAAAGATTCTTCACAATTGTAGGTTTGTCCAGAAAAGTATGGGTATGACCACCAATGATCAAGTCAATGTCTTGAGTCTGTTCAGCTAATTTTAAATCACAAATCTTATTAGGCTCGTCTCTATATTTGTATCCTAAATGCGACAAACAAATTACGATATCACATTGTTTCTCTTTCTTTAAAATACGGACCATATCTTGAGTTGTTTCTAGCGGGTCATTATAAACTGTTTCTTTATACATACCCTTATCAACCAGACCTGCAAGCTCTATTCCAATCCCAAATACACCTACTTTAATACCATTTTTGTTGAAAATTTTATACGGCTTCACAAAACCATCCATCACAGTATTTTTAAAATCATAATTGGCTGATAAGAACTCAAACTTTGCATGTGGCATCTGAACATGTAAACCTTCAACACCGTTATCAAAATCATGGTTTCCTATTGTAGACGCATCATATTGCATCATACTCATCAATTTGAACTCTAATTCGCCTCCATAATAATTAAAATAGGGTGTTCCTTGAAAAATATCACCTGCATCGAGCAACAAAACATTTGGATTTTCCTTTCTGATTGTTTCAATCAATGCTGCTCTTCGTGCCACGCCACCCATATTTGCATTTCTTGGATGATCTGCAGGAAAAGGGTCTATGTAACTGTGAACATCATTCGTGTGTAAAACCGTTAAATGGTTAGTTTTAGAGGTCTCAAAACTACTCAATGACACACCTAAACTCAATAAAGCTGAACCAGCAGCTGTTTTTTCTATAAATTCTCTTCTTTTCATTTTATATTTTTTTGGGGCTACTTCCCGCTTTTAGCTACATTTTTTTTAATCGTTAAAAAACGATAAAAAAGAAATTTAACTTCAAATGTAATTCACTGAACTCCTATGAGAATAAAAGTTAGGTGAAGTAATTGGGGCTAGGGCTTTATATTATCAAAATTACTTTTTGTTTATTTAAAAATAAATACTGACACTGAATTCTGTATACTCATTTTTATTCCACAGTAATTCTTACGTCTTTTATGACAGGAATGGTATCCACTTCTTTAAAATAATCAATAAGAATATTTCGTAACTTATACTCTAAATCAAATTTCTGAACACCTTTTTTAAAGAAAATCATATTATCTCCACCGTTTGATAAATAATCATTGGTCCCTACGTAGTAAATTGCCTCTTTTTGAACAAGTTTTCCTTGAACTAATATGTTTTTAGCAACATTATTTTTATCAATTGTAAAGGTTACTCCGGCTAATGGATGCGGTTTTTTTTCAGCAATAAAAAAGTCGACCATTTCAAGAATTTGTTCACCTCTTAACGCTATGACAACTAAACTATTTTCAAAAGGCATAATTTCAAAAGCTGTTCGGGCAGTAATATTTCCTTTTGGAAGTATGGAACGAATCCCTCCGCTATTGAGCAAACAAATATCAATATTCTTTTTTTCTCTGGCTTGAAACACTATGTTTCCTCTACTTAATGTAACATCTGCCATTAAATTACCAATTGTAGTTTGCCATTTACCAGAGCTTTTATCTAATGTTTCCGGGCAATAAGCTAATACACTGTCTAAATCTTTATTAATGTGTTCTCTGTACGGTTTAATAAAATTTTCAATTTGAGGGACTTGAATTTGCTTTTCGGTAACAGGAATTCGCTTGCCTTCTATCTTAGTGATGTAATAATTTTGTTTGCTACAGGATGCAATAAAAAAAAATGTTAAGAATATAACAAAAAGTTTAGAAACATCGTTATACTTTTTTAGATTTACCATTTTAAATGCGACTTTATTAATTAATTTTGTAATCAAGTAAAAGTAATATGTTTTTAAATCATATAAAGGATTTTTTTGTAAAAAAAACATTAAAAAAAAGCTTTCAAAATTTAAAAATCATTGAGTCAGTTAATGTTGTAAAAACTATTGGTTTACTGGTTGATAGCAGTCGTTTTGCCGATACGGAATTATTGGTTGAGCTGTTAAAAGCAAATGGAATTTTACCAGAAAACATTACGGTAATTGTTTATGGTGATAAATTTAAGAAAACTTTAGAGAGAGAGTATTCTGTATTTAATTTTGGAGTTTTAAAATGGAATGGTGAAGTTTCTTCTCCTGATTTGATTCATTTTATCAATGAAAAATTTGATTTGTTAATCAGTTATTACGACATAGAAAAAGCAGTTTTGTTAAAAATCACTTATGATTCAAAAGCGCAATTCAAAGTTGGTTTTTCATCAATTGACAAAAGATTAAATCATCTTATGATTAAAACAGATGTCGATAATTATACACTTTTTGTAAGTGAGTTATTTAAATATTTAAAAATATTAAACAAAATATAAATCTAATATGCAATCATTAATAGGTACTGGTGTTGCTCTTGTAACCCCGTTTAAAGAAGATTTTTCAATTGACACCGAAGCATTAACAAGAATTGTAAATTTTTCAATCGATGGAGGAATTGAATATCTTGTAGTTTTAGGGACAACTGCAGAAAATGCAACATTGTCTCCAGAAGAAAAAGAATTAGTTATTCGCACCGTAATTGAAGCTAATAATGGTGCTTTGCCATTAGTGTTAGGGGTAGGTGGTAATAATACCGCAAAAGTTGTTGATGAGTTAAAAACAAGAGATTTGTCAGCTTTTGCTGCTATACTTTCGGTGTCTCCTTATTACAACAAACCAACTCAGGAAGGAATTTATCAACACTTTAAGGCTGTTGCTGAAGCTTCGCCAATTCCAGTAATTTTATACAACGTTCCCGGAAGAACGGCAAGTAATATGTTGCCTTCAACTGTTTTGCGTTTGGCTAATGATTTTGAAAATGTAGTGGCTATCAAAGAAGCTGCAGGAGATCTAGTTCAAGCAATGCAATTGCTAAAAAATAAGCCGAAGGACTTTTTGGTAATTTCAGGTGATGATATGATTGCTTTGCCAATGGTTTTGGCAGGTGGATCAGGTGTGATATCTGTTATTGGGCAAGGTTTTCCCAAAGAATTTTCAGAAATGATTCGATTAGGATTGAATCGTAAAGTGGATGAGGCATTTAAATCTCATTATTTTTTAGCAGACTGTATTGACATGATTTTTGAGCAGGGAAATCCAGCAGGAATCAAACAAGTGTTTCTATCACTGGGAATTTCAGAAAACACCGTACGTTTGCCATTAGTAAATGTAGATAATTCGTTAGCAGAAAGAATTGATCAATTTGTCAAAAAAGTGAATAAACAAGGTTAAAATAAGTGTCTTTTTTTAATCAAAAAATATATTTTGAAGTCGCTAAATTAATAACTAAATTTGCCACCGAAACTTCGGTATGATTTTATGGGTAGTTTCTGCCAAAAAATCATAAAAAAAGTAAAAAAATGAAAAAAATAATATCTCTATTGCTTCTAGTCGCTCTAATCAGTTCTTGTAGCGAATATCAAAAAGCATTAAAAACCGAAGATGTCGCTGTTAAATTTGAAATGGCGACTAAATTATACGATGAAGGAAAATACTCCAAAGCGATTCGTATTTTTGAACAAATTGCTCCGGCGTATAGAGGGAAACCTCAAGCAGAGAAATTATTTTATATGTTTTCTCAATCCTATTATAAAACAAAGCAATATTACCTAGCAGGGTATCAATTTGAAAGTTTTGTTTCTGGTTATCCAAAAAGTGATAAACTAGAAGAAGCAGCATATTTAGGAGCAAAAAGCTATTCTATGTTGTCACCAGTTTATAGTTTAGATCAAACAGACACTAATAAAGCTTTAGATAAATTACAAACATTTATTGATAATTATCCTAATTCAGAATTTTTGTCAGAGGCTAATGCTACTGTGAAACTGCTTAGCGAGAAAATAGAACAAAAGGTTTATGAAAATGCTAAAGGATACAATACTATTTCTGATTTCAAATCAGCGATTGTTGCATTAGATAATTTTGTAGCAGATTATCCAGGAACTCCATTGAAAGAAGACGCTTTATTTTACAAGTTAGATTCAGCCTATCAATTAGCAATTAATAGTATTCCAGCAAAAATGGAAGAACGATTAAATGTTGCTAAAGCAGCACAAATGAATTTAATTAAGTTTAAAGCAGATACTAAATACAAACAAGTTGCAGACGAAATGTTAGCACGAATAGATAAAGATTTACAAAAATTTACTAAATAAATAAAGTCATGGATTTAAAAAAGACGAATGCTCCAGTAAATACAATAACATACAACAAAACTGTTATTGAAGAACCTACTGGTAATGTGTATGAAGCGATAACCATTATGGCTAAAAGAGCAAACCAAATCAATTCTGAAATTAAAAAAGAATTGACAGAGAAATTGGAAGAATTTGCTACTTATAATGACAGTCTTGAAGAAGTTTTTGAAAACAAAGAACAAATAGAGGTTTCAAAATTTTACGAAAAACTACCTAAGCCACATGCTTTAGCAGTTCAAGAATGGTTAGATGGTAAAATTTACCACAGAGATTCAAATAAATAATCGTTTACTATGTCAGTTTTAAGCGGTAAGAAAATTCTACTTGGAGTTTCTGGTGGAATTGCAGCCTATAAAACAGCAACATTAGTTCGACTTTTCATAAAAGCAGGTGCACATGTCCAAGTGATAATGACACCTGCTTCTAAGGATTTTGTAACTCCTCTTACGTTATCTACTTTATCTAAAAATCCTGTTCATTCCAGTTTTTATAATCAAGACGATGAAAATGAAAAATGGAATAATCACGTTGAGTTAGCTCTTTGGGCTGATTTGATGGTTATTGCTCCAGCTACTGCAAATACTTTGTCTAAAATGGCAAACGGAACTTGTGATAACCTTTTGATTGCAGCCTATTTATCAGCTAAATGTCCGGTGTATTTTGCTCCTGCAATGGATTTAGATATGTACAAACATTCTTCTTCTATTGCTAATTTCTCCTCTTTGTCTAAATTTGGCAATGTCAAAATTCCTGCGGAAAGAGGTGAATTAGCAAGCGGATTATCTGGTGAAGGAAGAATGGCTGAACCTGAAAATATTATTGCTTTTATTGAAGCTGATTTAAATAGTAAATTGCCGCTTAAAGGAAAAAAAATATTAATTACTGCCGGTCCTACATACGAAGCTATAGATCCTGTGCGTTTTATAGGAAATCATTCTTCGGGAAAAATGGGTTTTGATATCGCGATTAGTGCCGCAAAAATGGGAGCTTCGGTGATTTTGGTATCGGGACCTACAAATTGTAAAGTTTCTAATCCATTAATTAAAGTGATTCCTGTTGTATCTGCAGAAGAAATGTACATGGCTTGTCATCAGTTTTATCCAGATGTAGATGTTGCTATTGCAGCAGCTGCTGTTGCAGATTATAAACCTAAAAATTTTGCAAATCAAAAAATAAAAAAAGCTGCGGATCATTTTACAATTGAGCTCGAAAAAACGAAGGATATTTTGGCTTCTTTGGGTGATAAAAAAAATAATCAGTTTTTGATAGGTTTTGCTTTAGAAACAGAAAATGAAATTGAAAATGCGACCTTGAAAATTCAGAAAAAAAACTTAGATTTGATTGTTTTAAATTCGCTTCAAGATACGGGTGCTGGTTTTGGTACAGCTACTAATAAGGTAACTTTTATCGATAAATACCTTAATATTGAGCCAATGGAATTAAAATCAAAGGAAGCGGTTGCTGATGATATTCTAGAAAAGGTAAAAGTACATTTTATGAAATAGGGTTGCAGATTAATACTCAGTAATAGTGGTGTTTGAACTGTAATTAACCGTTAAGAAATAATAAAAATCTTCAGATGAATAAAATAGTTGTTTTTTTTCTGCTTTTTTCTTTTGGGCTTACGCAAGCACAACAATTAAACTGTACGGTTACTGTTGATTCACAAAAATTGAGTGTTACAAATCAGCAAGTTTTCAAATCATTACAAACTTCTATTAGTGAGTTTGTAAATAAAACAGATTGGACTGGACAAACGCTTAAACAAAATGAGAAAATTAATTGCTCGATGTATATTACTGTTTCCTCGAACAACTCAGATCAATTTACAGCAACCATTCAAGTTCAATCTTCTAGGCCTATATTTAATTCTTCTTATTCTTCTCCAATACTAAATTATAATGATAAAGACTTTAGTTTTAGATATACAGAGTTTGAAAATTTGATTTTTAGTCCCACTACTTTCGATTCTAATTTAGTTTCTGTATTGGCTTTTTACAGTTATATGATTTTAGGGATGGATGCAGATACTTTTGTTGCTGAGTCTGGAAATTCTTATTTTGATATAGCTCAAAACATTTCTAATGTCGCTCAACAAGGTGGTTTTAAAGGATGGAGTCAAGCTGATGGAAACCAAAATCGCTACTTTTTGATAAACGATATTTTATCTCCAGCTTTCAAACAAGTACGACAAACTATGCTTGATTACCATATAGGTTTGGATCTGATGAATAAAGATTTAAAAGGCTCTAAAGAAAAAGTAAAAGAATCATTAATTGATTTGGCTAAATTAAACGCATCTAGACCAAACGCATTTTTAACACGTGTTTTTTTTGATGCTAAATCGGATGAAATAGTTTCTATATTTTCGGGTGGTCCCAGTATTATAATTTCAGATTTAGTTGATAATCTGAATAAAATTTCTCCCTTGAACTCTAGCAAATGGGTAGCAATTAAATATTAATTGGCTTTCAATTTTTGCTTAATTTTACTTTTCCAAAAAAATAAACATATTAAATGATAACGTCACTTTCGATAAAAAACTATGCTTTAATAGAAAAATTGACTATCGATTTTTCAAAAGGTTTTTCAACAATTACTGGAGAAACCGGTGCGGGTAAATCAATAATTTTAGGAGCATTAGGCCTGGTTTTAGGAAAAAGAGCCGACTTGACTTCCTTAAAAAACAAAGAAGATAAGTGTATTATTGAAGCTCATTTTGAAATTTCTAAGTACAATTTACTTCCTTTTTTTGAGGCAAATGATTTAGATTACGAGAATGATACCATAATCAGACGTGAAATCCTTCCTTCGGGAAAATCAAGAGCTTTTATTAATGACAGTCCCGTAAACCTTCAGGAATTACAAGAACTGAGCTTGTTCCTGATTGATATTCATTCGCAACAGCAAACACAAGAACTTTCAGATGAAAATGTGCAGTTCAATATTATTGATGCAATTGCCAATAATAAAGAAACAATTTTGGAATATCAATCGATTTTAAAAAGCTTTAAATCGGATAAATCTAAATTAAATGCTCTGTTGAAAAGACAAAGTGAATCTAAAAAAGAGCAGGAATACAACACTTTTTTATTAGATGAATTAGTTGCAGCGCAATTAAAATCAGGCGAACAAGAAACTCTTGAAGCTGATTTTGAAAAACTAAATAATGTTGAGATTATAAAAGAAGCTATCGATAAATCTTTGGCTATAGCCAATGAAGAACAAATTGGTGTTTTACATAATTTAAATGAAATTAAGATTTCATTACAAAAAATCGCCTCTTTTTCGACTGAATATCATACTTTGTTAGATAGGATTACAAGTTTGACAATTGAGTTTGACGATATTTCAGATGAATTGAACCGCTGTTCAGAGAAACTGATAAATGATCCAGAACAGTTAGATTTAGTCAGTCAAAAGTTACAGGTTTTATTTAATTTGCAAAAGAAGCACCAGGTTTCATCTGTTGATGAACTACTGGAAATTCAAACTAATCTTGAGAATTCGGTCTTAGAATTAGGTAATATGGAAGATGAGATTGTGGTTCTGACGGATTCTATTGAACAGAAGACAGTTGAATTAAATGCTTTTTCGGAAGCAATCCATAACAATAGAGTGGAAGCTGTTCCAGTATTATCTCAAAAATTGATTGCCATTTTAGAAACTTTGGGAATGCCAAATGTTCGTTTTAATATTGATATTAAGACTACTGAAACCTATTTTTCAAATGGAAAAGATGAACTTCAGTTTTTATTCTCGGCTAATAAAGGAACTGATTTTGGCTTATTGAAAAAAGTGGCTTCTGGTGGAGAAATGTCTAGAATTATGCTTGCTGTTAAGGCGATTTTAGCACAATATTCAAAACTACCTACTTTGATTTTTGATGAAATTGACACCGGTGTTTCTGGAGAAATTGCAATTAGAATGGGTGAAATCATGAAAGAAATGAGTCAGGATATGCAAATTTTTGCTATTACCCATTTACCACAAATTGCTGCTAAAGGAATTGCACATTTTAAAGTGTTTAAATCGACTGTTGGTGAAGACACGCTGTCTGAATTGAAGCTTTTAAATGATGATGAAAGGATTGTTGAAATCGCGCAAATGTTATCAGGAACTGTTGTTTCTGATTCGGCCTTAAATCATGCTAAAGCCTTGTTGAACTGATTTTTTAAATTATATTTGTCATCTTTTAAGACATAGATATTGCTTAAAATAATATTTGAATAATAAATAAACGAATAACCAAAAATATGATTATCGAACCAAGAATGAGAGGATTTATTTGTACGACATCACACCCAAAAGGATGCGAGCAAAATGTTAAAAATCAAATAGAATATATAAAATCAAAAGGGACAATCGACGGTGCAAAAAAAGTATTAGTAATTGGAGCCTCAACCGGTTTTGGTTTGGCCTCTAGAATTACAAGTGCTTTTGGTTCTGATGCAGCAACTATTGGTGTGTTTTTTGAAAAAGCGCCTTCTGAAGGAAAAACCGCTTCACCGGGTTGGTATAACTCAGCTGCTTTTGAAATGGAAGCTCATAAAGCGGGTTTATATGCAAAAAGTATCAATGGAGATGCTTTTTCTAATGAAGTAAAACAACAAACATTAGAACTTATAAAAACCGATTTAGGTCAAGTGGACTTAATAATCTATAGCTTGGCTTCTCCTGTTCGTATGCATCCGGTTACTGGTGTTTTGCATCGTTCTACGTTGAAACCTATCGGAGGTACCTTTACGAATAAAACGGTTGATTTTCATTCTGGTAAAGTTTCAGAAATATCCATCGAGCCATGCAGTGGTGATGATATTGAAAATACTGTAGCCGTTATGGGTGGTGAAGATTGGGCTATGTGGATTGATGCTTTAAAAGCCCAAAATCTTCTTGCTCCAGGAGCTACAACAGTTGCTTATTCTTACATTGGACCATCATTAACAGAAGCTGTATATAGAAAAGGGACAATAGGTCGCGCAAAAGATCATCTTGAAGCGACTGCATTTGCGATTACTGACAGTTTAGCTGACATTGATGGAAAAGCATTTGTTTCTGTGAACAAAGCACTAGTTACACAAGCAAGTTCTGCAATTCCTGTTATTCCATTGTATATCTCTTTGTTGTATAAAATAATGAAAGAAGAGGGAATTCACGAAGGTTGTATAGAACAAATTCAACGTTTGTATCAAGAAAGATTGTATACCGGAAATGAAGTTCCTGTAGATGAAAAAGGAAGAATCCGTATTGACGATTTAGAAATGCGTGCTGACGTTCAGGAAAAAGTTGCTCAATTATGGATTGAAGCTATGACTGAAAATTTAGCTGAAATTGGGGATTTAGAAGGATATAGAAAAGATTTTTACAATCTATTTGGTTTTGACGTATCAGGTGTAGATTATAAAGCGGATGCAAACGAAGTAGTAAACATCGAAAGTATTGCATAATCCTAATTACTGAATTAAATATTTATAAAACCATCAATTAATAGTTGATGGTTTTTTTATGGATAAAGGTTACATTTGTTAAAATTTTTGAAATCTAAAATTCACATTAATACCCCACTTTACATTTATGTTTTTTTCCCTAATCATACCCGTTTATAATCGTCCTGACGAAGTTGATGAACTATTAGAAAGTTTATCGCAAACAACATATTCAGAAATATTTGAAATTGTTTTAGTAGAAGATGGGTCTACTTTAGTATGTAAAGATGTTGCTCAAAAATATGGTGACAGATTAAATATATCTTATTATTACAAGGAAAATTCAGGGCCTGGTGATTCCAGAAATTACGGAATGCAGAAAGCCAGAGGTGATTATTTTATCATTTTCGATTCAGATTGTATTATCCCAACGCAGTATTTATCAGAAGTTGATTCCGCTTTAAAACAAAACTATGTGGATTGTTTTGGAGGACCTGATAAGGCTTTAGATAGTTTTACAGATATTCAAAAAGCTATCAATTTCGCAATGACTTCTTTTTTGACTACGGGTGGAATAAGAGGTGGCTCGGAAAAAATCGATAAATTTCAACCCAGAAGTTTTAATATGGGATTATCCAGAAAAGCATTTGAAGCTTCCAAAGGTTTCGGAAATATACATCCTGGAGAAGACCCAGATTTATCAATTCGTTTATGGAATCTAGGCTTTGAAACCAAACTGTTTCCTACTGCGTATGTATATCATAAGAGAAGAATTGATTGGGAAAAGTTTTCAATTCAGGTGAATAAATTTGGAAAAGCAAGACCTATATTGAATAGTTGGTATCCAAAATATAATAAACTGACTTTTTTCTTCCCTTCCGTTTTTATCATTGGGTTTTTTACTTCAGTTGTATTGTTATTCATTTTTAATTTTGATTACTTGCTTCAGTTGTATTTTATTTACTTTTTGGTATTGTTTTTGGTGTCTTCTTACCAGAATAAGAGTGTTAAAATAGGCTATTTATCAGTAATAGCGGTATGGAAACAGTTTTATGGTTACGGTGTAGGTTTTATCAAATCATATTATAAAGTAATTATTTTGAAACAAAACCCCCAAAAAGCATTTCCTGAATTATTCTTTAAAGTATAATATGACAAAAATTATTGGTTTGACTGGTGGTATCGGAAGTGGAAAAACTACCATTGCAAAGTATTTTCAATCCTTTGCGATTCCAGTTTATATTGCTGATGATGAAGCAAGAAAGATTATGCAATCTCCAGAAATTATCAACGCCATTAAAAATACTTTTGGAGAGGATATTTTTGAAAACGGGATATTAAATCGTGAAAAACTGGCCGAAATTGTTTTTAACGATCCAGAAAAATTAGAAAAACTCAACAATATTGTTCACCCTGCCGTAAAAAAGCATTTTGACCATTGGCTTTTGCAAAATAAAGAAGCGCCTTACGTACTTTATGAAGCAGCTATTCTATTTGAAAGTGGACGATACAAAGACTGTGATTTGATTATAACGGTGACTGCTCCTTTAGATATAAGGATTCAGCGTGTTATAGATCGTGATAAAACTTCGCGTAAACTTGTTTTAAAAAGAATAAATACACAATGGACAGATGAAAAACGAATTTCTAAAAGCGATTTTGTCATCGAAAATATTTCACTTGAAAACGCAAAATTAGAAGTTGTTAAAATTCTTAAATTTTTAAAGATTAAACAAAAAGAGGTATAGGTGTTAATGTTTGGTTAATCTATTATTTAATATATTGTTAAAATACTAAATTTGTTTAAATGAATAAGCTTTTTTTTAGATTACTTGTTTTATTGATGAGTCTATCCTTAATTGGGATAATTCTTGTTCAAGTGTATTGGTTCAATACTTCATTTAAGAATAATGATGAACAGTTTAAATTCCATGTTAAGCAAGTTATAGGTAATGTTGCTGATAAGATTCAAAAGCAAGAAACATATAGTTTCTATGATAAAATAAATCATTACAAAGACAGTACTGGAAAAGTGCCTGAAAAGGATGATATATTAGAATTTTATTATGTGCAGAAAAATCCAAGAACAAATAAAACGATTATTTATTCTAATAGTATAATTTCTGAGGATTTTAATATATCACCAACGTTCTTTGATAAAAAATTTGATAGTGAAAAATTTAAAAGCTTTAGTTCTAAACGGGTAACTGAAGTTTACAATAATAATTCGGTAGATAAATCTGGAGTGAGTCAAAGTTTGATTCCTGATGTTAGAATTGAAAAATCAGGTAATCTGGATATTTTAGATAATGCTCTTTTTGAAATCTCAGCAAAGGATGTTTTGTCTGCGATGCCTCTTGAAGAACGTGTTTCTATTGATGTTTTACAGAAACTGATAAAAAAAGAATTAGCAGAATATGGTATTGAAACAAAATTTGAGTTTGGTATTTACAGCAATAATTTAGCTACTAAAATTAAATCAAATGATTTTAAATATGATAAAGAAGCCACCTATTCAATTCCAATATTTACAGATAACGAAGGAAATAGTTCGTACCAATTGTTAGTAACATTTCCGCTTAAAAAGAAATTTTTGTTGTCAGAACTCGTTAGTATTACAGTTCTTTCTATAGTTTTTACATTAATTATTTTAATAGCTTACACAAGTGCGTTAAATCAATTGATTCGTCAACGCCAAATTTCTGAAATCAAAAACGATTTTATTAATAATATGACGCATGAATTTAAGACACCTATTGCAACAATCAATTTAGCTTTGGATGCAATAAAAAATCCAAAGATAATAGATGACAAAGAGAAGGTTTTGAGGTACCTTCAAATGATTAAGGATGAAAATAAACGTATGCATGCACAAGTTGAAAATGTACTTCGCATTTCTAAATTAGAAAAGAAAGAATTAGATATTACTAAGGAATCAAACAATATTCATGAAATTATTGAAGATGCAATAGACCATGTAAATTTAATTTTAGAAGACAGGCAAGGATCAATTAGCTGTCATTTTAAAGCCATTAGAACAACAGTATTAATTAACGATGTACATTTTACTAATGTCATTGTGAATATTTTAGAAAACGCGATAAAATACTCGCCTGAGATTCCTGAAATTGAAATTTTTACTGAAAATATTAAAGATATGGTCATTATCAAAGTTAAAGATAGTGGTTTGGGAATGAGTAAAATAGCTCAAAAAAGAATTTTTGAAAAATTTTACAGAGAGCATACTGGTGACATTCATAACGTTAAAGGTCACGGTTTAGGATTAGCTTACGTAAAAAGAATTGTTGACGATCATAATGGTCAAGTATATGTAGAAAGTGAAAAGGGAAAAGGGAGTACCTTCATAATAAAATTACCATTAATAAATTAGAATATGGAAAATGTAAATAAAAAAATACTTCTTGTTGAAGACGACCTTAATTTTGGTGCGGTTTTAAAAGATTATTTAATGCTAAATGATTTTGATGTAACTTTGGCCAAAAATGGAATGGAAGGATTTGAAAAGTTCAAAAAGGATACCTATGATCTATGTATTCTGGATGTAATGATGCCTTATAAAGATGGTTATACATTAGCGAAAGAAATTAGAGAAAAAAATAATGAAGTGCCTATTATATTTTTGACAGCAAAATCTATGAAAGAAGATGTGTTAAAAGGATATAAAGCTGGCGCTGACGATTACTTGAATAAACCTTTTGATTCAGAAGTATTGTTGATGAAAATCAAAGCAATAATCCAAAGAAAATCATCGGATACTAAAACAGAGCAAGTACAGTTTGAATTCAATATTGGAAAATTTCATTTGAATTCAAAGTTGCGTTTTCTAACTTTTAAGGATGAAGAACCAATAAAATTGTCTCCAAAAGAGAATGAATTATTAAAAATGTTAATACTTCATGAAAATGATTTGATGCCAAGAGAATTAGCCTTGACTAAAATCTGGAGAGATGACAACTATTTTACTTCAAGAAGTATGGATGTGTACATCGCCAAGCTAAGAAAATATCTAAAACTCGATGAGGATGTTGAAATTTTAAACATCCACGGAGAAGGATTCAGATTAGTGGTTAAAAATAAAGTAGCAGAATAAATACAGATAAGCCTCAAGAAATTGAGGCTTTTTTTTTGGATTTAAAAGACTATTTTTTCCAGTTCAATTGTAATGCAAAACTTGTTTTATCTTCTTTTGTAATACTAAAAACGGTTTCTTTTTCGGATATATTTTCGTGAATTACTACTTTATCTTTTAGGGATAATTCTTTTAAGAAATTCATTTCGAAGCTTTCGATATGTTGATTAAGTATTAATTCTTCATCGGCTAAATCCAAACACCATTCTAGATATTTGACATTATTGACATGATTTACAATATCTAAATCAGATAAAAAGACATTTTTTTCGAAAACTATTTCTTTCTCTTTGTTAATATTGATTTTAGAGAAACCTTCAAGAGTAGCTCTTTTTTCAGGATATAATTCAAAATGTTCATAAGGCAACGCTAATCCTTCTGGTCGACGTTTTTTAGTATTGAATACTGCCCAGAAAGTCTCAGAGCCTACAATTTTTTCTCCATTTACATGCATTTCTAATGCTCTAACTGAACGGGAATTTTCTAAGGAATTAATCCATGTTTTTACGGTTACAGTATCACCCCATTTTGGTAATTTGGTTATCTCGACACGCATTCTGCTTAAAACCCATGCTTGGTCAAATTCCTGCATGTCCGTAAAACTGATTCCGCCTACTTCTGAATGAGCAGCAGCCGTTAATTGCAGTATATTACATAAATCTGTGTATTTTAAAAAACCGTTTGGTGCGCATTGTGTAAAATTGATTTCCCAATCTTTGCTTAATATGGAAGTGAAATTTGGAGAGATAGGCATATAAATAATTATGAATTATGAATTTGTATTTTAGACATTTAATGTATTGGTTTACTTTTTTGAATTAATGTAATCCACAATAGTTTCATAGGGAGTTTCAAAATCAAACCATTTGGTATTTTCATTTCTTTTGAACCAAGTCAATTGACGTTTAGAAAATCGTCGGGTGTTTTTCTTAATTTCTTCGATGGCAAATTCTAATGAAATTTCTCTATCAAAATAACTGAATAATTCTCGATAACCCACGGTTTGTAATGCATTCAACTCCTTGTTTGGAAATAAAGTTTTTGCTTCTGCTAATAAACCTTCGTTCATCATAATGTCTACGCGTTGATTGATTCGGTTGTAGATGTTTTTTCTGTCGGCTTCTAGACCTATTAAAATTGGCGTAAAATTGCGACTGTTTTGCTTTTGATTTAAAAAAGATGAATATGGTTTTCCAGAACCTAGACATACTTCTACAAAACGCATCATTCGTTGCGGGTTTTGTAAAGTTTGAGGATTTTCGGCAGTTAAAGTTTTATAATATTCAGGATCTAAAATTTCGAGTTTTTGCTGTAAATATCCGATTCCTAGTTTTTCATAATTTGAATTTATTTCTAAACGAACTGCTGCATCAATTTCTGGAAATTCATCAAAACCTTTTAGAATTGCATCGACGTACAATCCGGAACCACCTACGAGAATTGCATAATCATTAGTTAAAAATAGGTCGTCCAGTTTTGCAATCGCTTCTTTCTCGAAATCACCTACGGTGTAATTCTCGAATATGGATTTATTTTGAATGAAATGGTGTTTTGCTGCAGCTAATTCTGTTTTGTTTGGAACTGCTGTTCCAATAGCCATTTCTTTGAAAAACTGTCGGCTGTCGCAGGAAAGAATATCACATTTGAAATAATTAGCTAAAACAATGCTTAAGGAAGTTTTTCCGATAGCTGTAGGTCCGACAATAGTGATTAGGTATTTCATATTTTTTTAACCCAGATGGAAATGGAAACCCCGCAGTTATGAAAGTTAGTTTTTCTTGGTATAAAAGAGCGACTGGAGGAAGCTCCTTTTATGCCTTAGAAAAACAACTGAAGTAACGAGGAGTTGCAGTGTACAGCTGGAATTGCTTCAAATTAATAAATTATAGTTCTGCTCCGCAATGGAAGCAATATTTAGCATTAAATTCGTGACCCTCGGTACCGCATTCATTACAAGGATTGATTCTCTCAGACCTTGGTTTTTTGCGGTTGCTGTTAGCAAATTCAGCTGAAACAATCCCTGTAGGCACCGCTATTATTCCGTAACCCATAATCATTACTACTGAAGCAATGGCTTGTCCGAGTGGCGTTATGGGCGAAATATCTCCATATCCAACGGTGGTAAGCGTAACGATGGTCCAGTAAATACTGATAGGAATGCTGGTGAATCCGCCTTCTTCCCCCTCGATTACATACATTACAGAACCTATTATGATGCTGCTGATGAGCATGAAATAGATAAAAATCAATATTTTACCTCGGCTGGCAATCAAAGCTTCTTTTAAATGTGTGGACTGACTGGAGAATTGTGGATGCTTTAAAATTTTAAATAAACGCAATAATCGGAGTGCTCTGACGACTGTTAAAATACTTGTTCCAGCAAAAAACAACGAGAAATACATGGGTAAAGTCGCTATCAAATCAATAATTCCATAGAAACTAAATATGTATTTCCAGGGTTTTTGGATTGAAATGATGCGCAGAATGTATTCTAAAGTAAAAAACACAGTGATTACCCACTCTAAAATAATGAGTTCGTGATGGTATTTAATATCGAAACCTTTTACAGTTTCGAGCATGACGATAATGACACTTAATAGAATTACGCCTAAAAGAACAAGATCAAATAATCGTCCGGAAACTGTATTGGTTCCGTAAATTACGATATTAGTTTTTTGTCTGAAAGCGTCAAATTTCGACTTAATTCTTTGCATAATGAAGTTTAAATTATTTGCAATCGATTAGAATTTTATGATTTTCAATGTTTTACTTTTTCTAACGTGACCTTGAATGATATTGCGTACATCCCTATTATTTTGCATAGGAATAATAATATTTTTAAGAATTTCAATATTGTTTATTTGATAGTTTAAATCATAAAAAGCATAGCCTTTGTACAACCCGTTTTCTATCAAAACTGCAGAACGTTCGCTGATGGTTCTACCTTTGTCAATCAAAACCATATTTTGGTTTTCAAAGGTATTTTTATCTATAAATTCTTGAACTCTTGCGTTGTACACTTCTGGAGAAATTTCGCCTATACAAGCTCCGTCACATTCTTTTATACTGTATTGAAAACAATTGGATTTAGAATGATACAAACCGGTTAATTTCTGGCATAAATTGTAATGAGAGGTGATTCTGAATAACGCATTTTTACCTTCTTGAATGGAAGTAAAGGAGGTGATTTCTTTTTTTCGACCGTCCGCTTTTTGTAGTTTCAAGTTAACGTACCCATTGTCGTCTTTCTCCGCATACAAAGCCAGTTGAAAAATACTTTTTCGTTGTGCTCTGTTGTAAATGGGTTTGTTGATTTTTATTTCTTCACTTTCTTTTAATAAAGCTATTAATTCACTTCCGGTTTCATCATAAGTTACGGTGAAAACTTCGGCTTGAATCTTTTTACATTTCGTGGAGGTTCCTGTAAAATGCTGGTTGATGCGTTTTTTTATGTTTCGGCTTTTGCCAATGTAAATTAGATTCCCTTTTTCATTATGAATGTAATAGATACCAGTTTTAGCAGGTAAGCCAGCCACAATATCAAGTAATTTAGGAGCAATTCCTTTTTCGATTTCCAGTTTTATAAAATCTTTTACGATTTCTTTCTCTAGATCTTTTTCTAGAAGAATTTTGAATAGTTTAACAGTTGCTAAAGCATCTCCACTTGCTCTGTGTCTGTCTGCCATTGGGATTCCAAGAGCACGAACTAATTTTCCTAAACTATGAGAGGGTTGCTCTGGCAGTAATTTTTGTGATAGAGCAACGGTGCAAAGTGTTTTTGCTTCAAAGTCATAGCCTAATCGTCGGAATTCAGTTCTTAGGATTCTGTAATCAAAAGAGGCGTTATGAGCCACGATTACACAATCATTTGTCATTTCGATGATGCGTTTTGCTACTTCAAAAAACTTGGGTGCCGATTGTAACATGGCGTTATTGATACCAGTGAGTTTGACCACAAAAGGCTGAATTGGGATTTCTGGATTGACCAAACTAACAAACTGATCCACGATTTCATGTCCATCAAATTTATAGATGGCAATTTCAGTGATTCCTTCTTCGTTAAATTGTCCTCCAGTGGTTTCTATGTCGAGTATTGCGTACAAAATAAGTATTCAGTGTTCAGTTTTTAGTATTAAGTTTTTAAGAAGATATTATCTCTTCTTCAATCAAAAATCATTAATCTTAGATTAAAAATCAAAAATTAATTTCTTCCCCCAAAGATACTACTTCCTATTCGAACCATAGTACTTCCACACTCAATTGCGAGTTGATAATCACCAGACATTCCCATTGAGATAGTTTCCAGTTGGCAGTTTTCAGTTTTCAGTTTTTTTGATTTTTCGAAAATTGTTTTCAAATGAGTGAATTCTTTCTTGATTTGATCTTTATTTTCTGTGAAAGTCGCCATTCCCATTAATCCAACAATTCTAATATTTTTCATTTCATGAAATTCGTTTGACGATAGGAGTGAAGCGAGCTCTTCCTCGTCAAGACCAAATTTAGTTTCCTCTTCGGCAATATAAATTTGTAGCAAGCAATCGATAATTCTATCATTTTTTAATGCTAGTTTATTGATTTCGTGTAGTAATTTCAAACTGTCAACACCATGGATCAAGCTCACAAATGGAGCCATAAATTTGACTTTATTGGTCTGAACGTGACCTATCATGTGCCATTGAATGTCTTTGGGCATTTGTTCCCATTTCTCCGCCATTTCTTGAATTTTGTTTTCTCCAAAAATGCGTTGACCAGCTTCATAGGCTTCCATTAAATCCGAAACAGGTTTAGTTTTTGAAACCGCCACAAGGGTTATATGTTCTGGTAAAGTGGATTTTATATTGAGTAAATTATTTTTTATTGACATTTTAATGTTTTGATTTTAAATCGTTACAGATATCTAAAGTTCATAAACGACTAATCCGCTTCTAAACTTTGGTTCAATATAGGTGCTTTTTGGAGGCATAATTAGATTGGCATCAGCCAAGGCTTTTATTTCTCCAATATTTGAAGGGAATAAAATAAAACCGATTTCAAATTCTCCCTGATCAATTTTGTTTTTTACTTCTAATACGGATTGTTTTCCTGAAAGGTATTCTATTCGTTCGTCATTTCGTAAATCTTCAATGGCAAGTATTGGTAGTAACACTTTTTTGTATAAAATTTGAGTGTCTAAACTATCTAAAGCTGTATTGAAAACTTCATTTTCTTTTCGTAAAATTAAGCTGTAAAATTCATTATCTAGATACATTCCAAACTGATGCTTTTGAGAAGGCTGAAAGGGTTGTTGAAATTTATTTTCAACAATAAAGTTCTGGTTTAATTCCTTTATCAAATCTTCTTTAGAGAAACCGTTTAAATCCTTTACTAAACGATTGAATTCATATATTTTGACATTATTTTCAGAAATCAAATAGCTCAAAATATGGTTTTTTGTTGTGTTTTCTGGTTCTTCATTTTCCTCAGATAATAATTTTAATGCTTCAGTACGATGATGACCATCAGCAATATATAGATTATTAGTCTTTTCAAATATGTTTTGTAACCAATTGATTTCTAATGCATCTTCAATTTTCCACAAATAATGAATTTCTTTTTTTGTTGTTGAAAATTCAAAATCAGCTAATTTTTGGGTACAGTTAAAAATCCAGTTTTCTATTGTTTTATTATCCGGATATGTCATCAAAACTGGTTCGGTATTGAACTCAGAATATTTCATATACTCTTTCAATAATCGGACTCTGAAAGCAATAATATCCTCATGTTTTTTGATGACATCATTGCGATAATCTTCTACGCTTGTGCCGGCAATAATTCCCGTAAAAGATTGTGTTTTGGTAACGATCTTGTGAATATAAATAGCTGGTTTTTTGTCTTTTACCAAAATGATTTCATTTTTGAAATCCTCATATTTTTGATGAACTTGGCGGTATCTTTTTTCGAAAGACACAGTTTCTTGATTGGTATAAGCAGGTTTTAGAATGTGCAAAAAAGACAACGGATTGAAATCCAATTGCGCCGCTAATTCTGCATTTACATATTCTTCATAAGAACGACAGGTAACAAGACAAACTTTGTCGCGAGTAGGACGGACTGCTTTGAAAGGAACTATTTTAGCCATCTGTTTTAGTTTTCAGTCACAGTCGCAGCTTTCAAATTTTCGTAAAACCTGAAAACTACGACCGAAAACTGTGACTGTTATATAAATTGGTTAGAAATTTTTTCGGCTTTTTTACTTTCAGAATAGTCATAGAAACCTTCACCGGATTTCACTCCCATTTTGCCTGCACGTACCATATTAACCAGTAAAGGGCAAGGTGCATATTTTGGATTTTTGAAACCGTCGTACATTACATTTAAAATGGCTAAACATACATCAAGACCAATAAAATCAGCAAGTTGTAAAGGTCCCATTGGGTGTCCCATTCCAAGTTTCATTACAGTGTCAATTTCATAAACACCGGCAACTTTGTTGTATAGAGTTTCAATAGCTTCATTAATCATTGGCATCAAAATTCTATTGGCAACAAAACCTGGATAGTCATTTACTTCAACAGGTGTTTTTCCTAATTTTTCAGAGAGATTCATGATGATTTTCGTCACTTCGTCGCTTGTATTGTACCCACGAATGATTTCGACTAATTTCATAATAGGCACCGGATTCATAAAGTGCATCCCAATAACGCGCTCTGGATGCGACACAACAGCTCCAATTTGAGTAATAGAAATAGAAGAAGTGTTAGTCGCTAAAATCGTATTATGAGAACAAGCTTCGTTTAATTGCTTGAAGATGTTTAGTTTTAATTCAACATTTTCAGTTGCTGCTTCAACTACTAAATCAACACCTACAACTCCGTCTTTGATATCCGTGTAAGTTATAATATTGGTAATTGTTTTGGCTTTATCTTCTTGGGTAATGCTTCCTTTTGCAATCATTCGGTCTAAATTTGCGGCGATTGTTGCCATTCCTTTATCTAATGATTTTTCTGAAACATCTATTAATTTAACGGTAAAACCACTTTGTGCAAAGGTATGGGCGATTCCATTCCCCATTGTTCCTGCTCCGATTACGGCTATTGTTTTCATTCTTTTTTTGTTTAGAATATTTAAATTTTATGATTTAAAGATTACTTTTTAAAGCAATCAATAATTTGATATGCAACACGAAGTGCTTCCGTTGCTTGTTCTAACGTTACCTCAGTTTCTGTACCATTGATTATTGCATCAGCAAATGATTCCAACTCGTCAAGAATTGCATTGTTTTGTTCTACATCTGGATTCGAAAAGTAGATTTGTTTTTTAACACCTTCGGCATTTTGTAAAATCATATCAAAGTCTCCAGGAACTTCCGGAGCATCTTTCATTTTGACCACTTCACATTTTTTTTCTAAAAAATCAACGGAGATGTAAGCGTCTTTTTGGAAAAAACGAGATTTTCGCATGTTTTTCATCGAAATTCGGCTTGCTGTTAAATTAGCAACACAGCCATTTTCGAATTCAATCCTTGCATTAGCTATATCTGGTGTATCGCTGATCACTGAAACACCACTAGCACTAATATTTTTCACCTTGGATTTTACCACGCTCAAAATAGCGTCAATATCGTGAATCATCAAATCTAAAACTACAGGAACATCAGTTCCACGAGGATTGAATTCTGCAAGACGATGCGCTTCAATAAACATAGGGTTTTCAATCATGTTTTTAGTAGCGATGAATGCAGGATTAAACCTTTCCACATGTCCAACTTGACCTTTTACATTATATTCTTTTGCTAAGGCAATAATTTCTTCGGCTTCTTCCACCGTATTTGAAATGGGTTTTTCTATAAAAACATGCTTCCCAGATTTAATAGCTACTTTGGCACATTTATAATGAGAAAGCGTTGGTGTTACAATGTCAATTACATCAACTGCATGAATAAGAGTTGCAATTGTGCTAAAATTTTTATAGCCAAATTCTTTAGAAACCTTTTCGGCATTTTCTTGATTTGGGTCATAAAAACCAACTAATTCATATTTATCAGATTGTTGTAATAAACGCAAATGTATTTTTCCTAGATGACCAGCACCTAATACTCCAATTTTCAGCATAACGATGTAATTTTTACAAAAATAGCAATAAAATGATTAATCTTTTATCGATATGAGACAATTATTCAGTTCTTGTAAAATTTAAAATCCAATATTTGAAATCAGAAATTCTTTTCTATTTTTACCAAAATAAAATAATAAATTTTGAAAGACACAGCCAAGCATCAAGGACTTCGCAATCAATTAGTAAGCGTTTTAGAGCAAAAAGGAATTTCTGATAAAAGTGTTTTGGAAGCGATAAAAAAAATTCCAAGACATTTATTTTTGAATTCCAGTTTTGAAGATTATGCTTATCAAGATAAAGCATTTCCTATTGGAGCTGGTCAAACGATTTCTCAACCTTACACCGTAGCTTTTCAATCTCAATTATTAGAAGTAAAAAAAGAGCATAAAATATTAGAAATAGGAACGGGTTCAGGTTACCAAACAGCAGTTTTATGTATGTTGGGAGCTAAAGTTTATAGCGTTGAAAGACAAAAAGAATTGTTTAAACAAACTTCTAATTTATTTCCAAAACTGAACATACGTCCCAAACATCTTTCTTTTGGTGATGGATATAAGGGATTACCAAGTTATGCTCCTTTTGATAGTATTATCGTAACAGCAGGCGCTCCATTTATTCCACAGCCTTTGATGGCACAACTAAAAATAGGAGGAAGGCTCGTTATTCCATTAGGAGAAGAGGTGCAGATTATGACTTTGTTAATCAGAAAAAATGAAACACAATTCGAAAAACACGAATTTGGAGAATTTCGATTTGTTCCTTTATTAGAAGATAAAAATTAAAATCCCATCCCCAACCCTTCCCAAGGGGAAGGGAGTAGAAGATGACATTTATTGACCGATAATGTTTAGATATCGTTCTAAACTTTCTTTTTCTATTTGAGCAATGAATAACAAAAAATCTTCTTTATTATTTTTAGTTTGAGCTGTTTCCAGCGATTGATAATAGCGCATTCTATTTTCATAGTCACCTTTTATATTAGCGATGATATAGCCATGTTGCAACAAAACTAGATTCATTACCAAACGTGAAGTTCTGCCGTTTCCATCAATAAATGGGTGGACTGTCACTAAACGTTCGTGCATTTCAGCAGCTAAAACTATCGGGTGAAGCGTTGATTTATTAGTTTCGTACCAAATAAAAAAATCTTCCATTTCCTTAGCTACTAAAAAAGGTTGTGGTGGCATGTGGCTACTTCCTTGAATCATCACTTGTACTTTTCTATACCGGCCGGCATCTTCAGGTTGAATTCCTCTCAAAATAAGATTGTGTATCGACAGTAGTTCGCGTTCATTTATAGAATTATTTCTTTGCATTAAATCTTTGATGTAGGCAATCGCTTCTTGATGATTAATCACTTCAAGATGTTCCCGCATACTTTTTCCGGAAATCGTTAAACCTTCGTTGATAACCAAATCAGTTTCACGCAACGTCATAGTATTGCCTTCGATACGGTTACTTTCAAAAGTATATTCCAGTTCTAGAGCCTGAGCAATGCGGTAACTATCAAACTGACGAAAACTATCCAGTTTTGTCTTTAAAATATCTATTTCATCTAAAATTTTTTGAAGTGTAGTAGATAGTTTTTTCTTGGAAGGTTTGCTTTGATATCTTAATTCTTGCTCCGCAACCAATAATGCTTTTAAAGCAAATTCATCCTGACCAATTTCATAAAGAATTTTTTCTTTAAGCCAAGCGACCATTATTGTCTCTAAATCTATTTCTAGTAGAGATGCTAATTTTATAATTTGCTCTCTAGTGGGTTTTCTGGTTCCACTTTCAAACTTACTGATTAAGGCTTGGTCAATTCCTAAAAGTTGTGCCACTTCTCTAGTTTTGAGTCCTTTTTTTTCTCTTGCATTTTTGAGTAGTGTTTTCATTTTGAAAATGTTTTAAATTGTCTTGACAAATTTAGTCATATTTTTAAAATAAAAATATTTTTTCCCAATTTCTTTTAATTTAAAATGATTTTTTGATTCTGTCTAGATCGCGTTTGGTATCCTGTTCTTTAAGAGATTCGCGCTTATCATAGGTTTTCTTCCCTTTACAAAGGCCAATCTGAAGTTTAGCTATTCCTTTTTCATTGGTAAACAATTTCAAAGGAACTATTGTCAATCCTTTCGCTTGAACGCTTCTTGCTAAGCTTTTTAGCTCTCTTTTATTTAAAAGTAATTTACGTTCACTTCTAGCCTTGTGGTTAAATTGATTGCCAAAAGTATACTCTTCGATGTAAGTATTTATAGCAAAAAGTTCATTATTACTAAATTCGCAAAAACTTTCTGTAATATTAGCTTTCCCTAATCGAATGGATTTGATTTCAGTTCCGGCTAAAACAATTCCAGCATTGAAAGTCTCAATTATTTCATAGTCAAATCGAGCTCTTTTGTTTAATATGTTTATTGTTTTTAGCATAGTGCAAATGTAACAAAAATTAAAGGTTTAGCAATAACTTATGGTAATTTCAGGAGTTGGTGTGTAATAGTTGTTCCATTAATAGTTACGATGTAAAGATTACCAAAAGTAGTATCTTCAATATCCGCATAAATTTTTTGATTAATAAATTGATTCACTAAATTAGGTGTGGTATTACTATGTCCTACAATTAAAACTTTTTTACCAAGCGTTTCTTTTTTGAATGATTCAATTGCTATAGTTTTTGGATTATATAGTTTTATTTGAATGTTTTTAGCTAGGGCAGTAGGAGTGGCCGTTTGAATGGTTCTTTTATAGTCCGTTGAATAGATTTCATCAAAACGAACTTCAGAAAATATAGTATTCCAAAGATTAGCTCTTTCTAAACCAGTTTCTGATAAATCTGGATTTTGTGAATTATCCACTTTTTCTGCGTGACGGATGAAGTAATAGGTCGTTGTGCTTTGTTGTCCAAAACTAATTTGTAAAATAAATAAAGCGATTATTAAGAGATACTTTTTCATTTGAATAAATTTAAAAATTAGTATTTACGATTTTAATATATTTGCAAAATGGAAAACTCAAAATCGAAAGATCCGCTTCACGGAATTACGCTTCAAAGAATCGTTGAACAATTAGTTGATTATTATGGATTTGATACTTTGGGCGAATTGATTAAAATAAAATGTTTTACGGATAATCCTAGCGTAAAATCTAGTTTAACTTTTTTGCGAAAAACTGATTGGGCAAGAAAACAAGTAGAAGATTTGTATATAAAATCAGCGTCTAAATTAGTTAAGTAAGTCTAATTTAACTTGTAAGAAACCATAACTCCGCCTCTGTAAGGTAACCATTCACCACTTTTGTTGTAGTCTGTGGCTGAGTCATAACGTTCTCCAGTGCTGATTAAGTAGCCTTTATAGAAAGCTTGATGCCAACCGCCACCTATAAAACAATCTAGCATAAATTTTTCATTGATTTTTATTTGATAGCCAATGGTTGAACCTATAAAATAACCGACTCCTTTTTCGTATAAATCAGTATTTATATAATTCCATTTTTGAAAATTATATGCACTAGCACCTATATGTGCACCAGCATAAAAACCATTGTATTTTTCCTTAAAATGATATCTGTATTCAGAGGTAAAAGTATAAAATTCTTTAGGTTTGCCATTTATTGATTTCCAAAAAGAACTCAAAACATCAAATTGTAAGGTAGATTTTTCTCCAATACTGGTTTCAATACCAACATTTGGAATGGTAAATAATGTAGTAAAAACATTCGCTTTTATATAAGTTTGGCTATGTAATAAAAAGGAGAGTAATAGGAAAAAAACAATAAATAATTTTTTCATAAAAGGAGGTGTATACTTTATTTTTGGTAAAAACGGATTAAAACAGTCACAAATATAGCTGTTATTGTTTGATTCCCTTTTAAATTTATAGTCAATATTGTCAGTTTAAACGTATTTAACAAGATAAAGGAAAATAGAAATAAAGACTAGTTGTTTAAAATTGAATATATTATGCTATCTAAAAATCGTCCTTCAAAAAACACGTATTCTTTAAAATGTGCTTCTTTGACAAACCCATTTTTTTCTAAAACTTTAGCAGAAGCATGATTTTCAGGGTCAATTACCGCTTCTAACGAATGTAAGTTCATCACCTGAAATCCATATTTTACAACTTCTCTCACCGCTTCGGAAACAATTCCTTTTCCATGATATTCAGGTAATAACATATAACCTAGTTCGGCGCGATAATGTTCGGGTTTTATGCTGTAATGGCCAATTATTCCAATAAGTTTTGGGTTATCTTTCAACGTAATTGCCCAATTAATACCTTCATTACTTTCTATCTTTGAGTCAATCATTGCAATGTGTTCCAAGGCATCTTCATCTGTTTTTAATAAAGGTCTTGGAATATATTTCATGGTTTCCGGATTGGATCTCAATGTAAAAATCTCGTTTATATCATTAGAGTCAACTCTTCTCAAAAGTAAACGTTCAGTTTCTAAATTCGGAAATGGACTAAAGTTTAAAGTTACCATCGTTTAGGATTTAAAGGATTTCAATACTAAATTTGGAATGGAAAGTTGCATTGGATTCTAAAATTTGAATCCCTTCTTTTTCGAATAGATTTCCGGAACTTTCATTGGTATCAGAATAACCAAACCAAGGTTCGATGCAAAGAAAAGGAGCATTCATTTTAGTCCAAATTCCTAAACTTGGAAAATCCTCAAAATGGACTCTTAAAATTGGATTTTCATTTTCTAAAATAGTCAATGAATTGGATTGTAGTGTTTTAAAAATCAATGCGTCGTTCTCAAACCATTCATAAGTCAGCGGAATTTGTTTATTTGTAACCTCTAATTTCTTTGTTTTATTAGAAATTAAATCATTCTCCAAAAGATAGAATTCTAAAGGTTCCTCTTTTTCGAAAGTAATAGCGTAATTTTCAAATAGATTGGGCAAAGCAAAAGCAGGATGCGCTCCTATAGAAAACGGCATCGTTGATTTTCCTTTGTTAAATACCTTGTATTCAATCGATAAATTGTTTTCATTTAAAGTATAAATCAGTTGCAATTCAAATTCAAAAGGATATACTTTTAACGTTTTTTCAGAAGATTGTATAGCGAAAGTAGCACTGTTTGCTGTCGAATCAATTAACTCAAATTCCATATCTCTGGCAAAACCGTGACGAGATAAATAATATTCATTTCCATTGTAATGAAATGAATTATTTTTTAAAGTACCTACAATTGGAAACAAAATAGGAGAGTGCTTGCCCCAAAATTCTGGATTTCCCTCCCAGATATATTCTTTGTTCTGATTTGTTTTTAACGAAATTAATTCAGCGCCAAAATGGTTGATTTCAGCCGTTAGACTTGAATTTTTTATTACAGTTGTCAAAATGATTCGTCTTTTAATTTAAAAATTGGTTTTCTAATGTAAATATATTTTTTAATTTCAAATCTATTTCAATTTTAGCTGCATATTATTTATTTGTAATGGAATCAATTCTATTTCAATAGTTCAAAATTCTCTTTTTTTTTCATTAATTTGTGATATAAATCATAAGAAAATGAAAAATATACGATTCGGAGTCATCTTACATCTGACTTTATTATGGGGAGTTACGTCCGTTTGGGCGCAACAAAACCCAACAAATGAATCTGCTAATGCAGTTTCAAAATACGATTACCATGATGCTTTTGCACCACATTTTTACTCAAAAAATGGAACAAGTACTCGTTCTGCAAGCGGGCAACCAGGAGCGGAGTATTGGCAAAACAGTGCTGATTATAAATTGACGGCAAAACTGGATGAAAAAAACAACGAGATTTCAGGTACAGGAATCATCACTTATACGAACAACAGTCCGGATAAATTGGGTTTTGTTTGGATGAATTTAGACCAGAATTTATTCAAAGCAGATTCTCGTGGAAATGCAGTTGTACCTTTGACAGGAAGCCGAAATGGGGCTCAAGGCCAAGTTTTTGATGGCGGTCATAAAATAAAATCAGTAAAATTAATAACTACTGTAAAAGGTGTAGCTACTGAAACTACTGCTAAGTACGTAATCACGGATACGAGAATGCAGGTTTTTTTGCCGCAAGGATTAAAAGCTAAAGGAGGTTCTGTCAAAATCAAAATCGACTTTTTTTTTATTGCTCCATTTGAAGGATCAGACAGAATGGGAGTTTTAGAAACTAAAAACGGTAAGATTTTCACCATTGCACAGTGGTATCCGCGCATGTGTGTGTATGATGATGTACGCGGTTGGAATACAAATCCGTATTTGGGAGCTTCTGAATTTTACTTGGAATATGGTGAATTTGATGTGAGTATTACAGCCCCATCGAATCATATTGTGGTTGCTTCTGGTGAGTTATTGAATCCTACAGCGGTGTATACTTCTGTAGAGCAAAGTAGATTAGCGCAAGCAAAACAAAGTGATAAAACCGTTTTTATTCGTACTGCTGCAGAAGTTGAAAGTTCATCAAAAATTGTTGCGACAACTACAAAAACTTGGAATTATAAAATTAAAAATGCTCGTGATTTCTCTTGGTCTTCTTCAGCGGCATTTATTTTAGATGCAGCAAAAATCAATTTGCCAAGCGGAAAGAAATCATTGGCTGTTTCCGTATATCCGGTTGAAAGTGCTGGTGATGCAGCTTGGGGACGTTCGACAGAATATACCAAAGCTTCTATTGAACATTATTCAAAAAAATGGTTAGAATATCCATATCCAGCTGCTACAAATGTTGCAGGAAATGAAGGCGGAATGGAATATCCAGGAATTGTTTTTTGTAGCTGGGAGTCAAAAGGTGCTGATTTATGGGGCGTTACAGACCACGAATTTGGACATATCTGGTTTCCAATGATTGTTGGGTCAAACGAAAGAATGTTTGCTTGGATGGATGAAGGTTTTAATACTTTTATTAATTCATTGAGTTCATTTGAATTTAATAATGGCGAATACAAAGATATGCCGGTTGATATGCATCAAAGAGCGGAAGTGTATACGAGTCCAACTCTTGAAACTATCATGAGTTCGCCAGATAATATGAAAGAAAAAAACATAGGTCTTTTAGCATATTCAAAACCAAGTTCTGGATTAGTGATTTTGCGTGAGCAAGTTCTTGGACCGGAACGTTTTGATTTGGCTTTGAAAACCTATATCGAGCGTTGGGCTTACAAACATCCACAACCGGATGATTTCTTTAGAACAATTGAAAACGTTGCAGGAGAAGATTTGAGTTGGTTTTGGAGAGGTTGGTTCCAATACAATTGGCGTTTAGACCAAGGAATTAATTCGATAAAATATGTAAAGAACGACCCGAAACAAGGAGTGGTAATTACAATTGAAAACTTCGAAAAAATGGCAATGCCAGTAAGTTTAGACGTAAAAACGAAAAGCGGAAAACTAACGCGTGTTAAATTACCAGTTGAAGTTTGGCAAAGAAACAAAGCGTGGTCTTTCAAACACAATTCAACTGAGGAGATTGAAAGTATCACAATAGATCCAGATCATGCTTTACCGGACAGTAATACAGCAAATAACACTTGGACTGAAGATAAAGGTTTGATTGAAAAAGATGTAATTCTGGATGGTTATTTGGGAACTTTTTCAACAAAAATGGCGCCGCTAAAAATTACTTTTTCAGAAAAAAATGGTGCGCTAAATGTTTTGATAACCAATTATCCAAGTTTTACAGTGGAACCAACAGGAAAAAACAGTTTTGAGTCGAAACAAGCGGGTCTTAAATTCCAATTTAACGACAATCTAAACGGATTTGACATGACAATTCCTGAAGGACAACAAATACCGTTTACAAGAGATAAATAGTATTTAGACATATATTTAAAAGAAAAAGACTTGTAGATTTAAATCTGCAAGTCTTTTTTTATTGAATCAATTTTTTTCTAAATCTATTCTGGAATTTGCTGGCTTAAGCAATGTAATGTTCCAAAACCCCAAATGAAATCAGTAGCGCTAATTCCGATGATTTCTCTATCCGGAAAACATTCTGCAAGGATGTTTAACGCTTTTCGGTCATTACTGTCGTTAAAAGTTGGTACCAAAACACAATTGTTTAAAATCAGGAAATTGGCATAACTCGCTGGCAGTCTCAATCCATCAAATTCCAAACGTTTTGGCATTGGTAAAACCACAATTACAGGTGATTTTCCATTTTCAAGTTTGGCGTTTTGCAAACGTTTTAAGTTGTCTTGCAATGGTTTGTAGTTATTATCCGTTGGGTCTGTTTCTACAATGGTTACAATCGTATCTTCATTTACAAAGCGGCATAAATCATCAATATGGCCGTGTGTATCGTCTCCTTCAATTCCGTCGCCTAGCCAAATCACATTTGTAATTCCAAGGTACTCCTTGAAAACCGCTTCATAATCTGCTTTAGTAAAATTTGGATTTCGAACCTGAATATCGGGATGCATCAAACATTCTTCCGATGTTAGTAAAGTCCCACGACCGTTACTGTCAATTGCTCCACCTTCTACAATTACCGGTTTTCCTTTGTATAGGACTTGAGTCACAGGAATATTCAAGAATTCGCCCACTTTTGCAGGTACAAATTTATCTAATTGAATATTTTTATATTTAGCCCAACCATTAAAATTAAAGTTCAATGCTTCTCTTTCTGAACCGTTTTTAACGATAATCGGCCCCGAATCACGCATCCAACTTCTATTGGTTTTATGAATGATATAAGAAATGTTCGTCAGTTCAACATGAGCTGTTTCCAACATAGCATTGACTTTTTCTTTTTGGTTTTCATCAGCAACTACTAAAAAAACAGTTTCGAAAATAGCCACTTTTTTAATGAATTCGACAAAAGCCCATTGAACCGCTTCATATTTGCCTGGCCAGTCTTTTCCATTATGAGGAAAACACAGTAAAATCCCTTGTTGTTTTTCCCATTCGGCAGGAAATCTTCTATTATTGGTCGTACTCATGATTAGTCAATCGCTCTTTTAGTAATATCTCCAAAAGCGTCTATTCTTCTGTCTCTGAAAAATGGCCAGTTCTGACGCACATTTTCCTGTAAATCTAAGTCTACTTCTGCAATCAGGATTTCTTCTTTGTCGTGTGAGGCTTGCGCCAAAATTTCGCCTTGTGGTCCTGCTATAAATGAAGATCCCCAAAACTGAATTCCAGCCGTATCAGGTAAGTATTGCTCTAAACCAATTCTGTTTGCTGCTGCAACATACACACCATTTGCAACTGCGTGACCTTTCATCACACTCATCCAAGCACCATGTTGGTTTTCGCCGTATTGCTCTTTTTCTTGTGGATGCCAGCCAATTGCTGTTGGGTAAAACAACACTTCAGCACCTTGTAAAGCAGTCAAACGTGCTGCTTCAGGATACCATTGATCCCAGCAAATCAAGGTTCCTATTTTTCCCTTTTTGGTTGGAATAGTTTTGAAACCCAAATCACCTGGCGTAAAATAGAATTTTTCATAAAAATGAGGATCGTCCGGAATGTGCATTTTACGATACAAACCTGCTTCTGAACCGTCTGTGTCAATGATGTAGGCGCTATTGTGGTAAATTCCAGCCATTCTTTTTTCGAAGAAAGGAACAATAATCACCACGCCTAATTCTTTTGCCAAAGCGCTAAAAGCAATAAACGAAGTGCTGTACAATGGTTCTGCCAATGCAAAATTATCTACATCTTCGCTTTGACAAAAGTAATGACTGCTGTATAGTTCTGGCAACGAAATAACTTCGGCACCAAGGTTTGCGGCATCACGAACCCAACTGATACATTTTTTCAAGTTGTTCTCGGCAATATCATTAAGATTCAATTGAATGACCGCTATTTTATATTTCTTGTTTGGCATGACTAAAATTTTAGATTGCAAAAATAGTAAATTTATAAAGAGTAGAAAACAGCGGCTACAGAGTTTTTTAGGATTTAAAATGGATCTAAAATGTTTCTCATTAAAATTTTTCTACTGACGATTTTGTAGTGTGTAGACTTTAGTGAGCGGGTAAGAAAACTTGTGTGCAAAAGTGACCAAAAACACGAAACCAAACCAAAATACTTCTCAAAAAAAAAGAGGACACTAAATCCTCTTATAATTCTCTCTCATAATTTTACGATAACTCCATAGTTCCTGCCAGTGACAGGTTCCGTTCAATAAGGGTTTCATTATTTGTGCTGGATAGGGAACGAAATTCTTGTTGGTGGTGGCTGTGTTTTTTATTTCGATAGGTAGTATATAATTCTACCATCTGAATAATTTGTTAAAATCATATTTTTACCTTCATATTCAATTTCAACAAGATATTTATGGTCACCGATTTTTAATACATTGTTTTTGGGTTCTATTAATTCAGGTTTAAAATAATTTTCATTACTAATTATGTAAGAATATTTACCAGTTTTATTTAAATAGGTATCTCCAATAATACTGACACTATTTAATTTAAACTCAAACGTAGAATTTCCATTTTGTAAAACTTTGATTTGGCTTTCTTTTCGTTGAATAATATTTGTTAAATTCCAAACCCCCTTTATTTGTTCGTTATAAGTAGGTACTTCTTCTTTTGAGCAAGCAGTTAGAATCAATATAGAAATAGCAAAAAAGTATTTAAAATTTTTCATATTCATTTAGTTTGTTGTTTTTACCTCATTTTTTTAATGTAAGCTAGCGTTTCGCCACTTTGAGATGGCTGGAAATTCGTAACCACTCAGTTTTCGGCTCAACGAAAACTTGATGCGAAACGGTAATTCCACTAAACTCCAGCTAGCTCAAAATGGCTGTTAGCAAATGTTATTTTATTCGTTTCATTATTTCTTCTGTTATTGGAAGACAGTCAGTTTCTAATCCGTCTTTTTGATTATACTTTATTATAACTTTACTTGAATCTATAGCTACTCTAATCGCGATAGTATATTCAACTTTATTTATAACGTATTCATTGGCACCATAAGATGTTCCGTTTTCATCTTCATCAACTTCTGAAGCAAGATTCCCATACTTATTTTCTGCGATTCCCCAATATTCCGTATCGCAAGGGAGAGTTTCCGTGACAAGATGAAATTTCAAGTTTTTTTGGTCAATAATATTTATTCCAAGTAATTGATTGTCCTCTCCATTGGAATATTCATACACCAATTCAAAATCATTTTGAGAGAATATTGGATTACTAGTTTTTTGTATAATTTCAGGAGTTTTTATTTCCAATTTTGAAGATTCATTTTTTTTATCCACGCTTTTATTTTGACAACTAATAAGTCCAAATATAATTATGGAAAGTGTAACGATGTAGTTTTTCATATAATGTTTGCTAACTAGTATATATACTCCTTGCACCCGTAAGAGTCTTTATTTATTGATATTCATAACTTTTTTAGTTCTCTTAGTACAACATAAGTACAACAAACTAGAACCTTTTTACTTGACTATAAATACCTATTTCATTGAGCTGAGCATCACGATTTAATATTTGATAGTATGCTAATTTACTACAAAAATAATTATTAGCTGTTTTTGCATATCCATTGATCAAAAGCAAGTCATTCAAACACTCGCCTCCTGGAAGAATTACATAACCTAATTGCCGGTTCCAATAGTCATAGTAATTCTCTAGTTCTGTAATGATAGTTACAGACGTTTTAGGCGGTGCAACCGATAAAACGAACTGTAAGGACTGCAAACCTAATTGAAGCAGTAATTCAGCCGGTAAACTGCTTTTCTCTTCGTCTTCCATCATCTTTCTGTTAATCTTTACTTCCGGTGCATCTAAACCATAAAGTCGGATTTCTTTTTTCAATTGAGTGAAACGATTGCAAATGATTATGCTATCCCCATCAAGCACTTCTTCAATTTGCCAATGGGTTTCCACTATAAACGGTGCTTTTGCGTCGTATTGCATTGATTTACAATATTTTAAGTTGTTGATAATCAAAGATAATGATTGAAATTTGTCTTATCAATTTAATCTAATTATTAACCCATTAAAACTTAAAAAAATGGCAAGACAGAAAGGCAATTTAAAGTACATCGGAACTCTTGGTGATGTTCGACACTTTAAAATTAAAGGACAGGAAGGCTACTTTGCAGGCATGGTAGGCGGACCAACTGGTGATCAAGTATTATCTGCACCAGAATTTGAGAGAACTCGTGAGAACATGAACGAATTTGGTGCTTGTGCCAAAGCTGGGAAATCAGTTCGAACAGGATTGTCTCAAGTAATGAAACAAATGGCGGATAGCCAAGTTACCGGAAGATTGACTTCAATTATGAAGAAAATCAACCTCGAAGATCAAACGGAAGCCAGAGGTTACCGTAAAATTGAAATCACTACACAACGAAGTTATTTGAAAGGATTTGAGTTTGACAAAAACACTTCATTCAATGGGATTTTCAATGCTCCATTCTCCGTATCTCATGGAGTTGACAGAGAAACAGGAGATTTTGTTGTTCCTGGATTCAATCCATTGAATTTGGTAAATGCACCATCTGGAGCAACACATTTCCGATTAATTACTTCACTTTCTGTAGTGAGTGATTTTGAATACAACGCTACCACAAACACTTATGATCCAATGGATGCAGAATTGAATGAGGTAAACGATATTCAATATAGTGGTTACCTTGACTTGTTCGCTCCAGTTCCATTGACAACCATCACTGCAACTTTGCCAAACGGAGCCATTCCAACTGCCAATACAACTGTTTTACAGTGTATCGGAATTGAGTTCTACCAGCAAGTTGGTGGAAATTACTACTTGTTTGCAAGTGGTAACTGCTTGAAAGTTGAGGATGCTTTTTAGAAAAACCTTCCAAAAATCCCTCATCAAAAGTGAGGGATTTTTCAATTAATCTCAAATCGATCAAAACAATGGAAAGCAAAATAATAAGAGTAGCCCAGGCCAAAGAAAGCACATTGAGCCAATTGTATATCAACGGAATATTTCAATGTTATCTGTTAGAGGATAAAATTCGAGAAGTAAAAATACACTCACAGACAGCCATTCCAACGGGTGTTTTTGGTTTGAAACTGAACACTCACGGAGCAAAAAATGTAAACTACAAAAGAGTATTTGCAAAGCAGCACGAAGGAATGATTGAGATTGTTGGTTTACCAAATTTCAATTTTGTGTACATCCATGTTGGTAATACCATTAAAGATACTGCCGGGTGTCCTCTTTGTGGTTTTGGTTTCCAATTTCTTGATGGAAATTACCAAGTAACTCAAAGTATTGCAGCTTACAAAATGATCTATCCGAAGTTAGTTGCATTGGCTAAGATTGAAAATAATAAGTTAACCATTGAAAATAATTTTCAATTCTAAAAAGTCCGAATCATGGATAATATAAACATCATCGCAACGCTTTTTGGAACACTCATAACCTTGTTACTTTCTATTGTGGCTTATTTTATCAAGCAGCTACACACTGATTTCAAGAGCATGGAAAAAGATTTAGTAGAAGTAAAAACGATGGCTTTAATCATCAAAACGGAGTTCAAAAGTGGTAATGACTTACTGAACCAAAAAGTAGAATTTTTAGAAAAACGAGTATCAAAAATTGAATTAACACTATTTAAAAATCAAGATTATGAAAAACAATAATTTGAATGTAGTAGAAAGAGCATTGGCTCCAACCCCAAAATGGTTTAAAATTCTTCGCACTGTTGGCATCGCAATGGCATCTGTTGGCGGAGTAGTACTGGCTTCTCCGGTAGCTTTACCGGTTGGATTGGTTTCGGCAGCCGGATATTTAATCCTGGGCGGAAGTATTATTTCAGTAGTTTCACAAACGGCTGTGAAATCTGAAGAAACTCCTGAACCAAAGGAATAAAAACCCTTAAAAATCAATTTTAAAGCTCCTAATTTCGGAGCTTTTTTTGTTTTTAGCAGTCAATACATGTCAAATGCTTTGCTTTTCTTCGATTTATTTAAGAGGAGCATTTATATTGCTTTTATGTAGTCAATATGTAGCGTTTAAGGTGCAAAAAAAACTTATTCAAGTGGACCAGAATTGGACTTTAGTATTTATTAATTCGTCACGAGTTTTTAAAAATATTTTTCCGTTAGAAATTCTTTTAAATCATCACTCACACAAGTTGATATTTGTTGCCAAGTTATAAGTTCAATACTATTTGCCAAGGATTTATCTAAAATCGAATTTTTCACTTTATCAAATTCATTTCGAAGATCTGTTCTACTTTCGTCTATTAACAGATGAAATTTATAACCGTATTTCTTTGCAGTCACAATATTTCTTATCAATTGATAATTAGAAACAATTTCATCTTTTGTTAAAGCTTTTAAGTCTATTATTTTTTCTACATCAACATATCGCAATACTATATTCAAATGTTTACTTTTAAAGTCAGTCTCTGTTAATTTAGCTTCAAAAATTGAATTACCAATCTTGACATCAATTTCAGTTTTTTTCCACTTTTCGTTTTCGTGAACAGGGTTCCATCCGAATTCGATATCGTCATTAGAATTAATTGAAAGTAAATCGCTAAGTGGTTTCCAGTCTTTAACGTCCGGATGTGCAAAAATGTTCATTAATATTGCATCTGAACTGTTTGAAGATTGCATTTCTAAAATGGTTGGAACCTTTGGGTGAATTTTACCTATACGATTTAAATATTCTTGGTTGTTAATTATATTATTATATGTCTTGTCGAAAAAACTCATTTCAATTTTGTCAAACAAAAATGCACTCGGTCTTTCTATTCCAGATAAAGATTTGTTCTTACAAAAGTTTAAAGCATTTGCTATTAATCTTTTTTTAAGTTGCATTGAATTGTCCATAAGGTTCCTTAATATATTATTACATTATATATCACTAGTATACATTTATCAAATATATACAATAAAAAATAGATTTTATTTATTGCAGTAGCGGTGGAGAATTACTCGACGCATATCGTTTATGAGGTTGATGTTTTCGTGAAATTGTTTTTCTTTTTGCTCCAGGAGTTTGAGGGCTAGCACATTTTTTTTGTGTTGCTCAAAGTCGAGCATCATTTCATTTGATTTGATGGAGAGGTTTTTCGAAAAGTCATGGATTCGGATGTAGGGAATGACGGAACCAATTAAAAATTGATGCCAGAACTTCACTCTCCATAGGCTTTTACAGATGGATTCCATGTTTTCTAGGTCTTCAGAGCTGCCGAATTGTATCACAAAACAGTTTGGACAGGGTTCAGACAAAGGTTTTCCGGTGTTCAATCCTTTGTTAAGGATGAAAAAATGTGGTTTTGAGTAGCAGTTTCCGCTTACGTGGTGTTTCAAATTAAAATTAATCATATCAAGGCGTTTAAAGATTTCTGAACAAGGCACACAACCCCCATAAAATTTTTTCAAAAGAAAAAAAAGAAAAAAAAGAAAGCACTGACGGCAAGTGGAGGGTTTCAAAAAAGCAAGTTTTTTTTAAAAAATACTACCACCCAGATTCGTCCTTTGGAAGTAGGGATTTGTGGTTGAATAGAGATGTTCTGATGAAAATGTATGGGTGGTGGAGATTTTTTAAAAAACCCGGAGGGCTTGAACTTGCTTTTTTGTAAACCCGGAACTTAACTTTGCTACCTTTTTTTTATTTTTTATTTTTTGATTCCGGAGCAGAATTTTCCAATGGAAGTCGGATTTTTTTCTTTCGGAGTTGGGGTCGTCTTGCAAGGGTTTCAAATTTTGGTGCTGGATAAAAAAACCGAAATCAATAGCAACGCTTTTTATCCAGAACCGAAATTTGAAACTCTTGCTGCAGTTTTGATTTTTGAGGGTGCCTGAAAGTGTTCAGTGTGCAGTTATTAGAGGTCAGTTGCTACGTAGATGGGTGGCACCTTCAAAAAACAATGCAAATACTACCGCTTTTTTGAGTGTAAGGATGAATTTTTTTCGAAGACGGATTTTGTTGTTTCGGAGTTGGGGACGTCTTGCAAGGGTTTCAAATTTTGGGGCTGGATAAAAAAACTAAAATCAATAGCAACGCTTTTTATCCAGAACCGAAATTTGAAACTCTTGCTGCACTGTTTGATTTTTGAGGGTGCCCGATAGTGGTTAGAGAGCAGTAATTAGGGGGTATTTGCTACGGAGGAGGGAGGCACCTTCAAAAAACAATGAAAATACTACCGCTTTTTTTTTCGTTGTTTGGAGCAGGGTTTTTCTTTTGGAGGCAAGGGTATAGTTTTTATTTGCTGAGTACTCCATTTTCTGATTGCTTTTATGGTTTTCTGATGCCCTGATATATTTCATCGAGCTTAGAAAAAACATTGTTTGGAGCAGTGGGGCATCGGAAAACCTAAAAGCAATTACCACAATTTATATGAGCAAATAAAAACTATACTCTTGCAACTCTATTTATATTTTGATGTTGCCTAAACGTGTTATGAAAATGAAAATTGGGAGACTATTGCTACGGAGATGGATAGCAACTTCAAAATATAATGCAAATACTACCGATTTAAGCGGTTAGCTGATAAAAACAAATAACTGAACTTCCTTTGGGATTGGATTTTTAAGCTTAGGATAAACTTTCTTATGAAAACACGAAGTAAGACCCGCGAAGCCACGTGTTTTTTGAAGCTGGGTGGTGCGAGGAAAGCGAAAAAAATGTGTGGCTGGAGCGGGGCTTTCGAGCGTGGGGTGAGCGGCTTTTTTACATAATGTTATTATAGGGCATTGAAAAAACCAAAAAAAATATACACACTTTTTAATGCCCTATAATGCCACATTATGTAAAGAAGCTTTGGGAAAAGTTTTTGTTGCCGAGCACTCTCATTTATCGGAGGAATGCTTTTGTGGGCATACAAAAACTTTTATGCGGTGGCCAGCGGTGGGGAACGGAGAACTAAAACGTTAAACCGGGCAGAGTAGCGTTCTTTTAGTTTTTTAGTTCTTTAGTTTATTGATTTCAGCACAGCATTGATTTATTAGGTAAGATGATTCATTTTTAGTTATAAAATTTAATTTTTCATTGATTAAAAATATTTGATTATGTTATTAAATACTTCTTACTGCATTATTTTGCTTTAATTTCTTACATTTGATATGATTGAGGTTTTAATCTTTAATAAAACATATCGTTCAAAAAAAAATCATCTTAATTTTTTTATTTCAAAATGAGAAAGTCTACTAATCAAATCCTTTTTTCAGCATCCGATTTATCTAATCATATTCATTGTAAACACTTAACTAATCTTAATTATGATGTAGTTCAAGGGTTAAAAGAAAGACCAATTAGTAATAACAGGGTTTTGGATGTTTTAAGAGAACGAGGTATTGAATTTGAAAGCTCTTATTTAAGTGATTTAGAAGCTAAAGGAAATATTATTACAAGAATTTCACAGGAAGAACCTGAGCCTAGACAAAAGACAATTGATGCAATGAAAAAAGGCGTTGACTATATTTATCAAGCAAGATTAAGTAATGATCAATGGCAAGGTTGGGCTGATTTTCTTGTAAAAGTTAATCAACCTAGTGATTTAGGAGATTGGTCCTATGAAGTAATTGACACCAAACTATCAACCGAAACAAGAGCAGGTACAATTTTGCAAATTGCTCTTTATTCTGAAATAATAGCCACTATTCAAGGTGTTTTACCTGAAAACATGCGTGTAAGGACACCTGAAAGTGAAATTGTATACCGCGTAAATGATTATATATCCTATCTAAGGTTAATCAAAAAAAGATTAGAAACAGCTATTTCATCACCATCAGAAACTTATCCAGAACCTTGTTCACATTGCGATATTTGTAATTGGTGGGAACATTGTAATTCTATCAGAAGGAAAGATGACCATTTGAGTTTTATTGCCGGTATGGGTACTTCACAAATAAAAGAAGTAAAACAACATGGTATTGAAACATTAGATGCTATGTCTAAACTGCAATTACCAATCCCTTTTAAACCAAACAGAGGTTCTAAAGAAACATTTACCAAATTAAGGGAACAAGCAAGAGTTCAAAATGAAACCAGAACCGCACAAAAGCCCATACATGAACTTTTAGAACTCAAAGAGAATACCGGGTTTTATAATTTACCTGAACCATGCTCAGGAGATATTTATTTAGATTTTGAAGGTGATCCCTTAGTGGAGCCATCAGGTTTAGAGTATTTATTTGGTTGGGTTTTTCAAGGAAAATATCATTGTATATGGGTTAACAACCTTAATGAAGAAAAAGCTGCTTTAGAACAGTTTATCGATTTTATTTTTGAAAAAAGAACTCAGTTTCCAGACTTGCATGTTTATCATTTTGCACCCTATGAAACAATAGCTTTAAAGCGAATGGTAGGAAAATATGCTACAAGGGAAAATGAAATTGATATTTTATTACGAACCAATGGTTTTGTGGATTTACATAGAATCTTAAAACAATCTATAAGAGCAGGCGTTGAGAGATATTCCTTAAAAGATTTAGAAAAATATCATGGATTCGTAAGAGAAATGGATTTACGAACCTTGTCTAAATATAAACTTGATTTTGAATTTTTGTTGGAAAGTAAAAAATTTGAATTGATTACCGATGAAATGAAACAAGCTATTCAGCTTTATAATCAGGATGATTGTTTTTCCACCTTGCGTTTACACCAGTGGTTAGAACAAGAAAGAGCTTCTATGCTATCAAAAGGAAATTCAATACCTAGACCTATACCAAATGAAGTAGAAACGCCAGAAAAAATTACGGCTCATTTGGAACGCATTACTCCCATTTATGACGCATTAATGCATGAAATTCCACATGATGTAACTGAACGCACTAAAGAACAACAAGCCAAATTTATCTTGGCTAATATGTTGGATTGGTATAGACGAGAACAAAAATCGTTTTTTTGGGAGTATTATAGATTACTTGAATTAGAACCTGATGAATTAATGGATGAGAAAACAGTTTTAACTTATTTACAATTTACAGGTGAAAGACTTTCTGATAAGAGGAGTTTTGTTGATACATATACTTATCCTAATCAAGAATGCGAATTAAAACCTGGTAATGATGTAAGATTTGATGCTGAAAAGAAAACAATGGAAATTGTAGAAATCGATGAATTACAAGGTTTAATAAAAATAAAAAAAGGCCCTAGTATTAAAGAAATACATCCTACTACAATTATTAAATATGAATATATTCCAACAACAGAAAAGGAAGAAAATTTAATTCGTTTAGCAGAATGGATTGTTGCTAATGGATTTAAAAATGAACTACCTAACTACAGCGTTACCCGAGATTTATTATTAAATGAGATACCTAAACTTTTACAACCTTTAATTGATACAACTAATTTATTGGAAAAAAGTATTGATTGGGCTACTAAATTAGATTCCAGTTATTTGCCTATTCAAGGGCCTCCCGGAGCCGGAAAAAGCTATACCGGAAGTCACATGATTTTTGATTTGATTAAAAAAGGAAAACGAATTGGAATCACAGCATTAAGTCATAAAGTAATTATCAATTTACTTCAAAAGGTAAAAGAAATAGCTGATGAGACCTCTTTTGATTTAAAGATTATTTATAAGGGTTCGTCAAATGATGATGGCGATTATCCTTGGACTATGGCAAAAAATGTTGATTCCATTACAGCTAATCTTCAAAATTTTCATTTAGTTGCCGGTACAAGTTTTATGTGGTGTAGTGATAAGCTAAAAGATTCTTTGGATTATTTATTTATCGATGAAGCAGGTCAATTCGCATTAATTGATACTTTGGTGGTTTCTCATGCCAGTAAAAATTTAATTTTACTAGGTGATCATCAACAATTGAAACAACCTATTAAAGGTGTTCATCCTGAAGGAACTGAAGTTTCAGCATTGGAACATTTGTTAGAAGGAAGGAAAACAATTCCGGTTGAAAAGGGAATATTTTTAGCAAATACTTGGAGAATGCATCCCAATATTTGTTTTTTTGATTCTGAAATGTTTTATGAATCAAGATTACATTCCGTTTCAGGATTAGAAAATCAAAGAATTGATGGGAATACACAATTTATTGGTTCAGGTTTATATTTTAAATCTGTTGATCATGAAGGAAATACTAATTTATCAATAGAAGAAATTAATGAAATTGAAAAAATTGTAAAAGAATTAACTAAAGGAGATGTGTATTGGTATGATGAAAAAAAATAATAAACATGTTTTAAAACCTGAAAATATTAAAATAATTACGCCCTATAATAGCAATGTATTTGAAATGCAAAAACGTATTCCAAATATTGCAATTGGTACTGTAGATAAATTTCAAGGTCAAGAAGCACCTGTCGTAATTTATAGTTTAGCCAGTTCATCACCTGAAGATGCTCCGCGAGGTATGGAATTTTTATATAGTCCTAATCGATTAAATGTTGCCGTTTCAAGAGCAAGAGCGATGTTTATTATGGTAGGAAATCCAAGAATTTTTGAACCTGATTGTAAATCACCGGAACAGATTAAATTGGCTAACTCTTTTTGTAGATTTATTGAACTTGCTGAAACAAAATAAGTGTAATTAGCAAAATGAAGTAAACAAAAAATTAATGTTATGAGTACTTGGACTAGATGCGATTTTTGTGCAGTTGTATGATGTAATTATTTCTAATTATTCACTATATGAATTTTTTATTTTTTAAAAAATTGAATTAAAATATCTCTAATAATCGAGTAGTTTAAATATAAATTTAATAATAAATCCGATTTATATTATTATTTATATTTTCAACGTAAGAAGAAATATTAGCCGACAATTTTCTCAAATATTTTTATGTTTTATAATTTTTAATCAAAATTTCTATTTAACTGTTTTTCTTTTTTTGTTAAAGAAACATCTCCGTCTTCTTTAAGATCCTCATTATTTGGAGCACTTGCTTGTTTTGCTCTGCTATTTGCCCATTTACGCAAAAACTCAATTTGTTCTTTCATCGTCATTGATAAAGGAACGGTATCTTTAATTGCATTTAAAAGATGAATAATTTGAAGTTTTGGATCATCTGGATTATCTGTATAAGCAGTAAACATAGCTTCTTTTACACATTCTTCAATTTCAGCACCATTAAATCCAATTGATTCTTTTGCTAGTACATCCAAACCAAAATTTTCTGCTTTTTGGTTATTTTTAGCTAAATGAATTGAAAAAATACTTTTTCTGTCTTCAGCTGAGGGTAAATCAACAAAAAATATTTCATCAAATCTTCCTTTTCTCAACAATTCAGGTGGCAATTGAGATATATCATTGGCGGTTGCTACAATAAAAACAGGTTGAGTTTTCTCTTGCATCCATGTTAGTATTGTCGAAAATATTCTGGCTGTAGTACCACCATCCGTAGAACCGCTGCTTTGCACCCCAGAAAGCCCCTTTTCAATTTCATCTATCCATAAAACACATGGCGCAACTGCTTCTGCAGTTGCAATAGCTCTCCTTATATTATTTTCACTACTCCCTACTTCTCCTTGAAATACTCTCCCCATATCAAGTCTTAGTAGAGGCATATTCCATAAAGAAGCAATGCATTTAGCTGTTAAACTTTTACCACAACCAGGAACACCGAGAAGCAATAATCCTTTTGGCTCTGATAAACCCCATGTTTGAGCTTTAAAATCGAAAGCTTGTTTTCTTTTCTCAAGCCAATCTTTTAAGTTACTCATACCACCGACATTTTTTAAACTATCATTGACTTGATAATAATCTAACAAACCACTTTTTTTGATAATTTGTTCTTTTTCAAAAGCAACTGTTCTAGGAGAATTAATACCCATATTATCCTTTACTGCAGCCAGACAATATGCTAAATCAGCTTCCATTACTGTCATGCCTAATGCAGAATCTATCAATTTTTTTCTTAAGTTATTATCGATTTCTGTTTTTACATTTTTTGCAACAGCATTTAGAACTTTTTCTAAATCTACTCTACCGGGAAGTGGTAATTCAATGACTGTAATATATTTTTCAAGTTCAACGGGTAAAACTAATATTGAAGAGACAATAATAATATGCTTTCTATAAAATCTTAATTTTTCAGCTAGTTGTCTTAATTGAATTTTAATATTTCTTTCATTAATAAAATCATGGAAATCTTCTAAAATATAAATTTCAGAACCTTCTTTTTCTGTTTGAGAAGCAATATGTTTTAATAATTGTTCAGGTTCCTCAATATTATCTATTGGTTTTATTCCACCATCAGCTAAATCTCTTTCAGACAAACCATCTACACAATTCCATTCATAAAAATGATACTCTTTATTTAATTTCTTTGCAACACCTATTAACTTTTGTTTAGTTCTATCGTATTCGAAGGTTGTTAGATACAAAATAGGATAATATGCTTTTAGCATATCTTGTATTTGACTATATGAATCGGTATTTGATTTAGTAATTTGTCCCATTATTTCTTATTTATTGAAATTGTTCTTTTATTTTCGCAAAAGGTCTTGTGTTTGTATTTTAGAGGGATTTCTTTCCCCTGAATTGTTCTATTATTACCTATGTTTTTCTCCAACTCAAGCATTGCTTTATCTGCTAGTTCATGAATGTCTTTTGGAATATAATCACTATCTGTTTTTATTGAACCATCTTTGAAAATGGTAAATTTAATTTGAGAGTTGGGTTCCGTCTCCTCTTTTAATTTACTTCTACCAACCATATAAAAGCTAATTTTTTCATCAAAACTTGGTTTAAATTTATCATTACTTTTATAAGTCCACCCTTGTTTTTTAAATTCTTTAATAATTGATTCTTCTGAGTATTTTACGTTTAACTCATAGAACGTGTTTTGCAATTCAGAAACTTTACTGTTTGCATTTTGCACATAATAAGTATTATAAGTAACCTTATTTCCAATTATCTTCATTGCATATTCACCTCTTAAATCTTCATTAGAATTAAGTTGATATATAGTTAATTCATTGTTACTTGTAGTAAACTTCCATCCTAGCTTATTACAAGCATTTATCAATACTTCCTGATTCATAATATCAGGATTTTTTACAAATGTAGATGACTCAAAACATGACATAATTATCTTTTTTTAATTTTATTTTTATTATAATTATTATTGCTAATATTAAATGTCTTTAATTCTTTTATAGACTTAGTCAGCACATTAAAAAAACCGTTCTCATAATCAATGATGTCTTCGAATTCTACTTTAAATTTTTCGACTTCATTTAGAAGCTCGGTCTTTTTAAGAGGAATTATAGTTTCATTAGAAAGACTTTCAATTTTAATTTTATATTTTTCAAACTCTAACTCAAAGAAAATTTTTCTGTAATAATTGATATTTTCGAGTTTAGTCTCTTCAAGTACTTTAAAAGCCTCATCAAAATTTTCAATGTTTTTATTAATAAAAGGTTTTAACTTTAAATAATCTATTTTTTTTAGCATTTGTAAATAAGATTTATCAATTTCTTGTGGAGGATTTTGACAAATAGTATTAAATTCCTCGATGGTTCTATTTACATATTTTAAACCAAATTGTTTAAATACATCTTGGTATTCGTCTTCAATTTCTATATTCCAATCCATTCTTGTCATCTTTTCTTGTCTAACTTTTTGAAGATTATGGCTAATAAAAAATGAAAGAATATTAAAACTACCTGAATAATATAAATCAGTTGCTTCTTCGAATCTTAACCAAACATTTTTATAATGAAAAGCTGGTAATTGATGTATGTAGAAATTTTGATACCGTTTTTCTAAATCAAGTAACTTGTTTAATGGCTCGTCCAATGCCATTATTTGACCTTCTGCTTCAGGTTCTGAATAAGCTACAAAAACTCTTCCTCCTTTTTTTAGATAATTCTCAATAAATGGAATTCTTTTAAATGTAGCATTTCTAATCCAAGGACTAATAATCCACAAATCACCTGTAGTTTCATCAAATAAACGTTTTAATTCAATTTCAAATTCAATTGAATTAAAATGTCGCTTTATATAATCAATTTCCTTTTCAATCTCTTTTATTTTTACTATGTTGTGATTGTCAATTGCATTTTCAATTTCTTCTTGTTTATCAATTAATTTTTGTTCTATATTTAATTGCTCTATATCTTTTTCTTCGTTTGTAATTTCAATTTCTTCATCAACTTTTATAAGTTTTTCAAATAATTGAACCTTAATGTTTTCATTTTTATCAAGTGCATCAGACAATGTTTCTAAAATAATATTTTGCTTTTCATCATAAACAAGAGTACGAAGTGTATTGTCTCTGAAATTTTCTAATAGAATTACCCATAATTTTGCTTTAAAAATTTCGGTTCCTTTTGGTGTACATTCTTGTAGTATATATTTCTTTTTAGGAAAATGTATTTCTGGAGCTTGCTCCTCTGCTAGCAAACGAATTTCGTCTAGAGAAGTTGGTGATTTTGATAGTGAAATGGTCTCCGGAAGATTTTTATTATAGTATTCGCAAACGCTTATATACTCTGCTGTTGAAATATAACCGAGTAATTGTTCTTGATCATTAATAATCCTTCCAACTATTTCAAAAATAGCATCTGCCACATTATTAGTACGGATGTCTAATGATTGAGCTACATTAATTATTCTGTGTTTGTCAGTATTTTGAATTTTTATCTCAACTTTTTCACTTTTTAAATTACTGAATGTAGCTTTTACATTAGCATTAGCAAGCCCAACACTATCAATAAACAAATCAAAATCTCTTGTGAAATTAGAAAATTTAACTCCGTTTTTTGCATATTCCACGCCAATATCTGTAAGCCATAAAATACTTTCATCACCATCAATCATTTTATCATTTTTCAAATCTTTGATAGCTTTGATTAAAATTTCTTTTTCGGCTGGGTCTTTATCAATATCAAACCCTAAAATGCTACCCATTTTTGAAGCTGACATCGATTCTATTATTAGTAAATCGCAAATAACTTCATCAAACAAATTAAAATCAACAGGTTGAGAACATGTACCAGCAAATTTTGCAATTGTATATTCCCAAGAATAATCAGTAAAACCAATAATTCGTTCTATTAATTTTTTTTCTTTATCGGCAGCTTCAATGATTTTTATTTCAAGAGGTATATCTACATTAGAAGGCTTAACAATAGTTTTCTCTTTTGGATTAACATTCTTTTTTTTACTTACATTCTTATTCTTTTCTGCCAAAAAAGATTGAAAATTATTATAAATAATTTCAGTGATCTCCTCAGAAACTGTTTCATTAGGATCTTCTTCACAATCGTACCCATTAGCTTTCAAAAATTCTACCACTAACGAAATACCACTATTTAATTCTCTTGCTATTTTTGATAATCTTGTTTTCACGGTTTGATTAAATTTTGAATTTGTGCTATATCTATTCTATGCATTTTTTGAATTGCTTGTTCGTATTCTGGTTTATGTGAAAAATGCTTTTCGTTACCAATTACTATCAGTAATCTTTTAGCTCTGGAAAAACCAACATTAATACGCTGTAATTCTCTAGCAAACCCTAATGCAAATGGATAATTTTTATTGTCTATAATTATTTTTTTACCTTTTTCCTCTATAAACTGTTTATTACTTCTTACAGTGGATATAATTACAATATTTCTTTCCATGCCCTGAAAACGGTCAACCGTGTTTATTCTTAAAGGAATATTATATATATTTTCAAATTTGTGCTCCTCAAAATTTTTCCATTCATTTTTTTTAATATTTGGGTATAATGCTTTTTGAATATTATTCATTTGAGGCATATAATAAGTAATAATTCCAATTTCTTTATCCTCATCTTTTGTGAAAAAATTAGAATATTTATCATATCCATCCGCATTTGTAAGAGCATTAAGTACAATTTTTATGGCATCTATTTCACCAGCGTTTTCATAGGAGGTTCCTAGCTTACCTTCAGGAGTTTCTACATTAACCCATATAGCATGGTTTTTTGGCTCAATAAATGGTATTGAATTAAAACCATGATGTCTACTAGCTTTAACATTAAAATCGTTATCGTTCATCTCATTCTTAATGCCACAAATTAAGCCGTTTTCAAGTTCAATTTGATCAGAATAAAAGTCCGATATACAATTCATGATTTGTTCATGCATTCTAAATTGTGTGTCTAAACTTGCAACAAAATTTTTAGGTGCGTTTTTGAAGAGTTTTTCAAACTGTGAAATCTTGTAATCTTCTTTTGTCCAATCTTCAACAAGTTTATGAGCTCCAACAGCGGTTAATGCTTCACTAAACTCTCTATCATCTATCATCGGTGGTAATTGTTTGTGGTCACCAATGATCACAACTTTTTTACCTAGAGTGAGCGGTAAAACTAGCTCTGGTGGAGTAGCTTTACTAGCTTCATCCATAATAACAATATCAAAATCAGGTTCCATTCTAGATTCAGAATTTTTATTAAATGATTCTTTGAATGCATTACTAAATCTAGGGCTACCACATTCACTACAAGTTGCTGCAAAAATATTTATGTACTGTAAATAAGAATTATAAAAAATGTTTTTAATTGATGGATTCTTTTTATCTAAACCTTGTTTCCATTTTTCAACTGCTGTTTTGTATTTTTCGTCTTTACTTGAATTTCCCTTTATGTTTTCAATCCATTCACAAATTGCATTATCAGAATGTTGTTTTTCTTCTTTAGAACCCTCTTTAGCCTGTAGCCACAATTTTATACGGTCTATAGAGTATAATTTACCTTCATCCTCAAACTTATCAATATTACCAATTCTTATAGGTCTTATTAGTTTTTTCCCTTTTACCCTCTCTAACGCATTATCAACTGCAAGATTAGTTTGTGAAGTAATTAATATTTTTGAAGTTGGGTCGTTTGAAAGAATCTGCCATATTATTTCAGCAATTACAGTTGTTTTCCCTGTTCCTGGAGGACCTTGTATTAGTGCTAGATCTTTTGCTAATAATGTTTTAGCAACAGCTTCTAATTGTTTCTGCTGATTTTTTAGTAATGGCTCATTTAGATTTGCAATTATTTTTTGTTTTTCTTCCTCTATATCAGCAGATGACTGTCTTGCTTCATTTGGATCAAATAAAAAATTTGATAGATTTCTGTTTACAGGATAGCCAAATTTTGATCCGGGTTCTGTAACTTTCTTCATTGCCTTAATCATTCTATCAATATTTGTTAATTCACCAGGAAATATTGGCTTTATATATCCTTTTTTGATTTCTGATAAATCTATTCTGTCTTCCTCTTTAGCAGTAATAATTTGATCAAATGCATCTGATATTATAAACTTGAGACAGTTTTTATCTTTCTTTATTAATCTACCTATTTGAATTCCTTCTTTAAAAAAAGCTTCGTCACCAAAACGATCTAACCCTTCCGTTAAACGATTCTTTTGATCAGGATTTAAATAGATAAAAGTAGCTTGTCTTATGTTTTTTGATATTGTTTTTTCATTCTCAAGCTCTAGCGATTCATTTTTAATTAATTCAAATAAAGTTCTACCAAATTCATTTTCAAAAGAAAAAGTTAGTACTTGTGAATATTTCGAGCATGAGACTTCTAAAGTTTTTTTGAATTTATCTCTATCCTCTTCAGAATTAAAACTATATGAAAATAAGATGCGTGAATTCTTTTTAATTATATCAAATTCTAAACTGTTTACAATCTCTTTTCTAATTTCATTTATTATTTTATTACAATATGATAACCTAACTGTTTCGTTATCAGTAACAAATTGAATTTTATAAAAAATTTTAAATGGTTTATCTTCTATATTAACATTTGAAGAGTTCTCATAAATTCTCTTTAATTGGTTGTTGTAATCTTCTTCATTATCAGCATTTATAGTTATTTTTGAGGTTGTGATATCAAAAATAGATTTTCCTAATAAATCGGTTTTAGTTTTAAAACCTCTCAATGTTTGAGGATTAACTTTATTAACTATTTTAAAATAGTATAATGTTGGAAGTCTACGAAACTTGATATTTGGATAGTTTTTAAATAATAATAATTGGCATTTATCAATTTTTTCTTTGTTTGCATTAATGATTTGATATTTTGAATCAATCAATTCTAAACTTTCAATTTTATCTAACTTAACATTCTTTAAAGGTTCAAATCTAGTTACCGATTTTAAAGATTTTAAACCCATTCCTAAGAAATTATCAGAATGAATAAAAGCACTAACTTCAATTATAATTTCATCGTTAATTTTAGAACGCTTTACAATGGCTCTATCTAAACCATCACTATCTAATTTTTCTTTAACAGCTTGTAGTGTTTTAACAGTTTCTTTTTCATTATTAAAATCTACTTTTAATGAAACAGTATTGTCTTTTTCAAGTGAAATTAAATGGTTAAAATTATCTTGAATTATTTTATTAATATGAGGTATTTCATCATCTTCAACATCAATTAATCCATCTTTTTCTATTTCTAACTTTAATTGATATTCTAACTCTAATTTATTTACAAGCTCAGAAAAAATATCTTCTTTTGAAAAATTATCAGCATATTTAAAAGCAATTTCGCCTGAGATATAATTAATAGGTGACTCTTTTGTTAATTCATAAAAGTACTCTTCCCCCAGAGTTTTTAATTGATTTAATTCTACAGAATTTAATTCCTTTATATTTTTAAATTCAATAAAAGCTTTGTTTTCACTCACACCATAATCTTCTAATTCCTTTTGCTTAAATAATGCTTCTATTTCGTTTTCAAATTGAATCATCATATCTTTTTCATTGATGTAGACATCTATGAAATTTGATCTTTCCGAATCACTTTCTCTTTTTTCTGAATAAGGTTTGCTGATGTTTTGAATTTTCCAAACTTGCTCTTTCTGTTTTACCAACTTCTTTATAGCGACAACATAACTATGCCAAATCTGTTTGTCCTTTTCTTTATTTATATCCAATGTTGGAATCTCTAGGGATTCAATTGACTTAAAAAGTTCTTTGAATGACTCTTTGTTAGAACCACTTTTTTGTTCAATTTCAGTAAATTTAAAAATGCAATTACTTTTTAAAGTATGTTTTGTAGGTTCATTAAAAAAAGAAACTTCTTTAAAACTTTTAACTCTGTATGAGTACAAATCTGTAAACACATCCAATTTATCTGTCCAAAAAATAATAGTGGCTTCAATAGCTCTCTCTTTACCTATTGGGATAATTATTTTATGAGCTGCATTTTGATTGTTAAATTCATTTTTTTTCTTTTGGAAAAAACAAATTCTATTCTCAGAAGAAAGCATTTTTTTTACTTGATCAAATCTATACTGATTTTCAGAATGTCTATTATACGTGCTATCAAAATCGTCTTTAATTTTTAAAGTAATTTCAATTATTTCTTCAAGGTTATCTTCAAAATTGTTTTTAGTATCTGGTTTTCTTAGAAATTCATCCATTTGCTTGCAGTTAATCTGCTAAAGTATAAAAAAACTTTTTTTTAATTTACATTTTACGAATATTCCTATTTATATAATTCAACTTTACTAATTGAATTATATACAATTAACTAAATAAGTTGAAGCATTAGATTTTTTTATTAGGAAGGCAAATAAAAATACATAAATGATGCATTGTAATTAACTGTAATTCTCAATTATGTAACACAGCTTGGGGAAAAAAATTACTGGCGCAAGTTGCGAAGCGTAAGTGTTTTTCCTAAAAACCGTGCCAGTAATTTTTTTTGGAGCGTTGGCAAAGGAGTGGCAATTGAAATGTAAAACGCCCAATCTATCACCGAAAGTAATTATTCGTCCTTCGGAGTAATTATTGATTTCTAAGCTAAAATTGTCTTGGATTTTTCCTGATGTAATCCATTGCTTCTTTTTCGATATCATCGTTTGTTTTAATTCTTTTTGAGAATATCCATTCATCAATATCTTCTTTTTTGAAATAAAGTCGTTTTCCGTTTTTGTAGTGAGGAATTTCACTTGTGGAAGTTAATTTATAGATTGCAGAAACACTAAGGTTTAAGTATTTTGATACTTCTTTTACATTCATGGGTGCATTATTGACCTGAACAGGATTCGCTGTTTTTAGATTTTCGATAGCTTTTTCAATTCTATCAAGTCTTTCCATAATGAGTTCAAAAGGATTTTCCATAGTTTAAATGAAATTAACGAAACGAAACAAATAAAGAGCCGGCTCTACGGATACCTGGAATAGAGACGGTTTTTGTAAAGATAAATATATTGATAGAATTTAGGAAAAAACCTTAAATTAAATACAAAATACTAATATTCAATTGTTTAAAAAATTTCGCATAATATTTTAATAAGTTTTAGTCAATGGATGAATTCATCCATAGAAAAATTATTAAATTGCCGTATTAAATTTTATTTATGAGTGATTTCAAATTTTCAGGGCATGATACTTTTCATTGTAGACAACAATGGCTATCAAAAGGTGTTAAAATAATTGATAATGAAGGATATACGGTTTTTAATAAACCTGAAATAGCGATTTCAAAACTTGGTGTTGGTAAGAATATGGTGCAGTCAATACAACATTGGTTGAAAGCCTTTGGATTAGTTAATGATAAACATGAAGTTTTGGAATTATCTAAAAAATTATTTTTAGAAGGTTATGAATATGATCCTTATTTGGAAGATGAAGGAACATTATGGTTACTACAATATAAAATCTGTAAGACAAATTATGCTAGTATTTATAATTTAATTTTTTCGGAATATTTTAATGATAAAGTAAGTTTAGAATTTTCGGAAAGCCAAATCATTCAATTTATTGAAAAAAAACTCCGTGAAAATAATGTTAGAGAAGTAAGTTCTAATACACTTAATTCAGACTATAAAGTATTTGTAAAGTCCTATGCTACTCCGACAAAATCATTAAAAACAATTGAGGATGATTTTAATTCACCTTTATTAGAATTAAATTTAATTTCACAATTAAATACTAAAAATAGCAATGGTGAAACTGTTTACAGAATAAATAAAGAAGTGCGAAATGGTATTCCGACAGCAATTTTAGCTTATTGCTTATTGGATTATTTAGGAGAAAGAAAAGATATTAGTCATGATGAAATACGTAATTCTTTTGGTTCTTATTTCTGTCTTTCAAATGATGGTTTAGACAATTTGATTGACAGATTATGTTTGAATTATCCTGAATTTATATATAAGAACGATGCCGGAATAAGACAAATTCAAATAAAAGGTATCACAACAGATTATCAAAATAATTTATTAGAATCGTATTATGCAATACAGTAATATATCAACAAATATTTTAAGAGACGAGTCAAAAGACTTGAATTATGTTGTTACACCGAATGCGATTCAAATTTATGAACGTATAGTCGGAAGTACGTCAAAGAGTAATAAATCTTATACCTTAATTGGTAACTATGGAACCGGGAAGTCCACTTTTTTATGGGCATTTGAAAAAAACTTACTTAAAGAAAAGATTTTTTTCAGTTATTCTAATGAATCAAAATCTCATTCCTATGATTTCATTAAAATAGTTGGAGATAATTCATCATTAACTGACTCTTTGTTAAAAGTCTTAAAATTAAAAATGGGTTCTTCAAAAGACATAATTGATGAGCTTGAAAAAAGAAGAAATACAGCAGCTAAAAAGAATAAAGGGTTAGTAATCATCATTGATGAATTTGGTAAGTTTTTAGAATTCATTGGAAAAAACAAACAGAATAATGATTTGTACTTACTTCAATTAATTTCTGAATGGGCAAATGACGATTCAAAAAATGTGTTTTTCATAATTTCATTGCATCAAAGTTTTATTTCCTATTCCGTTTCATTAGATATTTCAGAAAAACAAGAATGGGAAAAAATTAAAGGTAGATTTGTTGAACTTCTTTTTAATGAACCGGTTGAGCAATTGTTATATTTTGCTTCTAAAAGATTGGAACATTTTGAATTAACAAAAAAGTATGAAGATAGTTTCAACTTGTTAAACAAAGCAATAAAAAACAGTAACCTTATAAATTTTAATGAGGCAAGTACAACAGAATTAGCTAAATCGCTTTATCCACTTGATTGGCTTTCAGCTAATATACTCGTTAATGCTTTACAACGATACGGCCAAAATGAACGTTCTTTATTTACTTTTTTAAATGATAATACAAAATTTTCCATTAATTCATTCAATGGTAAATTTTATTCAATTTCAAATGTGTTTGATTATTTAGTAAATACTTTAGGAAGTGAAATTTACAGTTTTAATAATCCACACAGATCGCAATGGCAAACTTGTTTTAGAGCTTTAGAGCGATCGGAATTAATAGTTGATGTTGATTACAAACTAGTAACTGAATTAATTAAAACCATTTGTCTAGTTAATATTTTTACAAAAGCGGGCGGATTATTTGACAAAAAATTCATCTCCAAATATGTTCATTATACAAGTGAATTTGATGGTGAATTAATTGAAAAAACTGTTGATAAATTAGATAAAGCAGGAATATTAAGATTTTACAAGCATAGTAATAAAATTAATTTCCTTGAAGGAACAGATATAGATATCGAGCAAGAGTTGGCTGATGTAACAAAAGAAATCAATCATGACTTTTCTGTTACCGATGCTATCAGTGATTTAGTTGATTTTCCAGTAATTTTAGTTAAAAAGGATTCTTTTGAAAAAGGAACACCAAGATTTTTTGAATTTAAAATATTGACTGATTTAAGTTCAATATCAAAAGCAGAAGGAGCTTTAGATGGTTACATTAATTTGATTTTTGATAGTAATATTAAGGAAAAAGATATAAAAGCTGCATCAAATAATTCAGGGAGTAATCTATATGTTATTTATAAAAATTCAAAAGAAATTCATAATGAGATTTTTACAGTTAATAAGCTTAAATTTCTAATAAACAAACACAAAGAAGACCGAAATGCAATTAATCTCTTAAAAAAAGAAGAAGAATTTCATTTACAACAACTAGAAAAATTCGTATTAGATAATTTATTTATTTCTAATGATCAAAATATTTGGTTTTATAATGGCAAAGTTGAGTTTATAAAATCTAAAAGAGCTTTGAATGAAACACTATCTAAAATTTGTGATTTAGAATTTAAAAATGCACCACATTATAAAAATGAATTAGTCAATAAAGAATTTTTAAGTCCTCAGATAAGCACAGCTAGAAAGTCTTTTTTACGGCATTTATTAAAAAATGAAAGTGTTGAAAATCTAGGCTTCCCAAATGATAAATTTCCGCCTGAAAAATCTATTTATATAACTTTAGTAAAAGATACCGGAATTCATAGAAAAGACGATAAATTAAACCATTTTTATTTTTCTTCACCAACAGATAAAACATTTAAACCTTTATGGGATGAATGTGATGCTTTTATTAAATCGGCTAATTCATCCAGAAGAAATTTAGGGGAATTGTATGAAATACTTAGTAAAGCACCATACAAATTAAAAAAAGGATTTACGGAATTTTGGGTTCCGTTGTTCTTGATAATTAATAAAGAAGATTTTGCCTTATTCCACGAAGTCAATGGATTTATCCCTTATTTGACTGAAGATGTATTAGACTTAATTCATAAAACACCAACAAATTATTCAATTAAGAGTTATGATGTTTCTGGTTTAAAAGTAAACCTATTAGAAAGTTATAAGGAACTTGTTCAGGTTGGTGACAATGAACTCGGAACTAAAAGTACGTTTCTTTCTATTTTTGGTAATTTTTTACGTTTTTTTAGAGGATTGAATGAATACACCATAAATACTAAAAGACTTTCACCGAAGGCAATAAGTTTGAGAGAAGCAATTAAGACTGCCAAAGATCCGGAAGATGCTTTATTCAATCAATTTCCAAATGCTTTAGGTTTCCATTCAATATCTATAAATGATGATGAAGAAATATTAAAATCCTACACGTATCATATTCAAGATGCTATCAGAGAAATACGGTCCGCTTATGATGCTTTACTAGATAGAATTGAAGAAAAAATAATTCTCTCTTTTTATTGTGAAACTACTGATTTCGAAAGCTATAAATTAGAAATTCAAGGTAGATTAAAAAGTATTAATTTAAGTTTATTAGGAACTGAACAGTCTATTTTTTATAAAAGATTAATTTCTCCATTAGATGATAGAGCTTCATGGTTGAAGTCAGTTGCTGATGCTGCTCTTGGAAAATCTATTGATAAAATGATAGACGAAGAAGAAGTATTACTTGTAACAAATCTGGAAGAATATTTATTAGGACTAATAAAAGCTTCGGATCTTCATGAATTTTCATTAACTGACAACACTAAAATGGTTTCCATTCAATTATTTGGAAGTACAGGAACAATTTTTAATGATAAAATTATTATTTCAAACGAGTATAATAAAGAATTTGAAAGTATAAGAATGCAATTAAAAGAAAAATTGGTTACTTTAGATGTTCACAAACGTAAGCAATTGCTTATGGAATTATTATCTACAGAAATGAATGAAAATTTAGTGTTATGAGCGAAATAAAACATGTATTAGGAATTTCTGGAGGAAAAGATAGTGCCGCTTTGGCAATATATATGAGCCGTAAGCATCCTGACATTGATGTAGAATATTATACTTGTGATACAGGGAAGGAGTTGAATGAAACCTACGATTTGATTAATAAATTGAATTCGGTTTTAGGAAAAAATATTCGTTTATATAAATCAATTGATGAATTAAACTCACCGGAAAAAAATCCTTTTGACCATTTCTTGGCCATGTACGGCGGCTATTTACCATCTGCAACAGCTCGTTGGTGTACCGGAAAAATGAAGCTGGAGCCATTTGAAAATGAAATTGGAAACACACCAACAATCTCTTATGTTGGCATTCGTGGTGATGAAAATAGAGAAGGCTATATATCTAAAAAAGAAAATATTCAATCTATTTTTCCATTTAGAAAGAACATTTGGAGTGAAGACGTTGTCAAAAAGTTTTTGGCAAATTCAAATATTGATTTTGTTAAAAAACAATATGAATTAATAGCTCCAAAAGGAAAATTAGAAATGATTTTACAATATGTGGAGCAACCTATTTCTTTGCGTTTTACTCAAAAACAAAAGGTTAACGCTTTACTTGATACTGATGTTAAACTTTTTAATAAAGTAGTATTTGAGTTTTTAAAAACTACCGATTATCCTGTTGGTAAATTGGAAAGGTTCTCATTGATTGAAAACGATGAAGTTTTAGGAATTGATGATATTTTTAAAATATTAGATGATTCCGGTGTTGGAATACCGGCTTATTATTTACCGCTTGAGTATGAAGTTGAGATAAATGGAGAAATTAAAAAAGGAACCTATTCGCGAAGTCGTTCAGGATGTTTCTTTTGTTTCTTTCAACAAAAAATAGAATGGGTTTGGTTATTGGAACAACATCCAACACTTTATGAAAAAGCTATTGACTATGAAAAAGAAGGGTACACTTGGACTATTGAACCTTTGCAAGAATTAAAAAAACCGGAACGTGTAAACGCGATAAAAAAAGAACACTTTTTACGAATGCATAAAAACAAAACTAACGCAAAAACTTCTACAAGTTGGCAAGATGAAATCTTGGAAGCTGAAGGTGAAGGTTGTGCAAGTTGTTTTATATAAATTTTAAAAATAATTTTATGTTTTTTAAAGAAAAATATATTATTTGGATGATTATTTCAATTAGTTTTTTAACTATTTTGATTTTTTCATTAATTAATGAACCATGGTCCTTAATTGTTGTTGCAATTTTATCATCAATTGTTTCTAGTTTTGCTGTTTCAGCATTTTACAATATGGAGTTACATAATACTATGGATAAGTACGAGAAAATTGGGATGGTTGATTATTTTGAGACTTTTGAAGAAGCACAGGAAGTAATTAGAAAAAAAATTGAAAAAGCAAAAAAAGTAGAAATTTACTTGATGTACGGATCAACTTTTTTTAAATCAAACTCTACTACATTAAAGCAATTTTTAGCTAAAACAAATTCAAGTTTAACGATATTTTTATACAATACAAATAATCCTTTTATTGATTCCTATGGAAATCATTGGTCTAAAGATATTGCAGGTGATGAATATAATTCTAAAAGCATTGTAAAATTAATTGAACAAGTAAAAAGTAATTTATCATCATTTACAGAATTAGGCAAGAATAGTTCATTTGAAATTTTTGAAATTATAGAATCTCCCATCTCATATTCTTACTATATAGTAGATGATTATTTATTTTTTGTACCATCCAAAAACACAAGATCTAAAAACTTAAAACCACCTGTGTTATTTTTTAAAAAAACTAGAAATAAAAAAACAATGTATTATAAAATTCAGAAAGAAATAGAATTGATGAAATCTTCTAATGAGCTAAAAAAAATATAGTAATGATTTGTTTTATTGATTTTGAAACTAGTGGAATTGATGTATTCAAGGATTATCCGATTGAATTTGGAGCAGTACTAGTTGATGATAAATTGAATATTATTAAAGAATTTCATTCATTTATCAATCCTGACAGAAAAAGAAAAATAAGTTCAGCAGCTTTAAAAATTCACGGATTAAAAAAAGATGATTTAGTACGTATGCCAAACTCTAAACAAGTGATAACATCTTTTTTTAATGAAATGGGACATGATTTTAAATTAGCAGGATGGAACATATCCTTTGATGTCGTATTTCTAAGAAAATTGGCTCATCAAAATTCAATGATGCGAGAATATAATAAAATAAATTATCGACACTTAGATATTCAATCAATTAGTTATTTATACAATAAAATGAACAAGAATTTAATTGATAATAATTCTTTAGATAATATGTGCAAAATATTTAATTTGAATAGAAAGGATAAACACAATGCTTTAGATGATGCAAAACTAACTTTTGAGATCTATAAAAAAATTATTTCAACAATTTAAATTGTATAATACAAAAAAGCTCTACCCACTTTTTTAAATTCTATTTTCCCTTCTAAACGCAAGTGCATTAATTTACAATCACTTATTTTTAGAAGGGATTTTGTTTCTTTTGAGGTTAACCATTTTTTAGATTTTTCCAATTCAATTATTTTGAAATTCTACTGATTAAATATTCTTCAATTTTATCTGCTTTAAAAAGTGTAATTAAAATATCTTCAATTACTAAAGTTGAAATTTTAGATTCAAGTTCTGAAAGATTTCTAAAATCATTTATATCTTCACTAATTTTAATTGTTAAATAACCTTTATTCACAAAAGCTTTTAAAGGCATTCCTAGCTTGTTATTTGTTGTTTTAAACTCATTTTTATAGGAGTTCCACACTTCTTGAAACTCACTATTTAAAGTTAAAATATCAGAAAGAATCTTTCCGCTTTTTTTATAGATTCTTGATAAAGCAATTAACAATATTATCTGATGAGGAGCAAGACTTCCTCTAGCTTTGTCTCTTTTTAGACCATCTATAAATTCTTGTGGATTCATATTTAGTATTACTAATTAAAATAAGTTTAAACTTTTGCTCTATCTACTATTTCGAAGAAATAATCATCCGCATAATTGAACTTATGTTCAAAACCAGGTGTTTGTCTTAATTCCAGAATATGTTTCGCTCCACCTTCAGCATATTCACTAATAATAGTTAGTATTTTTCTTGAATCTAAAATATCATCTGATGTTTTTGCTTCAATTTTCCCAATTGCCATTAACATTAATCCGTTTGCAATTATTTCTGAACCATTTGATATTCTTAAAAACTCAAATGAACTTGTATGTGGTAATGAAGCACCTTCTATTCTTTTGTTATTAACAAAACCAATTATTGCTGACCATGCATAAACTTGCCAATATTTTGAAAAAAATTTATCATCTTGTTTTGAAAGATTTTCTTGTTTTCTACTGAAAAGATCTCTAACTTTTAGAACATAATCACCATGATGAATATATTTTTTATTTAATTCTATAATTAACTTTTCTTTCATCAGAGTATTATTTTATAGTTGTAATAAATGTTTTTTTATTAGTTCTTGAATTAACGCCATTTTCGTCTATTTTTCGATTTTTAAATTCGTAATATTTAACTATTTTGGCATCTTCAATTAATTTACTTCTTTCATTCGAATCTAATTTTGAATAATCTTTTGACATAATTATCATTTGCTCAAATGAGTTGCCAATATTTATTGTTAAACTTATAGTATTAAAAGGATCTAAATCAGAAGACAAAGCATCGGCTACAATAGGATATGATTTTTTCATTTTTTTCTCGCTTAATGAAAGAAAGGCATTAGCAACAGCAAGTTTCTGAGCTACAACTTCACCTTGATTTAAATTATCTAATACATTTTTTGTTCCAATATCAATAATTCTAATACCATTGTCAATTTCAATTTCACCCTGAGTATTACCTCCTAAGTACAATGAATACAATCTATTACTTTCAGATTGAATTTCATTAATTAAATTTGATAAAGCTATAGACCTTAACTGTCCTATACTTTTTAAAAACATTTTAATATAATCTGATGCAATACTTTCAGGAAAGTTAGTGTCAAAACTGACCATAGTTTTTTCCTTTTCAATCAAGTCATTTTTTAAGCCTTCCTCTAAAATTGAAATCTCGGATTTTATAAACCTCAAACTATCTGACTTTCTATCTTTTGCTAACCTTAAACTTTGAATTTTAGAAAGTATTTGACTTGCAGTTGTTGCTCCAACAGTAATATCCATTTCCTTATCATGACCTGAATCAGTATAAACAGACGCTATTCTATTTACTAGTCTATTTCTGTTTTTTATCAATAAATTAATAGCTTTATTTTTGTCTTTAATATCATTTTCAATATCTGGAAGTTCACTTAGGAGTCTTCTTCTCGACTTATTTAGTTCGGTATAATTATCTTGTAAAACCTTATGGTTGGAATTATCTTGAAAATCATTTAATCTTTTAACTAATGCCTCATATTCAGGTGTATGATCTAAGACAGGTCGTTCACAGATATAACAAATTTTATCATTTATCATTTTTTCAACATACTCTGGACCTGGAAGTGAAATAGGGACAGGATTTGTTGTATTTTGAAACTTTTTTATTTCTTCACTAAGAATATTTAAGTTTTTATCGGAAGCATTTATTAAGCTTTCACATCCATTTAACATCCATTTATTAATTAAAGATTCTTTATTGTTTGTACTTAAATCATCAATTCGTGATTTAGTCAAACTCAATTCTGACTCTAACGCATTTAATTGAACTTTAATATCCCTATACTTATCATAACCTTTTAGTTTGTTCTCTTCTTCAGCAATATCATCTTGAAGTTTATCAATATCATTTTGTATATCAATTATAGATTCTTTCTTTTTTTCAATATTCTTAGTTTTATAACTAATATCGTTAATTAAGTTTTGTTGGGTTACAGTAAGCTTCTTTTGTAATCCTAATTCTTTATCAACTTTTTTATCTATACTTACTGAGGATGCTTTTACAATCTTTTCCATGTTATCATAAATTGGAAAATATGAAATCTCATTAATCGCATTCTTAAGTGTACTTGGTTTACTAAAATCATATAGTTCATCCATAGTTTCACCTTGGTACCACATGAATTTTCTTATGCTTGAGGGAAATATTTTTTCTAAAAACCAACTTTGATTATATTGAGGTATAAACTCAGTTTCACCATCTTTTACATAGGAAATTACAAGTTCAGGTTTAGAGAATATTGTTAATGTATTAGCGATTTTTTGATATATAACTTTTTTAGTGAAAGTATATTCAATTAATTCATTTTTAGGCTCATCGTTTAAATGAAACTCATTTGTTAATACAATTTCAACTGAACAATTTATTTTATCATTTTCTAAGCTGCTCTCTTTAAGTAAATCTGGGCAAACAATTTGTCTTGAGCCATCTTTCCACTCTTTTCTTGTGGAATTATTATCTACATCAGCATAAATTTTATCAAAGAAAGTCCAATAAAATGCATTAAAAAGCTGTGATTTACCACCTGAATTTACTGCCGAAATTACATTTAATCCTTTCGAAAATTCTAATATGTTTTCATCTAAGAAACAATAAAAATTATTTACAATTACTTTATCTATTATCATCTTAATGCAATTTTGTTTTTATAGTGTTAATGATAAATGTTTCGAATTCGGCTCTTCCTTTTTCAACAAAAGAAGAATCTTCATTTCCATATTTATTGTCCAACAATTTTTCAAAAGCTTTTGTGACAATTTCTATTTCTAATTTTTTTGAAGATATTATTTCTTGAATTTCAGGAGTTTTTAAAATTTCCCCAAATTCTTCTCTTAAATTATCATTTAAACTTTTCATAAAATCAATTTATAAATTATATTTTTCCTCCTCAATGTTCGCTAAATCATATATATCGATACCAAAACTATAACATAAGTCTTCTAATTCTTTCAAACATTCAAGTTTATTTTCTGCAAGGACTGCGAAATTTACCAATCTTTTTAATTCACTTACTAGAATATTTTTTTCTAATTTTATTTGATTTGAATCAGTTGTTGTAATGTCAAGGATTGGTTTTACAATCATATCATAAATATATGCATACTCTTTTTTACCATGAAATCTCAAAACTCTACCTCTTCTTTGAATGTATTGTCTAGGGTTACCAGTGCTTGAACAAAAAATAGCGAATTGAGTTTGAGGAATATCAACTCCTTCATCTAAACACTTCATTGCCAATAATGCATCCAAATCACCTTTACTAAATTGATTCAGAATTTCGTCTCTATGTTTTGTTTCACCTGTGAACTTTTTTAATTTAAATTTATATTTATCATACAACAAGTTTGTATATAAATTAATTATCGAATCATCATCTTCATCATCGCGATCTAAATCATTTTCATCATAATTTGTTTCGTAACCTTCCGGAACATAAATAAAAGCATATTTAAATTTGTCTTTACCTATGTCATCAATTATATTAACTAAACACTTTGATTTTTTTCTTGCTTTATGGATGATGTTCTTTCTGTTAATTAATAGACTATTTACGTATGGATCATCTTTATATTTACCTGTCTTAGGATCTAAAAATTTATTAAGTTTATTGGTAATTTCTCTATATTCATTTAATTCATCAGTTTCTAAATCTACAATTATTGGATAATAATAGTATTTGCATAATACTTTATCATCAATTGCCTTTCTCATGTTGTAATTAAAAGTGTATAATGGTGGATATGAATTAAAAAAGCTACATAATTCTAATTCCCCTATTTCATCATATTGTCTTTCAGGAGTTGCCGATAATCCAATTCTTTTTTCAATACCAAGTGGCAAAACTTTTAATAAATTTTTTGAACCTAATGTATGAGCCTCATCAGCAATGATTGTAATATTTTTAAATTCATTTTTAAATAAATCATTAAAAATGTTTTGAAATCTTTGACCTCTAAAAGTTGCATAGGTTAATAAAATACAAAAATTAACATCATTACCAAGCCTTATATTTCTGCCATAATTTCTAACAGACTCTTCCCAATTATTATTTAAACTAGAACAAATTGTTACTTCTTCAAATTTAAATTTCTGAGTTATTTCCTTTTCCCATTGAGTAGCCAATGAAATAGTAGGCACTAAAACAATAAACTTATAAAACTTATTTATTTTATAATCTTCTACAATACAATTTAACGATGTTATTGTTTTACCAGTTCCTGTTGCCATTGCAAATAGTCCTTTCCTATCATTGTCAACCCAGTTTTGATAAGCTTTTATTTGGTATTCACGAGGTCCACCATCAAATGGAAATTTAGGAGAATTATCAATTTTTTCATATTCTGACATTTGCTCCATTGCCATATTGATTGATTTTTTCACTTTTATATTGTCAAAAATGCTTTCTCTCTTACTGAGCAGATAATCTTCTTTACTTAATAATTCTTTTAAGCTTTTGTTCCCAAATTCTTCAATTATAGTAGACTTTACATCCTCAATATTAAGATAATCCACATTTTCAGATTTTCCAGAAAAAATCCTTTCAAAATATTTAATCTGTTTATTGACTGACCTTTGTGAACTATCGTCTTCCCAAGATAATCTACATTCTAATTCTTCGAGATTTTCAACAAAACCATAATAGGTAAAATTACAAGATGATTTGTAACTAACCGAATTTTCGCCATCGCTAAAAACACCTGATTTATAATGTGAAATTCCTTTTCCGTCTTTTGGTTTAATGATTTTTATTTCAATTCTATCATTTGCAATTAACCAAGCAAAACACTCGAAGAAATGCTTACCATATTCGTCTAATGAAGCCTTTAATTCCCTAACATTATTAAAATTATAAATGGTTGAAATTCCATCTTTATTTTGCCCTTTTTCAATTGCCTTTTTATCTTCGTCTGACAATACATTGTTAATTACTGCTCTCATTTTACCACCAGAATGTATAAAGTTTGCAAAACCTAATGATAGTACATTAAGAGCTGAAGAACTAAAATACCCTAATAATAAATCAAATGAATTGCTATTGCATAAAGCATCTATATAAAACTGTAATGGCTCATCTTCACTTCCAGTCTTATAATCTCTATCTTCAGCCCAATTAACATTCTTTAACATACTATATATTTTTTATTTCGGCCTTTAAAATCGTTATTAAATCATTTATTTTGGATTCATTTATCTCTTTGTATATTGAAATTCTAATTGTCTGATTACACTCAACATCACTAAATCCCATTGCTTTTAATACATGAGAACTTTCAATTATTTCAGAAGTGCATGCAGAACCATTACTCAATGCAGAACCTGTTTCCATTGCTATAAATATATCAGAATTTAAATCCGGAATCATAACATCAACTATGTTATAAACTTTATTTTTTTCATTTCCAATTATCACAACACCTTTTAATTTTTTTAATTCTTGAATTAAATAACTATTCAGTTTAATTATATAATCTTCAACATCATCCAATTCCTGTAAAGCAATTTCACATGCTTTTCCCAAGCCAACAATCAAAGGTGTATTATAAGTTCCTGCTCTCAAACCATTTTCTTGACTACCACCATGAATAAGAGGAGTTAATTCTATATTCCTTTTTTTGAATAATATACCAACACCTTTAGGTGCATTTAATTTATGGCCACTGAAGCAAAGCATATCTATATTATCTTTTTCGACATCAACCCAAATTTTACCGACAGCTTGTGTTGCATCTGAAAAAAATATTATTTCACTTTCTTTAGCTATTAATCCAATTTCATTAATTGGTTGTATCACTCCAGTTTCATTATTAACGAACATTATACAAATTAAAATCGTATCTTTTCTGATAGCTTTCTTTAAATCATCAATAGAAATTAATCCATTATTATCAACATCCAAATAGGTTACTTCAACCCCTTTAGTCTCTAAATATTCACAAGTTGAAAGCACCGCTTTGTGTTCAGTTTTGACAGTAATGATATGATTTCCTTTATCATAATTGGCTTCAAAAAAACCTTTTAAAGCTAAATTAATTGATTCAGTAGCACCTGATGTAAAAATAATTTCATTTTCATTAGCATTTATTAATTCCGAAACTTGTTTTCTAGCTAATTCAATAGCTTTCTTTGCGGTTTTACCGAAAATATGATTACTTGATGCATTACCATAAATTTCATTGAAATAGGGCAACATTGCTTCAAGAACTCTTGAGTCAACTTTAGTTGTACTAGCTGTATCGAAATAGTTAATTGACATTAAAATTGTTTAAAATACAATATTACAAAAAAGGTGTCTATATAAAATTGCGGAAAGCCGTAAAATGAAGAAAAAGACTGCAATTCAGAGTAAAAAACAGTATAACTATCAAAGGGTGTAGGGTGTAAGGAAAAAAGAGCTAAAACATTTTTTTATTTTTGTGATTTTAAAAAATGGATTTATATAGATTTTTGAATGCAAACTGCTCCAAACCATTTACTATTATGCATTCTTTTGTTCTGATGTTGCCCGAAAATTAGAAAAGTGAAAAAATAAAAAATGTTTGTGTGGAAATTTGGTTACACCCCATACACCCTTTTTTGAGTTGGGAGTTTTGAGTTGGGAGTTGGGAGAAAAAAAAGTGGAAACTTTCGATTTCCACTTGTATAATTTTGCTTCTTATTGTTCTGTTTTTCGGTTGGTTATGTCCACGTCTTCGTATGTGAATTCTGTGAGGGCATAGACCGGACTTCCTTTTCTCATCAATCGGGTGAAATTGTGTTTTTTTAATGCTTTTCCGATTTTATTAATGGTTCCGTCATTAATTGTGATTTTTGCTCTTTCCGCTAATTTGGCTGCTATTTGTGAGGCATTCAGAAAGAGGGTGGCTGTTTGTCTGTCGCACGGTTCAAACCAGGTGAGCAATAGTTCTTCTTCCGGGCTTCGAAGTTGATATTGTTCATTGTTTTCAGTGATGTTTTTGATTTCCTCTTGATCGAACCAATGTCTGAATCCACTTTTAAACAGATACAAAGCTTGGGAAAAAACATTGTCAATATCTACCTCATGTTGGTACTGGATTCCTTCCAGTTCAAAACAAAGAAAACGTCTGCTTCCTGTACTATCGTTTAAGAACTGAGCGGTGTTGACACTTCCGGCAAAAGATGCACGTCTTGGCATTGTTTCGTTGTTATGACCGTAAGCCTTTCTCATTCTGATTTGCGTTTTTGTGATGATTTCTTTTAAGCTTCCGATTTCGGAACGGTTTAGGTTTTCGAGCTCGTCCAAGTTGATTAACATACATTCTGAAAGTTGTACCAATGTGTCTTTGTTGTTCGGGTTGATGGTACCCGAAAACAAATACTCTTTTAATTGTTTGGGTACGAGTTTCTCTACCCAAGTTGTTTTGCCTAATCCTTGTTTGCCACTAAAGACAATAACCGTGTGATTGATTACTTTATCATCTAATACACAACCGACCATTGCTACAATCCATTTTTTGAAACATTGCTGCCACAATTCTTGTTTTGTTGTGGTTATGGTGTTGGCTAAATCGTTGATATAATCAGCCCCACCCCAACCCTCCCCAAAAGGGAGGGAGCTATCCGGTTCATATTTAGGTAAGTTATAGAAGTAATCTTCGAACGGATTGAATAACGGACAGAAATCAGAATACAGTAAGTTTCGCAATGACGAAAGGTTTGTTTTGATTCTTCCTTTTAGACATTCGCGAAGCATGGAGTTTTCAATAAAGTCATTCATTACATTCCATTTCTTTTTCCCGAAATATTGGAACTCTAACTTACCGGAAACGATGTTGTGACGAAATACATAGCGGGTGGATAGAAACAGCTCTAAGCGGTCTATTTGGGTTGGTTTTGGTTGGTCTTCGTCGTCTTCATAAGCATCGTTTGTAGTGGGTTGTGGGTTGTCCGTTTTCAGTTTCTTTGGTTTGAGTTCTGCCATCCCGGCTTTTGGCCATCCCTCCAGTGGTTGGGAATTCTTCGCAAATTCGTGGATGTTGCCGTAGGCACTGTTTACAGTTTGTGTTACTTCTTTTTCATCATACCCAAAATCGGTTAGAATATAAACCAATGCTTCTTGTAATGAAACCCCTTTTCGGTTTAGGTTACACGCTAATTGATGCACGAACACGTTGCGACTACCATTCACAAATTGCACTTTTTTTTCGGTGAAATTTACGCAGTGGTTGTAGATGGCATCGGAATTAGTCGCAGTCACAGTCGCAGTTGGCGGTGGAGATGCTGAAACAAGTTCAGCATGACAGGGTTTATTGGGATTAGTAGCAAAGACAGTTGCGTTTTCGTTGAGATATAGGTTTTCGTCCGCTGAATAGAAACATAGTCTGGTTAGGTCCTTTCCGGACTTGTCGATTTCCAGTTTTAGGAGGTTTTCATAGTACGCCTGTACTTTTAGAAACGTTTCTTTGTGTTCTGCTTTTGGTGTGTCAATTTTTACCAAAATTTTTAATCCGTTTCCTGAAGGACTTACAAAACTAGCCATAGTGAACTCCGATTGATTGGCGAGGTGTTTTGCATTTTGCAAATCGGCTGCACTTAATTTGTCGATGTCCAGGATCATTACATTCGAATATTCCACTAGGAATTCTAATTTTCTACCACCTTCAAACTTACCTGAAGGAGTAAATGCCGGTAATGATTTTTTGGCTTTTTCATAGGCTTCCATCTTTTTCTCTGAAAGTGATTTTCGGAGGTATGTGATGGCATGCTTGTATTTGCCAGTTTTGATTTCTTCTAAAATGGCCGAAATTGTTTTGTGTTCGACCACTTCGTTGAAGTTTTTGAATATTGTTACCATATTTATAGTGTTCAGTGATCAGTTTTTAGTGTTCAGTTTTGATTCGTCTAAAAGTTTGCATTCGCAAGCTTCACAGGTTCCGTTGCAGCTTTTCATAAGCTTATCTTTTGAAAGCTTTGTTATAGTTTTCTTGCATCAATTTCTCTACATCCGAGAGTTTGTAGTAGATTTTGTTTCCCACTTGACTGAATGAAATTTTACCTTCATCTCTCCAGGTTTGAGCTGTTCTTTTGGAGATTTTGAGTAATAAGAGGAATTCTTGATTGTCTAAAAAGGTTTCCTTTTTTGGACCTACCTTTGAGTTGAGTTGTTGGGTGATGTTCTCTAAACGCGTTACGATTTCAGTGTACTGCTCCTTTGTTAAAATTATTGCTTCCATTTTTTAAATGATTTAAAAGTTATGGTGCAAATGTTGGACGAGAAAAAAGTCCAAAAGTCCCAAAATAGTCCCGAGGGACTATTTTGTATTAGAGCATTTTGTCGATGTCTATTCTTTTGTGAGGTTTCGGACGTTTGTCGGTACGCGAAGGTTTGAGTATTGTTTCGACTGTTTGGGGACTTATTTCATTCCCCTCTTTATCGACAAATGAATTGACAATGATTGCCACCAGATCATTCATGGAACCATCAATAAATGGTTTCCCCTCGCAGAATAACTCCCGGTGTAGTTGGTAGAAAATATCCACAAACTGATTCACATTGCAATTGAATTTTACTTTATTGAATGGTATTTGGTTGGTGTTGCTTTCTTTTTTGTTGAGTTCCAACGCTGCTTGCAGTTTTTGCAAGGCATATATATGCTCTATCTCTTTGCAGCATTGCTCATCATACAACGGTGTTTTTTGATTGATGAATTCGATATTGGCTTGTTGGTACTCGAATTTTTCTTTGGTCAACAACAGTATTTTTTCGTTGTCATTTTCCAAATTTTCCAACTGCCTTTTGATTTCGTAAAACGAGAAATACCGGTCTTCACTCTCGGCATTTATATACTTTTTCGGTGTTTTACTAATCGGTTCTTTTACGCTCGTAGATTGCAGCTCAATTCGTTTTCTATCAATTAAAGTATACAATTTATTGTATCTGCTTAGGGCTGTTTTGGAACTAAAAAAGGTTTCGTTGTTGGCTAATAACTTTTCCAGTTTGTTAATCCAGGTCAACGGATTTTTAACCTGGTTGCATTGGTAATTTATGAATGCAGGAAATTGCGACTGGCGAAGTGTGAGTATCTTTTCAATTAAAGCATTGCAATATTTTTGCAACGTGAATTCTTCTTCGATAATAATATCAAATAGGGGGTTTTGAGCCTGTGCTGTCGGCACCGCTACATGCTCCGGGAACGGAGCCGTTTTTATATTTTCTACCTGTGAATTCAATTGTAGTATTTACTTTTTTTATGTTCATTTTTTAGGAAATTGTAATTTAAAGTCGCTTGAAATATGTCGTTCTATTCCGGTATTTGATATGGCGAATAGCATTCAACTTTTTTTCGATTTGTTTGCTCCGAAAATTACTTGTTTTCTATTTCGTAAAATTAGAAAATAAAAAAAATCCTTGTTAAAGGATTTTTGTTTAATTTATTAACAATCGTTGAATGTCAATAAAGTGGGTGCTTGCCGGTTATTTTAAAAGATATAGTTATCAACTGCTTTGTCTAATTCTTCACCAATAATCTTCGCATAAACCTGCGTTGTACTGATGTCTCGGTGGTCCATTAATTTTGAAACGTGCTCAATTCTCATTCCATTATTTAACGCGTTCGTTGCAAAAGTATGGCGACTCAAATGAAAAGATAACGGAAATGAAAGTTTCATTTTTTCTCCCATTTTTTTCAAATGCCAGTTCGCTAATTTATTATATTTTGCGGTAAGAAAATAACGCATCGTATCATTTTTTTCATAGCCGGTTATATCTTCAATCACAGGGAAGATGTAATCCTCATTTTTGGCTCCTTCTTTCATGTATTTCTCCAAGATCTCGATGGCCACTTTTCCAATTTTAAACTGGTGCGTTCTTCCGGTCTTTCTGATTAGTTTACTTATTTTATGCTCTTCTTTGTTATAGTGTTTGTATTGCATTTCAATCACATCACTAAAACGCAACCCACCGGCATAGATGGAGAAGAGGAATAAATCTCTCCACATTGCTGCTTTCTTGCCTTCGGGGAGATCCAAATCTACTAAACCTACAATCTTGTCTTTATTTAAAAATAATCGCTTTGCGTTATCGATTTTGAGTGTAAGCTTTTTGAATGGAAACATGGTTTCGGGAATAACGTCTTCTTTTATCGCCTGGTTGAAGATGGTTCCCAACACAATAATCGAAAGCCGTTGTGTTGTTAGTCCGTTTTTCAAATTAATGCTTAGGTGGTTTTTGTAATCGTTCAAAAGCGTCACGGAGAAGTCATCAAAGTAAACGTCTCTGGTTCCCATGTACTTTTCAAATTTTACTATTGCTGCATAGTAGGCTTTGTATGTGGAATAGGATACTGTACTTTTAATTGTCTCCATCCGTTTGTAGGCATAGTCGAAAAAGTTCGGCACTTCTTTTCCCTTGATAGCCTCTTTGAGCTTTTTGATGGAAACCGTTTTTACCTTTCTTTCTAAATCTGCCACCTGTGCTTCGGCATCAGCAATCTTCTGAGCCAAGGAAGCATTCATCCGGGCACTGTTTGGATGGTTCTTTTTTACTTTCTGCTTTAATTCATCCCATTCGCTCTCTTTGAGCTTGACGCCCGCAGTGATAAATTTCGTTTTTCTGTCTTTTATAATTCGGATGTACAAAGGACAGTGGCCGGTGGTGTCTAATTGGTGTTTTCGGAGTATAAGTTTAATAGATGCCATAAGATTTGCAAATTAGGATTGTTGTACTATATTTGTAAAGTGATGCAATAGGGTGAAAGTACTGAAAATACAGGTGTTTCAAACTGGTGCAACATGGTACTAAGGTACAACATGAGGTACAACAAAACAAGTATTTGACTGCTTTTTATTGCTTTATTATGAACTTCCGAAAATCACAAAGTCAATAAATATAGGGGTTTAGGTGCAAATGGGACGGTTGGGGAAAAAGTTGGGGATAACTAGTATATAGGCGAAACAAAACTTGTATATACACCCAAATATGGGTAGTTTGGCGAAGGTTTGTTTCGCATTATTGATTTTCAAATATATTAAATTTTTCTTACAAATTAGTATTCAACTTTTATATTCAATATTATTTATAACGGATTTTAAACTTTAATAAAACACTTTTCAAAAACTTTGTTCTGGAAAAAACTCGTGGTTAAATAGCCCCGATGGGAGCGTGTATCCCACGCTTTTTTGGCGTGGATACTGCGGACAGCGGGACAACTCGTCTTGATAAATTATATATGTTCTGCTCCTAAAAAACAAAACGCAAAAAAAAACACCAGTCTTGCGACTGATGTTCTAGGATTATTTATAGAATTATTGATGTAGTTAGATGGTATTCATTTTTAGGTTGCTTACTTTTTGCCTATTATTTTTTTGAACAGGTTTACAAGTACCAACACTATTCCACCAAAAACTAAACCTATTACTAACTCAGTTATTATAGAAGGTATTTGCGGTAGTATATCGTGTAGAAACGGAATTTCATGTACAAATATTCCGCCAGCCACTAGTAATAAAGCGATTGTTCCTATTACGGATAAACTTTTGATGACCTTTGGCAAGGCTTGTACCAGAATGTTCCCTACTGTTTTTGAGAAACTTTTTTCTTTAGAACTCAAATTCATCAATCGTAAACCTACCTCGTCCATGCGGACAATAAGTGCTACTATACCGTAAACGCCCACAGTTGCTATGATTGCTATGATGGAAACTACCATTATTTGGGATGAAATGGGTTTTCCTATTACTGTTCCTAGTGCAATAATCACGATTTCTACGGAAAGAATAAAATCAGTTACAATGGCTGATTTTATTTTTTCTTTTTCAAAGGCTAAAATTTGTTCTTCGGTTAGCGGTTCTAATGAAATTTCGTTTCTGGAATGCTCGTGAGGAAAGAAGTATTCGTATATTTTTTCGGCACCTTCGTAGGCTAAATACAGTCCACCTAAGACTAAGATTATGATAACTGCTAGTGGTAAAAACGCACTCAGCAAAAAGGCTACAGGCAAAATGATGACTTTGTTGATAAAGGAACCTTTAGCAATGGCCCATAATACGGGAAGTTCTCTTGAGGAGATAAATCCGGAAGCTTTCTCCGCATTTACGGCTAAATCGTCGCCTAATATACCCGCTGTTTTTTTTGCTGCCACTTTGCTCATTACCGCAACATCATCCATAATTGCTGCGATATCATCTAATAATGCGAAAAATCCTGATGCCATTTTGATTGTTTTAGAAACTGCATTGATTTTGGTATTTGCTTTGCCAAAATTTAAACTACGTGTTTTGATTGTTTGTGCCTGCGAAGCTAAAACTTTTTCTATTTACTCTATTTATAAAATGGGTGAATTTTTAGTTAATATTCAACCAAAATCTTTCTGTAGTAACGATACTGTTTTTATTTACTTTTGAAATAAAAAAATTATGGGCTTCAAACATGTATTTAAAGCTAAATTAGATTGGTTTTTTTCTAAAAAGGAAGTGCCGACGTACACTAAAAGTCATACCATAGCGATTGATGGCAGGGCTGTTCTACATGTTTCGGCGGCTAAAGCTTTCAAAGGAGATCCCGCTTTGTACAATCCTGAAGACTTGTTATTGAGCAGTGTGGTTTCCTGTCACATGATGTCTTACTTATATGTTTGCAGCCAAAATGGTATCGACGTGGTTTCTTATACAGACGAAGCAGAAGCAACTCTTGAGGTTTTGGAAGATGGAAGCGGTCGTTTTATTGCGATTAAACTGAATCCTAATGTTTGTATCAGCAACAAAGAAAAAATAGAGGAGGCACTTAGCTTGCATAAAAAAGCAAACCAACTCTGTTTTATAGCGAATTCTTGTAATTTTCCAATTCTGCATTTTCCAACTTGTGAAATTAAAAATACCAATTAAATCTACCGGTTTACCCCATAAAAACAGAATAGCATAAAAAAACACCAGCCTTAGGACTGATGTTTTCATAATTTTAAATGTTTCTAGATTCTTAAGAAACTAACTCGGTTTGATTTCTAAAAACTAGTTTCCCATCAAAAGCATCTATCAAAACGATGCTATCTGTTGTAATTTTTCCAGAGAGAATTTCTTTGGATAATTCATTGAGCACAACTCTTTGAATCACTCTTTTAACTGGTCTGGCTCCAAATTGCGGATCATATCCTTTGTCAGCTAAATAGGCAATAGCTTCTGGGGTTGCGTCCATTGTGATGCCTTGTAACGCTAACATTTTAGTCACACTTTTTAATTGTAATCCTACAATTTGAGCAATGTTTTCAGTAGTCAGAGGCGTAAACATCACGATTTCGTCGATACGGTTTATGAATTCAGGACGCACCGTTTGTTTCAATAATGCTAGCACTTCGATTTTTGCAACTTCGGTGGCGGCTTCCACACTTCCTTTCAAATTATCAAATTTATCCTGAATAATTTGGCTTCCCATATTCGAAGTCATGATGATAATTGTGTTTTTAAAATCAGCTAAACGTCCTTTGTTATCTGTCAAACGTCCTTCATCAAGAACTTGCAACAAGATATTGAAGGTATCTGGATGCGCTTTTTCAATCTCATCCAGTAAGATTACAGAATACGGTTTTCTACGAACGGCTTCGGTCAATTGTCCGCCTTCATCGTAACCTACATATCCTGGAGGCGCACCTACTAAACGGCTTACGCTGTGGCGTTCCTGGTATTCGCTCATATCGATACGCGTCATTGCATTTTCATCATCAAACAGGTATTCGGCTAATGCTTTTGCTAATTCTGTTTTTCCAACTCCTGTTGTCCCAAGGAAAAGAAAGGTTCCCACTGGTTTTTTCATATCCTGTAATCCCGCACGGCTTCTGCGCACGGCATCACTTACGGCTTGTATGGCTTCTTCTTGTCCTACGACTCTGTGATGCAATTCATCTTCCAGTTTTAGTAGTTTTTCTCGTTCGCCCTGAAGCATTTTCATCACTGGAATTCCAGTCCATTTGGCTACAACCTCTGCAATATCTTCGCGAGTAACTTCTTCTTTTATCAACGAAGTTCCCGATTGGTTTTCTTGTAATTCCTTGAGTAATATGGTTAAACGTTCTTGGGCTTCTTTGATTTTACCGTAACGAATTTCGGCTACTTTTCCATAATCGCCATCACGCTCTGCACGTTCTGCTTCGTATTTAAAATCTTCGATCTCCGTTTTTACGGCTTGAATATTGTCTACAACATCTTTTTCTGATTTCCATTTGGCGTAGATTTCATTGCGGTCTTCTTTGAGGTTTGCCAAATCCAAACCTAAAATTTTGAGTTTGCTTTCGTCTTTTTCTCTTTTAATGGCCTCAATTTCAATTTCTAATTGCATTATTTTTCGGTCCAAAACATCCAGTTCTTCGGGTTTCGAATTGATTTCCATACGCAGTTTTGAAGCGGCTTCGTCCATTAAATCAATCGCTTTATCTGGAAGAAAACGGTTTGTAATATAGCGTTGCGATAATTCAACAGCTGCAATAATAGCGTCGTCTTTGATTTGGACTTTATGATGCGTTTCGTATTTTTCCTTGATACCACGTAAAATCGAAATGGCACTTTCGGTATCCGGTTCTTCAATCATTATTTTTTGGAAACGTCTTTCTAGTGCTTTGTCTTTTTCAAAGTATTTTTGATATTCGTCTAATGTGGTTGCCCCAATAGCACGAAGTTCTCCACGAGCTAAGGCTGGTTTTAAGATGTTTGCCGCATCCATAGCGCCTTCGCCACCGCCAGCACCAACAAGGGTATGGATTTCGTCAATGAATAAAACAATATCACCTTCGGCAGAAGTCACTTCTTTTACTACGGATTTTAATCGTTCTTCAAATTCTCCTTTGTATTTAGCGCCGGCAATCAGCGCTCCCATATCAAGAGAATATACGATTTTGTCTTTCAAATTATCAGGTACATCTCCATCTACGATTCGATGTGCTAAACCTTCAGCAATGGCGGTTTTTCCCACACCAGGTTCTCCCACTAGCATTGGGTTATTTTTAGTGCGACGCGTTAGAATTTGCAATACTCTTCGAATTTCCTCATCACGACCAATAACGGGATCCAGTTTTCCAGATCTTGCCAGTTCGTTAAGATTTTTGGCGTATTTATTTAATGAATTGTAGGTTTCTTCGGCAGATGCCGAAGTGACTCTTTCTCCTTTTCGCAATTCTTCTATGGCGGCTTTCAAGCCTTTTCCGGTTACGCCTTGGTCTTTTAATATTTGTGCTACCTTAGTTTTTGAATCAAAAATCGCCAAAATCAAATGCTCCACAGAAACGAATTCGTCATTCATTTTTTTAGCGATAATTTCCGCTTCGTTAAGCATTGTGTTTGCGGTTCTGGAAAGCATAATTTCGCCTCCGGACACTTTCGGAAAACTTTGAATGGTGCTGTCTAAAATTTGAAGAAATAGTGGAACATTCACGTTTAATTTTTTCAAAATAAAAGGGGCCACATTTTCATCAACTTCAAAAATAGCTTTAAAAATGTGTTCGTTTTCTATTTGTTGCTGCCCGTGACTTTGCGCCAATTGTTGCGAAAGCTGTATGGCTTCCTGCGATTTGATAGTGAATTTATTTATGTTCATGATGTTATATTGTTTTGTGGTTATTTGACTAACTTTGCGAATCAATATTCAATTTACATTCCAATACAATAATACCGACAAATTGACAGAAATTTCATGATTTTTATCATATTTTAAAGTCAAAATGTCTTAAAACAAGACAATTATGAGTTTTTTTAAAAATATGTTCAACGGTTCAGAAGAAAAAGAGTCAAACGAAAACAAGATCAACTGGAATGAATTAACTGATTTAGGGCAATTGGATGAAATTATAGCTGCATCGAATGAAAAACCGGTAGCAATTTTTAAACACAGTACCCGATGCAGTGTTAGTAGAATGGCGCTGAAACAGTTTGAAAATCAGTTTAATAGCTCAGATAAAGTTACGCCTTATTTTTTAGATTTAATAGCTTATCGCGATATTTCTAATGAAATTGCAACTCGTTTTGGAGTGTATCATCAATCACCACAATTGATTTTAATTAAAGAAGGTAAAGCTATTTATAACGTTTCGCACAGCGATATTGATGCGGAAGAATTGGGGACAAAATTGTAGATTTATCGTCGAATTTTTCTAAAACTCACCTCCTGAGCCTCCACCACTAAATCCTCCATCACCAAATTTCATTGGAGACTCTACCGTGGTTTCGGGTTGTAATCCCAATTGTGTCGCCATAAGTATTTCGGCTGTGCCAAGTAGATTTCCTTGCGAGAAACGATCCGGTTGAAAAGTAACACCGTTGGCATTGTTTTTAATCTTTTTTATGACAAAAAAAGAAATAGTAAATAATATCAAACCACCAATGGTTAAGGCTAATTCAATAGCTAGAACGGAATAATAAAATAGCACGGTGTATATTGAGAAAAAAAGAGCTAGGATACCTATCCAAAGCATAAAGCGATCTTTTTTGTATAAAGACAAAACTACATATCCTACTGGAACGATGAACATAAATCCATAAAAGAAAAAGGCAAATGGAATATCGTTATTTGCAGTAACAATTACACCCATTAATTCACTTGAAAGTTCTCTAACCACCATATAATTTCCTGATACGTAAAATAAAATCAGTGCAAAAGCTTGGGTAAAAATAAGGCCGTTGTAATAAAAAGGAAGTGTTAATTTTGTTAGTAATTTTTTGCTGCCAAAATAGATAGCAATTGCAAAAAACATCATTGTAAAAGGCAGTATCGTTTTTGCGAAAGCGCTTAATTCAAACATTGTAAAAATCACTGAACACGTGATTGATATACAAAACAAGACAGCCATTGATAGCTGTACATACCTCAGATAACAAAGCAAGGAAGATATTGAGAGTATTAGGGAAATGGTAAGTTCGTTTCCGTCTGTTGAAATGCCTATTGCTATTGCTAAGCACAATTGAGAACCCAGCAAGAAAGCATCGTCAAGGCCGTAACAGTAATATTTTAGATGGGTTAAAAATTCAGTACCAATGAAACCAATAAAAGCAAAAAGATACACTAGAAATTGATAATTTTCACTAATAGCATCTATGCTGATTAAAGTAAGAAAGCCACAAATGGACGAATATAAAAAGCTTCCTAAAAGCAAAAATCCAATTCGTATCAAGATGTTTTTCTGAGTTTTAAGAACAGTTAAATTTTTATCAATTAGGCGAAACTGACTTTCATTAATAAATCTTGCTTTTTTTAAAGAGCGTCCTTCTGCAACTAAGAACTCTTGCTGCAATTCAGTTTTATTATATTGAATCATGATTAGTTTTTTTATTGAATTGTTTAACAAGTCGAATGAAGTAAATAATAGAACCAATAAAGTAAAAGGGAACTAAAAAAAAGAGGGGAATAAATAATTCACTATTAATATTGCTGAATTCTAATAATTTAAACAAGAATATATTTAGACCGATATAGGCGTAAATTAGGGTAAACACAAACAAAGAAACCGATTTAATGAGGTAACTGGTACGGTAAAAATAATAGCAGGAACCAGCCAAAAGCAGTATAAAAATGCCCCAATAGCTATCTGATAAATTATTGATACAAGCAATGCTTATAATATGCAAAGCAAAAGTGAGAAATACTAGATTAAAGTGTTTTTTTAAGTCATTTTTTTCACTGTAAATAGTCCAAATTACTAGTGAAATACCTAATGAAATTGCTGAATAGCTCAGGGTATTGTTATCGTTAAATTCATTTTGAAGTAAAGACTGTGGAGAAACGGATAAACCAATGTATGCCGCTAAACCCGTGATTGCGATAGATAAGATACTTTTATTGTCAAAATAATAGGCACAAAAGAAAGCTATTGCAGTGGGAATAACAGTGGCTAAGCCGTAATGTGTGCCAAAAATTGCATATTGAAATTGTAGATAGCCAACAAAAATGCAGCTTAATAATACTGCCGCTAAAATGAGGTAATCAAAAATAGGATTTTCAAATTGAGTTTGCTGTTTTTTAAATCCGATGGAGTTTTTAAAGCAGAAGTAAAAACAAATAACAATAACCAATAATAAAAAAGCCAAAATGGCGATATGTCCAATACTATCTATGTTTTGGTAAATCAAAATCCCTATACCGGTAGTAAATAGTATTACAGAGGCGTACAAAAATAATTTAAGCTCAGTATGTAATGAAAAAAGATTTAAATTTCGATAGGCCTTTACTTGCTCAAATTGGTCGATGGTTATTAATTCTTTTTCTAAAAGGCTTTCAGTTGCCTCTTCTTTAAATTTACTTATACTCATATCAAATTGAAATTTAAACTCAAATATAAGTTTAAACTGTTAATTTATTGTCAAAAATGTCATTTTTTAGGTTGAAATTTATTCAAATAAAAAATCCATTCTCTTAAATAAGAATGGATTTTTAAAAATAGATGTGATTGTTTTTTACTTTTATTTAATGGTAAGCCTTCATCATTTTTTCTTTTATTTCGGATAAACACAAATTATTAATACTTCCTTCGTGCGTGTGCTTCGTTTCTTTTGGAGATTGAAAAGTCCCATTTTCCAGTTGTTCTGCAACCGCTTTGTAAGCATCTCTAAAAGGCATCCCTGCAACAACCATTTCGTTTAAAGTATCAACAGTAAAAAGATAATCGTATTTTTTATCGGCTAAAATATTGTCTTTTACTTTGATGTCTTTTATAGCGAAAATCGCAATATCCAAACAGGCTTGCAGGTTTTGAATCGCTGGAAATAATCCTTCTTTCAGCAATTGTAAATCCCTGTGATAGCCACTCGGAAGGTTATTGGTAATTAAAGTAATTTCATAAGGTAACGCTTGAATTTTGTTGCATTTTCCGCGAATTAATTCAAAAACGTCTGGGTTTTTCTTGTGTGGCATGATGCTCGAACCCGTGGTGAGATGCGAAGGCAAAGTGATGAAATCAAAATTCTGACTCATATACAAACAAACATCCATCGAGAACTTAGCCAAAGTTGCAGCAACGCTACTCATAGCAAAAGCGACTGATTTTTCTGATTTTCCACGACTCATTTGAGCGGCAACCGAATTGAATTTTAAAGTTTCAAAACCTAATTCCTGTGTGGTGAATGTCCTGTTGATAGGAAATGAACTTCCGTAACCTGCGGCTGAGCCTAATGGGTTTTGGTCTACAATTTTTAAAGCAGCATTCAACATCGTTATATCATCAATCAAAGTTTCAGCGTAAGCGGAAAACCACATTCCGAAAGATGAAGGCATAGCAATTTGTAGGTGCGTGTATCCTGGCAACAACACATTCTGGTGCTTTTCTGCTGATTCCATCAGTAAATCAAAAAGGCTTTTTACTTGCTCTTTTAGTTCTTTAACGACATCTTTCAAGTATAAATTAACATCTACTAAAACTTGGTCGTTACGAGAACGGGCGGTATGAATTTTTTTTCCAGCGTCTCCCAATTTTACGGTCAGTAAATATTCGATTTTGGAATGTACGTCTTCAAAACTGTCTTCGATTTCGAAATTACCGTTTTCAGCATCTTTTATTATTTCTTCCAAAGCCAAAACCAAAGAAACGGTTTCGGAGTCTGTTAAAAGACCGATTTGACCCAGCATTTTTGCATGTGCAATAGAACCTAATGCATCATATTTGGCGAGAACTAAATCGAGTTCTCTGTCGTTTCCAACGGTGAAATGTTCGATTTGCTTATCGGTTGGTATTCCTTTTTCCCAAAGTTTCATAGGTGTATTTTTTTGTTGTAGGGACAAGTCGCGACTTGTCTCTACATATTATTGTTTGAAAAAATCAGTTAGTATTTTAATATACAATTGAATTCCTTCTTCTATTTCGTTAATAAATATAAATTCGTCTGCCGAGTGTGACCTCAGGGTTTCGCCAGGTCCTAATTTCAAGGATTGACAACTCAAAACCGATTGATCCGAAAGGGTAGGAGAGCCGTACGTGGTTCTTCCCAACGCAATTCCGGCTTGTACTAATCCGTGAGCAACAGGAATTGATGATGCGTTTAAATGCATGGAACGCGGATTGACTTCAACAGTCAAATGTTGTCTTACTGTATCTAAAATTTCTTGATTACTGTAACAATCATTCACCCTGATATCGACAACCAAATGACATTCTGCAGGAACTACGTTGTGTTGTTTTCCGGCTGTGACTTGTGTTACGGTCATTTTTACGGGACCTAAAACCTCCGATATTTTTTCGAATTGATAACTGTTAAACCATTCGATAACGGGAATCGCATTGTAAATAGGATTATCCGGATTGTTATGGGCGGCGTGGCTTGCAGTACCTTTAACGATTACATCAAGTACCAATAAACCTTTTTCGGCTACAGCCAATTGCATTAATGTTGGTTCTCCCACAATGGCACATTCTAGTTCCGGTAAATGTTTCAAAACGCTGTTTAATCCATTTTTTCCGCTGCTTTCTTCTTCGGCTGAAGCGACCATCACAATATTGTAAGGAAGATTTTCATTCGAATAAAAATGTACAAAAGTGGCTAAAAGCGAAACCAGACAACCTCCCGCATCATTGCTTCCCAGTCCAAATAGCTTACCGTCTTTTACGATGGCTTCAAAAGGATTGTTGGTATAGCCTTGGTTCGGTTTTACGGTATCGTGGTGCGAATTCAGTAAAAGCGTTAGTTTGGACTTATCAAAATGTTTATTGAACGCCCAAATATTATTATTCTCTCTTTCGAAAGGGATGTTATTTTGTGTAAACCAATTTTCGATTAAAAGAGCTGTTTGGTCTTCTTCACTTGAAAAGGAAGGCGTTTCAATCAGCGATTTTAAAAGCGCAATGGCTTCTTGTGTAAGGATTTCTATACTCTTCATAGTGTAATTGTCGTGTACAATGCGGTCTTGTGTTGCAACATGCGGTGATGACCAATTTTTATTTTTTGAACTCCTTTGGATAAGCTGTTGAAACAGTTGTCTAATTTAGGAATCATGCCCGAATGTATCGCTTTTTCGGCTTTTAATTGGGAATATAATTCTTGATTGATGTTCTCAATTACTGAAGAATCGTCCTCGGCATCATATAAAACGCCTGGTTTTTCGAAACAATAGTTCAAAGTAACATCAAACACTTCCGACAAAGCAATGGCTAATTCACTGGCAATAGTATCCGCATTTGTGTTTAATAATTGTCCTTTTCCATCGTGTGTTATGGCACAAAATACGGGAACTATTCCATTTGAAAGCAATGTTTCTAATAATTGTGTATTCACTTTTTTAACATCGCCCACAAAACCATAATTGATTGTTGGGTGGTTTCTTTTGTCGGATTGAATTAAATTTCCATCAGCTCCTGAAAACCCCATTGCATTGGTATTGTTAGCTTGTAATTGAGCAACAATATTTTTATTGATTTGACCTGCATAAATCATCACAACTACATCAAGCATAGCGGCATCGGTGATGCGTCTTCCATCAATCATTTGAGGCACTAAACCTATGCTTTCGGCCATTTTGGTAGCTGATTTTCCGCCGCCATGAACAAGTATTTTATACCCTTCAATCTTAGAAAAATCAGATAAAAACTGTTCTAATTCCGTTGGATTATCAATAATGTTTCCACCAATTTTTACGATTGAAAGTGATTTTAAGTTTTGGATTTTGGGTTTTGGACTCATTATTCCTATTTTAAAAGTCTATTTTCTGTGTTCTAAAATCTTCTGTAACACTAACTGAGCGGCATAAGTTCTATTGTTGGCTTGTTCAATAACAATTGAATTTTCGCTGTCAATCACTTCATCCGTGACAATTACGTTACGTCTTACCGGTAAACAGTGCATGAATTTAGCATTGTTCGTTAGTTTCATTTTATCGGCAGTTACAGTCCAATTTGGGTCGGAATTTGTAATCTGACCATACTCGTTAAAATTACTCCAGTTTTTAGCATAGATAAAATCGGCATTTTCAAAAGCTTTGTTTTGGTCGTATTCAATCTTGGAATCTTTAGTGATTTCAGGATTCAACTCGTAGCCTTCAGGATGTGTAATAACAAAGTCAGCATCTTGTAACTGCATCATTTGCACAAAAGAATTGGCAACCGCTTGAGGTAACGCTTTAGGGTGTGGTGCCCAAGTCAAAACTACTTTTGGACGGTGTTTTGTTTTGTGTTCTGCCATAGTGATGGCATCGGCAAGAGATTGGAGTGGGTGTCCTGTGGCACTTTCCATATTTACAATTGGTACTGTTGCGTATTTTAAAAAGCCCATAAGAACGGTTTCTGCATTGTCTTTTTCCTTGTCTACCAATCCTGCAAATGCTCTAATAGCAACAATATCGCAATATTGAGAAACTACCGCAGCGGCTTCTTTGATATGCTCGGAAGCACCAGATTTCATGATGGCACCATCTTCAAATTCGAGTGTCCAACCTTCGCTGGTAAAATTCATTACCATAACGTTCATCCCTAAATTTAAGGCTGCTTTTTGAGTACTCAAACGCGTTCTCAAACTAGAATTAAAAAACAACATTCCTAAGGTTTTGTTTTTACCTAATTTTTTGTTTTTAAGTGGTTTTTTCTTGATTTTTAGCGCTTGTTTCACCCATTTATCGAGTGAGTCTATGTTTTGTATGGAGATGTAGTTCATTTTAATTATGAATTATGAATTATGAATTATGAATTGTCCAAAAATCTAACAATCTAAAAATCCAATATTCGAATTAAATTATTTTTGTAAAAGGTATTTCGTTTTTTAAAGCTTTCAAAATAAAATTGTCTTCTAATCCATTGACAATCCATGTTTCTATGCTGGCAGCGTTAGCAATTGCTGAAGCTTCTATTTTAGATTGCATTCCGCCGGTTCCGTGAGAGGATTTTGAATCTCCAATCTCTTTTTCCAATACTTTTAAATCAGTTACCAAAGAAATCGTTTCAGGAACGGCATCATGGATGGATGATTTAGTGTAAATCCCGTTTGTATTGGTAGCGATGATCAGAATGTCAACATCTAATAAAACAGCCGTTAAAGCAGCTAATTTATCGTTATCACCAAACCGAATCTCATCCGTAGCCACCGTATCATTTTCATTGATAATCGGGATGTAATTATTTTTGACCAACACATTTATGGTGTTTACAATATTTACCTTAGATTGCTCTTTTTCGAAATCAGAATAAGAAAGTAAACATTGTGAAATCAGCAATCCTAAATCGCTGAAGTTTTCATGATAAATCCTCATCAAATGCGGCTGACCAATAGAAGCTAATGCTTGTTTTACAAAAACATCTTTGTCTTGATTTTCCAGCTTAACAAATTGTTTGGCTGCGGCAATAGCACCCGAACTTACAATGATAAACTCGTAATCGTCTTGTAAAGAGGCTATTTGCATCCCGATATCTTCAATCTTTCCTCTCGAAATGTGATTGGTTTCTTTGGTTAAGGTGTTGCTTCCTAACTTTAATAAAATTCTTTTTTTAGTCATTTTTTTTAACCGCAAAGTGCGCAAAGTTAATTTTTAAACTAAACGTTGATAAACGTAAAGTTCGCAAAGTGTTGTGTTAATATTCTGAATTCTTACTTTTTCAATCTTTCGACTTTATGACTTTCGACTTTAAGACTGTCATCTCGTTTGTCCATTCCCGTAAATATACCACTTATTGGTAACTAAATGTTGCAAACCAATTGGTCCACGTTGGTGTAATTTGTCAGTGCTTATCGCCAATTCTCCACCTAAACCAAATTGTCCTCCATCAGTAAATCGGGTAGAAGCGTTTTGATAAACGGCTGCCGTATCCACATTTTCCATGAATTCCTGAGCAATTGCATCATTTTTTGTGATTATCGAAGCCGAATGTCCTCCACAATATTTATTTATTTTGTCAATCGCTTCTTGATCTGAATTGGTTGTTCCAATGACAATTTTATAATCTAAAAACTCTTCGTACCAAATTAAATCCGATTCAATCTGAGGAACGTTTGTTGCTCTTGAAATACTTTCATCTCCCAAAACAGTTACGTTTCTTTGTTGTAACTCGGTAATTATTTTATTTGCAAAAGCTTCCCAATTGTCAAGATTCGTATCAATTAAAACTTTATCTAAAGCATTGCAAACTGATATATTTGAGGTCTTTCCGTTAATAATAACAGCAAGTGCTTGATCTAAATCAGCTTCTGCGTTTACATAAACAAAATTATTTCCTCGACCACTTATTATCACTGGACACGTAGCGTGTTTTTTTACAAATTCAATCAGTTTTTCACCGCCGCGAGGAACGATTAAATCTACTTTTTGTGTTGGTTTTTCCAAAAATGCCTCAGTTTCTTCTCGATTGTAATTCAAATATTCTACCCATTCTGTCGCAATATTGTTTTCTTGTAAAGCCTGATGCCACAATTCGACAATTTTTAAGTTGGATAGTAAAGATTCTTTTCCGCCTTTCAAAAGTATTTTATTACCAGATTTAAAAGCAATTCCGCCAGCTTCAACAGTAACATCGGGTCTGGATTCATAAATAATCATTATCGTTCCAAAAGCCGCTGTTTTATTAATGATTTTCATTCCGTTTTCATGGTCGAAATTAAAACGCTCTACACCAATAGGATCTTCTTGACTGGCTAGTTGTTGCATGGATAAAATCATCCCGTCAATTTTTGCATCATCAACTAATAAGCGTTTTTCCATAGCCAAGTCATCTCCAGAATAATTATTAATATCCTGTTGGTTTACGGTTTTAAGGTTGGCTCTTTCTTCTTCAAGAAGTTCGGCCATACGGTTTAAAACTGCGTTACGCTTTTCTATTTGTAATAAGTGGTTCATTGCTTTGGTTTACTATTTTAGAAGGAAAATCTAAACATATAAGTCATGTAAGTTTTTAGTTCTTGATTAATTTTTATCTATTAAAAATATACTTTTAAAAGAATATATAAGTACTGTTGATTCATTTTATATTAAACTTAAATGACTTATATGTTTAAAAAAAAATCATTTCAATTCTGCTAATGCTTCTTTTAAAGCTATAATAAAGGTGTTGATTTCTTTTTTGCTGATTGTCAATGGCGGAAGAATTCTTAATAAGTTTTTATTATTAGCATTTCCTGTAAAAATATGCTTATCGATAATCATTTTTTTACGAAGTGTGCTTACATCAAAATCAAATTCTACACCGAGCATTAATCCTCTTCCTTTGACTTGGATCACTTCAGGAACTTGTTTGATTGCTTCTAAAAAATAGGCGTAAACGTCATTTACGTTATCCATTAATTTTTCGCTTTCAATCACATCCAAAACTGCTATTCCGGCAGCACAAGCCAAATGATTTCCTCCAAAAGTAGTTCCCAACAATCCGTAACTCGCTGTGAATTTTGGAGAAATCAAGATTCCGCCAATAGGAAATCCGTTACCCATTCCTTTAGCCAAACAAATAATATCTGCCTTGATGTTATGATGTTGGTGTGCAAAAAACTTTCCGCTTCTTCCGTATCCGGATTGCACTTCGTCCAAAATCAAAACGACATCGTAAGCCTCGCATAGTTTTTCTAATGCCTGAAAAAATTCAGTTGTTCCTTGGTCTAAACCACCAACTCCTTGAATTCCTTCAATGATAACAGAAGAAATATCTCCTTTTTTTAATTCGTTTTCTACCAACTCGATGTTATTCAATGGTAAAAAAGTAACGATTTGCTGTGCATTGATTGGCGCAACAATTTTTTTGTTATCTGTCACCGCAACTGCCGCCGAGGTTCTTCCGTGAAAGGAATTGTCAAAAGCAATAACACGCGATTTATTGTTATGAAAAGAGGCTAATTTCAACGCGTTTTCATTGGCTTCAGCTCCAGAACTACACAAGAACAAGGTATAGTCTTCCAATCCTGAAAGTTTTCCTAATTTTTCGGCTAATTCTACTTGCAATGGATTCTGAATTGCATTCGAATAAAAACCAATGTTATCCAATTGATTTTTTAATTTGGCTACATAATTCGGCTGCGTGTGTCCAATGGAAATTACTCCATGACCACCATATAAATCTAAATATTCCACTCCTTTTTCATCTGTAATAGTACAATCTAGTGCTTTTACAGGAGTGATGTTGTATAATGGGTAAACGTCAAATAAGTTCATTTCTTTTTTTTGTTAAATGGTTTAAGGTTTCAAGTTTCAAGTTACGTGCGCAACCTTAAACTTTAAACTTGAAACAAATTTTTAGAATCCAGATGGTTTCAAATGCAATCCTGTGGTTTCATCCAATCCAAACATTAAATTCATGTTCTGTATGGCTTGTCCTGAGGCTCCTTTTGTTAAATTATCAATTACTGATGTTATCAATAACCGGTTTCCTTTTTTCATTAAACTAATAATACATTTATTCGTTTGTACCACTTGCTTCATATTGATTCCAGTGGTCGTAACAGTTACGAAAGGGTGGTCTTTGTAAAAAGCCTCATATTTTGCCACTACATCTTCCATATTTTCTTCGATTGTTGTGTATAATGTAGCAAAAATTCCTCTTGCAAAATCCCCTCTGTTGGGTACAAAAATCAATTCGTTTGTATAATCCGCTTGTAATTGGTTGACACTTTGGTTTATTTCTCCCAAATGTTGATGCTCAAATGCTTTATAATGCGACATATTGTTCGATCTCCAACTAAAATGTGTCGTTTCCGAAGGTGTAACTCCAGCTCCTGTGCTTCCGGTTGTCGCATTGATATGAACATCAGTTGTAAGCAGTTCATTTTTGGCCAATGGCAATAATGCCAGTTGAATTGCAGTTGCAAAACAACCTGGATTAGCTATAAATTGAGCGTTTTTAATTGCTGCTTTATTCAATTCGGGTAAACCGTAAACGAAGGATTTGCTATCGAATTCTTTGTCTTTTGTCAATCTGAAATCATTTCCTAAATCGATGATTTTGGTATGACTCGCAAATTGATTTTGCTCTAAAAATGATTTTGATTTTCCATGACCTAAACACAAGAAAACTACATTCACATTTGGATTTACAGTATCGGTAAAATTCATTTCGAAATCGCCCAATAAATCGTGATGCGCAACATGAAGAGGTTTTCCAGCGTTTGTAGTGCTGTAAACAAAATCAAGTGTTGCATCGGGGTGAAACATCAATATTCTGATGAGTTCCCCCGCAGTGTAACCTGAGCCACCAATTATCCCAATATTAATCATAATTTTAAAATTTTATTTAAACCATTAAGATAATTAAGAAATAGTAAGCTTATTGAAACTTAATTATCTTAATGGTTTAAAATTTAAGACGTACTTAGAATTAATCCTTTGGGAGTAATTCAATTTTTATTTTTTTTAACCACATAGATTTAATAATTTTTGAAAGCCGTTGTACTTTATTAGAGAAAATCATAACTATGTGAACCCACAAATGGGCTATTTAACTCTTCTTTTCTATGCTTCTATGTGGTTAAATTTTTTTATTAATCATGTGTTAGTTTGTTTACAGATGAAAATATATTTTGGGCATTTCCAAGAATTTTGATAAAACCTTTAGCATCATCAGAGGTCCATGCGTTGTTCATTTCTCCATATTGTCCAAAAGAGGTGTTCATCAGGTCATTTTCAGATTCAATTCCGTCTAATGTAAAGTGATATGGTTTTAGAGAAACGATAACAGTTCCATTTACAGTTGTTTGTGTGTCTTCCAGAAAAGTCTCAATGTTTCTCATTACAGGGTCTAAGAATTGCCCTTCATGAAATAACATTCCGTACCAGTTTCCTAGCTGTTCTTTCCAGTATTGTTGCCATTTTCCTAATGTGTGTTTTTCTAGTAAATGGTGTGCTTTAATAATGATTAAAGGAGCAGCAGCTTCAAAACCAACTCTTCCTTTAATTCCGATAATGGTATCGCCAACGTGAGTATCTCTACCAATTGCATACGCGCTGGCTAATTTTTCTAGGACTACAATGTTTTTTGATGGTTTGTCCATAGTCCCGTTGATGCCCACTAATTGTCCTTTTTCAAATTGTAGCGTTACTTTTTCTTCACCCTCTTTCTGCAATTGAGAAGGATACGCTTCACTTGGTAGCGATTGATTTGATGTCAATGTTTCTTTACCACCTACGCTTGTTCCCCACAATCCTTTATTAATGGAATATTGCGCTTTTTCCCAAGAATAATGAACGCCATTTTTTGATAAATAATCCACCTCTTCTTGTCTTGATAATTTCAAGTCTCTGATAGGAGTGATGATTTCAATTTCAGGAGCAATGGTTTGGAAAATTAAATCAAAACGAATTTGGTCATTTCCTGCACCGGTACTTCCGTGAGCGATGGCTTCAGCACCGACAGATTTCGCATATTTAATCGCTTCAATCGCTTGAAAAACACGCTCTGCACTTACGGATAATGGATAGGTATTGTTTTTTAACACATTTCCATAAATCAAATATTTTATGGCTTTGTCATAATATTTATCTACGATGGTAAGATTTGCATGTTGCGCACTTCCTAATTCGTAGGCTCTTTCTTCGATAGCGGCGAGTTCAGCTTCATCAAATCCGCCTGTATTTATAAGAACGGTATGTACTTCGTATCCTTTTTCGTTTTTTAAATATTTAAGGCAATATGAGGTGTCTAATCCTCCGCTGTATGCTAATACTACTTTTTTCATGATTATTGTTTTTTCCTCCCCCCAACCCCCTCCGAAGGAGGGGGAGCCGAAACCGGCAAGGGGAATTTTATTTATATTTTTTCTCTTTTGCTCCCTCCCTTTCGGGAGGGGAGGGGATTTATTTTTTTAAGAACAAGGCTTGTTTAATTGATTTTAATCGGTTTAATATTTTGATATTAAATGGATGTTTAGGTGGGTCTTTAGGCTTTTCGTTTGGATCATAAAGCATTCCTGTACACAAACACATTTTGTTGTCTTTGCTTTGCAAAATTTCAAAATTGGTACAGGTTTTACATCCAGCCCAAAAAGTAGGGTCAGTTGTCAGTTCCGAAAATGGAACGGGTTTGTAACCTAAATCAGAGTTTATTTTCATTACTGCTAAACCAGTTGTGATTCCAAATACCTTCGCATCAGGATATTTCTTTAATGAATAGTCAAAAACAAATGATTTGATTTTTTTGGCTAGACCTAAATTTCTGTAATCAGGATGCACAATCAACCCGGAATGTGCCACAAATTTTCCGTGTTGCCAACTTTCGATATAGCAAAAACCTGCAAATTTTCCATTGTCTAATGCAATGACAGCATCTTTACTTTCCATTTTTTTCTGGATGTATTCAGGAGTTCTCTTAGCAATTCCAGTACCTCTCAAAAGGGCAGATAATTCTATGGTATCGCATATTTCTTGCGAATACTTATAATGTTCTTCCTGAGTTATAATGATAGAAATATTCATTTCAAAAGCTGAATTTTATAGTTATAAAATGATTTATGTGTTGGTTTTTGAAATGTAATTTTGCCAAATTCAAAAATACTATTAATACGGCTGGTTGTTTTGCAATAAATTGAAAAACAATGCAATAGAATTAAATATATATTAGTTTTTGGATGTAATAATCCAATGGAAAATAGCGGTGATTTCAAAATGAAAAAATGAAAAATGAATAATAAAACGAAACAGCTTTTGGGTACTATAGAGATAGCATCCGTACTTCGGGAGAAGTAGAAGGTCTGTTTGTCCGTGACAAAGAAGTTAAATGTGAACTTGTTTTATTCATTGGTGCAAAAGTACACTTATTTTTAAAACGCAACGCTACTTTAGAATTTTCTAACAAAATTTTAATGTATTGTTGATTTTTTTAAACATAAAAACTCCTTGAAAGTCTGGTTATCAAGGAGTTTTTATAAGATAGTACAGTTGTTTTAGGATTAGTTTCTAAACCTGTTTCGGGTGATGATATCTTTAATTTTGGCTTTTAAGTCTTCTCCGGTGTCATAAACCATTTGTTCGCTGTTAGGAAAAGGAACTGGTCTTCTGTCAAAATAAGAATAGTAATTATCGTCAGAAGCTCTTCGGTCTCCTTTGAAGGTGGCATAAATATTTTCGAAAATGAACTCGCTCGATAATGGAAAAGATTGCAGTAGTTGATTGCTTCTAACATTAATATAGTCAATTTTAGCTGTAATTTGGCACGACTTAAATTGTCTGAATTCGTAAATTTGAGCTGTTACTGTTCTCAGGTTGTCGACCATAACTACTTTTCCTTTTTCGTCTAAAACTTCCTTTCCGTTAGCATCAATTAGTTTTTTGACACCGTCTTTGATAATGCGTTCTTTTACAAATTCTCTTTCATTAATTTGTTCGGGTGAAATGAAAATTTGTCTAAAATTGATTATCATTTCGTAGTCATAACTTATTCCTTTTTGTTTGTTATTATGATAAACAGTCCATTTATCGTTTAATCCTAATGTGCTGAAATCTAATAAATCATTTTGAAGACGAACTGGAATAATCATATTGGTTTCATTTTTGGTGGAAACCGAAACATAATCAGAGCCTCTAAATTGTGCATCGTCCATCAATCGTAAAACATCTTTGTAATTTGGATTTATTTTGTTTAAATAGTCCAAATCATCATACGCTTTTCGGTAATTCATTTTGTCTGATGTCGACAGTAGTTTTTTTGCATTAACATATAAATAAGCTGATAGCGCGTTTTTACTGTCAATGATTTGGTCGTTATAATTATCAAATGGGAAAATTGCATTTCTTCCTTCTCTAATTAATTTCAAAGGAAGTAAAGGTTTTATTTTTTCCTGACGGGAATTCAATTGTAAATAGGTATTGTACATTTTTTCCAATTGTACAGGATTAGCGTCTTTTGCCAACAAATTTATCGCATTCAAATCGCGTTCTTTAGCTTTGGCGAAAGCCTCTTCGAGCAAATAAATATAATCTTGCTTTCCTTTTTTATCTTTATTGGTTTGCAAATTGGATACGGCATTATCAATTGCCTGATCGTAATTTCCAGAACTTAATAAATTTTGAGTTTGCTTTACGCCACAGGAGTAAATTAGTACGAATAAGGATAATAAAAGAGTAATTTTTTTCATAAGCTTACGATTGAGATGTGATTTTTTTTGAATGTAATGCTGCTTATTATTAACAGATTATTTATTCTGATTTGCAGAAATCCAAAAATAATGCCATAAAAAAACCTAACAAAAATAGTGCAATTGTTAGGTTTTAATGTTGGTAATTTAATTTTTATTTTCTTACGAAAGGTGGTAGTAACTTACTGGAAACTTCACCAAAACCAATACGAACATGTCCGTTTTGACAATATCCCTTCATGATTACGGTATCGTTATCATTAATAAATTTACGTTCCGTACCGTCTTTCAATTTTATTGGATTTTTTCCGCCCCAAGTTAATTCTAACATGGAACCAAAACTGTCTGGAGTAGGTCCTGAAATGGTTCCAGATCCCATCATATCGCCAGAATTTACACGACACCCGTTAGAAGTGTGGTGTGCTAATTGCTGACTCATGGTCCAGTACATGTATTTAAAATTAGAATTAGAAATTATTGTTGCTTCCGCTTTTTCTGGCTGAATGGCAACTTCTAAATTAATGTCAAAAGAATGTTTTCCTTTTTGCTGTAAATAGGGAAGAGGAGTAGGTTCTTGTTTTGGTCCTTTAGTTCTAAACGGTTCTAAGGCATCCATAGTCACAATCCAAGGTGAAATTGAAGAGGCGAAATTCTTTGCTAAGAACGGTCCTAGTGGCACATATTCCCATTTTTGAATGTCGCGTGCGCTCCAGTCATTTAGTAAAACCATTCCAAAAATATACTCTTCAGCTTCGGTAACCGATATGTTTTCACCCATAATGTTGACATCAGTAGTTATGAATGCTGTCTCCAGTTCAAAATCTACGGAACGAGAAGGGCCAAAAACCGGTGTAGTTTCCCCATTTGGCAACGTTTGTCCCATAGGTCTGTGAACCGGAATCCCAGAAGGAACAATTGTAGAACTTCTACCATGATAGCCTACAGGGATATGGAGCCAGTTAGGAAGCAAAGCATTTTCAGGATCACGGAACATTTTCCCTACATTGGTAGCGTGCTCTTTGCTGGAGTAGAAGTCTGTGTAATCACCAATAAGTACTGGTAATTGCATTTCTACATCTTCCATTCTAAAAATTATGATGTCTCTATCTTTGGCATTATCTTGTAATTTCGAATTTTTTGCATCAAAAAGTTCTGCAATTCGGTTTCTAACCAAACGCCATGTTTTTTGACCATCAGAAATAAAATCATTCAAAGTGTCCTGCATGAACATATCATCGGTCAGTTCAATGCCTTCAAAATAATTTAATTGTTGTAAAGCTCCCAAATCGATGGCGAAATCTCCTATTCTGGTTCCTACGGTTACTATGTTTTCTTTGGTAAGAAATACACCAAAAGGAATGTTTTGAATAGGAAAATCACTGTTGGCAGGTACTTCTAGCCATGATTTTCTATTGGTATCGTTAGCTGTTATTGGCATATTTTGTTAATTGTATTGTTAAAAAATTACTCATCAAATATATTATAATCTAACTATTAACCAAACGTTTTTTTGTATTTTTGCAACAAATTAACGAAAATCAAAAAAATGCAACGCGACGAACAAATTTTTGACCTTATTCTGGAAGAACAAGAAAGACAAATTCACGGATTAGAACTTATTGCATCAGAAAACTTCGTAAGTGACGAAGTAATGGAAGCTGCTGGTTCTGTTTTAACTAACAAATATGCTGAAGGATACCCTGGCAAAAGATACTACGGCGGTTGTGAAGTAGTTGATGTTGTGGAGCAAATTGCTATTGACAGAGCCAAAGAATTATTTGGTGCTGCTTACGCAAATGTACAACCACACTCTGGTTCACAAGCCAATACAGCGGTTTATCACGCTTGTATTAAACCTGGTGATAAAATCTTAGGTTTTGATTTGTCACATGGAGGGCACTTAACACATGGTTCGCCAGTGAACTTTTCAGGTCGTTTGTATACGCCTTCTTTTTATGGTGTAGACAAGGAAACTGGAAGGTTAGATTATGATAAAATTCAAGAAATTGCAACAAGAGAACAACCAAAGTTAATTATTGCAGGAGCTTCGGCGTATTCCCGTGATATGGATTTTGAGCGTTTCAGAGTAATTGCTGATAGTGTTGGTGCTATTTTATTAGCTGATATTTCACATCCTGCTGGTCTAATTGCAAAAGGGTTGATGAATGATCCATTGCCACATTGCCATATTGTAACAACTACAACTCACAAAACATTACGTGGTCCTCGTGGAGGATTAATCTTAATGGGTAAAGATTTCGAAAATCCATTTGGTTTAACCACACCAAAAGGCGAAATCAGAATGATGTCATCTTTACTAGACTTAGCTGTTTTCCCTGGAAATCAAGGTGGTCCATTAATGCACATTATAGCTGCTAAAGCAGTAGCTTTTGGTGAAGCTTTGAAAGATGAATTTTTTACTTATGCTTTACAATTACAAAAAAATGCTAACGCTATGGCGGATGCTTTTGTAAAAAGAGGATACGAAATCATTTCTGGTGGAACGGATAATCACATGATGTTGATAGATTTAAGAAACAAGAATATTTCTGGAAAAGATGCCGAAAATGCATTGGTTAAAGCAGAAATAACTGTAAATAAAAACATGGTTCCTTTTGATGATAAATCACCATTTGTAACTTCAGGTATTCGTGTAGGAACTGCTGCAATTACCACTCGTGGTCTTGTAGAAGAGGATATGGAAACTATTGTGGCTTTGATTGACAGAGTATTGGTAGATCATACCAATGAAGATGTTATCGAAGCTGTAGCAAATGAAGTAAACGAAATGATGAGCGAAAGAGCTATTTTCGTATACTAATAAATACGTCATAAAGTTTTAAAGTCGAAAGTCGAAAGTCTTTGAATAGAATTTAATATTCTGTCTTACTTTTGGCTTTCGACTTTTGACGTTATGACTTTCTAACTTTAAGACTAAAAAAATGGGTGTATTACGATTACAATTACCTACAGATCCAAGATGGGTCAATATTGTAGAAAAAAATATAGAAGAAATCTTGACTGATCATGCTTGGTGCGAACAAAAAGCCGCTACAAATGCGATTACTATTATAACCAACAATTCAGAACATCAGGATCTGGTCAAGGATTTATTAGCTCTTGCCAAAGAAGAAATCGATCATTTTGAACAGGTTCATAATATTATAATAAAACGTGGCTTGAAGTTAGGTCGGGAACGCAAAGACGAATACGTTAACGAATTGTATTTGTACATGAAAAAAAGTAGCGATGGAAGCAGAGTTTCTAGTTTAGTGGAACGATTATTGTTTTCAGCCATGATTGAAGCTAGAAGTTGCGAACGTTTTAAGGTGCTTTCTGAAAATATAAACGATGTTGAATTGTCCGTTTTCTATAGAGATTTAATGGAAAGTGAAGCAGGACATTATACTACTTTTATTACCTATGCAAGAAAATATGGTGTAGGAATTGATGTCGAAAAACGTTGGAGAGACTGGTTAGAATTTGAAGAGTCTGTTATTGCTAATTATGGCAAAAACGAAACAATTCACGGGTAATTTTTATCAAGAATACTTTAGGTTTTGAATTTAGTTAATACTGTACCATTTAAAAATTAAATAAGGCAGATATTTTTAAATTAGAAGCGGTTGAAAGAACAGAATGTTTAGAATTTAAATTAAATCATTTGGCAACTACTACTTTTTTTACTCACATCCAATGAGAATTTTATTATTCTTTAAAAGATTGAAAGAAAAAAATTATAAATTAGTAGAGGTAAATGCAAATCGAAATTTCAAATGAGTTAAACTGCAGTAATGTAGGTAATTATCATCTTAGTTAAAAAAGTGATTGGATTAACACTTTCAATGTTTGAAAAAAAAACAGTAAGTCAAAAAAAAAGATTTAACTATTATTATTATTATTATTATTTAGTTTTTTTATATGTATATCCATATTTGTAATTACACCAAGATTTAATGAACACTCATTTAGCTGATGATTGTTAAGAAACTTATACTTTAATTAATGAATCTAAACAATAACTTAAAATTAATAATTAATTCGAGTTTAGAAATCAGACTTTACAGGTAATTTTCCACGACACTGATTTTGATTTGAAAACGATTAGAGTAATAATGATAGAAGATGGGAAAATAATTTCTTAAAGTTCTATTTAACAATAATTTCATGTTTATAGAGCAATCCTTTCAATCCTTCTAAAGCAAAAATGGCTTTCTTTAAATTTGTGGTTTTGGGATCAATCGTATAATTATAGCTAGTTCTAAAATCAGCTTTGTTGGCAATTGCTTTTGCAAATTCAGAACGGTATAAATCGCAGTTTTCAAAAACTACTTCGGTCAAATCAGTGCTCATAAAATCGACAGCAATAATACTGCAGTTGGTAAATGAAGTTCCTTTGATTTTTAAAGTGTAAAATTTGGAAAAATCCAAAACACAATCATTAAAAGCAATTTCAAAAATTAATTTATCGCACATGGCAAAATTTACATCTTTTATTTCACACCGATTGAAAGTGACGGTTCTAAAGGCTACATAGTTTATTTTGGCATTGCTAAAAGTACAATCATTAAATACACAGTCGATAAAAGTAACCGCAACGAAAGAACATGGAGAAAAATTACAATTGGTAAACGTACAGCACTCAAATTCCTTAAAATTGACTTCTTCTTCCTTGTACGTAATGTCTTTGTATTCAATATCTAAAAAATATTCTGCCATTTATGGGTTTTAAATTCAGTTTGTAGTGCTGTTTTGGGAACAAAGAAACAAAATTTAGAACCGTATTACGGAGTAAATTGCTATTTTATTGTGGAGGATTAAACTCGTTCGTAATCGCCCTTCCATTGCTGAATCGCTTTCTTGATTTCTTTTCCCGAAAGATTTTCATACAGTGCTCTTTGAGTCAGTGCTGTAAATTCATTGTCTGGGGCAAAACGCAATGCAAATAGTTGGTCGTCATTTAATTGCTGTTCAAAATCCTCTAATTTTTTTCCAGTAATAGAAAAATAACGATATTGAAGTTCCAGACGAACGATTCTGTTTTGTAAAGTCAACGCATAATGTTGGCGCAACATAAAGGCAAGGCAAAAAAGCACTACAAAAACAGCGCTGATAAACGCCCAAATTAATGAATCTTCAGTGGTGAAACTAAAATAAACACTGAAAACTAAAAACGTTAGTATTATGGGATAGTACACAAAGTGATGAAGGGGATAGTATCGTATGTGATTTTTATAGGATTGAGTTTCCATAATTTTATTTTTTTTAAAGATACTCAAAACAACGTACTCTGTGAATTAAGCATTTTTTATATTGGTGAAAAACCAAAATTATATAAGTTTTGTACATATCTGTGGTTACTTTTCTTTTACAGCGATGGCATTGGTAAATTATGTAAAAAACCTTTATAATGATATAACCTCTTACTGAGATAAATTCCATAATTTTAATAAAAATTAATAATTATGATACCAACAAAAGGATACGCTGTACAAGATGCTAAAACTGATTTAGCACCATGGAATTTTGAGAGACGTGAAGTAGGACCGCATGATGTGCAATTCGACATTCAATTTTGTGGCGTTTGCCATAGTGATCTTCATCAAATAAAAGACGATTGGGGAGGAGCAATCTTTCCAATGGTTCCAGGACACGAGATTGTGGGGAAAGTAATAAAAGTAGGAAGCGAAGTCAAAAAGTTTAAGATAGGAGATTTAGCAGGGACAGGATGTCTGGTAGATTCCTGTAGAACGTGCGAAAACTGTAAGGAAGGTTTAGAGCAATTTTGTTCAAACGGAAGTACTGGAACTTATAATGCATTAGGACAAGATGGAAAAACGCCAACATATGGTGGATATTCGAATACAATAGTAGTCCACGAAGATTTTGTGTTGCACGTTTCTGACAAATTAGATTTAGCTGCTGTTGCGCCGCTTTTGTGTGCCGGAATTACGACTTACTCTCCTTTAAAGCATTGGAAAGTTGGAAAAGGGCATAAACTGGCTGTTTTGGGTTTAGGTGGCTTAGGACACATGGCAGTTAAATTTGGGGTTGCTTTTGGTGCTGAGGTTACTGTTTTAAGTACTTCTCCTGAAAAAGAAGCGGATGCTAAAAAATTAGGAGCGCATAAATTTATTGTTACTAAAGATGCCAAACAACTTAAAACGGCTGCTGGATATTTTGATTTTATCTTGGATACGGTTTCTGCACCGCATGATTTAAATTTGTACCTATCTTTATTAAGAGTCAACGGAGTACATATTTGTGTGGGAGTGCCTCCAACTCCTTATGAAATCCACGCTTTTAGTCTTATAGGCGGACGAAGAAGTCTTGCTGGTTCATTAATTGGTGGATTACCTGAAACACAAGAAATGCTTGATTATTGCGCAGAGCATGGTATTGTTTCTGAAATAGAAATGATTGATATAAAAAACATCAATGATGCTTATGACCGAATGGTAAAAGGAGATGTGCGCTATCGTTTTGTGATAGATATGGCTACGTTGTAGCTACTAGTTAAAATATAAGCCCTGTACATATTATAATGTGCAGGGCTTTTTTTTAGAATTTAAATTCAAAAGGATTAAAGTATGTTATCAGTTCCTTTACTTTTTTTCAATCGATCTTTCAAAAAATTCATAAGTTCGTAACATTTGATCCATTCGTTGGCGATTGTCACCATTTCTAGTGATTTCATGTGTTGCTCCCGGATGTACTACAAATTCCACTGGACGATCTAAAACTTTTAGACTGCGAAACATCATTTCTGCCTGAATAAAACCGGTACGACGATCGTTGCCACCATGAAAAATAATAAATGGTGTTGTGATATTTTGGACATAATTTATGGGTGATTCACGAGTTAAAATTTCCTTTACTTTTGGCTCCCAAGGATATCCTCCAAAATAATTTGGAACTAATCTCCATGCATTTCCTTCACCAAAAAAAGTGTTAAGATCATAAACGCCACGTTGTGCACAAGCCGCTTTGAAACGATTATCATGACTGATGATCCAAGCTGTCAGATAACCTGCATAAGAACCTCCTGTAATAAGCAACTTAGATTTGTCTGCCCAACCTTCTTCAACGGTTTTATCTAATGCAGTTAATACATCACTTGCAGGACCTTTGCCCCAATCATTAACATTACCTCTTAAAAAATCTAAACCATATCCGCCGGAACCTCTTGGATTACTATAAACGACGCCATAACCTTTACTACAAAAATATTGGTATTCGTGCCACATACTTTCTTCACCTGGACCCCACATTGCAGATGGTCCACCATGAATTTCTAACAGTAACGGATATTTTTCTCCTTGTATGTAGTTTGATGGTTTCATGATCCAATATTCTACAGTCATTCCTAAATCGTTAACAAATGTTTTCTTTTCAGGAAAAGATAATTTTTTATTTGTAACCCAATCATTAAATTCACTTATTTTATATTCATTTTTTAAATTGGCATCAGCAAAATATAATTCAGAAGGATTTGATACCTGAGTTTTAGAAAATACAATAGTGTTATTTACGATATCAAAACTTGAAATACCAGAATCAACACTGGATAAAACATCTATTTTTTTTGTTAATCGGTTAATTCTGTGCAATACATTCCCACCGTTCATTTGAGAAGTAAAGTATAAATATTTGTCATCATTACTCCAGGTTAGATTCGATTTATTTCTATCAAACGGGATGGTTATAATATCTTTCTCGCTACCATTCATGGGCATTATTGACAAGGAAGGGACACTTATAAAAGAGGTATTACTGGACAAGAAAGCCAGCCATTTTCCTGTTGGAGATATAGTAGCACTGTTGTATCTTTTTCCGTTTTCGCCTAAAATCATTTTAAAATTTTCGCCATTGGTATCAGCTGTAAAAATCTCACTTTCTAATGATCGATCCGCATTTTCTACAGTGTCTACATCTCCGGAAAAAATTATTTGTTTCCCATCTGGTGTATAGTCAGCACTACTAAAACTATAAAATCCTTTAGTAAGTAATCGTGGTTCAGCATCTTTGGAAACATTTATTTCAAAGAAGTGATTAAAATTCATATCTGAAGAAATATTCGATTCACTTTGGAAGTTTAATTTGTTTAAGACAATTGCTTTTTTGTCTGTAGCATTTTTATCTAAATAGGCTCTGATTTCTGATAAACTTCCATTAGGATTTGGTTTCTCTTTATATGGAAGTAAATGTTCATTTTTATCAAAACCAGGCTTTTCCATTTTCCAAGTAGGAATTGTTTTTGATTTGTTTAAAATAGAATCTTGAAGCAACTCTTTTAGTGGAATACTTGATGAAAAAAGTATTTTTTTTCCATCTGGCGACCACTTTGGATTAGTAGCACCGTATTTGTGTTTCGTCAATTGTATGGGTTCGCCACCTTCCATCGATAATATAAAAATTTGCATTTTGTCATCTACAGAACGATTAAAAGCAATTTTTTTGCCGTCAGGGCTCCATGCAGGTCGTGTAGCTCCATCTTTATTGGTAGTAAGTTGTACTGGTGCAGCATTGTTTAAAATTGTAGTAGTATAAATCTGTGTTCGATATTTGTAATCTAATTTATTATTTTCATCGGGTTCAATAGAAGTCACTGTAAAAGCAGCTCGTTTTCCATCCTTTGTAAGTGTTATGTTACTTACAGTTTTAATTTTCAACATATCTGTAATATCAACAGCTTCTTTTCCATTTTGAGCAATTGAGAATTGTAATTGTATCAAAAATAATAGTACGATTGAAAGTTTCTTCATAGTGTTAATTTTAGTAGGGTTGGTTGTTAATTGTCAGGCAAAACATAATTGAATCCAATATATTTTTCATTTATTGGTTTGTTTCGTTAATGACTGTGTTCTTGTTTTAGTAAAAATATAAAATAAAAATGGGTTTTGGATATCCTTTCTTTTTCAAAAGCATCTAATGCTAAATGATTAATTAATTTGTTGATTAGCCCATTCATCCATATAAGATTCAAATACACTTAAAGGCACAGAACGGATCAAGTCTAAAAGTTGTGGGGAAATATTAAAATCTAGATATTTGTATTTCCAAATTATATACAAATGCAAGATTCTTTCGCCGACCTACTTA
>NZ_QQBA01000006.1 GCF_003350545.1 Flavobacterium glaciei
AATTTAGAGGCGTTAGAAACGTTGCGTTTTTCCTTTTTAGGCTAACTAATATTTATGCTTAATTTTTGCTTCCCCACAGGTTTTAGGATTGATCCCACAGAACCAACTTGCAAAATGGCGTCGTGAAACTTTTTGATGTCAAATTTTGCAATTGATTTTTAGCGATACCTTAAAATACATCTAAGTTTTGAGATTTAATGAATATTTTTATATGTTGCCAACGAAAAAACCCTCTAAATCGTATGATTTAAAGGGTTTTAGTTTAATTTGCTTTCCAGCTGGCGGAGAAAGAGGGATTCGAACCCCCGGACCTGTTACAGTCAACAGTTTTCAAGACTGCCGCATTCGACCGCTCTGCCATTTCTCCAGTATGTCGCTTTCATTACCTGATTGCGAGTGCAAATATAAGAACCTTTTTTGGTTATGCAAATCTATTTTTAGAAAAAAAGCATCTATTTTTAGAGCTAATTTTTAAAGGTTTCATTTTCTTTACTTTAGAAGAAACTTATTTTTGTAAAATAGTAATGAATAGGTTTAATACTTTACATATTCGGTTATTTCTAACCCATATCCAATCATTCCTACTCGTTTTGTTCCTTCAGTATTAGAAACTAATCTGATTTTTGAAATGTCGATGTCATGTAATATTTGTGCGCCAATTCCAAAATCTTTACTGTCAATAACAATTTTGGGAGCTTTCATTTCACCTTGAGCTTGTAGTGATTTAAGTTCAGCGATACGGTTCAACAAATTTACGGATTGCATATCTTGGTTAATAAAAATAACAGCACCCTTTCCAGCTTCGTTTATAACCTGAAACATGTCATCCAATTGTTGGTCTGCGTTATTGGTCAATGTGCCTAACAAGTCATTATTTACTTGAGAAGAATTGATTCTAGTTAAAATTGATTCTCCCAAATTCCAAGTTCCTTTAGTCAAAGCAATATGTATTTGTTTATTAGTTGTTTGTTGGTATGCACGTAGTCTAAATGAACCAAAACGGGTCTCAATGTCAAAATCCTCTTTTTTAATAATCAAACTATCGTGTTGCATTCTATAGGCCACTAACGCTTCAATAGAAACTAATTTCAAATCGAATTTTTTAGCTACTTCTACTAATTGTGGTAAACGCGCCATGGAACCATCTTCGTTCATAATTTCTACAATCACACCTGCTGATTTAAATCCGGCTAATCTTGCGAAATCTATTGCAGCCTCTGTGTGCCCTGTTCTACGTAATACGCCACCTTGTTTTGCGATAAGTGGAAATATATGACCCGGACGCGCTAAATCATGTGGTTTAGTTTTAGAATCAACCAATGATAAAATCGTCTTTGCTCTATCTACAGCTGATATTCCTGTTGTCACTCCGTTTCCTTTTAAATCTACCGAAACCGTAAAAGCGGTTTCCATAGGATCTGTATTGTTGCTTACCATTACATGCAATCCCAATTCTTTACATCGGCTTTCTGTCAGTGGTGCACAAATTAATCCTCTACCGTGTGTAGCCATGAAATTAATCATTTCAGGTGTCACTTTTTCGGCTGCAGCCAAAAAATCACCTTCATTTTCACGATCTTCATCGTCAACAACAATGATTACTTTTCCTTGTCTAATATCTTCAATCGCCTCTTCTATTGTGTTGAGTTGTATGTTATTTGTAACCATTTTTATTGTTAATTTTGTGATGGTAATATTTTTTTAATTATTTTTTGGAATGGAGCTAAAATTGAGTCCATATTTATTAATCCTATATCGTTTGTAGCTCTGTATGTTAATAATATTGCTAATGGAGTTAGAATAAATGAGGATAACCATGCTCCCATAAATGGACTCATTCCATTTTCCTGAGCAATTCTTTTTCCAAAAGTGTTTATAAAGTGAAAGGTTATAAATATTAAAATTGCAAAAACAATAGGAAGCCCCAAACCACCTTTTCTGATGATTGCTCCTAATGGTGCTCCAATAAAAAACATAAGAAAGCAAGCAAATACAATTACAAATTTATCATAAAAGGCCAACAAATGTTTGTTGATATTCTTTTGTTTATTGTCTAATTCGGATTTAATAGAATCTATAGAGTAGGTTGTGCTAGCATGATTACTTACTGCTATTTTTAAAATTTCCGATTTTTGTTCTAACGTATATAATGATAAAATATCTTTAGGAAGCGGTTTACTTTTTTTTGATTTTTCGAGTTTTTTATTCAAAGGAATACCAACTCGTATGTTACTATTTTCAGAAAATGAAATAATATCATTTTTAATATTTTTGTTTAATGAATCTAAAGTGTAATTTAATTCATTAATATTAAGCATTGTGTTAGTATTCGCAACACTTTCATCCGTAACATCCGTCTTATTTAACTCTGATAAGTCTATGTTGATGATGTGTTTTTTAAAGGAACTTTTAGCAAAAGGCATTTTACTCCGATCTTCATATTTTTTAGGTATAATATCCTCGTAATAGTATCCATCGTTTAGGACTAATTGTAAAATACTAGATTGCTCACTGCTGATTAATTCTCCATTTTTTGCTTTAATTACAGTTTTACTGCCATCGCCAATTTTAGATTTTTTGTGAATAGTAACACCTGTAAGAATGCTTCCTTGTTCACCTGATTTTTTATTCACCTTAATGTTATAAAATCCAACATCGTTAAACTGACCTTCGGCGATAGCTAATGCTGGTTTAACCTGCGCAATGTTCTTTCTGAAATTGATGAATTTGTATTCAGCATACGGAATAACATTATTCGAAAAGAAAAAGGCAACAATACTCAATAAAATAATGAATACAGTCAAACTTCTCATGGCTCTTTGTAATGAAATACCAGATGATTTCATTGCCGCAAATTCATAATTCTCAGCCAAATTACCAAAAGTCATAATGGAAGCCAATAATATAGAAAGGGGCAATACTAATGGCACAATTCTAGGCATAGAAAATGCCAAAAATTTGATAATCATCAGTAAATCTAAATCTTTACCTGCTAATTCAGAGATGAATAACCAGACAGTTTGAAGTATGAAAATAAAAAATAAGATTACAAATACCGTAGCAAATGTAGTCAAGAATGTTTTTAATAAGTATTTGTCAAGAATTTTCACCTAATAGATTAATCTAATTTGTTGATGTAGTAATTTGGATATTTACTTTCCGCAAATGTAAATTGATTTTTTGACAAAGGTTGGTTGGTTTTAAAAGAATTAACCGTTAATGTTGTTTTTGTGCCTTTTTTACCTACTTCTATCAAGTTATAGATGTGTTTAGTTTGAATATCAATCCCTAATAATACCTCTTTTCTCTGATCTTTTGAATTGGTAGGAACTAATTTTATGTACTGAATCTTTCGGCCTTTTACGTTCTGTAAAATATCCATATTGTATTTGTAACCCGTATTGAAAAAGGTTAGCATTTTTGAAGGAGTAATTGCATTGTCGTCTTTTTCGTTGATTTTAGAAATTGTAATTTCCTCATCTTCTGGAACAATAGTGTATGTTTTTTTACCATCAAAAATTTTAGTCACTCCCATGAAATTCAAAACGTATTGATTTCCTTTCATAGTAACATTTCCTTTACTGTCCTGATTGATGTTTTCTTTAGCGTTATTCAACGAATACTTGAAGTCAATTACAATAGAATTGTAACTTTTAACTTTTGCGGTAACTTGATCTAAAAGTTCTTTAGCTTTTTTGTCTTGAGCTTGTATTGACAAACTAAAAAATATTGATGCTACTATTAAAAGAAATTTTTTGACCATATTTTCTGTATTGTTTTTTTTAGATTCTTGAATTTGTGATTTCATGGTATTAATTATTTTGTTCATTGTTGAAAAATTGATCAAGAGAACTCATATCTAGAATGTTTACACTACGTGCTTTACTTCCTTCAAAAGGGCCTACGATTCCAGCTGCCTCGAGTTGATCAATCAATCGTCCAGCTCTGTTGTAGCCTAATTTTAGTTTTCTTTGTAACAATGAAGCCGAACCTTGTTGTGCATTAACAATTATTTCTGCGGCTTCTCTAAACAAAGTATCTCTTTCTGAGATATCCATATCAAGATTAATGCCACTTTCCTCTCCAACGAACTCTGGAAGTAAATAAGCAGTCGCATATGCTTTTTGGGAACCAATAAAATCAGTGATTTTCTCTACTTCTGGGGTATCGATAAATGCACATTGTACCCTTACGACATCATTACCGTTAGTGTAAAGCATATCACCACGACCAATCAATTGATCCGCACCTTGAGTATCGAGAATTGTTCTTGAATCTATTTTTGAAGTTACTCTAAACGCTATTCTCGCAGGGAAATTTGCTTTTATTAATCCAGTAATTACATTTACAGATGGTCTTTGTGTCGCTATAATTAGGTGTATTCCAATGGCTCGCGCTAATTGTGCCAATCTTGCAATAGGGACTTCAACTTCTTTACCTGCAGTCATAATCAAATCGGCAAACTCATCAACAACAAGAACGATGTATGGTAAAAATCGGTGACCATTTTCAGGATTCAGTTTTCGAGCCTTAAATTTATCGTTGTATTCTTTGATATTTCGCACCATTGCGTCTTTCAATAACGAATAACGGTTATCCATTTCCACACAAAGCGAATTCAAAGTATTGACCACTTTTGCATTGTCTGTAATAATAGCGTCATCCATATCTGGAAGTTTCGCTAAATAGTGTCTTTCAATTTTATTAAAAAGGGTTAATTCGACTTTCTTAGGGTCAACCAAAACAAATTTAACTTCAGCTGGATGTTTTTTGTACAAAAGGGAAGTCAGAACAGCATTCAAACCAACTGATTTTCCTTGTCCGGTAGCTCCCGCCATCAATAAGTGAGGCATTTTAGCTAAATCAACCACAAATGTTTCGTTCGAAATTGTTTTTCCAAGAGCGATTGGCAATTCCATTTCAGCTTCTTGAAATTTGGCAGAGCCAATAACACTTTTCATCGAAACCATAGTTGGATTCTTATTTGGGACCTCGATTCCTATGGTTCCTTTTCCTGGAATAGGAGCGATGATACGAATTCCTAATGCCGAAAGTGACAAAGCAATATCATCTTCTAAGCTCTTGATTTTAGAAATACGAATTCCCGCTTCCGGTACAATTTCGTATAATGTTACCGATGGTCCAACGGTCGCTTTTATTTGTGCTATTTCTATTTTGTAATTGCGAAGGGTGTCTACAATTCGGTTTTTATTTTCTTCTAACTCTTCTTGGTTTATAGTTATTCCTCCTGTTGAATACTCTTTTAATAAATCAATAGTGGGAAATTTGTAATTGGATAAATCCAAAGTTGGATCGAATAATCCAAAATCAGCAACCAATCTTGATGCTAGATTTTCTTCGATAATATCTTCTTCAGGAGCGGTTTCTATTACAAACGATTCATCAGCATTCGCAATAACTTCTGGAGTTACAACAGGTGTTACTTGCATAGCAAGCGGTTTTGCAACTGGCTCTCTATTGATTTCTGATGAATTACTGATAGTAGGTTTCAACGCTTCTTTGTTAATTTCGAATTGCGTTCCATTGGTTTTTAAATGAATATCGTCCAGTTCGTCTTCAACAACAGCAAATTCTTCCAGATTATAACCACTTTTTCCATTATTTAACGGATTGGTAATTGGAGCAGTTTTCGTTTCTTTTTTGGTAGTATCAAAAAACGACTGAATACTTTCCGGTGAAAGTTTAATTTTGAAAATGATATAAATAATTAGTCCAAATATCAAAGTCAATAATGTGCCTGTTTTTCCAATGTAGTCTTGTAGAAATAAATTCATTTCAAAACCCACTGTCCCACCTAATTCCGGTGCAGAAGTCGCAAAGAATCCAAATAAAATGGATAAGATAATAATCACGAATAAATCCCAAAACCAAATGTTTTTTAGTTTTCCCAAAGAAATACCAATAACCATATATATTCCGCTAAGGAAAAATAAGCGTACGAATATAAATGCAGCAATTCCAAAACCTTTATAGATTAGTAAATCAGCTAAAAACGCACCAAATTTCCCCAACCAATTATGAACTGATTCAGATCGGTTACTTAATTCACTAACAGCGCTTTGGTCTTGTTGTCCATAAATGAAAAAGGAAATAAACGCAAATAATAAAGCTGCTGAGAACAATACTAAAAGAAAACCAAATACAATTTTATGTTGTTTGGTCATTTTTAATTGATTATTTCCCTCAGCTTTAGCGTCGTTTTTTTTATCTAGAGGTGCTGTTTTTTTTATTTTTGCCATTCTTGATGATACTATTATCTAGAGTAATATTGGGATATATATGATTAAACCGATTGCTATTGCTGTTAAAGCGGCAAAAAATACTGCTCCTGCGGCAATATCTTTAATGAATCCAATTCTTTCATGATAATTAGGATGGATAAAATCAGCAACTTTTTCAATTGCTGTATTTACACCTTCAATACTCATAACCAAACCAATGGCTATTGTTTGAAAAAGCCACTCAGTTTTAGATATGCCAAAATAAAAACCAGCAATGGTAATCAATATTCCTATTGAAAATTGTACCATAATGCTGTGTTCTGTAGTTATTAATTTTACGGCACCCTTAAAAGCGTAAGAAACACTTTTTAATCTTCCGGTAATGAAAGTATTATCTTTTTGAAACTCCATCAAGATATGATTAAAGCACCGCTAATGCAGCTTCGTAGTTTGGTTCGTCTGCAATTTCAGCAACTTGTTCTGTATGAAGGATTGTTCCGTTTTCATCAAGAACAATAATAACTCTTGAATGTAAACCCGCTAATGGTCCGTCAGTAATTTCTAAACCATTTGCTTTACCAAAACTTCCTTCAGGAAAATCAGATAAATTGACAACATTTTCTAGACCTTCAGCTCCACAAAAACGTTTTTGTGCAAAAGGTAAATCTCTTGAAACACACAAAACGGTTGTATTTTCTAAAGCACTTGCACTTTCGTTAAATTTGCGAACAGATGCTGCGCACGTTCCAGTGTCAATACTTGGAAAAATATTTAAAACTAATTTTTTACCAGCAAAATCATTTAATGAAGCTACAGAAAGATCTGTTTTAACTAATTTAAAATCAGCTATTTTTGAACCTACTTTTGGTAATTCTCCTGAAGTGTGAATCGGATTTCCTCCTAATGTTATTGAAGCCATGATGTTTGTTTTTTTTGTGAGGTTCAAAAGTATGAAAATTATTTAAGAATTTGTCTTCAAATTGTGGTTTAAAGTTTACCATTTTACTCAAATGATTAACTGTAAATTTCTTTTGGGTTTTGATTTTAATCAATAAAAAAACGCACTCGTTGCGGAGTGCGTTTAAGAAGAATTAAATAAACAATTCTTTTATTTATCGATAGAACCTAAAACACGTTTCATGAAACTGTTTAAAGCTTCTTTTTTATCAGTTCCGGTTTTTACTAATTTGTTTACTTCTAATGCGCCGTACATGTTAGAAATTAATTCACCTATAACATCTAATTCTTCATCTTTTAATGATGAAATTTCAGTCATAGCTTCTAGTACTTCGATTGTTTCTATGATGTAATCTTCATCATTCTCCTCTATAAACTGCGTTAAATGCTTAATTACAGGTAATTTCATATTTAGACTTCTTAGATTTTTAGTTATTTAGAATTTTTAGACTTCTTAAATTCTTTAGGTATTAGAGTAAAAGATTCGAGGAATCTGTTATCTAAAAGTCAAAAAAATCTAAGCTAGTCTGGTGATCTAACTAAACAATTTCATTTACTAAATCAATTAGTACTTCTTGTTTATTGGTTTGAGTTTCATTAACTAATTTACCATTTACAAATGTGGCAAAAGTTGGTAAATTACTAACATTCGCTAATTTTCTGGATTCTGGAAAATTTTCAGCATCAACAAGTGCAAAAGTAATTGATTCGTTTTCTGAAGCTAATTTTTTGAATTTTGGCTTCATAATTCGGCAATTTCCGCACCATGATGCCGAAAATTGAACGACTACTTTTTCGTCTTTTGCAATTAAATCCTGTAACGTATCTTCGGTTAATTCGATTAACATATTTTTTAAATTTAAAAATGCAATTGCAATAACAATAATCAATATTTTGAATTGAACTTTGGTATTGCAATTGATATTGTTAGTGAATTAGTTTAAACTTAAATATTCAGCAGTGCTTATTCTGTCAGCGCTCATTGCTTCTTTTCCAGCTTCCCAGTTTGCAGGACAAACTTCGCCTTTTTCTTGGATGTGTGTGTAAGCATCAACCATACGTAAGTATTCGTTTACATTACGACCAAGTGGCATATCGTTTACACTTTCGTGGAAAATTTTTCCAGTTTCATCGATAAGGTAAGTAGCTCTAAAAGTTACATTAGAACCCTCAACAATCACAGAATCTGTTTCTTCAGAATATTCAGTTGAATCGATATCAAGAATTCCTAAGATATTAGATAAGTTCCTGTTAGTATCAGCAAGAATTGGGTAAGTAACACCTTCAATTCCACCGTTATTTTTAGGAGTATTTAACCATGCAAAGTGCACTTCGTTAGTATCACAAGAAGCACCTATAACTATTGTATTTCTTTTTTCGAATTCTGGTAATGCAGCTTGAAAAGCATGTAACTCAGTTGGGCAAACGAATGTAAAATCTTTTGGGTACCAAAATAAAAGTACTTTTTTGTTGTTATTTACAGCTTCATCGAAAATGTTGATTTTTAAATTATCACCCATTTCAGAGATAGCGTCTACTGCAATACTTGGAAATTTTTTACCTACTAATGACATTTTTATTTACTTTTTAGTTGTTTTTTTTTGATGGTGCAAAAGTAGTCATACTTTAAGTAAATTCATTAAATTTTGATTATAAATACTTATCTCAAAATAGGCAATTACTATGATAAAATTTATTTAAGATTGAATCTATTATTTACAAGAAGTTAATCTCAACAGGAAGAGCTCCTTTACATTCTGAATTTTCTAAAAGTTGTATCGCAGCGGTTGCCTGAAATTCTGTAAAATCCTGATACATTTCTATAATGCCCAATGCATGTTTCAGATTGGGTATTACTTGAAGGGCATAAGGATTCCCAAAAACATAAAGTATACATTTTTTAGTGGTGAATACCTTGCCTAAAAATTGAAGTACAGAATCTTCAATGTCAAAATTGTTTAAAGGTTTTGCCTTTGGAACAAATAAGGATATGACTAGTGTGTCAAATGTACTCAGTTCTTTTTCTAATTCATTCAAAACGGTTGCGCCGCCAGTTTCATAATTAAATTCTGGTGAAGATAAATCAGCAGCTAAACCTTTGAAAAATGGATTATCTGTGTTTTTATAAAGGCTTATTTTTGCGAGTGTATTGCTTTTATTGGCATCAAAAACAGTTTTGGAATTGTTTCCGTCTTTAATTTTTGTAATCGAATTTTGTGCAATTTTTAAGTTTAATTTTGAAGTAGTTTCAAAATCAAATTCACTTTTGGAGAGGTCTGGTAAACTTAGTTTTCCATCTAAAATTCCTGCTTTTTCTTTGCATTTCCAGATGCGTTGAAAACTAGCTTCAATTCGCTCCGGAGTTGCATTTTTTAGGATTTCCTGGATTCCTTCTGGAACATTTTCGGTAAAGCATAACACATCATTTCCTGCATTAAAGGCTTCCCATTCCAGTTGTCCTTTTTGATCGTATAATTTAGATACGCTGTGCATATTCAATGCATCCGAAATCACTAATCCATCGTATCCTAGTTGCTTTCGCAAAAGTGTTTCAATCACAGATTTTGATAAGGTTGCCGAAGTTTCTTTTCCATCATTCAAAGCGGGAACGGCTAAATGACCTATCATAATTGAATCGACATTATTCTCGATTCCTTTTATAAATGGAACTAATTCATTGGCTAATAATTCTTCGAGAGTTTCTTTTAAAATCGGTAAACCTAAATGCGAATCTACATTGGTATTTCCGTGACCAGGAAAATGTTTGAGGCATCCTAAAATCCCAACATCATTCATTCCTTTGAGATATTCCAACGCAAAATCAGCTACTTTTTCTTTGTTTTGACCAAAAGAACGGTACCCAATAACAGGATTATTTGGATTGTTATTGATGTCTGCCAGTGGTGACAAATTATAATGGATCCCAGCGGATTTTAAGTCTAATCCTATTTGTTTCCCAACTTCGTAAACCAATTTTTTTTGATTGTTCGGCAATGCGCCAAGGGTTATGGCATAGGGATATTGCGGTGTTTTTTCGACGCGCATGGCCAAACCCCATTCGGCATCAATACTCATTAATAAAGGAGTTGTAGCACAATTTTGATACCTGATGATGAGTTCTTTTAAACGCTGAAAACTGTCATCATTCAGGACTATTTTTTTTTTGGTTTCATAATTCGTTGCAGCGCTTGCTCTACTATGAAAAAAAGTCAATCCGCCTATATTGTAATCTCTAATCAATCGCTCAGTTGCCTGAATGTTTTCCTCTGTATCATTGATAAAAACGGCAGGAAAGAAAAATTGACCTATTTTTTGTTCTAATGTCATTTTGTTAGTTTACTAATATCAGATAAAGCTTGGAATACTTTTAACCGCAGATTCACAGATTATAAGTTTTTTAAAATAATTTGCGAATCTGCGGTTAAATTTTCGCATTAATCTTTGATAATTATTTTAGGTTGTCTTCTTTCCAAAATCGGCTGGGAAAATCAAAAATCGGGATAAAATTACTCCAGGAATCGTTGCTAAAAACACCCAAATAAAGAAATTTCCATATCCTAAATATTCCTGGATATAACCGCTAACCATTCCTGGAAGCATCATTCCTAAGGCCATAAATCCGGTTGCGATAGAGTAGTGGGACGTTTTTGATTCACCATCAGCGACATAGATTAAATACATCATGAAAGCGGCAAAACCAAATCCGTAACCGAATTGTTCTGCGATTACCGTTGCATATACATACAAAACAGAACCGGGATGGAAATGTGACAATAATATGAACCCAATTATTGGTATGTGCATAGCCAAAATCATGGGTAACATCCATTTTCCGAGTCCATCTCTTGAAATGGCAATGCCGCCTAAAATACCGCCAACAGTAAGAGCAATAACGCCAAAAGTTCCATAAATCACGCCCACATCTTGTGTGGTTAAACCCATTCCGCCTGCAGTTACAGGATCAATCAAAAATGGAGTCAGCATTTTTAGTAGTTGCGATTCTCCTAATCTAAATAATAAAATAAAAGCCAATACTAAACCAATTTGTTTCTTTTGAAAAAAAGTAGCGAAAACAACAGTAAAGCTTTTATTAGAAACTGTTTCTGTATATGATTCTACGATTTTTGATTCTGTTTTTGGTGTAGAAAAATAATTGTAAATCGTAATTATGGTCATAATTAAACCCACAATTATCATTGTGTAGGACCAAGCTTTTTGCTTATCACCATATTCTTGTTCTAAATAACCAGCAATAAATACCATTAAACCATTTCCAGTTAACATCGAAAGTCTATAAAAAGTGCTTCGAATTCCAAGGAAAAAAGATTGTTGGTCTTTTTCTAAAGCTAACAAGTAAAAACCATCACTAGCCACATCATTAGAAGCCGATGCAAATGCAGCAACCCAGAAAACGGCCAAGCTGATAACAAAAAAATTACTTAAAGGAATCGTTAAGCCTACAATTAAAAAAGCAAGAGAAATTAACAATTGCATGCTCAAAAACCATTTTCTTTTAGTAGAATAGAGATCAATAAACGGACTCCACAAAGGTTTGATAACCCAAGGCAAATAGAGTAAACTGGTATAAATTCCGATGTCTTCATTGTTGATTCCGAGGTTTTTATACATGATTACCGATACCGAAATAATGATGGCATAAGGCAAACCGGAAGCAAAGTTTAAAACAGGAATCCAATACCAAGGTCTATTGTCTATTTTCATTTCTAGCGTATTATATTCGATTTAATTTTATAACGGAATGTTTACTAAAGTTGGGTCACTTTCATTACCATAAAAATCAATAAAGGTAATTGCGCAGGTTGTACTTTTGTCTAATTTATAGGATGGAATCACCACTTCTACGGTATCATTATCATCTTTAAACGCAATTTTGTCAATAATTTGACTTGGATCATTTACATTAATTACTGAATTAGATTTTACCCCATAAACCATAACATAACGTACTTTACTGTACATCGGATAGGTGACATTAAATCGTAACGCGTTTGGATCTATAAAAATGTTTTTTGCTTTAGGAACAATCACCATCTTTTTTATAGATCCGGGAACTACTGTAGGAAGAGCAGGATATTTGTATTGATTTTCAGCTAATAATTTAGTCACAGTTTGGTTTTTGTTCAAAAATGATTTGGCACTAAAAAAAGCATTTCCCTGAATATTTTTATAAGATCTGGTAATATCTATTTGATTTGGTATTTCTTGTGGATTATTCCATCTTTTATCAGAATCTGCATTGATTTTATAGGTTCCGTTTCCAATGTAAATTGCGGTATTTGTTGAGTTTTCAGACCACCAACGCAATAGTTTTGAATAAGAAGCTTTTCGATGATCCATACTCCAATACAGTTGCGGAACTAGGTAATCAATCCATTTGTTTTCCATCCAAGCTAAAGGATCAGCGAATAAATCATCATAATTTGTTTGTCCCGCTTCGGTTTCAGAACCTCTAGGATCTACTGATTTGTTTCTCCATACTCCGAATGGACTGATGCCAAATTGCACCCAAGGTTTGATGTTTTTTATCGAAAGGGAAACACAACGTACAAAATTATTCACATTCGAACGCCTCCAATCTTCGATACTTAGTCCATTTCCATATTTTTTATACGAAGCAGTATCATTAAATAGTTCTCCTTTTATTCTGTACGGATAAAAATAATCATCAAAATGTATGGCATCGATATCGTATTTTTCAACAACTTCCTCTACAATAGATAATAAATGATTTTGTACTTCGGGTAATGCTGGGTTGTAATAATATTTTCCACCATATTTAATCATCCAATCTGGGTGTTTGAAAAAATCATGATTTGGGCTCAAAATAGATGTATTATAATCCATTGTAGCTCTATACGGATTCATCCAAGCGTGAAACTCAAATCCTCTGGAGTGAGTTTCAGCAATCATCCAGGCTAATGTATCATAATAAGGTTTAGGAGCTTGTCCTTCTTTACCGGTCAAAAAACGAGACCAAGGCGCTAATTCTGTAGGGTAAAAAGCATCTCCAACACTTCGAATCTGAACAATTACAGCATTATAATTTAGTTTTTTGTAGGTTTCTAAAATTTCAATATAATCCGCTTTTTGTTTGGCAACATCATCAGTATTCATTTTAGGCCAGTCAATATTTACCACGGTAGCAATCCAAACGGCTCTAAATTCATTTTTTGGATTTGTAGCCAATGCTTGTGCGTTACTATTCCAAAATGAAAGTAAGAGGAACGTAGTAAGCAAAAGGGTGCGCTTGAAATTTTTCATCAGAGTATCGTTTATAAAGTGTTCAAAAATAGTTTTTTTAGTGAAATTTACCATTTAAAAAGGTTTTAAAATTTGACTTATTTTACTAGTTCAATTTCTTTGCCACTTTTTTTAGAATGAGAATAAAGAATACTTTCTTATCAGTTATGAAAGGTTTTAAATTTTTCTTATCAGTTTTTAAGGTATAAACCGCTATATATTTATATTTGTGAAAATAACAGCAATTTTCTCCACTACATGTCAATTACGCCGCAATTACAAGAATTATCTCAGTCGTTAGAAGGAACACTTTTTTATGATGCTCTCCACAAGACATTGTATTCTACGGATGCTTCGGCGTATCGGATTATGCCAGTTGCTGTAGCAGTTCCAAAATCAGAGGACGATATTGTCAAAATTATTCGCTTTGCAGCAAAAAATAAGATTTCAATTACACCTAGAACCGCTGGAACTTCACTGGCTGGTCAAACAGTAGGTAACGGAATAATTGTGGATGTTTCGAAACATTTTAACAAGATTGTCTCTTTTGATTCTGAAAAAAAAATAGTTACCGTTCAGCCAGGAGTAATTCGGGATGAACTGAATTTGTATCTAAAACCTCACGGATTGTTTTTTGGCCCCAATACTTCAACCTCAAATCGCTGTATGATAGGAGGGATGGTAGGTAATAATTCATCGGGAACTACATCAATTCGGTATGGTGTTACCCGAGATAAAATCGTGGAAATTAAAGCCATTATGAGTGATGGGACTTCGGCAGTATTTAATGAAATAACTTCAGCCGAATTCATTGAGAAAACAAAAGGAAACACACTCGAAAGTTCTATTTACAAAACGATTTATGAGGAACTTTCGAATACAGAAAACCAACAAGAGATTATTAAGGAATTTCCAAAACCTGAAATTCACAGACGAAATACGGGATACGCGATTGATTTATTATTGAAATCAGAACTTTTTGGAGGTACAGAAAATACGATAAATTTAGGGAAGCTTCTTTGCGGAAGCGAAGGTACACTGGCTTTTACCACTGAAATCACGTTGAAAGTCGACGACCTGCCACCAACAAATAATGTGATGGTCGTGGCCCATTTCCATACCATTAAAGAAAGTTTAGAAGCTGTGGTTACCGCGATGAAACATCATTTGTATACTTGTGAAATGATGGATGACACAATATTAGATTGTACCCAAACCAACCGAGAACAAGCTAAAAACAGATTTTTTATTCAAGGGGAACCAAAAGCGGTTATTATGCTCGAAGTAGCTTCACATATAAGTATGGAAGATGGCGAAAGACAAGCTAATGATTTAATCGCTGATTTAGAAAGAAACAATTTTGGGTATGCTTTGCCAAAAATATATGGATCTGATATTGATAAAATAAATGAATTACGAAAAGCAGGACTTGGACTTTTAGGAAGTATTGTTGGAGATAATAAAGCCGCCGATTCTATTGAAGATACCGCTGTTGAGTTGAGTGATTTACCCAATTATATTGCAGAATTCTCCGCTATGATGGAGCGTCATGGTCAAAGCGCTATTTATTATGCACATGCCGGAGCAGGAGAATTGCATTTGCGTCCGGTTTTAAATTTAAAAACTATAGAAGGACTGCATCAATTTAGAAACATCGCAACCGAAGTGGCTATTCTAGTCAAAAAATATAGAGGATCCTTGAGCGGGGAGCACGGAGACGGAATTGTGCGTGGTGAGTTTTTGCCATTTATGATTGGAGAGCAGAATTATGAATTGTTGAAAAGAATCAAACATGCTTTTGACCCGAATACCGTCTTGAACGTGGGGAAAATTGTAAACGCTTTCAAAATGGATGAAAACCTTAGGGTAGAAGCGGGCAGAGTGGAACCTGATGTGCAAACCATTCAGGATTTCTCAGATAGTATGGGAATTTTGCGTGCCGCGGAAAAATGCAATGGCTCCGGTGATTGTAGAAAATTACCTTCGGCTGGTGGGACTTTGTGTCCAAGTTACCGCGCTACCCGAAATGAAAAAGACACGACGCGTGCCAGAGCCAATGCGCTGAGAGAATATCTGACACATTCAGAAAAAGACAATAAGTTCGACCACGAAGAATTATATAATGTATTTGAATTGTGTGTGAGTTGTAAAGCTTGCGCCAGTGAATGCCCCAGTAATGTGGATGTTGCGGCTTTGAAATCGGAGTTTTTGTACCAATACCAAAAAGCAAATGGATTTTCATGGCGCAATAAAATATTTGCTTTTAATGCTAAACTGAATGGTCTGGGAAGCATCACTCCGAAGTTTACAAATTTTATGGCAAACTTGCCTTTGGTAAAAAAAAGTATGGGTATTGCTCCCAAAAGAGAAGTACCGCTTTTGGCTCCAAAGACATTCAGGAAATGGTACGAAAAAAATTGGAATCAGGCGCCAAGTGATTCTTTTGTCAACGGAAAAGTGTGTTTGTTTTGTGATGAATTCACTAATTATTATGATGTTTCAATAGGAATTGATGCGTACGAGTTACTAACAACACTCGGATACGAGGTGATTCTGGTGGATCATGAAGAAAGTGGAAGAGCTTTTATTTCTAAAGGATTTCTCGAAGAAGCAAAAGCGATTGCGAATACAAATGTGGCTGTTTTTTCGGATTATATTACGGCAGAATTCCCTTTGATAGGAATAGAACCTTCGGCGATATTGACCTTTAGAGACGAATATATTCGATTAGCAGATGATAAAGAAGGAGCTGAAAAATTAGCCAAAAACGTATTTACGATTGAAGAGTTTTTCAAAAATGAGATTACAAAAGGTAAAATTCATGCGGAACAATTTACTGAAGAGGAGAAAATAATAAAAATACACGGGCATTGCCACCAGAAGTCATTAAGTTCGATGGAGCCAACTTTTGCGATGTTGAATGTGCCGAAAAATAGTTCAGTTACCATTTATAATTCGGGCTGTTGTGGAATGGCAGGTTCTTTTGGATATGAAAAAGAACATTATGAAATCAGCATGCAAATGGGAGAAGACACTTTGTTTCCAAAAATTAGAGCAACTGAACCTACAACGGCTATTGCAGCAGCAGGAACCAGTTGTCGTCACCAGATTTTTGATGGCACGACCAGAAAAGCATTACATCCGGTGACCATTTTAAGAAGTTGTTTGAAATAGATAGCAAAACAAAATAGTTTTAAGCAGTACTGAAATTTACTTTTCGTTTAAAATTGATTTTCTTTTTTAATGTCAAAAATAGTTTTATTTGACTTTTATAATTAAAAAATAAATCATTTTTGATGTATTAAAAAATAATAAAAAAAAATAGTTGTAGAAACGGCTTTAATTCGATTTGTTTTATACTTTTGATTTTTGAAGATTATTTGCACAATATCTAACAAAAAAACATAAAATTTACAGTATATTAATTTTTAATGATAAAATTTACAATATGGCATTAAATGGTTTATTCAGAAAAAAGACAGTACAAGATATTTTAAAACAAGTAGAAAAAAATAATACTGATGGACATAATGCTTTAGGTAAGCATTTAACTGCAAGAGATTTAACTGCTTTTGGAATTGCTGCTATTGTTGGAGCAGGTATTTTTAGTACTATTGGAAAAGCAAGTGCCGATGGAGGTCCTGCAGTTATCTTTTTATTCTTATTTACCGCTATAGCATGTAGTTTTGCTGCTTTTGCTTATGCAGAGTTTGCCTCGATGGTTCCTGTTTCTGGAAGTGCTTATACGTATTCCTATGTTGCTTTTGGTGAAATTATAGCTTGGATAATTGGTTGGGCATTAATAATGGAATATTCTGTAGGGAATATAACCGTTGCTATATCTTGGAGTGATTATTTTACAAGTTTACTAGCAAGTGGAGGTCTTCATTTGCCTCAATGGGTCCAGATGGATTTCTTGTCTGCTTCCAGAGGTTTTGATGATGCTACAGCACTTATGCAAAGCGGAAAAGAGTTTGCCAATTTGAGTCCTGCATTACAGGATGCTTATACCGCATGGACAACAGCACCAGTTATAGGTTCGTTTCATTTTGTTGCTGATCTTCCGGCATTATTAATCATAGTTTTGATTACCGCATTGATTTATCGCGGGATGAAGGAATCTCGAAATGCGAGTAATATCATGGTGGTTGTCAAATTATGTATCGTTCTTTTAGTAATTGCTGTAGGTGTTTTTTACGTAGATACTGCTAATTGGGATCCATTTGCACCTAATGGTGTTACAGGAGTTTTGAAAGGAGTTTCTGCAGTATTTTTTGCTTATATAGGATTTGATGCAATTTCAACAACTGCTGAAGAATGTAAAGACCCACAACGTGATTTGCCAAAAGGAATGATGTGGGCCATTATTATATGTACCATTTTATACATTGCAATAGCATTAGTATTAACAGGAATGGTTAGTTATGACCAATTAAATGTAGGTGATCCATTAGCTTTTGTTTTTGAAAAATTAGACCTTAAATGGATGTCGGGCATTATTGCGGTTAGTGCAGTTGTGGCTATGGCTAGTGTTTTGTTAGTTTTTCAAATGGGACAACCGCGTATTTGGATGAGCATGAGTCGTGATGGATTGTTACCAAAACGTTTCTCAAAAGTGCATCCAAAATTCAAAACACCTTCTTTCGCAACTATTGTTACTGGTTTTGTGGTAGCAGTTCCAGCTTTATTTTTGAACTTAACATTGGTTACAGATTTGTGTAGTATTGGTACTTTATTTGCTTTTGTTTTGGTTTGTGCTGGAGTTTTAGTTTTGCAAAACAAGACTGATATCCCAAGGGGAAAGTTTAAAACTCCGTATGTAAATTCAAAATATATTATGCCTGTTTTACTTCTTATCGGATTGGTATTTGCTTTTGGATATAATAAAAAAGCAACTATGGATTTTATTACTAATGAAACCCAAATTAATAATTCGGCAGATATTATAACATCTCTTAATAAAGATGAATCTCAAAAAGTATACGATTATTTGGTTTCTGTTGATGCTAAAAATAGTACCACTGAAACACCGGATTTAGAGCTTTTGTTGAGTCAATACCAACAAGATGAAACTAAATATTCTAATATTATAGCAGGTTTACCAATTGCTGACACTGTGAAATACGAAAGTGGTTTTAGTTTGTTTAAACATAAAATTCCAATGTGGATTTTCCTTATTGTTTTACTAGGATTAACGGTTTGGTCTTTTAAATCTAACTTATCACTTATTCCTTTGTTAGGTTTGATATGTTGTTTGTATATGATGGCAGAACTTAGCGTTTGGAACTGGATTTATTTTGGTGTATGGCTTTTAATTGGTTTGGTAATCTATTTTAGCTTTAGCCGTAAAAACAGTAAGTTGAATGGTGTGAAAATATAAAAAATATTAAGATTTTTTTTTAATAACCGTCTCGTTTAAAAAACGTGACGGTTTTTTTTCGCGTTTTAGTTATAAATAAAAAGAAGTTTTGAACTGTAAAAGCATAATAAATAGGTAGACTTTATAACTTTTTGATAGTTATGCATCATACTGTAAGAAGTTTGATGAATGGGATTTACTGCCTTATTTTATTGTTGTGAAATCACGATTAAAACAATGGCTATTAAAGCCAAAATCAATCCTATAAAATTCATTTTGCTCAGTTTCTCTTTGAAAATTAAAACACCTACAAGACTACCTATAATAATCACACCCATGTTCATACCAGCAAAAACAGTTGAAGGACTTTCTGAAAATTCTTGATGTGCTTTGAGGTAGAAAAGAATATTTCCAAAGTTGAAAAAACCAACTAATCCACCTATAAGAATGTTATTTATATTTATTTTTACTTTTTTTAAAACTACTTCACAGGAAACTACAGTAATCATTATAGACATTGCAATTCCCAAAATCACAAATAATGAACTTGTATAAGGCAAACTGGTGTAAGTGGCAATTTGTTTAAATAGAATGTCAATCATCCCAAAACCAATCAAAACGATTGCTGGATATCCCCATTTGTTTTTAGTGTTTTCGGTGTTTTTAGTGAGAATAAGCAATAGTGCTGGTACTGCTACTACAAAAGCCGAAATTTTCAGTATGCTGAATTCTTCTTTAAATAGTAGCCAAGATGCAAGTATAGGTATAAATAAAGAGAGTCTTTGGGCAGCGTCGGTTTTGACAATTCCCATGTGTTTAATGGATTCAACCAAAAAGAGGAATATAGAAGGTAATAAAACCCCAATGGTTACATAAAGCGACCAAGGTGCTGTTGAGTCAATGGTGTTCAAGTCAGGTTTGAATGACACAAAACAAAGGATACATGCAAACACGTAATTCCAGGCTACAACTTGAGTGAAGCTGATGGAATATTTACGAGCGACTTTAAATATCACGCCCACGGTTACACTGCAAATAATACTTAAGATTAGAAATAACATAGTTTTATATATTTATGCTGTAAAATTATTATTTATATGTTTGGATTGCAGCTCTATCTTTTGAAAAAGGAATCGTATTTATTTCTTGGTTTACTTTTTAAAATGGGTAGTACTAATGAAAATGTAGTAAGAATACTGAGGTATAACCATAAAAAAACCCCAACGTTTGTTGGGGTTTTGTGACCTTGACTGGATTCAAACCAGTAACCTCTTGAGCCGTAATCAAGTGCGCTATTCAGTTGCGCCACAAGGCCATTTCGTAAACCGATATATTATCGTGCTTGCGGGTGCAAATATAGGTATAAATGTGTAATTTGCAAGTGTAAAAAAATAAAAAAATAAAAAAATATGGCGTTGAAAAATTATATCCGTGATATTCAGGGTTTTCCTAAAGAAGGAATTTTATTTAAAGACATTACACCGGTGTTAATTGACCCAATTGCTAGGAAGGAATGCCTCGAAAAACTGATGTCATCTTTGAAAGATAAAAAAATTGACAAGGTAATAGGAGTAGAAAGTAGAGGATTTTTCTTTGGAATGCTGATTGCTCAGGAATTGAATGTTGGTTTTATTCCGGTAAGAAAGCCGAACAAGTTGCCTTATGAAACCATTTCAGCTACTTATGATTTAGAATATGGAACAGATACTTTAGAAATTCATATCGATGCAATTCAAAAAGGAGACCGAATCCTGATTCACGATGATGTTTTGGCAACAGGTGGAACGGCGAAAGCAGTTTGTGAATTAGTGGAACGATTGGGTGGTGAAATCGTGCAATGTAATTTCTTGATGGAATTGACTTTCTTAAATGGCAGGGCTAAAATTAAAGAAAATGAAATTTTTGCTGCAATTACGTATTAATTCAACGCACGAGTCGTTACGTAATACCTATAACCAATAATAGCCATTTGCCATTTCTTGGCTTTAGCCAAGTCCAAACGTTGCTTAGTGAAACTGGGTAAAATGACTTTGTTTATTTGGGCTAAGATTTTATACATGCGGTTTTATTTTGGACAAAGATATAAAAAAAGACGGTCTTGATTGAGACCGTCTAAATTGTGAATTGCTATTTATTTTCTACCGTTAATTTTAGACTGATATTCTTCCATTTGCTTTTCGTAGATTTTCATTTTCTTTTCAAAATCTTCCATTTGAGCATCAAAAGGTTCCATTTTTTTATCAAATTCAGCCATTTTTTTATCAAAGGCTTTAATTTCCGGCGCTAAAGCCTCCATTTTTTTATCGAACTCTAACATTTTTTTATCAAATTCTTTCCAAGCTTTTTTGTCACCTGTTATAGGATTTCCTTTTGGTGCTTTTGGAGCTTTAGGAAAAACAGGTGCTTTCGGAGCTTTAAATTTAAAAGTTGGAGCAATGGGAGGTGTTGGTGGCTCTGGCATCATTTCTTTCCCATTTATATAGCTTTTAGTAATAATACGGATTGAGTTTTTAGTAGAAGTCCCCTCTTTTTCTACATTAACGGTGCTGATATGATTTGGATTCATACTTTCAGCTTCTAGTGGACTTACTTTTTTTCCGTCAATAAAATATTCTGCATCACCAGGAACACCATTTATTTCAGTAGTTTTTTTTGTAATTGTATACGTGCTTTTTGGTTTTTGAAGAATTTTTAAACTAATAGGATCTACATTTTCTAAATCTAAATCAGTTGCTGGAGTATTAAAATTAAATAGACTAGTATTTTCTGTTCTTTTTTCTTTTGTTACAATTTTAATGATAGATTTGTTATTCTCGTTAATGACATTCATTGTGGCTATGTCATCCGGATTAGTGTTATCTAATTCTTCGTTGCTCACTTTTTTACCGTCGATATAAATTTCCTTTTCGATTATGGACGGGGCATTAGGAGCAATAGGCGTACTTTTTTGATTGTTGCTATTTTCATCTGAACCAAAATTTACAGTAAGTATCCCATTATTATTTTTAGACACTATAATGGCAAATTTATTTATTGCTTCATTTCCTTTTGTTTCCATTTTCTGTGCAATTTCTTTTCCTTTTTTTAAATTAACTTTAATTGCGGTTAATTCGTTTTTAGAATTTCTTTTGATACCGGAAAAATCAGCTATAATGGCATAGTTTTCTTTTAAATTCCTAGATTTTTCTTCTAGTTCTTCATCAGTGGTGTTTTTGTCTATTTCATAAACATCTTTTGGTTGTTCCTCTGTTTTTATAATTTTTGTTGTTGCTTGGAAATCTACTTTTTCCTGAGCAATTACTTCAATTTGAAACAAAGATACAAATGCTACTAAAGCCGGCAGAACAAGGGTATACTTCCAGGAATTCGATTTTTTTGATTGATTTTTGTTTAACATAACGATTCGTTTTTTGATTAATGATTGATAAAAATGATTGGTAATTCCAACACAATTTTCGTGAGTTGTAATTTTTAATAATGTGAACTGATATGCTTTTTTGTCTAATATTTTTTTTGTGGCTTCGCTGTCAGCAATGAATTCCAAGTTTTGTAAGATGGCTTTTTTGTATAACCAGATAAATGGATTGAACCAAAAAAGGATACAAAAAATTCTGGAAATCAATACATCAATAGTATGATTTTGTTCGCTGTGTACTTTTTCGTGTTCCAATATATTTTCTAGTTCTGAACTGCTGTACAAGGATGAATTATAAACAATAGTATTAAAAAAAGAGAAAGGAGCCAGGTTGTTTTGTAGGTCAATAAATTTGAAATCAGCTTGGCGTTTTATTGTTTTCCCTTTTAACACTTTTTGTAAACTGTAAAAATCAAAACCAAATTTAGTTATTAAATACAGTGCACCTATACTGTACAGCACTGCTAACCCCAGAAAAATATATTCTTCTGTATGATCTTCATTTATAGTTGTTGTGATGGGTAATGATGACCAATCATAATTAACTGGAGTAGGTTCGACCCATATTATTTTTGTAAATACAATTACGGGCAAAATAGCGGAAGTAAATAAACCCAATAACAGAAACCAACGATTGCTGGTAAAAAAGGTTTCTTTTCGCAACATAAAATGATAAGCCAAATAAAACAGCGCAATTAATCCACTGGATTTGATAAGATAAATATAGAATGCTTCCATAAATATTGTTACTATATAGTTTATATTTCCTCTTTTTGGTTTTCAATCATGGCTAAAATTTCCCGTAATTCAGCTGCAGAAATTTTTTCTTCTTTGGCAAAATGGGAGACCATATTTTTATACGAACTATCAAAGTAGTTGTCGATAGCCGTGTTCATGAAGCGTTTTCTATAGTCTTCTAAACTAACTATTGGAAAGTATTGGTGGGTGTTCCCAAAGGCATTGTGCGATACAAAACCTTTTTCTTCCAGATTGCGCACTATGGTTGAAAGTGTGTTGTAATGTGGTTGATCTTCTGTGATTTCAGCAAGGACTTCTTTTACGAATGCTTTTTTGAGCTTCCATAAAATGTGCATGATTTCCTCTTCTTTATTAGTCAGTTTTTGCATGATTCTTTTTATTTGAATCAAACTTACAACTAATTTTTTAGTTACGCAACTATAAATCTAGTTTATTAACTATTTTTTTAGTTTTTTAATTTTTATCAAAGTTTTTTAGTAACTTAAAAATCTTTAAATCACAGAAGTAATTATGAAAATGAGGTTGCGTGAGGGATAAAAGCTAGCTACCGAAGTAGCGCGTATAGCCCGACGCTATAAAAAAAAGGGGCCAGTAAGGATGATGTTACTAAGCCCCTTTTTTTATAGGGTCACGCCCAAAGAATGATATTGGAATTAGTTTTGTTCTTTTTGAACTAGTTTTTGCAGCCAGATACAACCGGCGACAGATAAAATTCCTAAACTTCCCATGATAAACCAGTTTGCTTGATAACCAAATGAAGCAATGATTTCTAGCCCCGTTTTAGAACTTGCAATGTGTGCCAAGCTAAAACTCATAGTAAACAAAGCCATATAGCGTCCCTCGTGTCCTTTTGGTGCTCGGCTTAGCGCAAAGGAATTGGAGAAAGGGAAGATGAACATTTCGCCAAAAGTGATAAAAAGGATGCTGACGATTAGGATGCCAGCCCACATATTAAGCATTAAAACGTAGAAACTAAGAGACATCAATAAGGAACCCCAAAGTATAATTTTGAGTTTATCAATGTTTTTTCTTTGGCTTATGCTTACAATTGGCATTTCCAGAAAGAAAATCAATAATCCATTTAAGGATAATAAAAGTCCGCTTTGAAACTCGGTCAAGCCAAATTTTTCATTATGGTACAAGGGTAAAGTGGTGAAAAGTTGAAAGAAAAGCATGGCTGTAATAAAACATACAAAAAGAAAGATCCAGAATATCTTGTCTTTGAAAACGGAAGCAGGGATTTCGGTTTCGCTATTTGCGGAGTCTAAATCGGCTGGTTTTTTGCGCTCTTTTACTAACAATGTAAAAATTAATATCGAAATAATACAGGAGCTTCCATCAACCCAAAATAATCCGCTGTAGCCTAAATTCATAATGATTAAACCTCCTAAGGCTGGTCCTGCAGTAAAACCTAAATTTACTGCGAGTCGAACTAGAGTCAGTGCTCTGGTGCGATTTTCTGGTTTTGCGTAGGTCGCCAAAGACACAAACATTGCGGGACGAAACATATCTGCAACGGTCATTATGACAAACATTCCAATACATAATCCCCAAAATGTTCGAATATATTGTACTAAAAACAGCAGTATTCCGCTGGTGAATAAACTAAAAACCATGATTTTGTAAAAGCCTATTTTATCAGATAATTTTCCGCCTAACCACGAACCTAACATGGAACCAAAACCAAAAGCAACCATAATCCATCCCACTTGAGCATAGGAAAAACTCAAATCTTCTTTTAAATACTTGGATAAAAACGGCAAAACCATTGTACCAGCACGATTGATAAAAGTAATTAGGGTTAGAATCCAAATTTCTCTGGTAAAGCCTTTGAAATTATTAATGTAACGTTGAAAAGCAGTTTGAAACATATAATGAGTTATAATTTTGCAAAGGTAGAAAACTTTGTACGGATGCGTCTTTGTGTCCTAGTAACTTTTAAACTATTTTTGCATCAAATTATATATGATTGTCCGCTAATCAGACAAAAAAATACTTTTTTTTTAACCATTAAGAAATTAAGAAATTTAAGTTTTTACCCTTAATAAGCCTTAATTTCTTAATGGTTCAAGAGAAAATAACTTTATTTTTTTTAGACCAACAAAATTCCGATTATTAGTAATAACTGATATTCAAAAAATTATAAATATGAGAACGCTATTTACTTTATTTCTTTTGGTTCAATTTAATTTAGGCTTTGCACAAGAAAAATTTGACGTTTCGGCTGTAGCCAAATTTCAGAAGGAACTCAACGAGGAGTATGCTGATGCTAAGACAAGTCCGTTGACTGCAGAAGATTTAGCGGAATTCAAAACACTTGATTTTTATCCTGCAAACGAAACTTTTTTTGTTGTGGCTAAATTGGTTAGAACTCAAAATGAGAAGCCATTTGAAATGGAAACGTCAACAGATAGAAAACCATTGTATGTAAAATATGGTGAACTTTTTTTTACAATTGATGGTCGTGAATTTAAACTGAATGTCTATAAAAACATTGAACTTTCCAAAAAGAAGGAATATAAAGACTATTTATTTCTGCCTTTTTCTGATTTGACTTCAGGAAAAGAAAGTTACATTGGTGGCAAATATATTGATTTACGAATCCCAAAAGGAGATACGATTGAGATTGATTTCAATACATCTTACAATCCGTATTGCGCTTATAATCATAAGTATTCTTGTCCAAAAGTCCCTTTGGAAAATGATTTGGATATCGAAATAAAAGCGGGGGTTAAAAAATTTCACGACTAATGGAATTCTTTAATTTGCATACGCATAAATGGACTAATCAACCGAATGTGCTGGAATTAGTGAATCAATATCCACAGGAATTTGATGCCACGATTCCTTATTATTCCATCGGGATTCATCCGTGGTTTATTGTAGAAGAACGACAAGAAGCTGACTTGGCGATAATAGAAAGTAAATTACAAGAGGCAAATTGTCTCGCTGTGGGCGAATGCGGATTGGACAAACGTATCGAAGTTTCAATGGAATTACAGCAAATGGTTTTCGAAAAACAATTGCTTTTGGCACAAAAATATCAAAAACCGGTTGTAATACATTGTGTTGCGGCTTTTCAGGAATTGATAGCCATTAAGAAAAAATTGAATATTTCAGTTCCAATGCTTATTCATGGATTTTCAAAAAATGCACAAGTCGCTAAACAATTAGTAGACAATGGATTTTATATTTCTTTTGGGAAATATTTATTTCTCAATTCAGAACTGGAAACAGTTTTTAAAAGCGTTCCTGTTAATCGAATTTTTTTAGAAACAGATACGGTTGAGGAAGGAATTGAGGCAGTTTATGAATTGGCAGCGAAATATAAAGGAATTTCTGTTAAGGAAATACAGGAGATAGTGAATACAAATTTTAATGAAGTTTTTGATTTCAAAATTTTTCAAAAACATTAAACTTTAAACAAAAAAATAATGGCAGAGTGGACAGAAAGAGCCGAACTTTTATTCAAAAAAGAAGGTTTAGATAATTTAAAAAATGCAAATGTATTGGTTGTAGGATTGGGTGGTGTAGGTTCTTTTGCAGCTGAATTTTTGGCTAGAGCAGGAGTGGGAACCATGACAATTGTTGATGGTGACGTGGTTGATATTACCAATATAAATCGACAATTACCAGCTTTACATTCGACTGTGGGGCAATACAAAGTGACTGTTGTAGGAGATCGATTAATGGATATCAATCCGGAATTAAAATTGACTCGTGTTCAGGAATTTCTTTCGCCGGAACGAGCTTTCGAAATTGTTTCAGAGGAATTTGATTATGTTTTAGATTGCATTGACAGCGTGACTCCAAAACTAAATTTGATCATTGGTGCCAAACGAAAAAGAGTAAAAATCATAAGCAGTATGGGCGCTGGCGGGAAAATGGAAGCTTCAAAAGTAAAAGTGACGGATATCACGAATACCGTAAATTGTTATTTTGCTAAAACCATCAGAAGACGATTGAAAGAAGTGAAAATTGATAAACTGAAAGTTGTTTTTTCTTCGGAAATTCAGGACGAATCGAGTTTGAAAATGACTGACGGATCCAATTTTAAAAAATCATTTTATGGAACTAATAGTTATATGCCAGGATTATTTGGTTTGTATGCTGCAGAAACCGTGATTCGCTATTTGCTTAAGAAGTAGTGAGAAGTGTTCAGTCTCAGTCTAGGTAGCAGTATTCAGTCTCAGTAATCAGTCTCAGTATATCAGTGCAGAAATCTAATAATCTAAGTAGTCCAATAATCTAAGTAGTCTAAAAATCTAAAAAAAAAATGATACAAACCGTAATTTTTGATATGGATGGTGTAATTGTCGATACTGAACCTGTACATCGTTATGCTTATTTTAAACAATTTGATGAGTTGAATATTCCAGTTACGGAGGAAATGTACACTTCATTTACCGGTTTTTCTACTCGAAATACGTTTCAGAAACTGAAAGAGGTTTTTGTGATAGAAAACGAAGTGGAGGATTTAATTCAAAGGAAACGGACCATTTTTAATGATGCTTTTGATAGTAAAGCTGATTTGGAATTATTAGAAGGTGTCGAAAACTTAATCAAAGAATTGCATCAAAACGGAATGCAGCTGATTCTAGCTTCATCGGCGTCTAAAGTTACTATTGAACGTGTATTTAGCAGGTTTAAGTTGCATGAGTATTTTACGCATGTGGTAAGCGGGGAAGATTTTCCTAAATCGAAACCACATCCAGCGATTTTTGAACATGCGGCGAGTTTATCAATTGCGCCAAAAGAAAATTGTATCGTTATTGAAGACAGTACAAATGGGGTAAAAGCGGCCAAAGCTGCCGGTATTTTTTGTGTGGGTTACAACAGTATTCATTCTGATGCACAAGATTTATCAGAAGCAGATTTTGTAATTAATCATTTTAACGAATTGGGTTATGATGTTGTTACGAATATTGAATCTAAATTAAGGAATAATTAACATTTGAAAGCCACTGAATTTGTAAATTTGGAAAACATAAAAATTTAAAACATGAAAAAAATAATCATTGTATTTGCCATTATTATAGCAAATTTCACCATTGAGGCACAAGTAAAAACTCCTCAATCCAGTCCAAAATCTACAATTATGCAAACAGTAGGTTTGACAGATGTAGAGATTAATTATTCAAGACCAAGCGCAAGAGGAAGAGCCGTTTTTGGTAATTTAATTCCTTTTGGAAAAGTTTGGAGAACTGGAGCTAATGATAACACAACAGTATCATTTAGTGATGATGTTGTAATTGATGGTAAAACGTTGAAAAAAGGAAAATATTCGTTGTTCACAATTCCAAGAATTGAAAGTTGGGATATAATTTTCTATAAAACTACAGATAATTGGGGTAATCCAGAAGAGTGGAAAGAAGAAAATGTAGCGCTTAAAGCGAATGTAAAACCAGAGACCGTAAATAGAAGTGTGGAAACATTTACTATAGGAATTAGTGGTTTAGATAATAATTTTGCCTTTTTAGAAATTTATTGGGAGAACTCTTATGCTGCTGTAAAATTTGAAGTGCCTACACAACAAAAAGCAACAGCTAATATCGAGAAAGCATTAGCTGGACCTGGTGCAGCAGATTATTTTTCTGCAGCTCAATTTTTATTTCAATCGAATGGTGACAATGCAAAAGCTTTGGTTTATGTAAACAAAGCATTGGATATGACAAAGGAAAAACCATTTTGGTATAACAGATTGAAGTCATTGATTCAAGCAAAACTTGGTGATAAAAAAGGAGCAATCGAAACTGCAAAATTATCTCTTGCAGCTGCTGAAATTGCTAAAAATCAAGATTACGTAAAGATGAATAAAGACAGTATCTCAGAGTGGAGTAAGAATTAATTCACTCAATTTTAATGTACAATCCCGTCTCGGTAATTATCGATACGGGATTTTTTTTGCATTTCATTTAGGTTTTTTACTATCTATTCGTAGATTATATTTGGATTAAAGCTACATCTATAGCGAGAGGAAACAACCGCAGTCAAGATGCTAAAAGGGTTCTCGACTGCGCTCGAACTGATAATTGGATTAATTAATAAACACAGTTAGTTTTAGACTATTGAATATGATACCATTTTGCTTTTGTAATCACTATAATAAACAATTCCACAACTTGTCATTTCGACGAAGGAGAAATCACATAGCAAGAATAACTAATGAGATTTCTCCTTCGTCGAAATGACAATACTACCAATAAACATTCCAGTATTTTAAAAATAAAATGGTATTATCAATATAATTTGCGAATCTGCGGTCAATTAATTATGACAAATATATTTCACTAATATAAATGAAAAATAAACGAGTTTATCTTAGGCTACAACTACTTTTTGTTTTCTAAAAATAGTCCACTGCAACAGCAACGAAATTACAATCGTCAACATTGCTCCAATGAAATTAAGCCATAAATACCCCAGTTTTTCCTCACCGCTAGGGAAGATATAAATGGCGTAATAGTATATAATAAAAATAGTAAGTTGACTAATCACGGCGCTATAAAAAATAGCTTTTGATTGTACTTTGTGTATATAAAAACCCACTAAGAAAATCCCCAGTACAGTTCCATAAAATATAGAACCAATGATGTTTACTAATTGAATCAAATTTTCAAACAAAGTCCCAATACAAGCAAAAAGTATGGCAATTACTCCCCACAATAAGGTAAAAAATTTAGTAGCGTAAAGGTAATGACGTTCTGATTTTTCTTCTTTGATATTCCTTTTGTAAATATCTATTGCGGTGGTTGATGCCAATGCATTTAGTCCGGAAGCAGTTGATGACATAGCAGCTGAGATAATTACAGCCAGTAATAATCCGATAAGTCCTTTGGGTAAATAATTTAGGATAAAGTGAAAAAATACATAATCTTTGTCGTTAGTTTCACTATTGCTATCGGCTTTCATGATGATTTCTTTAGCACGATCTCTCAAGTCTTTTTCTTTATTGGACAAAGCCACTAATTCTTTTCTAAGGATTGGATTGTCATAATCTTGATTCAGCTGATCGATGTACAACAGATTGATTACTTTTTTATCTTCCGATAAACCGTCTAATTTTTGTTCCAAAGCATTGTATTCACCTTTATATGCTGATTTTTCAATCATGGCTTTGTTGTTTGGATTAAAATTTAACGGAACAGGATTGAATTGAAAAAAGACGAAAACCATTACTCCGGTCAACAAAATAAAGAACTGCATAGGAACTTTTAGTAGCCCATTCATAATCAGTCCCATTTGACTTTCCCGAACGGATTTCCCAGATAAGTAACGTCCTACCTGCGATTGATCAGTTCCAAAATAGGCTAATGCCAGAAAAAAACCTCCAGTGATTCCGCTCCAAAATGTATATTTTTCTTCAGGATCAAAAGAGAAATTAACAATGTTCATTTTGTCATTTGCACCAGCAATATGTAGCGCACTGGTAAATGTCATATCATTAGGCAGATAGCGTAATATCAGAAAAAAGGTGATAAACATTCCCGACATGATCACAAACATTTGCTGTTTTTGTGTTACGTTTACAGCTTTAGTTCCTCCCGAAAAGGTATAAATAATGACCAGCACACCAATAATAATATTCATGTAAGTAAGATTCCAACCCAATATTGCTGACAAAATAATCGCTGGAGCATAAATGGTTAATCCGGTTCCTAAACCTCTTTGGAACAAGAAAAGAATAGCAGCAAGGGAACGGGTTTTTAAATCAAATCTTTTTTCGAGGTATTCGTAAGCAGTATACACCTTGTATTTGTGGTATAAAGGGATAAAGGTGACGCAAATTACCACCATGGCAATAGGCAGTCCAAAGTAGAATTGCACAAAACCCATTCCATCATGATACGCTTGTCCAGGAGTGGAAAGAAACGTAATGGCACTTGCTTGCGTTGCCATCACAGAAAGTCCCACAACATGCCAAGGCGTTTCATTACTTCCCAGAATAAAGTCCTCTACATTTTTACTTCCTTTGGTTTTCCAAGCACCATAAATAACGATAAAGAGTAAAGTAACTATAAGTATAATCCAATCAAATAATTGCATAATTTAAGAGTATAATTTCATGATTAGACAAAAAATCAAAATGTATATCGCATTAGCCACAAGTACCCAAGTGTAGTTCTTTTTCCAGGTTTTTATTTTTTTTGTTTCCATTTTTGGTAGCTTTATTGCTTAATATTTTGAGCAGGAATAGTTTCGGTTGATTTTAATGAGATGATATTCGAAATTAATTTATACGCACCAGTAACGCCTTCGGGTAATTCTCTAAAGAAGCTTAAGCCTGTATAGATATAATGTCCTTTTCCGTAAGGTGCAATCAGCAAAGCGCCATTTTTAGGTGCTTCTCCTTTATCATTTGAAGATAGAATAGGAGTGAAGGCTTTGTCGTATTCACCTGGATAATACAATCCTTGCTCTTGTTTCCATCCTTGAAAATCTTTAGCGGTAATCTTATTTGGGAAATTCAAAACGGGATGATTTGGTGCTAGAAATCGGACTTCGGCATTTTCTTCTGTTACACGGTCACGGGATAGTTTCAATGGATAAGGTGCAATATTCTCGGTTACAAGATCACCAGCAGTATTGTATTGAACGAGCATTGTTTTTCCGCCTTTTACAAAATCAAAAAGTATATTTTGCTTATTCGCTAATGCTGTAACGGTATTATAAGCACGAACTCCTGTCATAACTACATCAAAATTCTCTAATTTTTCGGGTGTTATTTCCTCAGGTTTAAGCAGTGTTACAGTATAGCCCAATTGCGTCAGACTACTAGGCACTTCATCTCCGGCGCCCATTATATATGCAATCCTCTCTTCGTTGGTTTTTAAATCCGTTTTGATACATTTGGCTTCAGCTGATTTTAAAACTTGCTGTTTGGTAATGTGATCATAATTAATAATAATTTGTTCTTTATCAAATCTCTTGTTATCAATGATTGCAATACTTTTTGCTATTGCTTCATCTGGATTTTTAGGCGCTGTTACTTCAAAATAAACGATTTGTTCTGTTCCCTTTTTTTGAAGGTTAAAAGGAATCGATTTTGGAGAAACATTCCAGTTTTGAGGCAGCTCAAGTTGTAAATTTCCTTTTACAGCATCTTTACCAGCTTTAACTTTTACGCCTACATATTTTATTTTGGTGTCCTTAAAGAGTAATACTTTGTCAATGATTGAAGTAGTAACTTCAGGAACAATGTCGAGATAATTATACACTTCACCTTTTACATCATCATTATATTTATAAACTACTGTTCGCTCAAAAGGGATTTCGATTCCGTTGATTAATACGTTAAAAACCACTTTAGTTTCCCTAATGATGTCTGGAATCCCTATGTTTTTTTGCTCATTTACGGCATACATCCCAACAGTCCCATTTTCTTTTAACCAATACGGTTGTGTATAGTTAATTGATTCTGGTAACTTTACATCTAAGTTTATGTTATTTAGGATGTTGTTCTTTAATTCACGATTTTGATGCGTGGTAATTTGATTGGGTAAAGTAGTAACACTAATTAATTGTATGGGTGCGGAGCTTCTGTTTGTTGCTTCGAGTTTCAATTTAATAGTGCTTCCGGGAGTTGCTTCTTGATTTTGGGCAACGGCTTCAAGATACAAACCGGAACAAGCTGCGATAATTTCTTGTATGGCTGCGGATTTGAGTGGTGCCCAATGATTTTCGTCCAAAGTTTTCATCATGGAGTAGGCTTTCGCCAAATTTGGAATACTTGCAGAAGGATTTTTATGGTCGAATTCAGTTGCAATAGTTGTCAATAATTCTCCAATTGCTTTACCACCTTTTACACGGTTCCAAGAAGTATCAATTCCTTCAAAAAGCGATTTTTTTTCTTTTAAAGCATCGCCTTTTATAAACTCTAAATATTCCGTTTCTTCACCACGCGCACCAGTGCTTCCAAAACCTTGTGATTGATGGCGGCTACGACTTAGTGCTGCTATTTCCTGATTTGATTTCCCTAATCCGGCATAATAAACACCGGTTTCAAGTGCAATTAAATTCGTTTTATCAGCAGCATTAAATTTTTCCATAGTTCCATAAAACCACCAAGAGGTATTGAAAAACTGGCGTTTGGTTTGCCAAGGTTTTACATATTGTAATTGTTCAGGAAAAATAGTAGGATTATTGGCCAGTTCAAAACTTTCTACGCTCAACATTGCAGATGAAGTGTGATGTCCGTGTGTAGTTCCCGGAGAGCGATGATCAAATCGGTTTACAATAACATCGGGTTGAAATTTTCGGATGGCCCAAATAACGTCTGACAATACTTTCTCTTTATCCCAAATCTCTAAGGTTTCTGTAGGATTTTTTGAAAATCCAAAATCATTGGCACGGGAAAAAAATTGTTCTCCTCCATCAATTTTTCGGGCTTCAATAAGTTCTTGGGTTCTTATGACTCCCAATAATTCCCTTAATTGCGTTCCTATTAGGTTCTGTCCACCATCACCGCGTGTCAAAGACAAATATCCGGTTCTTGCTTTTTGGTCATTGGACAAATAAGAAATTAATCTCGTATTTTCATCATCAGGATGCGCTGCTATGTAGAGTACAGAACCAAGAAAATTAAGCTTTTCGATTTGATTGTAAATTTCAACAGAATTTGGTTTTTGTGGATGTTGCCCAGTTGTAACTTGAAAACTAACCAAAATTATTACAATGGCTATGATGATTTTTTTTTGCATTCTTTTAAATTTAATTTGCAATAGCTTCAAATGTAGGAATTAAAAATTTTTTTCAGAAATGTTTTTACTTTTCTTTAATGAATAATAGTTTGATTTAACAAAAAAGAGAGAAAACTAAGTATAGCTTTCTCCCTTTCTTTTTGATATATCAAATTTTAATCTCTGTCGTCATCACGGTCATGTCCACGCCCGTGACCTTTATTTCCTTTTCCTCTGTCATTATCATAATCCCTGCGATCTCTGTAATCATCTTTCCCTTTACGATTTTTGTAATATTTACGATTATCATTTGGCCTATTATTCGCATATACCCTACGATCGTTGTAGTACCCAATATTTCTTTGTTCGCGACCTTGATAACCTCTGTAATATTTGATTTTATGATTTCTAAAGTTGATGTAAGGTCTTGAACCATGATAATCATTTAACACTACCTTATATCCATTATGTAAATCATAATTTCTGTACTGATTAGGTAAATATCTAGAACGAATCCATCTTCCACCTCCAAAATAAATAAATTGAGTAGCTCTAATGTCGTAATAAGCTTCTACATCAGGTAGATAATAATAGTCTACATTTGAATATCCAACAGGTCCCCAAGAGGGAGCTGTACCAATGTTTACATTTACTGAAACTTGCGCTTGTAGTGTACTAGTGGCAAAAAGGACAATTCCTACGGCGATTAATTTTAGTGTTCTCATCTTTTTAAATTTAATTGACAATAATTTTTTGTAACAAGTTTTTGTTTTTTAAGTCAAGCCAACAACTGTGCCAAAATGAAAATGTTAACATTAAATTAGCGTAACGGGCAAAAAAAAGGGAGTCTTATTTCTAAGACTCCCTGTATCAATTAAATCAAATCTGTATTAATGTTTTCCATTTCCATTATTACCTTTCCCAACTTTATTCCCTTTTCCTTTGTAACCATTTCCTTTGTTACCATTACTTTTGTATACTTTTTTGTAATTATTACGATTTGACCCGATAGATTTTTGAGGTTTACCTTTGTATCCTTTGTAATATTTTACTTTATGGTATTTAAAGTTGCTATATGGTCTTGATCCATGATAATCATTTAATACAACTTTGTAACCATTGTATAAGTTATAGTTTCTGTATTGATTTGGTAGGTTTCTTGAACGATTCCATTTTCCTCCTCCAAAATAAATAAATTGAGTATTTCTAATATCATAATAAGACTGAATATCAGGTAAATAATAGTAATCTACAGCAGAGTAACCTGCGGGTCCCCAAGCCGGAGGACTACCTAAATTTACATTTACTGATACTTGTGCCTGCATCGTATTTGTGGATGCAAAAAATATTATTCCCGCGATGATTAATTTTAATGTTTTCATTTTCTAAATTTTAAATTATTAATTAGTGTAAAGTAATTTTATTTACTGTACAATTTCGTTTTTATGATTAAGCCAATAACTGTGCCATTACCTGATTTATATGATTTTAGTACGATATTTTACTTCATAAAAAAAGGAAACGAATATTCGTTTCCTTTTTCTACAGTTATAAATTTATTTACAATAAAAGTATCAATAAAAGAATAACTATTATAATTGCACCTACTGAAAGATATACACCATTTCCTGTAGATTTTAATTCAGCTTTAATGGAACGTACTTCTTTTCTCAATTCTTTTTTCTCCGAAGAATTTAAAGAAGATTTGTCCATTGCTTTTATTTCGTCAAGACGATTAAGCAATACTTTAACCTCTGCAGGAACTTCTTTTGGATTGTTTGAAACCGAAGTTGGGTTTTTTTCAGCAGCTAACATTTGAGTTGGAACAATACTTAATGACAATACCATCATCATTAAATAAAAGGTAACTTTTTTCATTTCTTTAAGGTTTTAGTTATTATTTTATATAATATAAATGTAAGCAAAATTAAAAGATGTATTCTTATACAATTACGATATTAAATTATATAATTTACACTTTTAGATTACGGTGCTGGTTATAATGCGTTTAAAACTAAGTATTTAAAATAGTGTAGTCTAAAGTTTGTATTAAGGATTGTAGCTTTGTTACTTAAATATCACTGTACGTGGCTTTCCTAAATCGAAATCTTGAAAACCAAAATCAGTGGTTTCAAAAGAGTTTGTTTTAAAAATATTTTCGCCATTACCTGGTATTGATGGATAATACGAAAGCGAAATTTGAAAAGAACTAAATATTAAAAAATCATTGTTTATAATTAATCCAATCCCAATTTTAGAATATGCTTTATTTTCTAACAATCCCTTTTCAGGATTTCCCATCATTGCTACCGAATAGTTAAAAAAGGGATTCAATCGAAAACCCCATAAATTCCAAGGAGAATAAGCTTGAGTCTGTAAAGTTAGTATTGCTTTTTCTGTTCCATAAAAAGCACTATTAAATCCTTGAATACCGTAATTTTCATTAATATTAAGTTGATCTCCTAAAATATTCACACGATTAGAACCAATAATTAGTTGTGGTTTAATAAATTGTCGCAATTTCCATTTACCAAAACTAATCAAGTTCGTAAAGTAATTAGCTTGAAAAGAAAAAGCATTTTGTTTCGTATTTGAATTTTCTAGAAAAGTACCCACCTCAAAATTAGCGCTTAGAAATCCCCATTTGTAAAAATTACCAAAAGATGCTTGTGCTCCTAAATAGTATCTCCCTAAACCGTTTTTATATTGGTATCCAGTAGTTAATCCGTATATTCTACCAATGGGTACGTCTTCGATAATTCCATTTCTAAAAATAAAACGATCTCTTATAAATTTACGCGATGAAATTCCTATTCCTACCAAAGCTAGTTTTTCATCTGAATAAAAATCATCTCGATCATATTCAAAAGCAGGACTTTCTTGGTACTTAATATTTAAAAATCTGCCAGAAGTAACAAGATTTGTAGTTCTCTCTTTTTCGGTATTTCCTTTGAAAATATTAAAAGCACGTCCAATCCAAAAATCGTGTGTATTAAATTTGAAATTTTGATGCGCAAAGACTAAGTTGGAGTCGGGTAGAGTATCTTTTCTAAATTGCTGATCTAAATAAACTCCACCAGCCCATTTTGTCAATGGTGAATAAAAAGGTCGATCAATAGCTATGCTTTTTCCATAATAACCGTCTAAATCAATCTGGTAAGTGACTCTGGTATTTATAAAAGTATTTTTTATGTTGGGAATACTATAGGCAACGTTATAGGCACTTTTTACGTCACTGAATCTGTTTCTTATTTTATTTTCAAATTGATGTCCCGAACCTAAAAAATTACGTTCGTTCATTTCAAAACTTACTCTTGAACTCGAAAGTGAACCTTTAGGAACTAGACTCCAGGAATCCAAAACTCGGATAGCAATATCAACAGAATCAGGACTATTTTGAATTAATTTTGGTGCAATATCTACCCGATTTATATATCGTTGTGTTCGGATTAAACGTTCGGATTCTTTTACTAACAAGGAATCAAACGGTTTGTTTTTTTTAATCAGCAGTAAATTTCTTATTGTATGTCGGTTGGTTTTAATATGAATTTTATTTCCACTTCTTTCTGCCCAATTTTTTGGCTTTCCTAAAGTGTCAATTTCAGAAAAACCAAAAGGGTCGAGTGTAATAATAGTAATGTTTCTTATTATTTTACCTTCATAACTGCTATATTCCTTTTGGACTTCTTTTGTTAATTTGTTATTAATTACGGGTGCTCTAAAAACGATTTTATGCATTAATCGTGTAAACTTATTCTTTTTAGAATAGTTTTGAATTTTATGGTACACATTAGAAGAATCATTTTTGGCCTTTACTTCTTGCCCATAAGAAATGGAAGAACAACAGATGAACATAAGAAACAAAACGAGTTCTAATTTTTTATACATTGTTAAATAATCAACTTAAAAAATATATGTAAACCTCAAGAAACCGTTTAAAGATTTATAGACTAAAAAAAATAACATTAGAAAAACGTAGTTAATGATAACTTATTTATCTGTTTGATTAGAGGTGTTTTCAGTGGTAGTTTCGGTAAAAATGGGAACAACAACATCGGCTTTGATTATCATCTTTTCCGATGGCTCATCAGAATCAAACAATGGTAATTTAATTTTACGCCAAGTATATGTTTTAGGCAGATGATCTCCCATCAGGTATCCCCAAGGTTCTAAAGATTCTATTCTATCAAAAATAACTTTGAGCACTGCAAGTATTGGTAAAGCTAAAAACATTCCCGAAACGCCCGCGATAGCTCCGCCAATAATAATTCCCACAATTGATATGAATGCATTTATTTCTACTTTAGAACTTACTATCATTGGTACAACAATATTATTATCAATGATTTGTACAACAATTGTAACTACAATAACACCAATTATGATTGATAAATCTGGAGTACCCGTCAACGATGCAATTATACTTAATAAACCCGCAAGAAGAATTCCTATATATGGGATTAAGTTTAGAATACCGGTTATTATACCTAACAAAATAGCATACTTCACACCAATTAACATAAAACCCAGTGTTGTCATTGTTGCAATTAAAACCATTTGGATTATCAAACCCACAATATAACTATTGATTGCTACTCGTATATTCGTTAAAATATCTTTAAGTTGTTCATGATTTTCCTTATTAACTAATTTAGATAGGAACAATAAAAAATGAGTTCGGTATAAAAGAATTAAAAAGGTATAAATGGGGATTAAAGTTAAATTAACTAAAATATCTGTAAGAGATAGCAGCGTAGTACCTATTATTTCTTTTCCTTTTTCCATCGAATCTTTTGTAGCAGAATCAATGTACTGTTTTTGTTCTCGAGAGCTCAAATGAAAATTGTCTCTGATAAAACCTTGAATATTTCTAAGATGTATGGAGATGTTTTTTTCAATTTTATCAAAATCTGCTGCAAAATCACTAATTTGGTAGGAAAGAAATACAAATAGACCTATGAAAATTAATACGAATAAAATTACGGAAATCATAACCGCTAGAACATGTGGAAAACGAATTTTGATTTTTAAAAACTGAACAACAGGATATAATAATATGGCAAATAAAAACGAAATCATTACCGGCACTAAGATACCTTGACCTATATAAAAAATAAAGAAAATTGATATCAATCCAAGTAAAGTCAATGCTAATTTAGCGTAAAAGGGCAATTTAAGAATTTCAGTCATTTCTTTTTTATTATTATATTTTTTAGTATTTAATATCTGACCAGCAAATATGTGTTAATATATGAATAAAAGTATTATATATTTTTCACTAATTGTTATATAATTATTACTTAGTATATGGAGCTTACCAACAATAACCATTACTAACATTCAAGAAGTTATGGGTTAATCTTCGAATTCTTTATCTTCAAAATGATTTTTTAATATGGAGATTCCCTTTTGCAGAAGCAGATTATTGGGATAAATAATTTTTTCATCATCAATTGTTTTTAAGAAAACATGAAAGGCACCAATATCTTCAATTTCGGCTTCAATAGGGAAATCTTTATCATGGATTTTTATAACATCGCCAATTTTAAAGGGAAAAGAAAAAAACAAAATAATACCGGAAGTAATGTTACTTAGTATAGACCATTGGGCAAACATAGCAACACCCACAACAGTTGTGATGGATGAAAGTGCAATAAAAATATCCTTAGTTTGTACTCCCCAAATGACTATCAAAGCAATTATTACCAAAATGTTTATCAGCAAATGGATGTATTTGATAACTAGATTGGTTCTGTGTTCCAGCTTTTGATTTGATTTTGCATAACGGCGAACCAATTTTGTTGAAATTACTCGCAATAAAATCAACAGAATCCCTAATACTCCAGTTGCTATGAATTCTCGGGTATATTCTTGTATGAACGACATTTCCATAAAATGACTAGGCTAAATTATTTAAATATTCGTAGACTTTATCCGTGGGCATTCCCATAACATTTGCATAAGAACCTTCAATTTTTGAAACACCTATAAACCCAATCCATTCCTGAATTCCATATGAACCAGCTTTGTCATACGGTTTGTAATTTTCCAAATAATAGCGGATGGAGTGGTCGCTCAGTTCATTGAAAGTGACTTTTGTTATTTCGTCTAAAACTTCTACTTTTTCAGTAGTTTTAAAGCAAACTGAAGTGATGACTTCATGAGTAGCATTCGATAAAGATTTGAGGATTCTAAAAGCATCTTGTTCGTCTTTTGGTTTACCTAATGCTTTATTGTTGTGCCAAACAATGGTGTCGCTTGTAACCAAAATTTCATTTGGTTTTAGCTCTCCTTCATAAGCGCTGGCTTTCAATACTGCCAGATAATTAGTTATTTCCTGCGCTTGTAATTCTGGGGGATAAATTTCTTCGATTTCTTTTAATCTAATTTCAAAATCCAAGTCTAAATATTTAAAAAACTGTTGTCGTCTCGGTGAACCCGATGCCAGAATTAAGCTGTATTTTTTTAATTTATTTTTAAGCATTATATTTCATATTTAAACTGATAACAACAATTGATAGAATTCCAAAAAGCAAAATCCATTTTAAAAGTATACTCAAAAAATGGAATTCTTTTTTAATTGTAGCCGTCCACATTTTTACAGTGAAAAAAATCAGCGGTCCTACAACAAAAAGCAACAGATATATTGTAACGAATCGTAATTCAAATAAGTATTCATTTATGTAATACAAAATGAAAAAAAGTGGAATAAAACTCAATCCAAAAACTATTTTTCCAGTTCTTGATTTTCCTATAACAATAGGTAAGGTGTTCATTCCTTGATTATAGTCACCATCTGTATCCTCAATATCTTTAACAATTTCTCGAAGTAGATTAATCATAAAAGCAAAAATAGCATAATCCAGTAAGATTGAAAAAAACAATCTCATTTGTTGTTGATTATCTATTCTTATGGCAGGATAAAAATCAAAAATACCTATGATTATCACACTAACTGAAAGCAGTAATGCAACTATTATATTGCCAACAAGCATGATTTGTTTAATGCTTGTGGCATACAAATAAAGTGTAGCTGCAATCATAATAAAGATAGATGCAAAAACTGGTTTGCCAATAATATTTGACAAATAAAATCCAATTACAACCCCTGTTATAGTGAGTCCAATGTATATATTGTAGGCTAACGTTTCTGAAATTTTTTTACCTACAACAACGCTGTTGGGTTTGTTGATAGTATCTGTTTTTTGATCAATTATATTGTTAATTACATAACCACCAGCAGCAATCAAAATAGTTGAAAAAACTAATAATCCATATTGCCAATCCGTTAATGCCAAAGAACTATTTTGAATTTTAAAAAATCCGTACCTAAAAATAAGCTGCATAAAAGCAAGCATGAGTAGGTTTTGGTAACGGATGAGTTTTAAGTATTTCATATTTAAGTTATCAGTGGCAGTTTTTCGGTGTACTGATTCTAAGATTTAGTATCAAGGGTCAGTTTTTAAGGTTAACGAAAAATGCAATTTTCAGAAAAAAATAGAACTAAATTTCTTTATAATAATCATTGTAACTGATTGCAAAAAAACTGAATACGGATTTCTGATTAATCGTGTTTTCCGTCAAAATAAGCCATCCATTTTCCTTGTGTTTTCATCACTTGCTCAATGACATCTCTAGCAGCACCTTTTCCTCCGTTTTTATGCGAAATATACTTGCTTATAGCTTTGATTTCAGGACTTGCATCTTGAGGACAAGTTGCTAAACCAACTAATTTCATGACATGATAATCAGGAATATCATCGCCCATGTACAAAACGTGTTCCGGATTTATCTGATGCACATCCGTATATTCATTAAATGTTTGTACTTTATCGGGTGTGCCCAAATAAATGTCATTGATACCTAGATTTCTCAGTCGTATACGAACGCCTTCGTTACTTCCTCCTGAAATAATACATACATTATAACCACTTTCCACCGCAGCTTTCATTGCATAACCATCGCGAATGTTCATTGTACGCAGAATTTCTCCCTCATTGGTTACAAAAACTGAGCTATCGGTTAATACGCCATCAACATCAAAAATAAAAGTATTGATATCGTTCATTATTTCTTTATAACTTTTTGCCATTCTCTTGTATTGATTGTGTTAGTGTTTTGTAAATGTCTAAATGATTTGGCTGCGATAAGATAGCTTCATGCGCCGCAATAGTTTCAGAATCATTCCGTTTTGCAGGACCAGTTTGTGCCTCTTCAGGAGAAAGCACCATTATTTTATGGGCGGTTTCAGTGATTAAAGGTTTCAAAATTTCGAAAGGAACCTGATGTTCCTGGCAAATTTCCTGACCTATTTGGTACAAATGATTCGTGAAATTATTAACAAAAACCGCCGCTACATGCAATGCTTTTCGTTGGTCTGAATTGATTGCAAAAACTTTTTCAGAAATTGATTTGGCCACTTTGTCTAATAATTGAAAATCAGTTGCATTTTCACTTTCCAAACAAATAGGAATAGTTCTAAAATCAACAGGTTTATTTTTAGTAAATGTTTGCAAAGGATAAAAAACACCTTTACGATTATCTTCATCCAAAGCATTCAAAGGGACACTGCCAGAAGTATGCACCACCAAACGATTTTTAAACGGAAGTTGTGACGAAATAGCCCCAATTGCATCGTCAGAAACTGCAATTATGTACAAGTCGGCTTCCGCCAAAGATTCTAAATTAGTTGTAATCTGTTCTAAATCGACTAGGTGGGAAACACTACTTGTTTGTCTGGAATATACCTGAACTAACTCGATTTCCGAACCCTGAATTTGAACATTTTGAAAAGCGGCAATCAAATGCTGTGCTACATTACCTGAACCAATAATAACTATTTTGACCATGGTGCAAAATTAGCAAAAAAATATTAAGAGTTTTATTTGAAATTTACACCCATAAAAAATAAACTTCAAGCTAATAACGAGCCTTTTCAGGGATTGCAAATGCTTCTTAATTTTGGATTTAATTAACAAATGTCAGAATATAAAAGTCAACATTTTTAAGTACTTTTGTGGCACTTTTACAAAAACATAATCCCATAAAAATGGAAAAAAAAATATTCTCTTTTTTGTTTTCTACACGTTTAATGGCCTTTTTATTTATTTCTTATGCCGTTGCCATGGCTACCGGAACTTTTATCGAAAGTAAATACAACACCGATACCGCAAAAATTTTAATTTACAATGCCTGGTGGTTTGAAGCCATTCATGTATTTTTTGTCATCAATTTCATTGGAAACATAAAGCGCTACCAACTCTTGAAAAAAGAAAAATGGGCGACTTTATTGCTTCACCTGTCTTTTATCTTCATTATTGCGGGCGCTTTTGTAACCCGTTACATTAGTTATGAAGGAATGATGCCCATTCGCGAAGGCGCTTCGGAAAATCAAATATTTTCAGAGAAAACCTTTCTGACAGTTTTTGTTGACGGCGAATTTAAAGGGGAAATGAAACGTAGGGTTTTTGAAAAACAAGTTCTTCTATCTCCTGCTACGAATAATAATTTTAGCATTTCAGGAAAATTTGCAGATACTCCATTTGAGGTAGATTATGAAAATTTTATCATGGGAGCTAAAGAATTTATTAAACCAGATCCTAAAGGCACAGTATTTTTAAAAATTGTAGAAGCTGGCGATAGTGGTCGTCACGAGCATTTCTTGAAAGAGGGCGAAGTACAAAATATACACAATGTTTTATTTTCATTAAATAAATTTACGGACGGTGCCATAAACATCAATACAACCGGAAGTGCTTATACCATTCAAACGCCTTTTGAAGGAAACTTTATGCGAATGGCGGATAAGTTACAAGGAAAAGTAACTAAAGATAATGCGCAACCCTTGATGATGCGTTCTTTGTACAGCATTGGCGAAATGCGATTTGTATTTCCAGATCCTGCCGTAAAAGGAATTGTTGATTATGAATCGGATAATGATTTTAAAGCTAAGAATCATGAAGATGCAGTGACGGTAAAAGTTATGGCAGACGGTCAAGAAAGAACAGTTACGGTTTTAGGTTCTAAAGGTAAAGTAGGAGAGGCCAAAACAGTGAAAATTGGGAAAATTGATTACACTTTTTTCTATGGAAGTAAAGCGTATGTGTTGCCTTTCAAAATAAAACTGAATGATTTTATCGCACAGAAATATCCAGGAACGGATAAAAGTTATTCTTCATTTGAAAGCAAAGTAACCGTTGAAGATAAAGAACCATTTGATGCCAGAATTTATATGAATAATGTTTTAGATTATAATGGATATCGATTTTTTCAATCCGGATTTGATCCAGATGAAAAAGGAACAATTCTATCTGTAAACCACGATTTTTGGGGTACTTTGTTAACGTATATTGGCTACTTTATGTTATACTTTGCAATGATGGCGATTATGTTTACTAAATATTCTCGTTTTGCGGATATCAAGCGCAAACTGGAAGTAGTCAAAACAAAAAAAGCTAAATTATTGACCATTTTAGTGTTGATGTTTAGTTTTAATAGCTTTGCACAAGAACAGGAACACAACCATGCGGATCACGAAGGACATGCACACACGGAAGCTGAAGCTGCTCCTGCATCACATGAGAATCATACCAAAAAAGCATTGAGTCAGGATGAATTAAATGCGTTGATTTCTAAATATAAAGTTCCTGCAGAACATGCCGCAAAATTTGGAAGATTAGTTATTCAAGATGGAGGCGGAAGAATGAAACCGATTAACACGTTTTCATCAGAATTGTTGCGAAAAGTAAGTCAGGATGATTCCTATAATGAAATGAATTCTGATCAGGTATTTTTGTCTATGACACAATACGCAAGTTACTGGATTGAAATTCCAATCATTCATTTAAGAAGAGGTAATGACAGTTTAAGAAAAATAATTGGGGTTGATAAAAAAGCAAAATTTGCTCCTTTCGTAGCTTTCTTTGATGCCAAAGGAAATTATAAACTTTCTAAATATTTAGAAGAATCATTTAAAGCGGCAAATCCTAATCAATTTGAGAAAGATTTTATCGAAACAGACAAAAGAGTAAATTTGATGGAGTCTGCTTTAAGTGGCCGAATATTAAAAATTTTCCCAATTCCTGAAGATAAAAACAACAAGTGGGTTTCTTATTTAGAACTTAACGAAGCAGGTTTCAAAGGAATGGAAGCTACTTACACTAAAAATGTATTGCCTTTGTATTTTGGTTCATTGGCAAACGCTTCAACTTCTAATGATTACAAAACTGCCGATGAATTACTGGAAAGTATCAATGGTTTCCAAAAACGATTTGGTAGTAAAGTGATGCCTAGCGAGGATAGAATCACATCAGAAGTGTTGTATAACAAATATGATGTTTTCAATAAACTTTTTTATTGGTATGTATTAGCAGCTATTTTGATGTTGTTTTTTGCAATTATGCAAATCTTCAAAGAACGTAAAGCATTAGCTATAGCAGTAAATACAATGCATATTATTGTAGGATTATTATTTGCATTGCATACTGTGGGTTTAATTGCTCGTTGGTATATTTCAGGACATGCACCTTGGAGTAATGCGTATGAATCAATTATATATATTGCTTGGGCTACCATGTTTTTTGGTTTGGCTTTTGACAGAAAATCAAAACTTACTGTGGCATCATCAGCTTTTGTGACCGCAATGATTCTTTGGGCTGCAAATCTAAACTGGATCGATCCGGAGATTGCAAATCTGCAACCAGTTTTAAATTCGTATTGGTTAATGATTCACGTTGCAGTAATTGTAGCTAGTTATGGTCCGTTTGCATTAGGAATGATTTTAGGTGCTGTTTCATTATTGCTAATATCTTTTACCAATGAAAAAAACAAAGCCAAAATGGATTTAAATATTCAAGAAATCACTTATATCAATGAATTAGCACTAACTATAGGTTTGATTATGTTAACGATTGGAAACTTTCTTGGTGGACAATGGGCCAATGAAAGCTGGGGACGTTACTGGGGATGGGATCCAAAAGAAACCTGGGCTTTAATTAGTATAATGGTGTATGCGTTTGTGATTCATGCCCGATTTGTTCCATCTTTACGAGGAAAATGGATTTTCAATTTGATGAGTATGTATGCTTTTATATCCATTTTGTTTACGTATTATGGGGTAAACTTTCACTTAGTTGGATTACATTCTTACGCAAGTGGCGAAGCACATTCATTGAGTTGGATTTGGTATTCTCTTGGAGCAATTACGTTGTTTGGAGCAATTTCTTATCCAAAGTATAAGAAGTATTATAAGAAATAAGACTTGTTTAATTTCAATAAAAAAAGGTTCAACTGCAAAGTTGAACCTTTTTGGTATTACAGAAAAAGAGTTTTTACACTTTTCCTAACGTATATAATTGTTCCATTGTAGGAGTCAAACTTCCGCCTTTTGGCTCAAGTGTAATTCCAAATGCTTCTGCTTCATTTGCATTATTAACTGCAAATAATTTTTGCTCGTTTACATCAAAGTCTTCTAACAATCCAATACTGGTTGGAGTCAACGGGCTTAATTTCAGAGCCCATACCTGATATACCATTCCTTCAGGAGGTTCTGGTAAACCGGCAGCATCAATATAAACTACTTTAGTATCTTGATTCCAATATACTTTAGCCGAAGATTCTGGAGCAACTGCCTGCCCTCCAAGTGCTACAACAGTATTTTTAGTGTCTCTAACAACTGCTAAACTAGTATCGTTAGCCGTGTTTTTTGATTTTAAGACATTAAATTCCTTCTCTAATTTAGCTTTTTCAATTTGAGTGTTGGCGACTTGAGTAGATGTTTGGTTCAATTGATTGTATTGGTATCCAATACCAACCAATAAAAGAACTGCTGCTGCCCATCCAATGTATTGTGACCTATTTTTAGAAGGTTCTAATTGTATGACATCAGCATGTTTGAGCTCTAGTTTAGCCTTAATTTTTTCATAATTAGCAACAGAATGAAATGGTGAAAAGCTCGACGATAAAGCAACAATCGCTTTTTCAATTGCAATAATTTCATTGTTAATTTCCGGATTGTTTTTTGCCTGAGTAGCAATTTCCTCATTTTCAGGTTCACTTAGTAGTCCGTAAACATAAAGCTCAAGGATACCTGATTCTAAATATTCTTTTTTTTCCATTATACTTTTAAATAATTTCTTAAATCGTTAATACAATTCCTATTTTGTGTTTTTACTGTTCCTAAAGGAATTCCCAATTCATCAGAAGCTTCTTGTTGGGTATAGCCTTTAAAAAACAGTAAATCAATTATCTGAATACATTTGGGTTTAAGTCTTTTTACAAACTCATGTAATCCAATAGTGTCCATTTTGTCAACCAGTTTAGAACTGTCTTCAAAGTGATTTACGAAATTATCAGTAGAAAGGTTTTTTTGACTGTTATTAAAATTTTTTGAGCGTAGTTTATCAATAGATGTGTTTCTGGCTATATTAAGAATCCAAGTGTAAAATCTTCCTTTGCTTTCATTGTACGAATCAATATTTTTCCAAATTTTTACAAATACTTCCTGAAGAACGTCTTCTGCTTCTTCTCTGTTTTTTACAAGAACATTAATAACCGAAAATAAACTTTTGGAATACATATCATATAGATGTGTAAATGCCCTTTCGTCTTTTTTATAAATTAAAACTAATAACTCTTCTTGACTCATATTTTTAATGTTTTACTTATACAAATTTATATATTATTATTTATAAAGAATTGATTTAACGTATGTCAAGGTAATAAAAAAATTAAAATAAAAATAATTTGATTTTTTTTAATAATCTAAAATGGTGTTTATCAAATATTTAAAAAAAAAATTAATTTTTTTTTATCATTTTTAAAACCAAAACAAATGTATTCCCGTAAATGCTCTTATAACCTTTTAATATAAAACAAAATGAAAAAAACAAAAATGATTTTAGGTCTGTCGCTAGTGGCGATTTCAGGCTTGATTTTAGTAGCTGCGGATCACATAGATGCACCCGCAACAATGTCAGGAGATGCTTTAGATATTACGGATGTCTATGCTTTTCAAGGGCAAAATGCTAATAATTTAGTATTTGCAGTAAACACTCAAGGATTGTTAAGTCCTAATGCAACTGGTGCTGCTACATTTAAAGATAATGTAATGGTAGAAATCAACATTGATAATAATGGTGATAATGTTGAAGATTTAGTAATCCAGGCAATTAAAAGAGATGACAAAATGTATTTCTTTGGACCGGTTGCTCCGGGAACAACAGGAACTTCAAGTACTGTTAAAACAGCAGCAGCATCTGGAAGTGTTACTATATCTCAATATGGAGCTACAGCTTTGACAGCGGAACAAAACGGAATGAAATTTTTCGCAGGTCCAAGAGATGATCCCTTCTTTTTTGATTTAGGTCAGTTTCAAGCAATTCTTGGAGGAACGGCTACAGGATTTAAAAATCCTGGAACAGATACGTTTGCAGGTACTAACGTAATGTCTATAGTAGTTGAGGTTCCAAAATCAATGTTAGGCTCATCAAGCACTGTTGGTGTTTGGGCTGAAACGAAGAAAAAACAATAATTAATTTTATTAAAAAAAAACATGAAATCGAAGATTAACGATTTTAAATAATAAAAAAATATAAACATCATGAGTAAAACAAATAAATTCAAAATTATAACAATCGCGCTAGTAGCTGCAGTTGTTTCAGTAAATTGTGATAATGACGATTCAAACGGTGACTCTTCTATAAGCTTAGATTTTTCAGGAACTTATGTTCAGGTAGATCAAATGGCAAGACCGGCAATTAACACTGTATTCGTTGCTTCAGGACAACCTAAAGATGATTTTAATGCTGCAATTCCATCAGCAATGGGAGCTAAATATCAATCTATTTTTCAATCTAGATTAATGGCTTTGAATCCTGGATACACTACAAATGCTTTAGGGCAAACGGCTGCTCAGCTGACTGGTCTTTTGGCGACAGATGTATTAGGAGTATCTAAAACTGCACCAACAACTTTCTTTGACGGAACAAACGTTTTAACAGGAAGAGCTTTGGCAGATGACGTAATAGATGTAGAATTGTTATTGATTTTTGGTGGACCAATGGGAACTTCTAATCCTGGTCTTACTAAAGATAATGTAAACGCAAATGATAAAGCATTTTCTGCATCTTTTCCTTACCTAGCTTCTGCTTGGTAGTATTTCCTCAAAAAAACAGAGCGTTTGCTATAAAACCATTCGCTCTGTTTTTTTTTAAACAAACAAACAAATAAACAAACAAAATAATTAGAGTATGAAAACTTTAAAAACAATATCATTTTTAGTTTTTTCAATCCTATTCATATTCGGTTGCGAGAGTAAAACAGAACAAATTACTAATACAGAAGACTATGCTGAATATTTGAGTTTAACAGACAATAAATCATTAGATTTTGCTCATAAGGAAATTGATTTTTGGCAGAAGAAATATGATGCTGCTCCAACTCAAATTAGTTATTTAAGTCAACTTGCGGCTAATTATAACACACTTTTTGAATATACTGGTGATATCAAAAACTTATATATGTCTGAAGATTTATTAACTAAATCAAATGAAGCAGATGATTATTCTCGGGTTTCAACGATTCGATCATTGGCCAGAAATTATATTTCGCAACACCGTTTTAAGGAAGCTTTGGAACTTGCAAATAAAGCATTAGCAATTGGCGAGGGTAAAAAAGAAACTCAAAAATTACTTTTTGATGTTCAAATGGAATTGGGAAATTATCCTGATGCAGTTAAAAATTTGAATGCCATAAGAGACATGAATAGTTTTGATTACTTGATTCGTTTGGCTAAATGGAACGATCATAAAGGTGATTTAGAAACGGCGATAACTTTTATGGAAAAAGCAAGAGATATTGCTGAAAAAGATGATAATAAAGTACTAAAAATTTGGTCCTATTCTAACCTAGGAGATTTCTACGGTCATGCTGGAAGAATTAAGGAATCGTATGAAAGTTACCTAAAAACATTAGCGTTAGATCCTAATTATTCCTATGCTTTAAAAGGAATTGCATGGATTGTATTCTCAAAAGAACGTAATGTAAACGAGGCAAATAGAATTATTGATGCTATTGTCGCCACTCATAATACTCCTGATTTTTATTTGTTGAAATCTCAAATTGCTCAATTTGAAGGTGATAAAAATGAGGAAATGAAAAATAGAAATGCCTATTTTTCTATGTTAGAAAAGAATAATTATGGTGCAATGTATAATAAATACAATACTTTGATTTATGCTGATGACAAAAAAACCGCTCATAAAGCATTAGAAATTGCAAAAACTGAAGTTGATCACAGGCCAACAGCTGAGTCTTATGATTTATTAGCTTGGTCTTACTTAAATGTGGGCGACAATAAAAAAGCATTGGAAATTGCTCAGAAACATGTGGTTGAAAAATCTTTTGAACCAAACGTTCAATACCACTTAGCAATGATTTACAAAGCAAATAATTTAGCGCTCAAAACGAAACCTATCAAGGTAGAATTACTGACTAGTTTGTATGAATTGGGTCCTAATTTCGAGAAAAAGGTAAATCAATTATAGCGTATGAAAAGTTTTATTTTAATGATAGTAACCCTTTTTGGGTTGTCTTCTTACGGCCAAATCCAAAAAGGAAAAGTGTTGGATAGTGATGGTAATCCTGTTGAAAACGCATATTTAGTGAATACAAATTCTGAAAGCCATGCTCACACGAATGAATTTGGGTTATTCAGTTTAGATAAAACCGTTTTAGGAGACGTTATCAAAATAACAGCTTTAGGATATAAAAAGTCAAATTTTACCATAGTTTCTACGGATGATATAATTATTTTGGAAGATGATATATTTAGATTAAATGAGATTGTAATCCAACCAAAACTTTCGGCGATGAATGTCATTTCAAAAATAGATTTACAAACTACTCCGGTAAATTCTTCGCAAGAAATTCTTCGAAAAGTACCTGGATTATTCATCGGGCAGCATGCAGGAGGAGGTAAGGCAGAACAAATATTTTTGAGAGGTTTTGATATCGATCATGGAACTGATATTGCCATTTCAGTCGATGGAATGCCAGTAAATATGGTGTCTCATGCACATGGTCAAGGCTATGCTGATTTGCATTTTGTAATTCCGGAAACGGTAGAAAAAATAGATTTTGGAAAAGGGACGTATTATGCCAACAAAGGGGATTTTGCGACGGCAGGATACGTTACCTTCCAAACTAAAGATAAAATTGATAAAAGTAGTATTGGCGTCGAAGTAGGACAATTCAATACCATTAGAACTGTAGGGTTATTTAATCTTTTGGGCAACCAAAAAACACAAAGTGCCTACATTGCCACAGAATATATCTTGACAGATGGTCCTTTTGATTCTCCCCAAAATTTTAATAGGATCAATCTGTTAGGAAAATACTCAGCTATTTTAAATGACAACAGTAAGTTTTCAATTTTAGCTTCTCGCTTTTCCAGCAAATGGGATGCTTCAGGACAAATCCCGCAACGTTTGGTTGATAATGGAACGATTTCTAGATTTGGAGCTGTTGATGATACCGAAGGAGGAATTACATCACGAACCAATTTTAATGCGAGTTTAAGCAAACCAATTGATGAAAATACATTTTTGAAAACCAATGCTTTTTATTCAAATTATCAATTTGAATTGTATTCTAATTTTACTTTCTTTTTAAATGATCCTATTAATGGTGACCAAATTAAACAGAAAGAAAATCGCGATATATATGGAATGAATGCGGAGTTGAATAAGAAAACTAAAATAAATGATACGGATGTATTGTTGCAGTTTGGAGCTGGTTTTCGTGCCGATGCAACAACTGATACAGAGCTTTCGCATACTTTGAACAGAAGAACGGTTCTTGAAAATATAAAACTAGGAGATATTGATGAGTCAAATTTGTTTTCCTATTTGAATTCAGAATTCAATTTTGGGAAATTGATGATAAATCCTGCTATAAGATTGGATTATTTCAAATTCAATTATCAAGATAAATTGATGGAGAATTACAAAACACAATCGGAATCTCAAGTTAAGTTTTCTCCAAAACTGAATTTCATTTATTCGCAAAATAATAGTTTACAGTTTTTTGTAAAATCAGGAATGGGTTTTCATTCAAATGATGCCCGTGTAGTGGTTCAAAACAATGGAAAACAAATTTTACCAACAGCAATAGGAACAGATGTTGGTACCATTTGGAAACCATTTCCTAAGTTGATTGTGAATTCAGCATTATGGTATTTATTTTTAGAACAGGAGTTTGTTTACGTGGGAGATGCCGGAATCATTGAGCCAAGCGGAAAATCAAAACGTATGGGAGCAGAGCTTGGATTGCGTTATCAACTGAATGATTGGTTGTATTTTGATGCTGATGCAAATTATACGTATGCCAGAAGTATTGATGAACCAAAAGGTCAGGATTACATTCCTTTAGCACCAGATTTTACAACTACAGGAGGTTTAAGTTTCCAAAAGTTGAATGGTTTCTCAGGAGGAATTCGCTATCGTTATCTTAAAAATCGCCCTGCGAATGAAGATAATTCTATTGTTGCCAAAGGTTATTTTATTTCGGATTTAAATATTAATTACCAATATAAGAATATCAATTTTGGAATAGCAGTTGAGAATATTTTTGATACCGCATGGAACGAAACACAATTTGCCACTGAATCCAGGCTTCAAAATGAACCTGAAAGTGTCGAGGAAATTCATTTTACTCCAGGAACTCCTTTTTTTATGAAAGGGAAAATAACCTATACGTTTTAAATACCACATTAAGGTTTGTTGTTTATTTGTTTGGAAGCCTGGCATTTTTATAGTGTCAGGTCTTCTTTTTTATTTAACGACTGTTTAACAAAAAAATGCTTTGATAAAACAAATTTTTATCTAATTTTATAAAAAATTTTAAACATGAAAAATTTACTATTAATTGCAACTTGCTCTTTATTATTATTTAGTTGTAAAAATCAGGCACAACCTCAAAAATCAGAAAGTAATATGAGTACACCATTAGCAGCTAAAGAAAACATTTATCAGTTCAAGGTAGAAGATTTATCAGGAAACAGTTTCGATTTTGCTTCCTTAAAAGGAAAAAAAATTATGATTGTTAATACAGCTTCAAAATGTGGATTAACACCACAGTACAAAGATCTTGAAGCAGTTTACAAAGAATACAAAGACAAAGGATTAGTAATTATTGGTTTCCCAGCTAATAATTTTGCTTCACAAGAGCCAGGAACAAATGAAGAAATTGCTTCTTTTTGTCAAATGAACTACGGAGTAACTTTCCCTATGATGGATAAAGTTTCTGTAAAAGGGGATGATATGGCGGCTATTTATCAGTTTTTGACTCAGAAATCAAAAAACGGTTTACAAGATTCAACTGTTGAATGGAATTTTCAAAAATATCTAATCAACGAAAAAGGAGAATTAGAAAAAGTAATTGCTCCAAGGACTTTAGTAACAGATCCAGAAGTATTGAATTGGATTAAAGCATAATTTCTGATTTCAGAAAATAAAATATTTTAAAAGAGATTTTCAGTCAAATGAAAATCTCTTTTTTTTAAGAGTAAAATAAAAATTAACCATTAAGAAATTAAGAAACATTAAGCGATTCTTAATGAACCTTAATTTCTTAATGGTTTTATTTTAAATTAAATTTTTTCGTTCTTGAAAATTTCAGCTACAGCAGCTTCGTAATTCCGAATACTTTGGGCTTTTTTTATTTTTTTCAAAACCTTATGTGGATTTGAAAAAGTAGCCGAAAAGTATTCCCATAAATGGTACATCTTCAATAAAATATGAGTTGAACCAGAAAGAGATTCGCTATAAATAGCATATAAAGTATCGTGAAACGCACTGAACAGTTCCATTTTGTTTGCAGGATATTCTAAGGAATTGTTTTTTATCATGCTTGGTAAAAATGGATCCGAAATTAATCCTCGGCCAATCATCCAATGGTCAATAGTAGGATAGCGTTCTTGCATTTCATGAAACTTTGCTACAGATGTTATATCTCCGTTATAATACAATTTGTGCTTTGTAGTGTCAATGCATTTTTGAAAGCCGTCTAAATCTACACCGCCTTTGTATAATTGTTTTCCTAAACGAGCGTGAATAGCTATGTTTTTCAAAGGATATTTGTCAAGAATAGGGAGTACATCTATAATTTCTTGAGGCGTTTCATAACCCAAACGCATTTTCATCGAGACAAGAATATCTGATTCCGTGTGAGCTCTTTCTAGAATATGATTGATTTTTTCGGTGTTACTAATCAAACCAGATCCCATACCAGATTTAGTTACCATCGGATAAGGGCAGCCTAAGTTCCAGTTGAGTTCTTTATACCCCAATTCTCGAACATATTTGGCCACAAATAAAAATTCATCGGCATCGTTTGTTATCACTTGCGGAATTACCTCTAAATCAAGATTATTCTCCGGAAGCAGGTCGCGTTCGTAGGACGGTTTGATAACCATTTTTCCGTTTAAGCGAATGTAAGGCGAATAAAAAGTGTCAATTCCTCCAAATAATTTGTTTTGGGCATTTCTAAAACGAAAGTCGGTAAATCCCTGTAAAGGCGAGGATAGTAAGGTGTAGTCCATGAAATTTTTAGTTGCGCAAATATACTATAAAGTAGCAAGTCTTAAAGTTATAAAATTCATAAAGTCAGAACATAGCACAAAATGAGCTACAAGAGAATAAAATTCGTTTTACTCTAAAATCAATTGCATGAAAACAGAGTGCAACCAACGATCAAATTTATAACCGGATTCCTTGATGATTCCCACAGTTTTAAAACCAAATTTTTCATGAAACTCTACACTACTTTGATTTTCAGCGTCAATTACAGCAATCATCGTATGTAATTTTTGATTTTTTGCCAAACGGATTAGTTCTTGTAAAAGAATTTTTCCAATACCTTTTCCATGGTGGTCTTGGTTGACATAAACAGAATGTTCCACCGTAAATTTATAGGCTTCCCGAAAGCGAAACTCACTATACATTCCAAAACCAACAACTGTTCCTTCTAATTCCGCTACAATCACCGGGAAGTCTTTTCCAATTTTTTCTTCGAGTATGGCTTTTTGTTGCTCAAATGTTCGGATGTTGTAATCATATAGCGCTGTGGAATGCAAAATATTGTAATTAATGATGTCCAAAATCGCCTGTGTATCTTCCGTTTTGTAAGCTCTTAATCTAATTTCCATGTGTTGTTTATTTGCTTCAAAATTAAGAAATAACCGTTAAAAATAAAGGAAAAAGGGTTGCAAGTTTGTAACTTTGTATTTCAGAAAATTTACACAATGATTTACCCCAAAATACCTTTAGCGCAAAGCATTATTGAAATTTGTTTGGCCAAAGGAATCACCACCATAATTATTTCTCCGGGTTCTCGAAATGCCCCGCTTACAATTGGTTTTGTAAACAATCCCGCCTTTCAATGTTACAGTATTGCTGATGAGCGTTCGGCTGCATTTTTTGCATTGGGAATCGCACAACAAACCAAGCAGCCAGTGGCATTGGTCTGTACTTCTGGTTCTGCATTATTGAATTATTATCCGGCTTTTGCGGAAGCATTTTACAGCCAGATTCCTATGATTGTGATTTCGGCAGACAGACCGCAAAGCAAAATTGATATTGGCGACGGACAAACGATTCGGCAGGAAAATGTTTTCGAAAATCATTCGCTTTACAATGCTAATTTGCTTGAGGATGTTTCAATCGAGAATGATTTAAAAATCAATGAAGCCATCAATGCTGCAATCACTCAAAAAGGCCCCGTTCACATCAATGCGCCTTTTGAAGAACCTTTGTACGAAACTGTTTCGGAACTTTCAATCAAAGTAAATACTATCGCTTTCGCAAATGCTACTCAGACGATTTCAATTGAAGATGTTTCGGAATTTGCAACGATTTGGAACAATTCCACCAAAAAAATGATTCTGGTTGGTGTGAATGAACCGAATGTCATTAACGAAAATATAATTGAGGCTTTCGCCAAAGATGAGTCGGTTGTAGTGCTGACCGAAACTACTTCTAACTTGCATCATGATACTTTTATTAATAATATAGACACGATAATTACGCCTTTTACGAATGAAGATTTTGAAAATTTTAGACCGGAAATTTTAGTCACTTTTGGCGGGATGGTCGTTTCAAAGCGAATCAAGGCTTTTTTAAGAAAATACAAACCAAAACACCATTGGCATATTGATTCTTGGAGAGCTTATGATACTTTTGGTGCTTTGACTAAACATTTTGAAGTTGATCCAAATGTATTTTTTGACACTTTTTTGCCACTTACAAATGCAATAGAAAGTAATTATTTTAATCAATTAGACGCTGTAAAAGTCTTACGAAAGCAGAAAAGCGATATTTATTTAGCCAAAATTCCTTTTTCGGATTTTAAAGTTTTCGAAAAAGTGATGCAGAGTTTGCCCATCAACAGTCAATTGCAAATCAGTAATAGTTCAGCGATTCGATATGCCCAATTAATAGACGTACATCCTTCCATTGAAGTGTATTGCAATCGCGGTACCAGCGGAATCGATGGAAGCACTTCTACGGCAATTGGCGCGGCTGTCTCGTCTTTAGGACGAGATAATAAACAAACTGTTTTTATAACAGGTGATATTGGATTTTTGTACGATAGCAATGCATTATGGAACAATTATATCCCGAAAAACTTCAAGATTATTCTAATCAATAACGGAGGTGGCGGAATTTTTAGGATTTTACCAGGACACGAAGAAAGCCCTGTTTTTAATACATTTTTTGAAACTTCTCATTGTTTAACGGCGGAACATTTGGCTAAAATGTATGGTTTCGAATATAGTATTGCGAGCGATGAAGCAAGTTTAGCAACAAGTTTGGCTGCATTGTATGCTCAAAATGAGAAACCAAGTATTTTGGAGGTTTTTACACCTACATTAAAAAATGACAGCATTTTACTGCAATATTTTAAAGAATTAGTCTAATATTTTTTTCAAATTCGTAAAACGAGATGAATTAATGTTTAAATTTGGTTAAATAAAAACCTATTAATCAATAACAAAACCTTAATTTATGAGTGCAAGAGAAGAATTAATTGTAAAGTATGCTGCTGATTTAACAGAAAAATGTGGCGTAAATCCAGATATGGATTTGTTGACAAAAGTAACTATTGGTTGTGGACCGTCAATTTATAATGCTGATTCAGCAACGGTAGCAGGAAGTCAGCAATCCGAATTAGACACGGTAAAAAACAATTTCCTAATCAAGAAATTAGGACTTAGCGACGGACCGGAATTAGATGCTGCAATAGATGCCGTTATTGAAAAATACGGTCGTTCTAATAGGAATAAATATAGAGCAGTAATTTACTACTTACTAGCCGTTCATTTTAAAAAAGAAAGTGTTTACAATTAATACTTAATTAGTAAATCGTAACCAAAAAAAAAGCGTTTGCCTCGGCAAACGCTTTTTTGTTTGATGTTTGTAAAACCTATCCTAGATTAAAATTCAATAAGTAAAACTCTTTTTCTGAATGGTTTAAAAATCTTCTACTATTTAACGAATAGGCACTGGAAAAACTGGTAAACTAGAATGTCCTAATGCATCTACAGCTTGTACGGCGAAGAAAAAGTTGTCTTTAGAATATGGGATTTCAGCTTTTGTATCTTTTACAAAAATTGTTTTTTCCCAATGTTGTGATGACGTTTCTCGAATCAGAATGTTATATCCATAAACTGATTTCCCTTCAGGAGCGGTCCAAACTAAAGTAGAGAAATTAGTCAAATCCTTTACTTCAATCCCTACGTTTGTAGGTGCTTTAGGAGACCAAGCTAAGTTGCTGAATGTAGCCAAATTAGAGCAGGTTACTTTCTTCATGTATTCAAAGTCCATAAACTCAGCCAAATCACCGTATTGTATGTTATTTTCTTTTCGAACGTTTTGATGTTGATGATCGTAATTTTCGTTCATTTCACAAAAACGAACGGCTGTAAAACCATTTTGACTGAAAGGAGTATGATCACCACCACGCAAGAAACGGTCGTTGCGATACACTAAATTAATATCCAGTTGCTCAACATATTGATTGGTAACCGTTTTGATATATCTGGCTAATTGTCTCGATGGACTGTCATTATCACGATTGGTCGATTTACGCATTTTTGATTCGGCTTCAGTCTCTAAAAATGGAATTGTTTCACTGAAAACACGAACTCTGGTATTATCGCGCAATAAAGTACCGCTCGATAAACTATTTCCAATCATGTCATTATTAATCATCGCAATTACATTCCATTTTCCATCTCTAGCAACATCCGCTAAATGTTTGGCTCCGTACAATCCTTGCTCTTCACCAACAACAGCGACAAAAATTAAGGTAAAAGGAAATTCTCTTTGGCTCATAATTCTAGCAAGTTCCATCATGGCAGCAACTCCGGAAGCATCATCATTAGCACCAGGCGCATCTGATGTAGCATCCATTACATCAGAAGCACGAGAATCTAAATGGCCGCTTATAATTAATACACGATCATCTGTAGGATCAGTACCTTTTAAGGTTGCCATCACATTTCCTAGTTGGCTGTCAGTGGCAATACGTCTTCCATCAGCTTTGATGGTGAAAAAATCAATAACAGAAGTCAGTCTTCCATTTGATGCCAAAGCATATTTATCAAATTCTGATTTTACCCATCTTTGCGCTGCGCCAATACCGCGGGTGTTACTTTTGGTATCACTTAATGTATGTCGGGTTCCAAAAGATACGAGTTTACGAACTGTAGCTTCCATGTTTTCCGATTTTACTTCGGCTACCATTTTTTTTATTTCGGGGTCATCGACTGTAGTTTGTGCGTAATTGGTATGCGAAATAAATAGTAGTAGGAACAAACAGAGAATAGAGGTTGGTTTCATTAATAGGTTTTTTTAGTTTTCTCAAAGTTAGTAAAAAAGAAAAACAAAGTATAAGTGAAATTGAGTTTTAAGATTTGTTTACTCTTATACTATTCGAAATTTTGAAAAACAAAACGTTCTAATCTAGCCCCGATTGAAGCAAGTATCCCACGCTTTTGGGCGTGGATACTGCGGACAGCGGGACAACTCGTGATGAAAAAAGCGGAAAGTTCTGCTCCTAAAAAAGAAAATAGCCATCGGATTCTGGCTTTATTTTTTTGTGGACGGTTTCTTAATTTACTATTTTCAAACTTCGTACCTTTGCGCTTTAGAAATTGAAAGAAAATGATTGAAATAGGAAAATACAATACGCTTACCATATTACGTGATACTAAAGTGGGTTTGTTTCTGGGAAATCCAGAAGAAGATCCTGAAGGAATTCATGACATTCTGTTGCCTAACAAATACGTTCCCAACGAATTTGAAATAGGTGAGGAGTTGATTGTTTTTGTGTATCTAGACCACGAAGAAAGACCTGTTGCCACGACATTAGAGCCGTATATATTATTGAATGAATTTGCACTTTTGCGTGTGAATTATACCAATCAAATTGGTGCTTTTATGGATTGGGGAATGGAAAAAGATATTTTGGTTCCGTTTAAAGAGCAGGCTCGTCCGATGGAAAAAGGGAAACGCTACTTGGTTTACCTTTATATGGACGAGAAAACCAATCGTTTAGTTGCTTCCAGTAAATTGAATCAGTTTTTAAAAAATGATCACCTAACGGTTGAAAAAGGGGAAGAAGTAGATTTAATTGTTTCTCATATCACTGAATTAGGAATTAATGTTATCATCAACGAAAAGTACAAAGGTTTGTTGTACAAAGATGAAGTGTATGATGATGCGATTCGTACGGGAGACCGCATGCGAGGGTATATCAAGACGATTCGTCCGGATAATAAGATTGATGTGGCACTGCAAGTTCAAGGATATCAAAGTATCGAACCAAATGCAGAGAAAATTCTGGATGAGTTGAGAGCGAGCAGAGGTTTTTTGCGTTTGACTGATAATTCACATCCAGAAGATATTAAAACGGTTTTGAAAATGAGTAAAAAGACCTTCAAGAAAGCGATTGGCGCTTTATACCGAGAGAAATTAATCGAAATCAAGGAAGACGGAATTTACTTGGTTAAGGAGTAAAAAATACTAACACTATTTTTATGTTTATTCGTTTGGAACCATTAAGATATTAAGTAAATTTAGTTAAGAAGAGATTCTTAATGTACCTTAATTTCTAAATGGTTTAGAAAAAAATATAGTTGAACAATCTTTATTTATTTTAAAAAAAAAAGAAAGACTAATCGTAATGGTTAGTCTTTCTCTTTTTAATGCTGTTTTAGAATTTTAAATTCTGACAACAAAAAAATAAAATTGAAGTTCAAAGTAGTTTTTCCGCTTTTAAAAACAATAGTATTATCTATACTATTTTAAAAATATTAACTTAAGCGTAAGTACTTTAAAGGGGTATTTTGTCTTTAAATGTACAATCACTTGCTAACGAGTTAAGAAATAATTTCACAATAAAGCCATTGGTTTTCTTTATTAATTAAGATGATTTTCTAAACAATTGTTTATTAATGTCTCACTTATGCAAGGACAAGAAAATAAATCTTTATGCAACCGTAGGTGTTACTTTTTATTTTTTACTGCTAAGGCAAATGGTTGTAATTTTAGCTCTTTTGACAGGGTTTTAAATATGTTTTTATAAATTATTACCATACAAAAAGGAGCGACAACATTTTTAATTGTAATCAATACATTCTTTTTTTAGGTTAATAAATCAGTGAAGAATCAATAATTAATCAAGATAAAGAATTTGTATTCTTCTGATTATCTTTACTTAAAAGTAAAAAAAAAAGAATTACTGGACGTGAAAATGCTGATTTTTTATTATTTTTTAACGTTTGTAAGTCTTTCATCAGAGAAGGATTACCATAAGCTTATGCAAATAGAATAGATAAAATGTAAAAAATGATTTATTTTTACAATCAAATAATTTAAATCAATTGTAATGGATTGGATCACTGCTAAAGAATACGAAGATATCACTTATAAGAAATGCAATGGCGTTGCCAGAATTGCGTTCAACAGACCGGATGTGCGCAATGCGTTCCGTCCTAAAACAACTGCTGAATTGTATAATGCCTTTTACGATGCGCAGGAAGATACTTCAATTGGAGTAGTTTTATTGTCTGCCGAAGGACCATCGTCTAAAGATGGCGTGTATTCTTTTTGTAGTGGCGGCGATCAAAACGCACGCGGGCATCAAGGTTATGTAGGTGATGATGGACAGCATCGTTTGAATATTTTAGAAGTACAACGTTTAATCCGATTTATGCCAAAAGTAGTTATCGCTGTAGTTCCAGGATGGGCTGTAGGTGGAGGACACAGTTTGCATGTGGTGTGCGATTTGACTTTGGCGAGTAAAGAACACGCTATTTTCAAACAAACGGATGCCGATGTAACGAGTTTTGACGGTGGATACGGTTCAGCATATTTAGCTAAAATGGTGGGACAGAAAAAAGCACGCGAGATTTTCTTCTTAGGGCGCAATTATTCGGCTCAGGATGCAATGGATATGGGAATGGTGAATGCAGTGATTCCGCATGCTGAATTAGAAGATACAGCATACGAATGGGCTCAGGAAATTTTGCAAAAATCTCCAATGGCGATTAAAATGCTAAAATTTGCGATGAATCTTACTGATGATGGAATGGTGGGACAACAGGTTTTTGCTGGTGAAGCTACAAGACTTGCGTATATGACCGAAGAAGCTAAAGAAGGAAGAAACGCATTTCTGGAAAAAAGAAAACCGAATTTTGAGAAAAAATGGTTGCCGTAATTTAGTAATCAGTGTTCAGTTACACAAAAAGTTAAAAAGTTTCAAGTTTAGAACTTGAAACTTTTAACTTTAAACCTGAAACAAAATAAAAAATGGAGAATTTCACAAACGAAACGATTAATACGCGCCAACTTCCAATATTTGAGGAAGTCACTTTTACGAATTTGCATCCTAAATATATTTGGGTGGTATTGATTAATTTGGCGTTATTTATCGGCATACTTATTCTTGTTCCAATATTGGTTTCCATGTTTAAACCAGAACTGCTTTCAGGAAGAGTTTGGTTAATCATAGGTGCCGTGATTCCTATATTCTCAGTTTTGTTGGTAGCATTTTCTATTATTGGATTCAAGAAAAAGGGCTTTGCTTTCCGGGAACATGATGTACTTTTTAGATATGGAATAATTGCAACAAATACGATTGTAATACCTTATAACAGAGTGCAGCATGTGGCTTTGCATGAAGGATTTATTTCGCGTTATTTTAGTTTGGCTAAAATTGAAATTTTCACAGCTGGCGGAAGCTCCAGTGATATTGAAATTCCTGGGATTGACAAAGAACAAGCTGAAAAAATCAAACAATTGTTAATGAGGAAAATACAAAAGCAATTGTAATGAGAGCCGATTTTAGTCAGCCACAGAGGCAATCTTCAATAGGGATTTTAGTGATGTTTTTTTACACGCTTCAGCAATACGCTAGAGCGTTGTGGCCTATGATTGTGATTTGGATTTTTAAGTTTGACGAGGTTAATAAATTGTATTTTTTCCTTGGAATGCTTACCGTTTTCGTGAGTATTGGAGTGGTTTCGTATTTGAAATACCTGAATTTCACTTTCTTTTTAGATTCGGAAAACGAAGAATTTATTATTACCGATGGCGTTTTTAATAAAACCAAAACCGCGATTCAACTGCGTAAAATCCAACAGGTAAATATCAATCAGTCTTTTATCCAAAAGTTAATTGGCGTTTATGAATTAGACGTAGACACGGCCGGAAGCAATAAAAAAGAAGGCGCTATCAAAGCGATTTCGCATGAGTTGGCTTTGGAATTAAAATCCCGTTTGTTGGAAAATGAAGAATTACAGCGTGTTGTTGGAACTTCAGAAACTACTTTGGAGGAAACTGAGCAAAAACTATTTGAAGTTGCTCATCCTTTTATAAAAATCAGTGTTTTGAGTTTGCTTAAAGTTGGGATTACTTCTAATTATGGAAAAAGTATTGCATTACTGCTGATTTTCTTTAGTACAATATTTGAGAATTTACAAAATTTTGGAGACGAAAGCAATGTCTACAAGGACAAAGTAGGTTCTTACATTGATAAAAATTTTGTTTTTCAGACTATTTTAATATCGATTTTGTTCTTATTTGGAGTGGTTTTAGTTGTTAATGTTGTACGAATTATTTTCAAATACTATGATTACAAAATAACGCGACAAAAAGGCTCTCTGTTATTGTCTTTTGGATTGTTAAATACAAAAAGTACGATTATCAAGCCTGAAAAAGTTCAAATAACGACCGTTACAAGAAATTATTTCCAGAGGAAAATGGGAATTTTAGAACTAAAAATTAGACAAGCTACTAGCGGAGAAAAAGAAGAACAGAAATCAATAATAGAAATCCCGGGATGCAGTGCGACTGAGAGGGATTCGATTTTGAAATTATTGTTTCATAAAATCCCAGAAAAAGGATTGATGCTGCAACCTAATTTTCGTAAACTTATTTTTTCTGTTTTTCTTTCAATAGGATTACCTTTGTTTGGATTTATAGCGGTTGGGTATTGGCTTGAACCTTTGATTTTTGAATATATTTATTTGGTGCCGGCGTATGTGGTAGTTATTGGATTAATCCAGTATTTTAGATTTAAGAATAGCCGATTATTCATTCACGAAAATTTTATAATAAAGCAAAGTGGTGCTTGGGACATCAGTAATGATATTATTGAGCCCAATAAAATACAAGCGATTACGACTTCGCAGCTTTTTTGGCATAAAAAGTTGAATATTGGTTCCATAATATTGCATACCGCAGGAGGAAATATCGCTTTTCAATTGGGGGATTATTCAGTTATAAAACAAAAAATCAACCTTTGGTTGTACGAAATAGAAACTTCCGATAGTAATTGGATGTAACAAAATGGTTTAAAGTGTAAAGATTAAAGTTGTTTGCTCAACAAATCTTAAGTTTTAAGCCGCAAATTTTAAATAAAAAATATGAAACATTGGATTGAAGCCGCACGATTACGAACCTTACCCTTATCGGTTTCTGGAATTATAGTGGGTAGTATGTATGCTTTGGCACACCCAACAGATAGTATATTAACGCCAACAGAAGTCTTTAACTGGCGATTGTTTGGTTTTGCAATTTTAACAACGTTAGGATTGCAAATACTCTCCAATTTCGCAAATGATTATGGTGATGGTGTAAAAGGCACTGACAATGAAGATCGAGTAGGGCCAAAACGCGCGATACAAAGTGGCGTGATTACTCCACAAGCCATGAAGCGTGCCATTATAATAACATCAGTTTTGACGTTACTTTCAGCGATGCTGTTGATTTATTATGCGTTTAGAGATACAAATCTATGGTTTTCCTTATTTTACTTGGTGTTGGGAATTTTAGCAATTGTATCTGCTATTCGATATACGGTTGGAAATACCGCTTACGGTTACCGTGGTTTTGGTGATGTATTTGTATTTGTATTTTTCGGATTGGTAAGCACTTTGGGAGTTAATTTTTTATACTCGAAACAATTGGATTTAGAGTTGTTTTTACCTGCTATTGCAATAGGATTATTGAGTGTTGGGGTTTTAAATTTGAATAATATGCGAGACGAAACAACCGATAGGAAATCGAATAAAAACACGATTGTAGTTAAAATTGGTGGAGCCAAAGCCAAAATATACCATTACATTTTAATAGTTACAGCGATGGTTTTGGTGTTGATTTTTGCAATTATTGACGATTTTCATTTTGATCAATACTTGTTTTTATTAGCGTACATTCCTTTAACTAATCATTTAGTTGTAGTCTATAAAAATCATAACCCTAGAGAATTAGATCCCGAATTAAAAAAACTGGCGCTAAGTACTTTTGCGCTTTCGGTGTTGTTGGCGTTGTGTATGATTTTTTTCTTTTCGGATTTGATAGTGAATAATTATTAATATGAATTTTGAGGGCAATTATAATTTTAAAAAATAATTCCAAACTTTAAATTATAAAAAAAATGAAAATAACATTTTACGGTCACGCGTCATTAGGAATTGAAGTTGGTGGCAAACACATCATTGTAGATCCTTATATTTCTGCAAATCCAAATGCAGCGCACATTGACATTGACACTTTAAAAGCGGATTATATTTTACTTACTCATGCACACGGAGACCATATTTTAGATGTTGAAGCAATCGCTAAAAGAACGAATGCGGTAATTGTTTCAAATGCTGAAATTGCGGGATATTATGGTGCCAAAGGCTTTCAATCACATCCCATGAATCACGGTGGAAGCTGGAATTTTGATTTTGGGAAACTGAAATATGTAAACGCGATTCACTCTAGTTCTTTTCCTGACGGCAGTTACGGAGGAAATCCGGGCGGTTTTGTCATCGAGGGAGAACATAAAAACGTATACATAGCTGGTGATACGGCGCTGACAATGGATATGAAATTCATTCCTATGCGTACTAAACTTGATTTAGCAATTTTGCCGATAGGCGATAATTTCACCATGGATGTCGAAGATGCCATTATTGCTTCTGATTTCTTGGATTGCGATAAAATACTTGGCTACCATTACGATACTTTTGGGTATATCGAAATTGACCATGAGGAATCTATTCGTAAATTCTTTAACAAAGGAAAAGATTTGATGTTACTGGAAATAGGAAGTTCCATCGAATTGTAATTTTTATTTGGAGCTATTCCAGCTATTCGTTGCAATCTTTTATCACCCATTCAGGTTTCGAAAACCTGACTGGGTGATAAAAGGATTTTCACTGCTATCTGGGCTAGGGCTTGATAGTGCTAAATTGCTTAGTGACCTTTGCGAAAAACGTTGTGAGCTTAGTGTTTAAATTTTATATCAATCATGCAAAATAAATATTTCACTTTTCTGGTACTATTTCTTATTTCAATAAATACTGTTTTCTCTCAAAAAGACGGCTATTGGGATAAAACCCGCGCCACAACCGAAGAAATAACAGTTTCTGCCAGAGACAGAATCATCATAAAAACCCAAGATTTTCCTGAAGGTACCACCGAAGTCGTTTGCAGAATAACACTTTTGGATAAAAATCAGCAAATGGCAGGCAGTTTAGTTTCGGTTTTAAAAGCTATTCCGGACCCAACGGGAATTAGTCAAGGTTCAGCAGGAGCAGTTTTTATTTTGTCTAAAATTTCAGGAGATGATAAATGTAAATATGCTGTTTTCTCTAGCGCTGAATTAGCTGCTAAATACAAAGAAAACGGAAAAACAGATGAAGCTTGTTTGGTGCAAGACACACCAGTCAGCAAGGATGCTAAACGACTTTCAACGGAGAAATCAGCTTGTATGCAATCAGGTTCTGGGAATTTATGGTTTGGTTTCGAAAGTAAAAACTGGATTATGAACCAAAAAATTATTCTGGAAGTCGTTCCTTGGGTCGATAATAAACTCAGTCGCGGTTGGACGCTTGAAAACAGAAAAGCAATCATTGACCAATGTAAAACCTCTAATTTGGCTCAAAAAATGACCAATTCAGATGATTTTTGTGTTTGTATTCTCGATAAAATCCAATCCAAGTATACGTTTAAGGAATTCCAAAAATTATTGGCTGTAGAGCGTTCTAAAGCGTTTAAAGATTTTGGCAACAGTTGTTTTGGCGAAAGCAGTCTTTCTAAAAGCGTGTATGAAGATTTGCGTAAGCAAGCCGCTGCATTAGCAAAACAAGGAAAGCAAGGCGAAGCCATCATGAAACTGACTACAATAATCAATGACGGAAAAGCAACTGCGTTGGATTACAATGCAATAGGTAATAATTATCTTCTGACAAAGCAGTACGGGAAAGCGATTAAATTCCTAAAAGAAGGCGAGAAGCTTGATAATACGGAGTTATTGATTCAAATGAATTTGGCACATGCCTATTTGTTAAATGATAATTATGCCTCAGCAAAAGCCATTTACAAAGAATATCAATCTCAAAATGTAACGGATAGCTTGAGTTGGACTCAAAAAATAAAACAAGATTTTATAGCTTTCAAAAAAGCAGGGATAGTTTCCAATGATTTTGAAAGAGTTTTGAAATTGATTGAAAAGTAAAATTATTCTCTTTAAGGATTTATCAAGTCGAGCGCAGTCTAGACTCATCAATTAGGTCTCGACTGCGCTCGACTTGACAAGATTAAGTATTGCTTATTTTTTCATGCGAATATTTAACTCATAATTTATAACTCATAATTAATAATTTTTTTGAAAGCAACCTACCACAAATACATTTTAGATTTCAAACGACCATCAGGAACTTCCCGTGGCGTTATGACTGAAAAAGAAACTTGGTTTATTGTCTTGGAACAGGACGGTAAAAAAGGAATAGGAGAGTGCGGAATCCTTCGCGGATTGAGTATTGATGATCGACCGGATTATGAAGAAAAATTACAATGGACTTGTGCTAATATTCACTTGGGAAAAGATCTACTTTGGGAGGCTTTATTGGAGTTTCCTTCGATACAATTTGGGGTTGAAATGGCATTCCAATCTTTAGTGAGTGAAACTCCTTTTTTACTCTTTCCTTCTGACTTTACAAATGGTGTAAAATCCATCTTGATAAACGGTTTAGTTTGGATGGGTGAGGAAGCGTTTATGAAGCAACAAATAGAAGAAAAATTAGCTGACGGCTTTACTTGTATAAAACTTAAAATAGGCGCTATAGATTTCGATAAGGAACTGCAATTATTGCGATTTATAAGGCAACATTTCACTCCAGAACAAATCGAAATTCGGGTGGATGCTAACGGCGCTTTTGATTCAATTTTAGCTTTAAATAAATTAACGCAATTGTCTGAATTTAAATTGCATAGTATTGAGCAACCGATACAAAAAAACAATACTGACAGGATGGCAGAACTGTGTAAAATCACTCCTTTTCCTATTGCTTTAGATGAAGAGCTAATAGGTGTGTTTACTTTGCCAGAAAAAGAACAACTGTTAGAGAAAATCAAGCCACAATACATCATTTTGAAGCCGAGTTTTGTAGGTGGTTTTCGAGGCACACAGGAGTGGATTTCATTGGCTGAAAAACATAAAATAGGGTGGTGGATTACCTCGGCCTTAGAGAGTAATATTGGACTCAATGCCATCGCGCAATGGACCTTTTTACAGCATAATTTAATGCCTCAAGGATTAGGGACCGGAGCGCTTTATACCAATAATTTTGATTGTCCGCTGGAGGTTTCACAAGGACAATTATGGTATAAAAAAGAATTGAATTGGAAATTTGATTTCGATCTTTTACAATAGATTATTGCTTAATTTTCTTTTGCTCACCGTCTCCTAATAAAACGGATAACGTCTTTAAGCTTGGTGAGCGGTCTGCAATCAATTTGATGATAACTGATGAACGGAATAAAAAGAATCATTCCTGCAGCGCCCCAAATAATCCCTCCCAAGATTATGACTATTATAATTACCAGTGTATTTATTTTTAAACGGCTTCCTACTGCAAAAGGAAAAATAATATAGGCTTCTAGAACTTGTACAATAGAAAAAACTGCAATTACAGCTAACGGATACCAAATAGAATTATATGTTATCCACGACACGGCTATGGGCAAGAGCGACGAAATCATAATGCCTACGTAAGGAATGAAAGTGAGGATTGATGCTATAAAACCAAATAAAAATGGATTTGGCACCCCAATTATCCAAAGTCCAATGCTGTTTAATAATCCGACTATTAAGTAAACTATTAGCATTCCTTTGATAAAATTGTAATATACGTGAATCGTTTCAATAAGGATTTCGTGAATGGTATTTTTTCGCTCTGGCGAGAAAAGTTCATATAAAGCATTTGATAGCAAGTTTCGATGGTAAAGTATTAATGCTGAAAAAACTGGAATCATGATTAGAAAAAATAACGATTCAGATAATGAGTATGCAGTATTTCGAACTATCGAAAAAGCTTGAGAACCGGAGTTGTTGAGTGTATTATTGATAAAATCTGTTTGTTTTTCCAAACTAATATCAAATCGTTCCAAAATAAAAATACTCAATTGATTTATCGTTTCGGTTAGTTTGGTCCTCAAAGACTGCCATTCCTCAAGAAAGTCAATAAATTGAACGAATAATAGGTAGATTATCGCTCCCACCAAAAGGGTTATCCCTAAAATACAAATAACAATTGAAATTCCTTTATTTATCCCCCTTGTTTCCATCCATTTACAAATTGGATACAGAATAAAACTAATGAGTAACGAAAAACTTAACGGAATAAATAGCGTTTTGCCAAAGTACAGAATTAATGAAGTCAAGACTATAAACTGGAGTATCTCTAGAGTAGAAAATCTCTTTTTGGATTGAAATGGAACGGGTGATTCAGAAGATTGTAACATACAAATTTATATTAAAACCGTTATTTCAAAATTCTTTTTTTTAGACTTATAGATTAGTATTGCATTCAAATAAAATGTTATTTTTAGGTATAACAAATATAGTGGATAAAAATTAACATATCTATTTGTTTGAATTCAAGTTGTTTAAATTAAGAAGGCAATTCTTTTTTTTACCCAGCGATTTATTAATTACATAATTAATCTAACCCCACCTAATTCAGAAACTCTGTATGAGAAGCGATTACCTGGTGAACCAATAAACATAAAGTTTTTAGGAATATTCCATTTTTTTGATAGTTCGTCAATGATTTCTGGACCAAAAGTACCTTCTAATTCAATGAACTCGATATCAATTTCAGGATAAGCTCGGTCAAGAACTTTAAGGTCAATTATAAGTGAATCATTATTTTCGCCTTCTCTTTTTACATTGACAATTTTTAATTTTTTAGTAGTTTCATTATTTTCTACATATTGCATTACTTTATTTAAAATTGCTACATCATCTCCTTTTGTAAAAAAAACAAATTCCTGAGAATGGATTTTTTTATTCATTTTTATTAAATAACGATTACTGAATATAACAAATCGTCTCAAAGGTTTGTAAAAATATTCCAAAGCATCAATTGATAACTGTATCAGAAATGACCTGTTTAACATGATGCCAATAAAGACCAATGAAACAATCAGGTATTTCATAAAAGTGTAAAAAGAATCCACATTTAGCTGAATATTACCTACAAAAGCTGCGACTATAAATGATACGGCTACAACTACAGATATCCCTGTCGCTCTCTCTGGTCTAGGTAGTTTTTTTCGTTTAAATTTCAATAATAAATTTCCAATACCAAACAATCCCATTACTGCTAGAAATGAGAACGTATATACACCAGCAAGTGCTACAATATTTCCGCCAGTAACAAATAATATAGAAATACATAATATTAGAAAACTAATAATAATTCTATAATTTGAACCTCTCTTATTTTGTTTCAAAAAATAATTAGGTAGTATTCTGTCTAAAGTCATTCGATTTAGTAAACCTGAAACCCCAACAAATGATGTTAATACTGCTCCACACAACACCAAAACAGCATCGATAGAAATAAGGTAAGCAAGCCAAGATCCGCCAGTAGTTTGCCCTAAAAACGCAAGTAGAGACTCTTTGTGTTCTCCAACTTCTGCCAGTGGAATTATGCATATTAATAATAAAGCCAGTAAAGGATTAAAGAAACTCACGATGGCCCACATATTTCGTAATGTTTTTGGGAACACGCCATGTTCTTGTTCCTCTACAAAATTAGCAGAACTTTCAAAACCCGAAATCCCTAACATTGCAGCTGAAAAACCTAAGAAAAGTGCCCTAATAATTCCGCCTGAGGTAACTGGTAGGTTCCAATTGATATGAAAAGTTTGCAAACCATGATTGAAAAGAAACCATACGGAAGCGAATACTAATAAGCTGAGTGTAGCTAAGTGAATGATGAATATAAAAACGGCAACAAAGGCGGACTCTCCAATTCCTAAAATGGCCAAACCTGTAAAAGCAACTAATACAATTACTGTTGTTATTGTGATGTCAATACCGGGTACTATTCCATGCAGGTAATGCATGCCTTCAGAAGCTGAGATAACAGCTGTAGCCATATACGATAAAACTGTTAATGTTGCTGAAAGCGATGCCATCCTCTTAGACGAAGTATTCAATAGTACATTGTAAGCACCACCGTTTAGTGGAATAGCACCAACAACTTCGCCATATATTTTTCTGAATAAAAAAAGAACTACCGCTACAAAAAGTAACGAAATCCATGCATACTGACCTGCGTACATAATGGTGAGCGCCGATACGTAAAGACACGATGAACTAATATCATTTCCACAAATTGCAGTTGCTTGTAATTCGTTTAGTTTTTTATGAATTATTGTTTTCATTATAGATTTTGCTTAACTTATTTGTTAGCTAGCGATTTTATTATTGTTAATAGAGAATCTGTCATCTAAAAAATTAATGATTAGGATGATACATTAATTTTAATGCAAATTACATTTTAATTATTTAGGGTATTCTGTAAACTAGCTTTAATTATCTATTAATCGTCTGTGGTAATTGATTTGTCCCAAATGGTAAGCGAGATGTGTAGTTAAATGAATTAGCATAAATTCAGTAGAAGTTTTTTTTTCGAAAACTAAAATTGGAAATTCCATTTTTAAGTCTTTTTCCGATATGTTATCAAGTGCAGTATTAACTATAAAAATGGTTTCTTCAATTTTTGATACTAAATCTGTTCTTGGAATATTTTTCAGCGAAAATTCGAGTGCTCGATTTCTAACATATCCAGTTTTTCCAAATTCGGCTCCTATGTATGTATTACTATTTCCTATTAGATGCAAACAAAGATTTCCTGCTGAATTAGTTATTCCTTCTGGGGTTTTCCAAATATTACTTTCGTTTTGGTAGGATTCAATTTCGGTTTTTAGCTTATGTAAATCACGGTTGAATAGAGTCTTTAAACTATCAATTAGCATTTTTAGTTTCTTTATATTTCTTTAAGGACAGTAGCGCTTGATGTTGTATTTTTTGTTGAAAAAAACGAGTCCAACCTAATAAATGTCCTGTAATTCCAAAAGCTTGTTTGGACCATTTCCAGATATCGAAATCATCAGTGTGTTTTTTTATTAATCCATCTTTAAACTGAAACTGTCCTCGAATTACATTAACTACTTTTCTATTAGTTTTGCTAAAATTATAGGTAGCAATCCATTTTGCTGAACCAATGTACTCATCAGCTTTTACATCTGAAAACTCTATTTTCAAATTCCCTTCGCTTTTTTCAATAAGCATTTTCCACATTTGGCAAACATCCTTTTCTTTTAATAAACCAAAAGCAGGATCACGAAACTCAATATCTGGATGGTAGCATTCACATATTGTGGAAGCATCGGCATTTGCTAAAGCGGTATAAAACTTAACAAGGGTTTTTTCGTTTGGAGTCATAGCTACACGGAGTGAGTAGTAAAAATAATAATTTTTATGTTAAAATTTAGGTTTTAAAAAAGGAATTTAGAATGATTTGTCATCATTTTACTCTGATTTAGAAACATTAGAAATAATTAATAATTGATTATTCAGTAGCTTATAAAAGAAATGATTTTGAATTTTTAGATAAAAAAAGAGGATAGACTTTTAAGTTTCTATCCTCTTTACATAATTTATTAAATATTTCGATTTTGTTCCGACTTATTTAACGGCAGGAATAATATCAATTATTACAGTACGATTGTAAAAACGTTCTTCGGGAGTTTTGTTATCAAACGGAGAATTATTTTCATTTTCACCGTATCCGGATACATTAAATTTCACATCATTTCTACCCGCTTTAGCTAAACTGCTCTGAATAATATTTTTCACATCATTTGCACGAGCCGATGATAAGTCTTGGTTGTAAGCTTCTTCACCAATAATATCCGTATGACCTTTAATATTTACGGTTGCTCCAACAGGAATTTTAGGCGTAACTACCTCTGTAAGATATTTTTCATACATAGAAATCGCTTTAGAAGTATTGAATTCGTAGATAATACTATATCTCATCCCTTCTTCCATTGTAGCAGGTGTCCATAGCGTTACGTGAACCGGTGTTTCCTTTTCTATAACTTTACCACTTTTAGACTGACCAATCATTTTTACTTTGTAATCTCCATGTGGACGACTACCTAAAATTGTTTCTCCAGGAATGCTAACTTCGTCTTGAGTGTAAGGTCCAAAAGATTGCATTTTTCCATTTTCGTCAGTTATTTGTAATGACCAAGATGATAATGCTTCACCAGCTCCTTTGTTATTAAAAGTTACATAGCTATCTAAAGGTGCAACTTGAGAAGCTGTAATTTGAACAGGTTTCAATGGTGCATCAGGACCACTTTGAAATTCCATCAACAAATCTGGTGAATTACTTTCGATAGAAACTCTACGATCTCCTTCACGAAGTAAAACTAATTCTAATGTTCCACCTGGTTGTTCTGATGGGATATTTGGTTTACCTTGACCTTTAGTTGTAATTCTAGTTGGATTTATTGCAAATACATTTACTAAATATGTTTTAACAGATTCAGCCATTGCAAGACCATCTGTATTGTCATTATTTGATGAACCCACCAAAGTAATTGTTGCAGAAGGATTTTTTTGCATACGATCTCCAAGGATATTCAAGACATTATAATAAACTGTCATTTGACGTTTAGAACGATCTGATAAATTTTTTGGAGCAAATGTTTCTAATTGATCTTCTTTAAAGTCTTTTACTTGATTTTTCGTTAATAAAACATAACGATTTGGAATCTCAGTTGATCCTTCATTAAAGAAAACATAGTTTCTAAGAGGGAAAACTTCAGTCATTCTTTTTTCACCTTGAACATTGTTAGGAGAATTTACACTAAAATCAACTTCACGGTCTTTGACCATATCAGTTGCCTGTTGGATATTTTGTCCTTGACCAAATTTAAGCGCAACACCAGCTCTAATGGTAGTTATATTCCAAGTTTCTGTTGCACGTGGATTTTGACCAAAATAAGGTTGGAAAGAAACAAAAGGAGACAATACAAATTGTGTTTTGTTGCTATCAGAAGAAAGAGGAATATCAAATCCTGCTCCAATTTGCATGGACAAAATAGTTTTCTCAATCTCGCTAAATTCACCAGTAACTGCAGGTGAAGGAGCTTGATTAGGGAAAGCTGGATTGATACCTAATTGATAAGTAAATGATTTATCTAAATTGAAAGCCAATCTAGGACCTCCGTAAAGATAGAAACTTGATTTAAATGGAGCAAAACGTAAGCTTGGTTCTACAGTAATGTAACTAAGATCAGTTTTTAAATCAGCTGGACAGTCACATGCAGTAAGCACTTGGTCAAAAGTACCTTTACGGCTATCAAACCCGGCTTGTAACATAACTCCCCATCTTGAAGTAGCAGGGCGATATTCTAAAAGCGGTGCAATAAAAAGCCCAACACCATTTCCTTCATGAAAAGTAGCCGGAGGAGTAAAATCAGCATTCAACTGATTAGTTGATCCCTCGTAAAAATTAAAATTTGCACCACCAGCAACTCCAAAGTACCAAGAAGGTTTTGCATATTTTACTGCTGCTTCTTGTGCTTGAATAGGTGATTGAACACTTAACCATGTCAATGAGACTACTAAAAGGCTTTTGATTGGTAAGTTATTTGGGGACCATGCTTGGCGTAATCCCTTTTTAAAATTAGTTATATTGTTCATTTTATTTATGTTGTTTGATTCGTTTTAAATATATCCCGCCTTTCGACGGGATAAAACTTTTTGTTTATTATACCTATCGGACTAATGATTAGTTAGCAGGTACATTGATTGTTGTATTTACCATAGTAACTGAGGCAACTAAAGATATTGCTCTACCATTTAAAACTGTTTGCACAGCATTTCCAGCAGTTGAGAATGTAACGCCAGCAGAAGCAATAATAGTTCCTGTCATTACACCACCACCAGCTCCGTTAATAACAGCTGCAGTACCTACGTACCAATAAACGTTTTTAGCTTGAGCTCCGTTAACTAGTTTAACACTTTTAGCACCATTTGGACCAGCAATACCTACTGTTAGACCGGCTGCTGTTTGAAAAATCCAAACTGCGTTAGGATCACCCTTAGCATCTAAAGTTAAATCTCCATTAGATATTTTAAAAGTTGCACCAGCTGATTTATAAATTCCTGGAGCTAAAACTAGATTTCCTAATTCACCTGCACCTGGATCCATTCCACCTGGTTTTTGAGCAGGAGAAATACTGATATAAGCTGCATTTGCATCAACTAATCCTTGAGTTGCAATAGCTGCAGAATTAGCTGAACCTGGAGCTGGGGGCGCAGTATGAATTCTACCAGTAACAAGTCCTTTATTAAGAGGTGTTTCTGTGTATACATCACCAGTTGTTCCGTCATGAAAACCTGTTACTAAAGTAGCAGCTGCGGTTGTTCCAATATTTCCATTAATCACAGTATTCAAACCTTGATTTGTAATTCCTGCATTTCCTCCAAATACTCCGAAGAATAAACCGCTAGCGGCTGCTGGAGGTGGAGAAACAACTGCTGGATTTACTGTGCTGAATGTCCAAACATAGTTATTTGCTAATGAAGCTCCTGCTACATTTTTAGCTCCTGTAGTAATAGTAGCTGTATATGTTAGTCCAGCTACTAATGAATTAACTGGATTAAATGAAGCTGTAGTACCACTATAAGAAACGACACCAGCAATAGCAGTTGTACCTTGTCTTAAAGTAAACGTAGTTGCATTGATAGTTGTAGCATCCATTACTGTACTAAAAGTAGCAGTAACTGTTTTGTTTAAAACTACTCCGGTTTCATTATTTGTAGGGTCAGTTGCAGTTACTGTAGGTGCAGTAGCCGTTGTAAATCTCCAAACGTAATCACTCGCTAACGGTATTCCTGACACACTTTTTGCGCCCGTAGTAACAGTAACTGTGTAATCATTATTTGCAACGTAACCATTAGTAGCTTTAAATGATACCGTAGAACCAGCATAAGTAATTACACCAGGTACTGTAAAAGTTCCGTGTTTTACTATAAATGTTGTGCTGTTTAAAGTTGAAGGATCCATTGGTACGCTGAAAGTTGCAGTTACCGTTTTGTTTAAACTTACTCCAGTTTCACCATTTGTAGGGTCATTAGCAATCACTCTTGGAGGTGCTTCTGTAGTGAAATTCCATGTGTAATTAGCAGCTAATGGTGTTTCTTCTAAATTTTTAGCACTATTAGTAATAGTAACAGTATAAACCGCATTAGCAGCTAATGGTGCAGTAGGTATAAAAGTAGCTACTAAACCAGTATAAGAAACTGTTCCAGCAACTGAGTTAGTTCCTTGATTTACATAAAAAGTAAAATTATTTATAGTCAAAGGATCCATTGGCATACTGAAAGTCGCTGTAATTGTTTTATTCAAAGCAACATTTGTAGCATCTCTTGCAGGGTCTGTAGAAATTACAGTTGGTACAATTAACATTCCTGTACTAAATGTCCAAACATAATCTGTTTGAAGCGCATTACCCATTCGATCTTTAACACCAGTTTTGATTCTTCCAATGAAAGTAGTGTTAGGCTTCAACAAACTTGCAGGAGTAAATGAAGCTGTTGTTCCGCTATATGTAACTGTACCTGAAATAGCAGCTCCGTTAGCTTCGGTAACAATGAAATTAGCACCATTGATTGTCGTTGGGTTCATTTCTTCATTAAATGTTGCAGAAATAACTTGTCTTAAGGGAACATTTAACGCTCCATTTAATGGGATTGTTGAAATAACCTCTGGACAAATGCCTTCAGTCTCGATAAAATCGTCTTCTGCGCAACCTGCGAATAATGCAATAATTAGTATTGCAAAGGTTAGTAGTAGTTTTTTAGTATTCATTTTTTATAATTTAAGGGGATTAATAATTTCATCGTCAAAATTCACACTTTTATCGACGAAATGGATTATACAATTATTTAATTAAGTTGTAAGATTCACTTGTTTATTTGTTAAAAAACATTTTAAATTATTTGTAATCAGTACTTTAGTCTTAAAAACGGATAATATTTTTGTTATTTCATTTAATTTTGTGAATGACAGAATATTTTTAACAGTAGAAAAAAAAATAGGGGGTGAGTTCATTATTTTAAAACTTAATTTTTTAAAATAATGGATACGAAAAGAAGTATTCTAACGCATTAAATAACAGCGTAAAATAATTGATATTTAGAATTGAAATCTTAGGCAGGTAGTTGAACTAACAGTTAAATTAGGTCAGTTTTGAATAATATTTACTGAATCCATCAACATTTAACTTATTTTCTTTTTGTTTTAAATTGAAGATAAAATAGGTGAGTTCTTTAGTAAAAGTATCAAGTTTCAAGGCAGATTGTTTAATAAACTCTAAGCATTCTTTGACCTCCTCTGGAGAATTTGAGTATTCATCCAGTTGAAAAGATATACCTAATATGTTTGTGACAGGCTGTCTGACTCTGTGTGAGGTAATGAACATGATTTTTTTAAGTCCATCAATGTATTGTTTTTGATATTCTTCGGCAATACTTAGTTCAGAAATAGCTTTTATTAATTCTGCAGCTCGCTTTTCTTTTTCTTGGTTTTGAAAGGCAAGTTCTTTATTAGCAATAATTAATTCCGCAGCACGTATTTCTTTTTCTTGATTTTGAAAGGCAAGTTCTTTATTGGCAATAATTAATTCCGCAGCACGTTTTTCTTTTTCTAAGTTTTGAAAAACAAGTTCTTTATTGGCAATAATTAATTCCGCAGCACGTTTTTCTTTTTCTAGATTTTGAAAAACAAGTTCTTTATTGGCAATAATTAATTCAGCGGCACGTTTTTCTTTTTCTAGATTTTGGAAAACAAGTTCTTTATTGGCAATAATTAATTCAGCGGCTCTTTTTTCTTTTTCTAAGTTTTGAAAAGCAAGTTCTTTATTGGCCATAAATAGTGCAGTAGCTCGTTTTTCCTTTTCAAAGTCTTGAAAAGCAAGTTGTCTATTTACTACTATTAACGCTTCTTTTTTGAATTTTTTTTCCATGCTCAGTTCTAATTAATAGTCAAAAGATATCAGCTAAATAATTAAATATTCAGTTGAGAACTTTTGTTTTGAGCTTATTTAAAAAAGAACAAATAAATAGTTTCTTACTGATTTATTTAATTTGGGATAATGATTGTATTCGAATAAAAAATAATCAAAACTGCTGTATAGTTATGATTTTGAGGGATCGGAATATTTAGTAGCTACATTAGTTATTACAAATTGCAGTAGGGTACCTAATATTCTTTTGATAGGATTATGAGTTGATCCAAGTAAAACTTTTTTAGTTATATATCCTGTTGAAATTCCAATAATATTACTTAGTATATTTCCCTTAATTTCTGGAGAAGTTGCCATAAGGCCAAAAGCTTTTTTTATAAGATTTAAGGGTTTTAAACTTTCTATGGTGTAATGATACTGATCTTTGAGCTGTACAAATTCCTCAGCTTGTTTCATTTTCATTAATATAATAGTCTCCTTAAGAATTTCAGTTTGGTTTATATTTTTCATTCTAATTTTTTTTTAGCATTTTTATGATGATAAAATTGCTGATTGGCATTTTAATCCATTTATCCTTAAATACATAAAGAATAATTGCAATTAGTAAATAAAAACTCGACACGATAAAAAAACCATTATAGACTTTTCCTACTAAGTCCCCAATCCACAAGGAAAGACCAATATTTACTAAAAAAGCAAACATTGCAAAAACAACAGAAACTGTTAATCGAGAAAGTAAAGACGACATGACATCTGCAGTTTTATCTACTGCATTTAACTTCGCCAATTCTACAGTTGTTCTAGTGTAATTCTCTGCTCTATCAAAAAGCATTTCTATTGTTGTTGCGTTGTTTTCCATGATATAATTTGTAAACGTACTTTGTTCTGAAATTTTAATAGCTCAATATCGTATTAGATACTTGAATTTTTAACTTCGTTTTTTGCATCGTAAAATTTTGATTTTCCTTCAGAAAGTAAAGTTTCACCTTCATGTTTTGCATCATCAAATTTTGATTTTCCTTGAGCGATTAGATTTTCTCCTTCACTCCAAATTTTTTCATACTTTTTGTTTATTGTTCCCAATAAAGTATCTAATTTATCTTTTAATTCATCAGCATAATCGTTGCTTCTGTCCATTATTTTTTTTCTTGTTTTGTCTCCTTTTTCAGGTGCAAACAATACTCCTAATAATGCTCCTACAGCTACTCCACCTAAAACTCCTAATATTATTTTATCTGCTTTCATAATTATATATTTTAATTGTATTTATTAGTGTTTGATTTATATGCCTCTTCCTTGTATTAGTCTGAATAGTATTGCAATAACTGCAATAACAAGAAGTACATGTATAATTGATCCTAAACTGAATGCAAAGAATCCGATAGCCCAAAAAATGACTAAAATGACTGCGATTGTGTAAAGTAAATTGCCCATTTTTTATTTTTTTAAAGATTTATATTGTGTGTTTTTTATCAAGGATCAAATTAGATTCTTCTGCCTGATATAAGTCTAAATAAGATTGCTATAACAGCAATAACTAGAAGAATGTGAATAATTGATCCTGCACTGTATGCAAAGAAACCAATTGCCCAGAAGATAACTAAGATTACTGCGATGGTGTAAAGAAGGTTGCTCATGATTTTTAGTTTTAAATGATTAGTTTATTTAGCATTTATTAGTTTAGTCTTAATCCTACATAAACATTCATAACACTGTTTTTTGCGTCTGAAGAAATAAAGCTGTTGTCTTTTCCGATTTTAGTTAAACCATAGTTGTAACGAACACCAAAGTTTACTACATCTAAATCGATTCCTACTCCACCAGAAATTCCTGCGTCAAGTTTGTTGAAATCGTCTGTGTCTAATTCGCTTTGAGAAGATCCAAAATTAGAATCGTTTGATGTTCTTCCACTAACCATAAAGGCAGCGTATGGACCAACGTGAATGTTAAAATTTTCTGTAACGTTCATTACTACTAATACAGGAACTTCAATATAGTTAATGTTAAACTTAGACACACCTTGCACAAAAGCATTATTATAAACTAATTCAGCTCCTTTTGTAGTGTAACTAATCTCAGGTTGAATAGCGATACCATTTGCGATTGGAAATTTAGCGTACAATCCTGCATTAAAACCTGTAAGCACATTATTATCATCAACACTATCAGTATATAGGTTAGAGAAATTTAGTCCACCCTTGAAACCAAATGAAGCAGCTTTTTCTTGTGCTTGAGCACTTGTGTAAGTCATAAAGCTTAATACTAATGAAGCAAAAATCAGTTTTTTTGAATTTTTCATTTTATTTTTTTTTTAATTATTATACTACAAATATCAGCATCTTACTGGCTAACATTGTTACAATACTTTTTGTTTAGTTTATATTATTCACACTTTAAATGATTTATTATCAGATATTTTTTAAATTAAAAAATTCCCCCAAAAAAAAAGACGAGTTGAAAAACTCGTCTTTATATTGTATTATTTGTTGTCTACTGTGAAGTTTCTAAAGGCCTCACCAAGTTCATCTACATCTCTATTATACTCCTTTTTAAAAGATTCCCAATCACTACTGGTATCATTTTTATACCTTTCAATTTTGGCTTTAATATCATTGTTTTTTTGTTCTAAAATGTCAATTCTTTGAGCATAGTTTTCATTAATTGAAGTCCCAGTTTTTTTCATACGGACTTTCATCTCTTTAATTTTCATTTCATTTTCAGCGATTGTTGCATTAGTGCTTGCTTTGAATGAATTCCATTCTTCTTCCGTTGCTAATTTACGTGCGTCTGATAATTCTTCTTTTGCATCATTAAGATTATCTCTTGCTTCTTCAACATTATCTTGAGCCGCCTCTTCTTTTTTTGTAGTGTTTTGACAACTTGTTAAAACGGTTCCAACCATTAAGGTTGTTAGTGCTAGGGTATAAAGTGTTTTTTTCATTTTGTTTGATTTAATGTTATATTTTTTGATGTGGTTAAAAAACTTTGGTTTAACCATTTTATAATTCAAACTAGAAGTTTGTACTATTACTAGTTTGAATTACACAACGGTATTAATGGTAAGTATTGAAATAATAGGGGCAAACAAGGTTTATTTTGAAATAAAATTATTAGATGGACTTTATAATTTTAAGAATCTCTTCTTTAGTTTTTCCTAATTTAATTTGGATTTTTTCAAGTATTTCTTCTTTTTTACTTTTTGTAAAAAGCAAATCATTATCGGTCAAAGCTGCAATTTTTTGTATTAATTTTACTTTTTGCTCTTCCCAATTTTCTGTTAGTTTTAATGAATTCATTTATTTTTGTGTATTGTACATGAAATAGTTTTCACTTCACAAATTTGGCGCTTTTACTAATGAATTCAGTTATAAAACTTTTTGTAATAGTTGTTTTATTTACTGATTTTGTTAATTAATGAGATATACAATAGGTGATACGTCATTAAATAGTTAAATACCTTTTTTTATCTAAATCAACCATCTATTTTTTACTTTAAATCGTCATTATGATTTGGGATGTATTTTTTGATTATGTTTTCTAACGACTCATAATAATCCGTGAGTATTCTAATATTTATTTCAGGGCTTGAAATATCAGGAATGGTAACGGTCATCTCATTCAAATATTTAGATAATTCTGGATAGTCATTCCGTATTTTCATTGTAATTTTAAGAATAGCGTCGTTAAGTTCTTGTTCTGTTTTCATCATGAATATATTTTGAGTTATTTTTAGAAGTACTTTTTATTAAAAACCATAAAATAAAAATCATTAAAAACATCATTTTATAGTATGATGTTTTTAATGATTTTTGAGAAATTGAGTGGTGAGTAAATGGCATTTTACTCGGCTATTTTATAATATAATAAAAGATCCTATGTTAGTTGTAAGACCAGCTGTAACTACCAAATCAGTTTTTATTACAGGCAATAACGGTAAAGCAGGAGTAATAGTAATTGTGTATATTCCAGGTAGAAGTCCCATCACTAAGAAATCACCATTTTCATTTACATTACTTGTATAACTTACACCGGTTGATGAAGTTGCTTCAACTACTGCCATTGTTCCTATTGGAGTAATTTTACCTTTTATAGAGCCGCTAATTGCTTTTTCTATTGTTCTAATAACCGGTTTCAATTGATATCCACCATTACCAAGTTTTACAACTGATTTATTGGCATCAAAATCTAAAAGGACAGTATACAAAATCCCTTCTTGAAGCGTTTGGTTAACTTGAAGTTTTAATCCGCTTTGTTGCGCACTCGGAGTGCTCAAAGGATAACTGATACCATCAAGAACTACTGTATTATTAGTACCTAAAATAAGCCTTATTTGTTTCACAGATGAAATTTCAAGTGAGTCAGTAGCAATTATTGTATCGACACCATTAGAAAATTCTAGCAAATTATAAACACCTTTTTCTACATTTAAAGCTACAGTTTTTCCGTTATTTCCTATAACTTCAACACCTTGTATGTCTACATTTACTTCGTCATAAGGACCTGGAGCGTCAGTCAGTCTCACGGCATAAGGATAACTGGCATTTGTATCATCATTGTTACAGGAATAGATTAATAATCCAAGCATGATGAAAGATAGAGCAAATTTCATTTTTTTCATTTCATTTTAATTTAGGGGTTCAAATTATTTATTGTTTAGTAAAGATACTCTGCGTCTTATTGTTATATGTTATACAACTTCACTATTAAGTTGTAGAATTCTCACTTTCAAGGTTTAAACGATAAGTTATTTCTTAATTTAATATGCTTTACAAAAAAAAATATGTACAATACCTATTTTAAACCTATTTAATGGTATCAGATGTTGCACCCATATTTAATTCCTTTTTCATTTCTATTTCTTCTTGATCTTCTAATTCATCCAGTTTTTTATCTTCTGCTTTTTTCTTTTTATTGAAATAGCCTCTTAGTAAGAAATTATGTTTTGCAGCTTCAATAACTTCATTCAATCCCTTAGTCGCAGTTTTAACATTCGTTAAAGAGGAATCAATAACTTTGCCCATTCTTTCATCGCTTACCAGTTTAGACAAAGCTCCTTTTCCGTTATTCATGTTTACCGTAAATTTTTTGAATTCAGTTGAACTATTTTCAAGATTAGTAACCATAGTTTTTATGCTGTTTCCAAATTCTTCATCAGAAACCAATCTGGACAAAGCACCATTTCCATTATTCATGCTATAACTAAATTGGGCTAACTGTGCTGTAATTACACCTGCATTATCGACACTTTTTTTAACGCTAACCATTAAATCTTCCATTTCTATCGCTTGCTTTGAAGCAATGACATCATTGTTTTCTACAATTACTTTAGAGTTTTTTCCGGATGAAATTACTAGGACTTTATCGCCCATTAAACCATCAGAACTAATACTCGCAATTGCATCTTTTTTGATGTATTTACGAACTTCTTCTTTTATGACTAATTTAATCACTACAGAAGTGTCCGTAAGAAATTCGATTTCTTCGACAGTACCTATATTTATTCCTGAAAAACGAACATTATTCCCTACTTCGAGTCCATTTACAGAGTTAAATTTTGAATTTAATTCAAATGTAGAACCAAATAAATTCTTCTGTTTTCCAACAAAATAAATTGTTGAGACAAAAAGTACCAATCCTATAATTACAAACATTCCTAATTTCCATTGGTATCCAGATTCTTTATTCATTTTATGTTTTTTTATTGGTTAAAGGAAAAAAGATCGAACCCATTCGTCCTCGCTTTTTTCTAATTCTTCGTAAGTTCCTTCGGCATGTATTATACCATCTTTTAGAATCACAAGTCGATCAGCAGTGTGTTTTGCACAGGCCATATCATGAGTGATTATAATCGACGATGTTTTGTGTTTTTTTTGAATTTCTAATAACAATTCGCTGATTTCTCGGGATGTTATTGTGTCTAATCCAGTGGTAGGTTCATCATATAATATTATTTCAGGTTTCAGAATAAGAGTTCTGGCTAGACCAATTCTTTTTCGCATTCCTCCCGATAATTCCGAAGGCATTTGATCAATTGCCTCGCTCAATCCTACACTTTCTAAAACGTCTTTTATTTGATTTTCTAATTCTTCTGCAGATAAATCTTTGGCGTGTCGCTTCAATGTAAATCCTAGATTTTCTCGTACACTCATGGAATCATACAGCGCTGCATTTTGAAAAAGAAAACCTATGCGGACTCTTATTTCATTGAGCTCATTTGTATCAATTTTTGTGATATCAGTGCCAAATACATTTATTTCTCCTTCGTCAGCAATTATTAAACCGACTATACATTTTATAGTAATTGATTTACCTGAACCTGATTTTCCCAATACCACTAAATTTTCTCCTTTATTTACAGAGAAAGTAACTCCTTTTAATACCTCATTGCTCCCGAAGGATTTATAAAGTTTTTTTATTTCTATTATGGGATCATTAGTTTTAGAAACTGGAGTAGGAGCTGTTGTTGTTATTTCTTGTGTCATTTTAGAAAAATAAATCAGTTATTTGTACTGCAAGCATATCAATAATAAATATTGTTAATGAAGCAGTAACTACAGCAGAGTTAGCGGCTTTTCCAACGCTTTCAGTTCCATTTGCAGCATTAAATCCTTTGTAACAGCCAATCATTCCAATAAAGAAACCAAAGAAAAAAGTTTTCATAGTCGCTGGAAAAATATCTAAAAATGTTATGGATTCTAAAACTTGCGAGAGGTAACGATACATATTAACGTCACTGTGAATATTTATACCTACATATCCTCCTATAATCCCAATACCATCTGCATAAAATACTAAAAGAGGAATCATCAATGTTGTGGCTAAAATCCTTGTAACAACTAAATATTTATACGGGTTTATTGCAGAAACTTCCATGGCATCTATTTGTTCTGTTACTTTCATAGACCCTAATTCTGCACCTATACCGGATGAAACTTTACCAGCACAAATTAATGCAGTAATTACAGGTGCAATTTCCCGTATTAATGAAAGTGCAACCATACTAGGCAACCAGGATTCTGCACCAAACTTAGCTAGTGTAGGTCTTGATTGTAGCGTAAGCACTAATCCCATTATAAATCCTGTGATGGTTACTAATGGCAAAGATTTATACCCAATAACGTAACATTGTTTTATGAATTCTTTGATTTCATAAGGAGGCTTTACCACTTCTTTAAAAAAACGCATTGTAAATAATGTAATTTTGCCTACATCATTAAAAGTTTCTTTCAAATAGGTAATTATACTTTCTTTTTTGGCGGCTACTATACTATTCATTTGTCTTTGTATTTTTTTTGGATGCTAATTAAGTGTTGATTTTAAATAAATAATAAAAAAAATATTTGCTTTAATTCAACATTAAACCACCTAACTGTTTTGCTTTATAATGAAACACAGTTAAAAGATTTTGCTGTGTTTTAACTAACATTATAAGCGCAGTGTTAAGATTTCTAAAATGATCATTCACTGTTTCTAGATAGCTTTTTGTAGCTTCAAATTCTTTGTATGCTATGGTATTCAAAAAATATTTTTGGTGAGAATTAATGAAACTTGCTTTAAGATTTAACCAAAGTCTCACAAAAAAAGCTATTATTGTTTATTACGATAGCAATTCCGCTCATTTTTTGAACTTCTTTAGCCAGTTCTGATTTATAAATTTTGCTAGTTTCCTGGAACTTGTAAAACAAATCTTTAATATCACTTTCTGAGGCAAAGATTATTGCAGTTTCAATAATCTGAACTCTATCACTATTGATATCAATACGATTATTTAATTCTACAATTGATTTGTCTCTATTCATTCTATTTGCTTTAGGAAAACTAAATCAATTCCTATTTTACAGGACTTTGATTGAGATAATCTCCTTACAAAATTCTTTATATTAGCTGCTAAATGTGTTATATAACTATTATATAATGTTTCATTATTCACACATTCAATAAATCAGAAAAATTGCTATAGGATTTAATTTACTTTTTTATTATTGGTCACGATTAAAACGACACCGCCTACAGCAAGTATAATTCCAATAATTGGGGACCAACTTAAGGGATGATTTACTTCTTTGTTGATTTGAATAGGGCCTATGTCGACCACTTTTTCGGTTGTGACATAATTAAAACTGGTGTACAACAGCATAATTATTCCCAGAATAATCATGATGATTCCTATGGTTTTTGTTTTCATTTGTAAAGTTGATTTATAATTTATTGATGTAAGCTTTTGAAAATTAATTTTTCTCTAATCAAGTTTTGGATATACTTCTATTTTTATCAGAATCATTACTCTTGATTTTAATTAAAAAAAAAACAGATGTAATTATTCAAAGGTCAAAGGGTTTAATTTTTGAAATCTTAGAACCAAATTGAGTTATTCCATTATGATTTTTAATTGTTTGACATATTAAAAAACAGTACTCTAAATAAAATTTATACGATTGCAAATTGAATTAATGAGTAAGATTGCTTTTTAGTAGTGAAGATTTCCCCAACTTAATAGTATTTCCAATGGGGATAGGAATAGTTTTTTCTGCTTTTTTGAATGTTTTTTCTATTGTTAATCTAGCCATCAAATAACTTACTGTTGATTCTGCACCTTGATTTAGATTTATATAATTGTCTTCTAATCCGTCGTAGCATCCTCCGGTACAAGGATTGTAAATAATCTGTTGCAAATGATTGTTTCCTAAAAACCATTTGAATGCAGTTTCCATTTTTTCCAAGTATTCCTCATTCTTAAAAACAATTGCAAATTTTTCTAAAGCCAGAATTGTATAAGCCACATCAATAGGTTGTTCGCCTCCTAAAGGATTTGGCTCTAACTGATTTTTTTTATTAAGCCATCCTTTATTCGAAATCACCTGAATCCTATTTGCAATAAAAATTTTAGAAAGTAGGAAGTCAAAAGATGATTTTGCAATTTCTTTATAAATTAATTCATCTGTTGCTAACCAAGCACAAAGCATTGCTTCTGGTAAAATACTGTTACCATAAGTAAGATAACTTTCAAACCAATTCCATTCCTTATCAGCTTCGTGTTTGTACATTTGTACTAGTCTGTTAGCTAATTTCTTAATTATAGAAATGTTTTTTTCTGACGCGTTTTTTGTATTATAGTAATACACTCCTTTGATTATGAAAGCCATTGCTCGCGTGGAGTGAATTTCAAAAACATTTACGAGTGCACTTTCCATGGTAAGAGCAGCATCTTTAGCTAACTCTTCGTGAAGAATGTTGCTGATTGAATTTAGATAACCCAAAGCCCAAATAGCTCTTCCATTCGAATCTTCAAGGTTTGTTTTGTAGTTTTGTTTTGTGAAATTATATTCTTCATTGATGTAATTCAGAAAATACAAATCGTTTTGCAAACAATATTTTATAAAATCAAAATAGATCTGAATGTATTTCAAATCATTAGAATCCTTAGTTAATTCATAGTGCTGACAAAGAGCCACCAAAGCTCTCGCATTATCATCTAAAGTATATCCCGAATCAATATCCGGTTGATTAATCTTAGAAAATTGAATCATTCCAAAGGATGTTGTTAATTTTTTTATGTGATTAAGATTTACCTTTGGAAGTTTGTAGTTTAAGATGAAGTCTTTAGGTTTTATTTTTTTAAATAAAATTGCGTGAGCAATAGCTGCATTTTCCCATGAAGTAGGAGCGATTCTATGAACCCCATTTAACCCCATGTTTATTCTTAACGGTTCATCAAGCAATAGCATATTTGCTTTCTCCGCTAATTGTTTTGGATTGTCAAAATCTATAATGATACCCACATCATTCTTCAATACTTCACACGCGTGGGGAATTGGAGTTGAAATAATTGGGCATCCACAACTTATGGCATAGGAAAAAGTTCCACTTACAGCTTGATTTGGATCTTTAGAAGTAAATAAATAAATATCAGTAAGTTGTAAATATTCTAAAAGATCAGGCAATGGCAAAAAACGATTTATAAATTGCACATGATTCTGTAGTTGTAAATCTTCAATCTTAGCTTGAAGCATCATTCGGTATCTTTCGCCTTCTTCTTTTACTACTGAAGGATGGGTTTTTCCTATAATAAGAAAGAGCACATCTTTATTCTTTTTTACTATTTTAGGCAATGCTTCTAAAGTAGTTTCAATACTTTTTCCAGAGCTTAATAATCCAAATGTTGAAAGTATTTTTTTTCCTTCTAAATGGTATTTTATTTTTAGCTCTTCTTTATCAGAATGAGGAACTAAATGAGTTCCATGCTGAATGATTGTAATTTTATCTTTTGCAATACCGTAATCGCTAATTAATAATAAAGCAGCAGAATTTGTCATTACAATTATAGAGTGTACTTCACTTGCTAAACTTTCAATATTTGCTTTTAATGAGGTATTAGGTCTGGGTAATACAGTATGAAAAACAATGATAGTAGGTTTTTGAAGTGTTTGTATAAACTCCCTTAAATCGGACTCATTATTTTTGAACAATCCAAATTCATGCTGAATCAATACCATTTTTATATTGGTATTACTATTAATTTGATCTGCTAAATTGATAAAGGCATTAGGATAATCTGTATTTAGAATATACTTGATAGCATCAGAATAGGTATGTTGCTCATTATTTGATTCTAAAGGGCAAATTTTTATTTTAAATGATTCCTGGAATTTATTATTAAGCGCTTCAATCAAATCTTGTGAATACGTTGCAATACCACATTCTCTTGGCGGGTATGTTGTAATAAATAATATTTCAGGTAACTCCTTTTTTGTATTAGTAAGAAGAGAATTATTAGGCTTATTCCCAAAGGCTTTCTTTGCAATAGGTATAGCGGGAATGTTTTGGCGTTTAAGAATGATTTTATTAATCATGATTTATGGTGTTTAGCATTAATTCTTTTAGTAATTCTGATAGATTTAGGGAGGCACAGCCAATACGTTTATCTGCGGCTCCATAATAAATATAGAGCGTATCGTCAAATAGGGCAGTACCGGATGGGAAACATACATTATTAACTTCTCCTTTTAATTCCCAACTTAGTTCAGGTTTAAATAAAGGATAAGGTAATCGTGCAATTTCTTTTTGAGGGTCGTGTAAGTCTAGTAATGATGCGCATGCTGAATATACAAAACCCTTAATGGTATCTTCTACACCATGATAGATTAGTAACCAACCAAATTCTGTTTCAATAGGTGGGCAGCCACCTCCAATGTAACTTGATTCATGGTTGTATTGTGGTGATAAAACAATCGAATCTTGAAAACCAATAAAATAATTTTCCCAAAATTCAGGCGTAAGTTCGGCTATTTCATTTATTGAGACAACGATTTGGATATCTGGCTTTATGCGATGCAGAAAACAAAGCATACCATTAATTCTTCTTGGAAAGAAAATTACATTTTTATCCCAAAGTAGTACTTTTCCACCGTCTTTTTTTCTGACACCTTTCTGCCTGTTGTAACGATAATATTTTTCACTTTTTGGTTTATTAGATTTAGTGAGTTTAACAAAATCATGATAGGTTATTTGAGCTACGATTATGCCTTGTTTTTCCCAATTTATTAAATCTTTAGACACTGCTAGAGCACCTAAAGCATTTATACCGTCATAGGCAGTATAAGTTAGATAATATAAATCAGCGATTTTTACTATGCGTGGATCTTCAATGCCATGTGATTCATAATCAAATTCTGGGATAAGAATAGGGGAATCACTTCGGCTTTCAACAGTAAGCGGTCCGTCTAATTTGCAATAACCAATACTTGAAAAGTTCCCTTTGCTTACTGCTCTGTAAAAGAGGTAGACATTATTTCCTTCTTTTATTGATGCAGGATTTAGTACACCTTCATTTTCAAAATCGAGTACCGTTTTTTGAATTATAATGCCTTCTTTTTTGACTGCTATCATGGTAATTGTTTTGAAAAAGAATATTTAATAATTCTTAAGTGAAATTATTTTTTTTGGAAATACATAGTCAGTATTAGAATATAAAGGTCTATTTCTTATGCCTTAAATGTGTTATATAAAATTTAGAATAAGTTATAGTATTCACGCTTTTAAATACTAAAACCGTTTTTTTATAAAAAACCAACATGTTAATTATGGAAACCAAAAAGGGCTATTGTAAAAACAATAGCCCTTAACCAAACCCAAAAAACCAACCTTACTTTACTGTATTTATGAATCTACTGTTGTTGTAGATTTATCATCTTCAATTTTTTTTGGAGTTATTTTACCAACTCTTCAATAACTATTAGAAGCCGAATAAACTTCTTTTTCTGAATTTTCCATAATTAGTATCTCTTTTATTATTCTAAATATCTTCTTAGAGTCCAAGCCATTGTTTCGTGTGCTACCATCAAACTTGTGAGAAAATCTGCTGTTCCAGCATCTTTGTTTTCATCAGTACTTGTGTCAATATCTTTTCGAAGATGAACAATAACTGTTTCATGATCTACTAATAATTCTTTAACCATATCTTTTTGAGATGGATAATGATTTGGTGATTCTTTAATTATAGTTAAATCTGAAAACTCTTTCATTGTTCCAATAGTTTTTCCTCCTAATTTGCTGATACGTTCAGCAATTTCATCTATTGAGGCTTCTAATTGTATGTATTGACCTTCAAATAATTTATGAAATTCCATAAAGCTTTCTCCAGAAACATTCCAGTGAAATTTTCGTAATTTCACATAAAGAGTCATTTCATTTGCTAAAATTGACGATAGAATTGAAATGCTATTTTTTAAATGTTCCTGCGTAATTCCAATTTGTAGTTTCATATTTTCTATAATTTATTAAATAGATGCAATTTTATTTAGGCTCTGTACACTTTTTTTGAAATTAATTTATCTCTGTGCTACAATTACTAAAGTATTTTAATATTACAAAGGTCATTTTATTCCATTCTATAAGTATTATAAAATTGTTGAAAAATGTTGCATGATTCACACTTTATGGTACTTTAAAAGCTACAGAATCAGTTTTTTTGTTATGTAATAAAATTTGAATCTATTTATGAGTCTGCGAGTGAATGAGTAATGTACCCGTGTTTGAAAATGAAATTATTATATGCATAAAAGTAATTCTATCTATTCGGTAGGTTGAATAAATAAAATTACTCTTAAAAATCAAGTTAGATTTATATCTTTTTTAATATTCTGATTAACAGGTATCAAGCTCGTGTACCACTTCGTTGGTCATAGGCGGAAGGTTGGAAAACCCCTATGTTCTTGATGCTGTTTCGCCAACCTGGCAAATCAGAAAACAGACTATCTAACAAAATGACATTATTTTTTTATCGGATTGATATTCTATTAATTTATATCCTTCGTCGTAATTGTCCCGTACATTGCATCATATTTTAACATGACATTGGTTTCTCCAATTGAACAAAAAAAATCTTCTAAACGTTTTATATGTTCCATTGTAAATTGCAAATGAACTTTGAGTGCAGCTACTAATTCATCAGTAGTCGCATTTTTTATCATTATAGGAATAGACAACATAAGTGCTTTTTCACTAAAGTAAATTTCTTTTAATTCCTCTACAAAAATATTGCGTGAATCTCCGTTGTTTTCAGGTATAAAATCTTCTGAATTTCCTTTACCTTCTTGCAACTTTCCTTTTTTGATAGATTTGGTAGCTGTACTTTTCATCTGGTTCTATTTAATAGATTAAACTTATTTAGTAAAGTTCTGTGTTTTAATATTAAATCAATTATATAATTTATAGAATGAATTGTAACATTCACATATACATTATTAGAAAAAGGGAAGGTTTAATTTAGAAAATGTGGTATTTGTAACGTATAAAAAACTTCTCTTAACTAATTTAAAAAAGAAAAGAGAAGTAATTAGTATTTAAAATTTAAACGATATAAGTGTAAATTCGTTTTTGGAAATTTTTTATAAACTAAAAGGAAAAAATTAAAGCTATATATAATTCTAACGTTTCCCAAGTAGGAGGGGTTTAAACATCAATAACAGAGCAATAGATTATGATTCGTCTTTTGTAGTACGAACCAAGCTAATTCCTGATACGAAGAAAATAATACCTAGTATGCCGTAAATGATTAATGATTTAACATCTGTTGTTCCACCTGAAGTACTTGCAAATATAACTGCGGTATAAATAAGACCACCTATTCCTAATGCTGTAAGTAATGCTCCAAAGATTCTTTTAAGATTCATAATTTTATTTTTTAAAGATTGATTTTGTAATTATTTTCATGCTAACATTTGATGCCTACTTGGTTAAAAGAGAAATGATTTGAATTTCATTTTTTCAAACATTCGTACTCGAATTAATTACAAAGCAAATGTATTTTGGTTAGACACTAAAAGTGTTACATAATTGTCAATAAAAGTTATATCATTCACACAAAAAAAAATGAATCTAAAATGTTAGGTTTTAAGTTTTATAAATATTCTTGAAGACTACCAATTGATTTTTTAAATTTTAGTTCAGTGGGTTTTACTTTGTGAGCTCAAATATTTTTGCAAATAGTAATTTTTCATCAATAGGTTTGGCGATATAATCATCTATTCCAACGGCTTTACATTTGCCTAAATCTACTGTAGTTACATCAGCAGTAAGAGCAATTATCGGGATTTTTGATTTCATAGTTTTTCTAATATATTCAGTGGCTTCAAATCCATTCATGACTGGCATTTGTAGATCCATTAAAATAATATCGTATGAATCATTCTGTAGTTTTTCGATGGCAATTTTTCCATTTTCAGCAACATCTCGTTCAAAACCGAAATCTTCTAAAATTGTTTTCATCAATAATTGGTTGAGAGTGATATCTTCAACAATTAATACTTTGATATTTTTTAAAGGAGTATAAGTGCCTATTAAATCAGTTTCTAAATCCGAAAAATTTTGTGTTTTTTCAAAAGGTAATGTAAAACTAAATGTTGAGCCTACATCGATTTTACTTTTGACACGAATACTTCCGCCCTGGGATATCACTAATTGCTTTACAATTGCTAATCCTAAACCAGTTCCGCCATATTGATGAGAAGTTCCATTTGTTGCTTGTTGAAAGTTTTCAAATATTACATCAATATGATCTTCGGGAATACCAATTCCACTATCAGTAACTTCAAATTCAATAATTACTTTTTCTTCTTCCTCAAACAATATAGTAGCGCTTACTGTTATTTTGCCTTTAGACGTAAATTTTACGGCATTACTAACCAGATTTAATATGATTTGGTGTAATCTAATAGAGTCTCCTAAAAGAACTTCAGGTATTTTAGGGTCATAATTAGTGATTAGTTTTAAATTTTTTTCCTGAATCTTTGTCTCAAATAATTGAAGCATTGATGATAATGAAACAGCCATTTTAAATGGTTTCTTTTCAAAAATCATTTTACCCGCGTCTACTTTTGCTAAATCAAGAATGTCATTAATTAGTGCAATTAGAGTATCACCACTTATTTTTATTGCATTTAAATATTCTTTTTGTTTATCAGACAACTCTGTTTTTAATATTACTCTTGTAAATCCAATAATTGCATTCATAGGCGTCCTAATTTCATGACTCATATTAGACAAGAATTGTTGTTTTGCTTTCATAGCATTCTCTGCAACTAGTGTGGCTTGCTCAGCTTTTGTTTTTTCGTCTTCAGCTACTAAAGTGGCTAATTCTGCAAAAACTTTAGATTCTATCAGTTCTGATTCAATTCTTTTTTGATCAGTTACATCTCTGGCAACAATAACGACACCTATTACATCTCCTTTGTCATCTTTGTAAACGGATCCGTTTAGTAAAACATCAGTTAGTTTTCCACTTTTGTGACGAAGTTTAAGAGGAGAATTGGTAATATAACCTCTTGCAAATACTTCTTTATAAATAGCTCGAGCTTTTGCAGGTTCCGTAAAATACCCGAAAAAATCTGATCCTTTTAGTTTTTCACGGGATAAACCAGTTATGTTTACAGTTGCCCGATTCATATCTGTAATTTTACCTTCATTATTTATAGTGGTCAAGGGATCCAGGCTTGCTTCAATTAAGCTGAGTGAATATTTTTCTTTTAGATAATATCGAGATCGGTCTGTAATATCTTCAATGGCAAGAAGAATCAATGGTTCACTATTTTTCTTTTGAATAATTAAATGAGCATTAAGCAACATTATTCGTTCTCCAATTCCACAGAAAGAGTGAGTAACTTCAAAATTTTCGAAACTACTGTTTTTTTCAAAAATTTTATTTAGAACTTCACGAAGTTGTGTAATATCCCATTGTTTGTTGCCTAAATCAAATAATAGTTTCCCTTCAGTTTCCTCCTTATCCACCATAAATTTTTTATAAAAAGATTTATTAGCTGAAATTACATGGAAATTTTTATTAAGAATAAGCATGGGTTCATGAATGGTGGCAATAATAGCTTCTGAATATTCATGGGATTCTATTAGTAAATCATGACGCATTTGTAATTCTAAATTGGTAGAAATAAGTTCTTCATTAGTGGCTTCAATTTCTTCTTTTGAGGTTTCAAGCTCTTCATTCAAAGTCTGAAATTCTTCATTTGAGGAAACTATTTCTTCATTTGCTGCTTGTAACTCCTCATAAATAGTTTCTTGAGTTTCAACAATAGCAATCATTTCTGTGCGTGCACTATTGAGTTCCTCCGTCAGTTTTTTTATTTTTAAATCTTTGAGTGTGGTATTACTGTTCCTGTCTAAATTGTTGTCAATAAAATTTTCTACAAGTTCCTGAGGTTTAAACACAATAAGCAATAATGGTTCGTCCCATTCAATAATAAGCGGGCAAACTTCAAATGACATCATTCGTAAAATGGAGTCAATTTTTATTTCAATACCGGATTTATAAACAGTTTGTTTTGTTTCTAATGCTTTATTTATAGCATTGCGAAGTTCAAAAGCAAATTCTGGTCGGGCCATTTTCAAAATATTAAGACTCGCTTTTCCAGAAGAATGTTCAAGATAGGAGGAAACGGAACCTCTAAACTGAATGATTTCCATGTCCTTATTAACAACTGCACATGCAGGCATATAATTGGCTAGAAGTGTTGAATCAATAGCGTTTTCGATACTTTCTTGATTTACACTTATATTTTTTGAGGAAATATTTGGTTTTTTACTGGACATGTTAGTACGCGTAAAACGTGGTGTTAATTCAAGCATCTTTCTAACTCCCAAATTATTTTTTCGGGAATAGATCTTAAATTTATTATTTATTAATGTAAATAGTGGTGAGGAAGCTCCTGTGCTTTCGGCTTTGCCTAACATTAAAAAACCTCCATCATTCAATGCAAAATGAAGGGATGCAAAGACTTTTTTCTGTGCAGCTGAATCAAAATAAATCAAAAGATTACAACAACTCACAAAATCCATACGAGAAAAAGGTGGGTCACGTAAAATATTATGAGGTGCGAATATGCACATTTCACGAAGTTCTTTTACAATACGATAATTATCTCCCTCTTTAGTAAAAAAACGAGATATATACTTTTTAGGAATTACATCGATATCACTTTGTGAATATTCTCCAATGCGAGCAACTTTGATTGCTTCTTCGCTTAAATCAGTAGCAAAAATTTGTACCGGAATCTTATTTGCTTTATGTTCTTGTAGTTCAGCAATAATCATTGCAATAGAATAAGCTTCTTGCCCTGTGGAACAAGCCGGAACCCATATTCTCAGTGTTTCTTCTGAGGATTTACCACTTAATAACTTTGGAAAAAGATTTGTTTTTAAAAAATTAAAGGTTTCATTTTCTCTAAAAAAACTGGTCACATTTATTAATAAGTCCGTGTAAAGAATTTCAATTTCGTTATTTGTAGTGAGTAAAAGCTTTACATATTCTGGAATCGTTTTTATTCCATATTGTTGCATTTTATGATTTATTCGTCTCTTTATGGTGGGCATTTTATAGTGACTAAAATCTACTCCGGTTTCTTTAAGTAATAGTTCAAAAATGGTATTTAAATCGAAATTATTGTTTTCGATCGTTATTTCTTTAGTATTTTCTTTTTGTTTGTTTTTTTCTTTTCCAGAAATGGCAGGAATTCCCTTTTTGCTGATTTTTATTAACTCAATAGCAATTTTTTCAGGTGGCAAAATATAGTCTACCACACCTAAAGTGATAGCTGAATTAGGCATACTACTCGCTTGCGCTGTATCATCTTGTGCAAAAGTTATTCCACCAGCATCCTTGATGGCTTTTAGCCCTATCATACCATCACTGGCATAACCGGAAAGTACTACACCAATAACATTTTCTTTGTGCGTTTCAGCTAACGATGAAAAAAGAACATCAATTGTTAGATTAGGAATATTTTCTTTGATGCGGGGATGCAGTCTAATGTGGCCATTAACAACCTCAATTACTTTATTAGGCGGAATCACGTAAACATTATTGGGTTCCATCTTCTCCATGTTGTCTATTTCCTGAACTTTCATAGTAGTTATCTTAGAAAGTATTGCGGTTAGTAAACTTTTATGGTCAGGGCTAAGGTGTTGTACATAAATATAAGCCATGCCAGTATTGGGAGGTAATTTCTTTAGTAATAGGCTAAAAGCTTCTAAACCTCCAGCTGAGGCGCCTATTGCTACAACAGTAAAAGATTTTTTTTCGATTTCTTTTTCAGTTGCCAATTTTTTAGGAGTGGGCTTTTGGACTAATTTCATTTTTAGGTCTGTATTTTAAATTTTCAGTTTGGTTTTCAAACTGTAAAATTTTATTAAAATTATTTCTTTAACCTAATTGATATTATATAGCTCTAAAAAAAATATACCAAACAATTAACAATTGTTTTTTAATACATTTTGTTTTTCACTCTCTAATGTAAAGATATACTTTATCTATTTGATTTCATTTTAAATAAAAATGTTTATTTAAATATTAAAACTCAAAGTAATATTGCTAGTGGTTAGTTGTTTTCTTTTATATTATTAAGTTCTTCCTGTAATTCGATACAAGTTAGCAGACAAACTTCTTCGAGTTGTAATACTAAATCGTGTATTCCTTCTAATTGTTCTTGTGCAGTTGCTAATTCTTGAATTTTTTTTGCCATATTTTCAAAATTTGACCCTATTCCCATTATTGAAAATGAAGGTACCATTTTGTGTACGGCGGCGCCTAACAATTGCCAATTTTGTTCGGCTAAACTTTGTTTCATTGTAGTTATTAATGGAGGAGTTTGTGCTAAATATAGTGAGATCATTTCCATCATTAATTTTGGATTAGATTTAGTCCTTCGATGTAAATATTCTAGATTAGTGTATTTTATTTTTTTAATTTGTGTAGCACTAATTTCTTCTTTTTTATCTTGTTTAGATTTTTTTAATGTTCCTAAAATTTTATTATACAACACTGTTTCATCCACTGGTTTAGCAATGTAATCATTCATTCCCACGGCTTTACATTTATATACGTCCACGGTTGTAACATCAGCAGTTAATGCAATAATTGGGATTGTTGATTGCATTGTATTTCTAATGTATTTTGTAGCTTCAAATCCATTCATTTCTGGCATTTGCAAGTCCATCAATATGATATCAAATTCATTTTCTTGGAGTTTTTCAATCGCTATTTTACCATTTTCTGCAATATCAAGTTCAAATCCAAAATCATCTAAAAGTGTTTTCATTAGCAATTGATTGAGAGCAATGTCTTCTACCACTAATACTCTAATATTTTTCATTTCTGAATTTATTTCTGCTGATTCATTTTCTATTTCAACATTTGAATTTGTTTTTTGAAAAGGCAATGTAAAACTAAATGTAGAGCCTTTATGAATAGTGCTTTCTACACGGATCGTTCCATTTTGTGGTTCTAATAATTGTTTTACAATTGCAAGACCCAGTCCAGTTCCTCCATACAATCTGGAAGTTTCGCTTGTTGCCTGTTGAAAATTTTCAAATATAGTCCCTATTTTTTCCTCGGAGATGCCAATTCCTGTGTCGGTTACAGAAAATTTGAGGATTACTTTTTCATTATCTTCGTTTATTAAATCAACGCTAACGGTAATTTTTCCTTTAGTAGTAAATTTAACGGCATTACTAACTAAATTTAAAATGATTTGATGCAAACGAATAGGATCTCCCATCAAAACATCGGGGATATTAGTATCGTATTCCTTAATCAATTTTAAGTTTTTTTCCTGAATTTTGGTTTCAAATAAATGAAGCATTGCAGCAATGGAAGATTTCATTTTAAAAGGCGTTTTTTCAAACGTCATTTTGCCAGCATCTACTTTAGCTAAATCGAGGATGTCGTTGATAAGTACTATTAGTGTATCACCACTTATTTTTATTGCGTTTAAATATTCATTTTGTTTGTCCGTCAAATTTGTTCTAAGAATCACTTTTGTAAATCCAATAATTGCATTCATTGGTGTACGGATTTCATGGCTCATATTAGCCAAGAATTGCTGTTTTGCTTTTACTGCATTTTCAGCTATTAAAGTGGAGTTTTCTGCAAATATTTTTGCTTCAATCAATTCTGTTTCAATTCTTTTTTGATTGGTCACATCTCTAGCTACAATTGCAGCTCCCAGTATATTTCCTTTATCATCTTTGTATACGGAACCATTAAATAATACGTGGATCAAATTGCCGTTTACGTGACGAAGGATTAGTGGAGAATCAGCAATAAAACCATCTTTAAATACTTTTTGAAATACATCATGAGCCATTTTCGGTTCAGTGAAATAATCAAAAAAACCGGTTCCAATTAATTTTTGACGTACTACTCCGGTTGCTTTTACTGTTGCATTATTCATATCAGTTATTTTCCCTGATGTACTAATTGCAAATAAAGGGTCATAACTAGCTTCTATAAGACTTAGCGAATATTCAGAACGCAATTTTTGAGCAGTAAGATCGGTATTAAGTTTTTTTAGTAGTTCTGCCTGAACTAATAATTCCTGATTTTTAGTATGTAAATCAACAAAAACAGCCACTTTAGCTTTTAGTATTTCAGGCGAAAGTGGTTTAATCATATAATCAACAGCACCTGCCTGATATCCTTTGAAAATTTGTTGAGAATTATCCATGCTCGCCGTTAAAAAAATAATCGGAACATGTTTTAAATTATCTATTTGGCGAATTAATTCTACGGTTTCAAAACCATCCATCATAGGCATTTGTACATCGATTAATACGATGGCAAAATCTTGTTGGTGCAACAGAATTTTTAAGGCCTCATTACCAGAGTTCGCTTTTACACATGTATAATTTTGATCAGAAAGGATTACTTCTAAAGCAAACAAATTCTCAGGTAAATCATCGACTAATAAAATTTTAACTGGGCTATTTATTATCATTTTAATTGTAAAATAAAAGTTTGAATGTTGCGTATTATTAACGAATAATTAGAAACAACAAAAAAATGTAACATAGATGACATTGGTGATTTACCGTCTTTGTGATGTTATTATTTACTTAACCATACGCGCATCAATGACAACAAACGTTCTACATCAATAGGCTTAGTGATATAATCGTTTGCACCTGCATCGATACATTTTTGTTTATCGTCTTTCATTGCTTTTGCTGTAAGAGCAATAATAGGTAAGTTTCTATATTTTATCTGGGAACGAATTTGTTTCATTGCTTCGTAACCGTCCATCTCGGGCATCATAATATCCATCAATACCAGGTCAATGTTAGTATGAACAACCAGCTTATCTAATGCATTTTTACCGTCTTCTGATTTTATGACTTCCATTCCACGATCATGCAATATTTTAGATAACGCAAATACATTTCGCATATCATCATCAACTAATAATATTTTTTTAGAATGAAATATAGCTTCTTTGTCATGCAAATTAGTAGGCATCATTTGTTGTGACTTTGGCAAATTATGTATCGTTCTGTGAAGGAAAAGAGCCGTTTCATCCAGCAAGCGTTCTTCGGATTTTATCCCTTTTATAATAATGCTTTCAGCATATTTGTGCAGTAAGTTATTTTCCTCCTTAGTAAGTTCTTTTCCGGTGTATACGATAATAGGAGGTAAGTTGTGAGTTTTTACATCTCCCAGTTTATGAATAAGTTCAAACCCAGTCATATCAGGTAATCCAAGGTCTAGAATGATACAATCAATGTGATTGTGTTCAAACAATTCTAAAGCTTCTTTTCCTGTTCCTGCTTCGTAACATTTTACAGCATCATTGCCAATAAGCACCTTCATTGCTTTTCTGGAATTTTCGCTATCTTCAATAATTAACAGGTTTTTTATTTTTCTATTCACAAAATTTTCAATCCTGATAAATGCTTCTTCCAGGCCTTCTTTAGATATTGGTTTTTTTAAATATTCTACTGCACCTTCTCTGATTGGTTCCAGAGAACGGTCATTTGCAGATATTATATGTACCGGTATATGTCTTACGGATGGGTTTGATTTTAGTTCATGCAATACTTGTTTCCCGCTGATTCCTGGTAATCCCATATCGAGAATTATTGCTTGAGGTTTGTACTTTTCAGCAAGCAATAAACCATCTTCACCCGAAGAAGCTGACAAGCATTTGAATCCTTTTTTATTCGCTTGATTTAAAAGTATTGCTGCAAAATTGCGATCATCTTCAATGATGAGCACTATTTTATCGTCTGCTTTTATTGTTTCTCTATCGTCTGCTATTGTTGGATAATTGAGATAGTTGATTTCATTTTCAGGTCGTTGTGTATACGAAATATGTTTCCCTGAATCCACAGTGTCAAATTCTTGTGCTGGGTTTATTTCAAATGGAATAATCAATGAAAATGTTGCTCCTCTGTCTAAATTACTTTTTACTTTTATTTCCCCTTCTAGTAATTTAGCTAGTTCTCGCGAAATAGAAAGTCCTAATCCTGTACCTCCATATTTTCTGGAAGTACCACCCTCGGCTTGCTGAAAAGCCTCAAATATAGCTGTTTGTTTATCTTTGGATATTCCAATTCCGGTATCAGTAACTGAAATGTTCAAAGTAGTGTCTGTATTTTGATCAATGCTAATTGTTACACTTCCTTTCTCGGTAAATTTTATAGCATTAGATAAAAGATTTTTCAGTATTTGGTTCAAACGTTGTGAATCAGTTCGAATAAATTCCGGTAAGCCTGTTGCCAACTTGCAAATTATTTCCAATCCTTTGTGCTCTGCCTGATGTTTAAAATTACGAAGAAGATTATCAGTAAAATTTTTCAAAAATACTTTTTCAATATTGATTTCCATTTTTCCGGCTTCAATCTTGGAGAGATCTAACACTTCATTAATTAAAACCAAAAGATCATGTCCACTTTTGTATATAATTTCTGCACTTTCAACCTGAATTTCGTCTAAATTTTTCTTTCTGTTTTCAGATAAATCTTTGGACAGTATAAGTAAACTGTTAAGTGGTGTTCTTAACTCATGTGACATGTTTGCAAGAAATTCAGATTTGTACTTACTACTTATTTCCAGTTGTTTAGTTTTTTGCTCAATATCATTTTTAGAAGCTTCAACTTCTTTATTTTTCTCAACTAATGATTGTGTTTGCTCTTCCAATTCTTCATTGGTCATCTGCAATTCCTCTTGCTGTTGTTTAAGATTTTGCGCTTGTTGTTCTAATTCCTCATTCAGTTGTCGCAGTTCTTCCTGTTGTATTTGCAGTTCTTCTGCTAGGTTCGAAAGTTCTTTGTTTGCATAACTTAACTCGACGGCTCTTTTTTCTTTTTCATCGTTTTGAAAGGCAAGTTCTTCATTTGCAATTACTAATTCTGCAGCTCTTTTTTCTTTTTCTTCGTTTTGGTAGGCGAGTTCTTTATTGGCAACAGCTAATTCTGCAGTTCTTAATTCTTTTTCTTCATTTTGTTGGACTTTATAGACACTAATAGCAATACTGCTCATTGCAACATTTACAAATTCTTTTTCGGTTTCGCTAAATTCCGTAAGCTTACCTATTTCAATTACGCCTATAGTTTTTCCGTCAAGCAAAAATGGGGTAATTAATAAATGTTTTGGTTTAGCATTTAATACTGACGAAGTGATCCTAATTTGATTATCAGAGATATCAGCTAATGAAATTTGTTTTTGTTCCCAAGCTGCCTGACCTATTAATCCTTCATTTAATTTAAAATTGGTGTCATTAGCAGATGAAAAAGCAAATTTGCCACTCAGCAGTAACGCATTTTCGTTTTCATTAAATAAATAAACTGCACCAATATTAGCTTTCAAGTAAGTGCATAAAAAACTGATGGTGCTGTTTGTTAGCTGCTCAATACTTTGAACTCCTATTAATTTTTTATTAAGTTCTGAGTTGCCGGTAAGTAGCCAGTTTTTATTGGCAGTTTCCAATTCAGAAATTTTAAGAGCTTTTAAATTTGTAGCAACAATATTATATAAAACGATAAGAATTAAAATAATGACTAGTAGCAAAATAGCAAAAACAACATTAAATTTTACAGCATCGTCAGCACTATCTTGTATCCTTTTAGTAAGTAATGTGTTCTCTAATTCCTGAGATTTATCAATTATTTTTCTAATAGCATCTTGTATTTCTTTCCCTTCTCCAGAAGCAATAAATATTCGGACTTCTTCAAAATTATTTTTGCGAAGTGCTATGCATTTATTTAAATTATCAAAACGCAGACGAAGTTCTTTTGTAAGTTCCTCAATATTTTTTTGTTGACTAGGATTGTCTTTTGTTAATTCTTTTACTTTTTCAAGTTTCTCAATTGTTTTTTTATTTGCTGATACAAAATGTTTCAAAAAATTATCATCGCCCGTAATTACATAACCACGTACGCCAGCTTCTGCATCAACTGAAAACAGAAGTATTTGTTCGAATTCATATAATACTTGATTGGAAACATTTACAAGAGTATTTGAAGCAACAAATTTTTCACTGTTTTTAAATGAGAAAATGGCAACTCCTATAAGTACAAAGGCACATGTAATAAATCCTATTACTATTTTTCTTCCTAGTGTCATTTTTATTTTATTGTTTGGACTGGTCATGCAAATTATCTTTTTTCTTGATCTATTTTTATCAATAATTCCACTATTTCTTCTAATGATATAATATAATCAGGCACAATAGCAGCAATTGCTGACTTTGGCATGTATTCAGAGTCTGCTGTTGTTGGGTCTTGTATGATAGCTAAACCTCCACAATCTTTTATTCGTTTTATTCCTTTAGTTCCATCACTATTAGACCCTGTGAGCACGATTCCAATTAATTTATTTCTATAAGCCTCAGCTGCTGATTCAAATAACACATCGATTGATGGCCTTGCAAAATTTACACGTTCGTCTATAGTCAGAGAAAAGGTTTTGTCCTTTTCTATCAGCAAATGATAATTTGGCGGAGCAATATAAATAGTACCTTTTTTAATTTTTTCTTTTTCATCTGCCTCTTTTACAAACAGATGGCTTTTTTCATTTAAAAGCTTTATCCAAAAGCTATCAGAATGAGCACTTAAATGCTGTACTATAATGATTGGTATATTGAAGTCTACTGGTAAGGCTGAACATATAATTTTCAATGCATTCATACCTCCAGAAGAAACCCCTACAACAATTGCTTTATATTGCATTTTTAATATTTCTTTTTATAGATTCGTTGTTTTGTGTCTATCTCAGAATATTGATCATATAAATCTGAAAAGCGTAAACTTTCCTTAGAACCTAAACATAAAACACCACCATTAATAAGACTATTATAAAAAAGAGTCTGAACTTTATTTTGTAAATTTTTTTCAAAATAAATCAATACGTTTCGACATAAAATCAAATTTACCTCAGCAAATACACTATCAGTAACTAAATTATGATTTGCCCAAACAATATTTTTTTTTAAGGATTGATTCATGATGACATTATCATAATTAGAAGTATAGTATCTTGAAAATGATTCTTTTCCTCCAGCCAATTGATAATTAGAAGTGTATTCTTTAATCATTTTATTCGAAAAAATTCCATCTTTTGCACGATTCAAAGCCAATTGATTAAAATCTGTAGCGTAAATGGTTGTTCTGTCATACAATCCTTCCTCTTGCAAAAGAATTGCCATAGAATAGGCTTCTTCTCCTGAAGCACAGCCTGCATGCCATATTTTTATGAAAGGATATGTCTTTAAAACAGGCATAACATTATCTCGTAATGACCTATAAAAAGTAGGGTCACGAAACATTTCTGTTACTGTAATTGATAAATCTTGTAAGAGTTCAGAAGCGAATGTTTCATCATTTAAAACGTGAGATTGCATCTGAGCAACATTTTCAAATCCAGAAACGGACAATCTGTTCGTTATTCTGCGTCTGATATGTGCTTGTGAATACTCTCTGAAATCATACCCGTATGTATCATAAATAGCTTCCAATAATGATGAAATTTCTATATCTGATATGTCTTTATACCGCATTTTATTTACAATTTTGGTTTCAATTATTGACCAAATCAGGAATTATAAATTTAAATGTATTAAATAATTAATTCTAGACAAAATTATACTGCAAAAGCATTACATCCTGTCCATATACCAATTTAGTTCTTTTTCCATTTTTTGATATTTAAAAACAGCAGTAATTATTTTTTGAAGGCGAACAAAAGCTGTTTCGCTTTTCACAACATAATCTACAGCTTTGTGGTGCATACAGTTTATGGCAACTTCAATTTTGTCTTGGGAAGAAAGCATAATAACTGGAATATCTGGATTGTAGGCTTTTATTTTGTCTAATGTTTCAATTCCATTCATAGCATTTGCAACAATACCATCAAGTTGATAATCTAATATTACTACATCTGGATTATTCTCAATATTTGCGATGCAAAGTTCCCCCGTGGAGTAAGTCTCTACTATAAAATCTGCATTTTCTAAAAATTCAATTTCTAAAGATTTTAAAAATAGGGCGTCATCATCTACTAGGAAAATTTTTATTTTAGTTTCATTTTTCATTATATGGTATTTTTAATTATTTTAAATTCTTCTTGTAATTCTTGGCATGCTTGTAAACAAATTTCTTCTAGTTGAATAACTAAGTCCTCTATTTCTTCTAATTTTTCTTGTGCAGTTGCAAATACTTGAATTTTTTTTGCAATATTTTCAAAATTAGTACTGATACCCATTATTGAAAACGATGGAATCATTTTATGTGCAGCAGCTCCTAGTAAGTCCCAGTTTTTATCCTCTAAACTTTGTTTTATTGTAGTGATTAAAGGAGGAGTTTGTGCTAAATAAAGTGATATCATCTCCATCATTAATTTTGGATTTGATTTTGTTCTCTGATTTAAATAAACTAAATCGATACACTTTATTTTTTTATCCTCTATATTTTTAGTCAACTTTTCAGTAAGTTTTGCGAGTTTAGGTTTCTTTAAAATACCTAAAATTTTACTGTATAAGAGTCTTTCGTCTATTGGTTTCGCTATATAATCATTCATTCCTACCGCTTTGCATTTAGCTAAATCCACAGTGGTAACATCAGCTGTTAAAGCAATAATAGGAATTTTTGATTTCATTTTATTACGTATGTATTCTGTTGCTTCAAATCCATTCATTTCTGGCATTTGTAAGTCCATCAAAATAATATCATAATCTTTTTCTTTGAGTTTTTCGATTGCTATTTTACCATTTTCGGCGATATCTCTGGAGAATCCAAAATCATCTAATAATGTTCTCATTAGCAATTGATTAAGAGGAATATCCTCGACAACCAAGACTTTAATGTTTTTTATTTCAATATCTAATTCCATGATTTCATTTTCTAATTCAGCTTCAGCGCTTGTTTTTTGAAAACTTAATGTAAAACTAAATGTAGATCCTTCATTAACAGTACTTCTGACACGGATGCTCCCTCCTTGAGGTTCCACTAATTGTTTTACTATGGCAAGACCTAATCCAGTTCCTCCATATAATCTTGAAGTACCACTGGATGCCTGTTGAAAATTTTCAAATATTTGTCCTGTTTTTTCTTTTGGTATACCAATTCCGGTATCAGTAACAGCAAATTCGATAATCACTTTGTCGTCATTTTCATGTAATAAATGAACACTTACTGTAATTTTTCCTTTTGAGGTAAATTTTACAGCATTACTCACAAGGTTTAAAATAATTTGGTTTAATCGAACTGGATCGCCTACCAGTACATCAGGAATTTTATTGTCATACTCCCTAATTAATTTTAAATTTTTCTCTTGAATCTTTGTTTCAAATAAGTGAAGCATAGCAGCAATGGAAGATTTCATTTTGAAAGGTGTTTTCTCAAATGTCATTTTTCCGGCATCAACTTTTGCTAAATCTAATATGTCATTTATAAGTACGATTAATGCATCGCCACTCATTTTTATTGCGTTTAGATATTCTTGTTGTTTGGATGTCAATTCTGTTTTTAAAATCACTTTTGTAAATCCGATTATAGCATTCATCGGAGTACGAATTTCGTGGCTCATATTAGACAAAAATTGTTGTTTTGCTTTTACAGCATTTTCCGCTAAAATGGTAGCACTTTCGGCATTTATTTTAGCTTTTTCGGCAATTTCTGTTGCTAATTCAGCAAAAATATGTGCTTCAATCAACTCTGAAGCAATTCTCTTTTGTTCAGTTACATCTCTAGCAACAATTACTACTCCTAGTACGTTTCCTTTATCATCCTTATAAACGGAACCGTTAAACAGTACATCCGTTAACTTGCCATCTTTATGGCGAAGTGTAAGGGGAGAATCAGCAACAGAACCTTTTTCAAATACTTCTTGGTATACTTCACGCGCTTTTTGTTGCTCAGTAAAATAATCAAAAAAATCAGAATCTGTAAGTTCGTTACGCGTCATTCCCGTAATGTTTACTAACGCCTCATTCATATCCGTAATCTTACCGTTGGTATTTATTGTGACCAATGGATCCCTGCTTGCTTCTATAAGACTAAGAGAATATTGTGAAGCTAGTTTAGCTGCATAACTGAGTTCTTCCAGTTCTTTAGTAGCAATTTTCTGTTTTGCCTTTTCTTTATTTTGAAATTGAAGTTCCTTATTAGCTATGATTAATTCATCTGCTCGTTTTTCTTTTTCATCATTTTGAAACGCTAATTCTTCGTTAGCGATGACTAATTCAGCAGCACGTTTTTCTTTTACTTTATTTTGAAAAGCAAGTTCTTCATTAGCTAAAACTAGTTCAGCTGCTCGTTTTTCTTTTTCATCATTTTGAAATGCCAGTTCTTTATTAGCGACAACTAGTTCCGCTGCGCGTTTTTCTTTTTCATTATTTTGAAATAAAAGCTCTTTATTGGCAATGATTAATTCATCTGCTCTTTTTTCTTTTTCATCATTTTGAAAAGCAAGTTCTTTATTAGCAATTACTAATTCCGCTGCGCGTTTTTCCTTTTCATCATTTTGATGTGCTAATTCTTTATTGGCAAAACCTAAATTAAGTGCCCATTTTTGCTCAGCAATATCTCTGGCAACAATTACAACTCCTAAAACACACCCTAAATCATTTTTATATACAGAACCGTTAAATAATACATCAGTCAATTTGCCATCTTTATGCTTAAGTGTAAGCGGAGAATCTGAAACAGAGCCTTTTTCAAATATTTCCTGATACACTTCACGTGCTTTTTGTTTTTCAGTGAAATAATTAAAAAAATCCGAATTTATTAATCCATCTCTTTTCATCCCAGTAATATTGACTGTAGCTTCATTTACATCCGTAATTTTCCCTTCAGGATTTATTGTAATCAAAGGGTCTAAACTAGCTTCAATCAGACTTCTGGCGTATTGTGATTCTTTAGTTTTAATGCTTTCTAGGTGTATTTACAAAATTGATATTACTTTTTTTTATTTTGAATTACCAATTTCTTCAATTGGATTACGCCTCTTGTCTTTCAATTGTTTAAAATGTGATGGAGAAAGTCCAGTAACTTTTTTAAATTGACTTGATAGATGTGCAACACTGCTGTAATTCATTTTCCAAGCAATTTCAGTAATGTTTAATTCACCATAAATGATTAACTCCTTTATGCGTTCTGTTTTATGGGATATGATAAACTGTTCAATTGTAGTTCCTTGTACTTCTGAAAACAAGTTAGACAAATACGTATAATCGTGATTTAATTGTTGACTCAGATAATCAGAAAAATTAATTTTTATATTTTCAGTTGAATGGTGGACCATCTGAATAATTACATTTTTTATTTTTTCTATTAACATAGATTTTTTATCATCCATCAATTCAAGACCAGAATCTAAAAGTGCTTTTTTTAATAGTTGTCTCTGTTCCATAGAAATATTTTCCATGATTTCAACTTCACCTAAATCAACAACCATGAAGTGGAGTCCAAGTTTTTTTAGTTCCTCTTTTACCGCCATTTTACAGCGATTACTTACCATGTATTTAATGTATAGTTTCAAAGATATTTTGTTTACGGTTTAGAGAAATTATTTTTTTGTCAAAGTTACGCTATATATTTTAATGATTAATTTATCAAAAGAAATCTCATCTGTTATACTTGAAATTTCAGTTTAAAACAGTTAAATCATTGAAATGCAATGTGTTATTGTTGTATTGTTTGAATTAGGTATACTTTTATAAAGCATAATTAATTTTGCATCCGCTTCTAATTATTTTTGTCATCATTCTGTATTGCAAATTTGAATTAAAATAAGTTGGAGAATATGCCGGAATTACTATCCCGTCTCCTAATGTAAGCAATTGTTTTATGTTGTCGAATAAAATTTCGAATGTAACGTCAATTGTTTGTATGCAATTAGCAATAGGAGATGTTAATTCTTCTAATACTTGACCAGCATCAAATGATAATCTAGATATGTTACTGGTAGTTTTTTTTATAATAGTTCTACTAAAAACAGTATTTAGAATGTATGGTGAGATTTCAACAATGACTTGTAATTGCGATTTTGTTAGCTCATTAGTATCTATTGCATTGATTTTAAAGGGCATATTCACTTTTTAGTATTTATAGATTATAAAGATACTATCTCAAAGCCGAATTTTTGTTATATAATTATTTAAAAAGTTTGTTTAATTATGATAAGAATTTTAGATAAAAATCGATTTTTTAATCAAAAATTTACCTTAATTAAAATAGTAATCATATAATATTACCCGCTTTTAATCTTTTTTGAGGATTTAAAGCAGGTCTTATTAAAAGTATGTTTATTATCTAAAAGTCTAAAAGATAGAATTGTAATTTGAGAATATTACATGGAGAAAGGAGTAATCCAATCTAATGATTTAATCGAAGAAACTTTATTTTCTTGATTCATCGAAACGCGAAGTTCCTTATTAGCTACTTTCTTAGAATAGAGGGCTTTGTAGCGAAAAATGGTAGTTTTATCAAAATTATTTTTATAAACTTCAACTAATTGAAGATCAATAAAAGTCCCGTAATACTGACGGAATCGTGTGCAGGTTTTAGTCAACCTATCTTCGGTAGTATTCTTAATAACAGATTCTGTTGCTTCACTCTGGTTAAAAGGTTTGAATCTAGAGGTATTACAAGTCATTAGAACTCTCTTACCTAATTCGTAAGCTTTATTCTTTTGATTTTCGCTAACTGCGGATAAATTAATTTTTTCAATTTTAGCCTTTTCTGGTTCGGGTTCTGTAACAATAACTTTTTTGGATTTACATCCAATAAGTAACAATATGCTAAAGGCAATAATTATTTTTTTCATATTTATATAATTTTTAATAAAATATTTGGATCAGGACAGTTTTCTAAATAGTATTCCAAATCATTTTTACTACATACTCCAGGGTAATCGCCAAATTTTTGAGTAATTTCTTTTATGATTTGAAAATGCAAATGAGGTGCATAATCTCCATTTACAGATGCATCTCCTAAAGTTGCTATTTGTTGTCCTTTTTCAAAAAAATCACCAATTTCAATATCATTGATACTTTCTAACGACAGATGTCCATATAAAGTATAAAATTGCTGATCTTCTATTTTATGTTCTAAAATAATAGTTGGTCCATAATCTCCTAAACCGGTATTGTAATTAAAACTATGTACAAATCCATCAAGTGCCGCAAGAACTTTAGTTCCGGCTTTAATCCACAAATCTAAACCAATATGGATATTTCTTTCCTCAGTTTTAGAATCGTTAAAAATATCACTTCGTTTGTACAGATTTCTGATTTCATTATAGCCACCAAAAGCTACTTTTGCATTATTTTTTTCTAAATAATTTTCGATGTAATTTTCAAAATCAGTTGAATTATCAATAGAATGTTTTGTAAAGTCTTCATTTTTAATCGATAAATCCAATGGGATGTATTGGTTGTAATCTATCGATTTGTCTATTACTTTTACATCTTGTATCTCTTTTAAAATAGTTTTAAGCAGGGTCATAATTGATATTAATTTATATAATTTTTAAATTTAAAATAAAAACGGGCAACATTATAATTTGGGTAGTTTTATAACTTTTAATTGGGAATAATATTTTACAAAAATCAAAATAAAAAATGCCAATATGAAATTTCATATTGGCATTCTAAGTTTTAGTTAAGATAATATTCGTTTATTATTTTTTGATCTCAACTTTTGCTTCACCACCAGAAATTTCTACACTGGTATTAGTTTTTCCATCCTTTGTTGAAATACTAACACCATCGGTAGCTACTTTTATAGATGTACTGTCTTTTGCTACTGTGGTTACGTTTGTCGTTGTCTCGCTAGCAGTTTCAGTTTGTGTTGCAGGAACGGTAGTTTCTTCTTTTTCCTTGCAGGAAATAATTGAAAGTACTGTAAGTACTCCTAAAAACAATGTTGCTTTTTTCATAATTTATTTTTTTTAACTAATTAATAGATGAACAATTTACGTTTTTAAATCTGTAAAACAAAAATTGGCTAGTATTAAAAAATCCTAATGGTAAGATTAGGATTTTGATTTATAGATTGATTCTTAGTATAAATTTGGATATTTAGAAGGATTTACTTCATTCATCATTGCATAGACTTTTTCAAAAATATCTTCTGCAGAAGGTTTAGAGAAGTAGTCTCCGTCTGTTCCATAAGCTGGTCTGTGTGCTTTTGCAGTTAAGGTTTGAGGTTTACTGTCTAAATAATTGTAGGCTTCTTGCACTTCAATTATTTGTTGTAAAATATAAGCCGAAGCTCCACCAGGAACATCTTCGTCAATCACTAATAGACGATTTGTTTTTGCAATACTTTTTACTACATCTTGATTTATATCAAATGGAAGTAAAGATTGTAAATCGATAATCTCACAATCAATACCTACTTCAAGAAGCTCATTTGCGGCTTGTTGAACTAATCGCAAAGTGGAACCGTAAGAAACAAGAGTAATATCAGTTCCTTCTTTCAACGTTTCTACAACCCCAATAGGAGTTTTGAATTCGCCATAATTCAAAGGCATTTTTTCTTTCAATCGGTAACCATTCAAGCATTCGATTACTAAAGCTGGCTCGTCACATTCTAACAAACTGTTATAAAAACCGGCTGCTTGTGTCATGTTTCTAGGTACCAATACATGAATTCCACGGATAGCATTGATAATCATTCCCATAGGAGAACCGGAATGCCAGATTCCTTCTAATCGATGTCCACGTGTTCGTATAATAAGAGGTGCTTTTTGTTTTCCAACAGTACGGTACCTTAATGTAGCTAAATCATCACTCATGATTTGAATAGCATACAGCAAATAATCTAAATATTGAATTTCAGCAATAGGGCGTAGGCCTCGTAAAGCCATTCCTATCCCTTGACCTAAAATAGTAGCTTCACGAATGCCCACATCGGCAACACGTAATTCTCCATATTTTTCTTGCATTCCTTCTAAACCTTGATTTACATCACCTATTGCTCCTGCATCTTCACCAAAAATCAATGTTTCAGGGTATTTTGTAAATATAGCATCAAAGTTATCACGTAAAATCATGCGACCATCTGTGTCTTCTTTTGCATTTTCAGGGTATACTGGTAACACTTTTTCTACAGAAAAAACATTTAAATCCGTTTCTGAAAATAAGTTACTGCTAAATTTCCCTTGTGTTTTTTTGATGTAAGAACTAATCCATTGTGATAATTCTTCTTTACCGTTTTCGTTTAGGATTAATCGTAAAACTTTGCGAGCCGTAACTAGAATTTCTTTCTTTAAAGGAGATTTAATACTAGTTAAATCAGAGATGAATTGTAAAATTCTATCTTTATTTTTACTGGTCTCCGCTATTTTTTCTAATAATGCAATTAGTTGTTTTTGTTCTTCTAAAATAGGTTCAATAAATGCATTCCAAGCGGCTTTTTTACCTTCTAATACATCTTTTTTTGCTTGAGCATCAATAGCTTCAATTTCTTCAGGTGAAGCAATGTTGATTGCAATCATCCATAATTTCATTTGGCGGATACAATCAAAATCTCTTTCCCATGCTAAACGGTCTGCGTTTTTGTATCTTTCATGAGAACCAGAGCTAGAATGTCCTTGCGGTTGTGTCAATTCATTTACGTGAATCAAAACAGGAATATGGTTTTCTCGGGCAATATCAGCAGATTTCTCATACGTAGCAACTAAGTCGGCATAATCCCAACCTTTAACTCTTAGTATTTCATACCCATTGGTACCTTTTTCTCTCTGATACCCTTTTAGAATTTCCGAAATATTTTCTTTGGTTGTTTGGTGTTTAGCATGAACTGAAATACCATACTCATCATCCCAAACACTCATAACCATAGGTACTTGTAATACTCCTGCAGCATTTATAGTTTCGAAAAACAGCCCTTCAGAGGTACTTGCATTTCCTATTGTTCCCCAAGCAATTTCATTTCCTTCATTTGAAAAATTAGCTGCATTAGGTATTCCAGTAACTTGTCTGTATATTTTAGAAGCTTGAGCAAGTCCTAGTAAACGCGGCATTTGCCCAGCTGTAGGAGAAATATCAGCACTTGAATTTTTTTGTTCTGTTAAGTTTTTCCAACTTCCATCTTCATTTAAACTATGAGTGGCAAAGTGACCGCCCATTTGTCTTCCTGCTGACATAGGTTCTAGTTCAATATCAGTATGACCATATAAACCGGCAAAAAATTGTTGCACGGTTAATTCTCCTATTGCCATCATAAAAGTTTGATCGCGATAATACCCAGAGCGGAAGTCTCCATTTTTGAAGGCTTTAGCCATAGCTAACTGGGGAACCTCTTTTCCATCACCAAAAATGCCAAATTTAGCTTTTCCAGTCAATACTTCTTTACGACCTAAAAGACTGCATTCTCTGCTTACTATAGCTAATTTATAGTCATTCAGTACTTCGATTTTGAAATCTTCAAATGTCAATGTAGTATTGGTTTTTTCTTTTATCATAATTGAAAAGTATAACTTTATGAGGCAAATTTACTTAAAAACTAGCTATTTTCATAATTCATTAAAAAAAATATAATTTAATTATTGCAATTTATTCTAATAAAAAGAACTTTATTTTTTTTATATGTGTAATTTTATATTCGATTTAGTGAGAATAATTTAATAAATAATGAAAAATATATTGGATTAAAACCATTTTCGATTAAAAAGATTGATTAATGTTTTAGGTGAAAAAGTTATTATAAATCGTACTTTCTCATTGTAATTATTTTGTGTTATTTCCCATCCTCTATTAGAATAGACCGGAAAATATAACTCGAAGTAATCTGTAACTAGATTAAGACGTATTCCACTGTCAAATATAAAATCTTTGTTTTGGTTTTTATTTTTAATGAAACCTACATCTCCATATATTTCTATCCAGTTCCATATACTAACACTAGCATTTAAGCTGGTAATCCATCTATTGGCAAATGGTGTTTCCATTTTTGATTTAAAGCCACCTTCAGCCATTATGAATTGTTGGCTATAAAAACCGGTGCTTTCTGAACGCCCAAAATAATTGTAATCAAACAAATAATCAGTAGGTCTGTCTGTGGCGAAACTAAAAAAATCAGATTCCGTTTTGTTATATAAAAAGCTTCCTGCATAGAATCGCAAATTAATTTGGCGGTTGTTTTCAAAAAGTTTTCTGTATTCAATTTCGCCGTTTATTTTTCCAAATTTCCCTGAGATTTGAATATCTGAACTAAAATTGAAATGATTCGTTACCTCAGTTTTTGTATTTACATAACGTGCATTAAAGATAGAATAACTTGATGGAGCATTGTCCATTGCAAAAGCGCTTTTTTCCCTGTTTACAATTACTTGACGCAATAGAATGAGTTGTTTTCTATTATCTCTAAAATTAGGCTCTCGAATTCGCAATTGCACCATAGGATTTAATCTCAAGTAGGAAGCGTCCTGTGCGTAGTGAAAGTATGAGCCGCTAATGGAGTATCTTACATTGAAAAGTGTACTGTTTCTATAATTTTGATTAACTGCAAACGAAGCAGAACCGGATAAATTATTTGACCTCGTAGAGTAGGATGGATTGATATCAAATGTAAAAGGCTTATCTAAAATGGTCTTATTATGCAATCGTAATCCTGGAGTTATACCATCATACAAATTATAATAAATGGAAGGAACATATAAGACCTGATTGTAATATGGATCCTCTAAATCTTTTAAAAACACAAATTTAACCGGGCGATTATTCGGAAAAAAACCGTCTAATTTTTTCCAGTTATTTCGTAAATTAAATTCTGGAACTTCATTTTTTAAATTTAAAACAATTTTATCAGCACCATTTCTTGGAAATGTAAAAGTGCTGTCGCATTCTTCAATATCCAACCATTGTTTAAAGACAACGGCGCCCTTTTTTGTACCATAAACAGGGATTGGAATAGGAGTTTCTGTTTTGTTAATTACTGAAAAAGTGATGCTGTCTTGCGTTTTCTTAACGCTTGAAAATTTGTAATCTATGATAGCTCTAGAGTTAATAATAGTATTAAAAAACCAATTGATATTTTTGTCTGTATTTGATTTTAGTATGGTTTCAAAATTAGTTCTGGAAACTTGTTGCGTCAAATTAAGACTGTAAAATTGTTTGATACTAGCAGGCACAGTTTCATTTTGTAAATAATCATCTAAAAATCGAATACTCAATCCAGAACGATATTTACTGGCTATTTGTTCATTAAATTTTATCAATGTGTTTTTTGAATCCCCAAGTGCTTGATCCAGATTTTTCCGAGCCATCAGCATATATAAATAGCTGTACTGATCATTAAAACCAATGTTAGCGATGTTATAACTATTTAAGAGCCTGATATTTGATATAGTCCCCATCATTTTAGTATTTGGGTGATTTTCATCCATATATTTCATCATGGCATAAACTTGCAAACCATCGTATATCCAGTTGTCTTTTCGGGGATCTAATTGTAAACTTTTTTTTAAATATTCATTCAAATAAGTTTTAAGAAATTTAATTTCAAAAAGAAATTCATCCGTAAACGGGCTTATAAACGAAGGAAGTTGATTTAAACCATAAAATGGATTTCTATCGTAATCTGTTTGAGATACAACAATCTTTTCATGGGGATATTTTCCAATTAATTCGTTTGCAAAGTTTACAATTCTATCTATTACAATTGACTTTTGTATTGGTTCTATTTTGTTATTTCGTAAATCTGTAAGTACTTCAACAGCGTTATTCTTATAGCTTTCAAAATGGTTTTTAGGCTCTATGATAAGATTGAAATCAGCCCTGCTATTCCCAGATAAATTATAATTGGCAAAAGAGTCTGAAATAGTTGATAAACTACTTTTTAAATCGGAAGTTACTTCGAAATTATTGGGTGTTTTTAAATTAATTTCAAAACTTGAGTAAGCATTTGCGATATCATCTAAATTCGTATTACTATATCGTATAAAATCATGGTTTTCAAATCGGGCAGGAGTAAGAAACCAGTTTTTAAGGTGTATAGTTCCGCTATTATTGTACCCATATTTTGTAAATTTATCGCTTGGGATTTTAGTAATATAATTTAAGTTTAAAACAATTTTCTGATTCGGAAGAAGAATACGACCTAATTTAATTTCAATTAAATCAGGATTTTTTTCGGGTCTTTCCCATGACAAAACCATTTTATTCGAATCTGAAATGATCAGGTTATTAGTTCCTCCGCGCTCTTCTTCTTTTGCTAAATGAAATCCTCTATAAAATTCATCAGAAAATCGTTTGGCTAATGGCGTGTTTTTAGCAGAAAAAGCATTATTCCAATCATTTAATACAATCGATTTTAAAGTGTCATTTGACTGATTAAAAAAAGTAATTTGTTGTTGAATTGTCAACACTTTATTCTCTATGTTTAAGTCAGCCTTTATCTCAGAATGATGTTGGCCATATTGTTTTATTGAAAGTAATAAAACAAGGGTATAAAACGTGATTTTAAAGAATGATTTCAAATTCCGATGTTAATTTTAATAAAAAATAAATATACTTTTTTTTTAGAATAAAACACTATCAACTCAACCAAATTAACATAAAAAAAGCTGTCGGTTAGACAGCTTTTTCATTAAAAATTTGGTGATAAATCGTATTTTTTATAAAAGGCATTTAGTACATCAACCACTTCATCCTCAGTATCTACAATTTTAAATAAATTCAAATCTTGAGGACTTACTGTGCTTTCTTTTTCGACTAAAACAGTTTTTATCCAATCTATTAATCCAGACCAAAAACTGGTACCCACTAGAATAATAGGAAACTTAGCAATTTTTTTTGTCTGAATCAAAGTTATCGCTTCAAACAATTCATCCATAGTTCCAAAACCTCCTGGCATCACTACAAAACCTTGTGAATACTTGACAAACATCACTTTTCGAACAAAGAAGTAATCAAAATTCAGATTCTTATCACTGTCAATATAGGGGTTAAAATGCTGTTCAAAAGGCAATTCAATATTCAATCCCACAGATGTTCCACCGCCAAGATGAGCACCTTTATTTCCGGCTTCCATAATTCCGGGACCACCGCCTGTAATTACGCCATAACCGGCTTTACTGATTTTATATGCAATTTTTTCTGCCAGTAAATAATTAGAATCCTCAGGTTTTGTTCTTGCGGAACCAAAAATAGAAACGCAAGGACCTATGCGTCCCATGCTTTCATAACCGTTTACAAATTCGGCCATAATTTTAAAAATAGCCCAACTATCATTGGTTCTAATCTCATTCCAAGTCTTTCTTTTTAGTCGGTCTTGGATAACTTTATCTTCATCATTGTCAAAATCTTCTAATCTCATATTCTATATTTTAGTTGTCTTTTCTATTTTTTTCAGGAGCTTAATCCTGCTGTCCGTTTTATCTTTTTATTTTTTAAAGAAAAAAATAAAAAGGATGCCACTTCCATCAGGGCTAAAAATCGAGCCTGCTAAAGTAATTCTTTTTTTAAAACTGAAGCTTATTGATTTACCACTTTTTTATTCCCCTCCTTTGGAGGGGTGCCCGCAGGGCGGGGTGGCTTTTTATTGGTACAATTTCAAATCTTATTTACTTAACTACCAAACTCCAAAACAATATATTCCTCCAGCTCCTTCATCACATTATTCAAATCGTGTTTTATCCTTAAATCAGAAATCCGATATAACTTTAATCCTAAAGATATAAGATACTCTTCTCTTTTTTTATCGTATTCTTCCTTGTTGTCATGACTTGAACCGTCAATTTCGATTATCAATCCCAACGTTTTGACGTAAAAATCTACGATATAGTTACCTATTATTCTTTGTCTGTCAAAATCTATTTTCCAAAATATTCCTTTATGAACTTGCAACCAAAAGATCACTTCTGAAAGCACACCTGCTTTGCGCAATGCTCTAGCCCTAGATTTTAAGTTTATGTTGTAGGGTAAGTTTTCGATCAATTTTCTATAAATTGGCTTTCCGTTTACATAAGCGGTTATTTCTCGATTACTTTCCATACGATTTGCTTTTTTTACATTCCTTTGATAGTAAGGGTTACAATTAAGTTGTTGCCGTTACTAGAGTTCAATTTACATAAAAAAGCCAATTTTTGCAAAAAATACAAAATCTAAAAACCACCCCGCCCGCCGCGGCGGGCACCCCTCCAAAGGAGGGGAATTAAACCAACTCTTTCTTTAAAAACTGAGCGGTATAGCTTTTTTTACTTTTTGCAACTTCTTCGGGCGTGCCTTTGGCAATCAGCTGACCGCCACCTTTTCCGCCTTCAGGACCAATATCTATGATGTAATCGGCTAGTTTAATTACGTCCATATTATGCTCGATAATCAAAATCGTATTTCCTTTATCAACCAGTTTGTTAATAACTTCCATCAAAACTCTAATATCCTCAAAATGGAGTCCTGTTGTAGGTTCGTCAAGAATATAAAACGTATTTCCAGTGTCTTTTTTAGATAATTCTCCTGCTAACTTGATGCGTTGTGCTTCGCCACCAGAAAGCGTTGTGCTTTGTTGGCCTAAAGTGATATAACCTAAACCAACATCCTGAATGGTTTTTACTTTTCTATAAATTTTCGGAATCATTTCAAAAAACGGAACGGCTTCATCAACTGTCATATTCAATACATCCGAAATAGATTTTCCTTTATATCTAATTTCCAATGTTTCTCTATTAAAACGCTTTCCTTGACAGGTCTCACATTCTACGTAAACGTCTGGCAAAAAGTTCATTTCTATTGTTCGAACACCTGATCCTTCGCAGGTTTCACATCGTCCGCCTTTTACATTAAAACTAAAACGTCCCGCTTTGTATCCACGAATCATACTCTCAGAAGTCATCGTAAACAGGTTTCTGATTTCGGTAAAAACTTCGGTGTAAGTTGCTGGATTCGAGCGTGGCGTTCTACCAATAGGACTTTGGTCAATATCAATCACTTTATCGATATGCTCTAAACCTTCAATTTTTTTGTACGGTTGCGGTTTTTTGACACCATTAAAATAATACGCATTCAAAATAGGGTAGAGCGTCTCGTTGATTAAAGTCGATTTTCCACTTCCCGAAACTCCAGTCACGCAAATCATTTTACCCAAAGGCAATTCTATCGAAACATTTTTCAAGTTATTTCCGGTTGCTTCCGTTAGTTTTAGAAATTTTCCATTGCCTTCTCTTCGTTTTTTAGGAACCTCAATTTTCATTTCGCCATTCATGTACATCGCAGTAATAGTTTGGTGTTTCAAGATTTCGGCAGGTGTTCCTTTGCTGATAATTTCACCACCGTATTTCCCAGCTTTTGGTCCAATATCAATCACATAATCGGCGCGTTCTATCATATCCTTGTCATGTTCCACAACAATTACCGAATTTCCAATATCGCGTAATTGTTCGAGAGAATGAATTAATTTTTCATTATCTCTTTGGTGTAAACCAATACTGGGTTCGTCTAGTATATACAAAACTCCAACCAATTGCGAACCAATTTGTGTGGCCAAACGAATACGTTGTGCTTCACCACCAGAAAGTGATTTTGAGCTTCGGCTTAAAGCCAAATAATTTAAACCCACATTCATCAAAAAGTTCAATCGGTCCTTAATCTCTTTGATTACTTCAGTCGCAATACGCTTTTGTTTATCAGATAGATGGTTGTCTAAATCATTAAACCAAACTGTCAAATCCGAAATGTCCATGTCGCACAATTCGGTGATGTTTTTTGTGTTGATTTTAAAGAATTGTGCTTCTTTTTTTAATCGGGAACCTTCACAAACAGGACATTTTATTTCATCCATGAATTCCTTTGCCCAACGTTTTATGCTTGTTGAACCACTTTCATCATGTTGATTTTTTATGAAATGCGAAATTCCTTCAAAATCAATTTTATATTCTTTAGTAACTCCAGCTGTTTTCGATTCGATACTAAATTTTTCTTTGCCACCATTCAAAATCATTTCCATCGCCTCAGCAGGAATGGTTTCAATAGGATCAGTCAATTTAAAACCGAATTTTTCGCCAATGGTTTCTAATTGCTTAAAAATCCAAGAGCTTTTGTATTCGCCCAAGGGAGCAAAACCGCCCGCTTTGATAGATAATTTCGGGTTTGGAACAATTTTTTTACTGTTGACTTCATTCACAGTTCCAAGTCCGTTGCAATGATCGCAAGCTCCTTTTGGAGAATTGAAAGAAAATAAATTAGGCTCTGGATTTTGATAGGAAATTCCAGTACTAGGACACATCAAGTTCCGACTAAAATAACGCACCTCATTCGAATCTTGGTCTAATACCATCAATACATTTTCCCCTTGATTCATGGCGGTATTGATACTTTCCATCAAACGTTTGGCGTTATCTGGCGTATCTTCAATTACCATTCGGTCCACAACAATTTCGATATCGTGTGTTTTGTAACGGTCGAGTTTCATCCCTAAAGTAATATCAAGCACGTCGCCATTTACACGTACTTTCAAGAAACCTTGCTTGGCAATTTGTTGAAAAAGCTCTGCGTAATGTCCTTTTCGAGCTCGAATTACAGGTGCCAAAATATTGATTCTTTTTCCTGCAAAATCCTGAATGATCAAATCCTTAATTTGTTCGTCAGAGTAAGAAACCATTTTCTCGCCACTGTTGTAACTATAGGCATCGGCACCACGAGCATAAAGCAAACGCAAGAAATCGTAAATTTCAGTAATTGTTCCTACCGTAGAACGTGGACTTTTACTAGTCGTTTTTTGTTCAATAGCAATCACAGGCGAAAGCCCGTCGATTTTATCAACATCAGGACGTTCTAATCCACCTAAAAACTGACGTGCATAAGCAGAAAAAGTTTCTACATAACGGCGTTGCCCTTCGGCATAAATGGTATCAAAAGCTAAGGAGGATTTTCCAGAACCTGAAAGACCGGTAATTACAACCAGTTTTTCTCTTGGAATGGAAACATCTATATTTTTTAAGTTGTGCACGCGAGCGCCTTGAACTTCAATGGTATTGTCTTTGTCTAGCATAATTTTTTTGCAAAAAGCAAAGTTACCATTTTGATTTATTCTTTTGATGCAACAGTTTAGGAGATTGTGTTAAAAGAAAATCAAAAATTATTCAATAGTCATTGATTTTAGTTTTGTTCTATAGGCTTCAAGCGCAACAGACTTGGAAATAAAACCATAGTATTTTCCATCTTTGAGAACGGGTAAGAAGGCTTTTTTTGATTTTTCAAACTTGTTCATGACTATTTCCATGCTGTCTTCCGGTGAAATGATTTCAACTGCTTCGATCATTATCTCTCTAACCAAAGTGTATTTTACTCGGTAGGTATTGAATATTATTTCTCTAATATCATTAAAATGAACAATACCCAATAAGTTTTTTTCAGTATCTACGACAGCAAAAATCACCTGATTGGAATGTGATATTAAATCTACCAGTCTTTCTAAATTTTCATTAGGGGAAACCGTCAAATAGTCAGTTTGAATTATGGAGGTGGTCTCTAAAGTCGAAAGGATATTGGTGTCTTTATTACTGGTAAAAGCATGCCCTTTTTTGGCTAAATTCTTTACATCCATCGAATGTTTTTCAAATCGTTTTGAGATGGCAAAACTAATAGAAGCCACAATCATCAAAGGAATCATCAAGTTGTATCCTCCTGTAATTTCAGCTATTAAGAATATCGCAGTCAAAGGAGCGTGAAACAATCCACTTAAAATTCCTGCCATTCCTACCAAAGTAAAATTACTAACAGGTAATTTAGTAAGTCCAGTCAGATTTATAAATTTAGAGAAAAAGAAACCAACATAAGATCCCAGGAATAAGGAAGGAGCAAAGTTACCTCCGTTTCCACCACTGCCTAAAGTAATTCCAGTTGCAAAAACTTTGAGCATCATGGTCAATCCTACAAATACTAATAAAGCCCAACTATTGTCTCGAAAACCACTAAACAATGTGTTTTCCAATAATTTTCCCGGATCATTGTCAGATAATGTTTTGATGCTTTCATATCCTTCTCCAAAAAGTGTTGGAAAAATAAAAATAAGTATCGCTAAAATGGAAGAACCAAACAATGCTTTTTTGTAAGGTGATAGTTTAAGACGTGCAAAAAAATGTTCTACTTTCTGGAAATTTCGGGAGTAATAAACGGAAATGAACCCTGTAAATAAACCTAAAAGAATATAAAATGCAATATTATGATAATCAAAACTCTCCTGTTGTTTGAAGGATAATAAAATTTCTTCGTTTAATGCAATTACGGATACTAAAGCGCCTGTGGCTGCGGCTATCATGATAGGAGTAAAGGCTGCTATACTCACATCTACCAATAATACTTCGATAGCAAATAATACTCCTGCAATTGGAGCATTAAAAGCTGCGGCGATTCCGGCTGCAACTCCGCAACCAATAAGTAAAGTACGGTCTTTATAGCTTAATTTATATTTTTGTGCATAGTTAGAACCAAAAGCGGCTCCTGTAATTACAATCGGACTTTCTAAACCTGCAGAACCACCCAAACCAACAGTTAATGAGCTCGTTACAATTTGGGCGTACATTTGTTTTTTTGGAATAATACTCGCTTTCTTGGCAACAGCATATAAAATTTGTGAAGTTCCTTTTTGGATGGATCCACCTAATACTTTTTTGACTACTAAAACGGTCAATAAAATACCAATTATGGGCAAAATACTATTAAGAAATCCAAGTTTCAAAATCCCGCTGACGTACGTAGCAAAAGAAAATACCCAGTGCGCAAAAGTTTTTAGTACGATTACAGCAAATGCCGCCGAAATTCCAACTAAAACGGCAGATAAAAATATAAACTGTTTAGGAGTCAATAAGGATTGCGCAAGGGCAATTATCGTTTCTAATTTTGAAATATATTTTTTGAACATGATACTTTTTAAAAGGGCTACAAAACTACTATATATTTTATCCTAACACATATTTTTTAACGCTTCTTTTGTGCTTAATGGTTTTAAAGTATTTGTTTTTACAAATTCTTTGACCGCCTCAGGATTCGATTTTGCGTACTCACGTAATGCCCAGCCAATTGCTTTTTGAATAAAAAACGCTTTAGAATGTGCATGATTTAAACATTCGGAAAATAAAAAATCAACATTTGTTTTTTGTTTGTAACCCAATTGAAATAAAATGGCGCTTCGGTGCAACCACATATTATCTGACTTTGAAAATCGTTCTATAGTTTTTTTTGTTTCTAAAGGGAATTCTAAAAGATATTCACCCAAGATATACTTCGCTATGGTGTCGACACTATCCCACCAAGAATTAGTAGTTATCAATTTTTCAATCAGCTGAATATCTTCTTTTTTATAATTCCCTTTAAGTTCTTTTATTAAAATCTCAATCGCACAATAATGAAATTCCCTTTCATTTTTCGAATATAAATCTAATGCTATTGCTCTTGCGTTTGCTGAGACCTCTTCTTTGTTTTCTTTCCAAATTTCCTTGAAAATACGTCTTCGTTCTTCGGTTTTTATTCCAAAAAACGGAAAATTATTCTTCATGTATTTTGCCATGGCAAAAGTATTTTCAGGATTTTTATTTGCTGTAAAAGCGTTTTCTAAGGCAAGTATAAAGTTCATAAAGATTTAAATTTTTAATCATCCTGAGCGCAGTCGAAGGGCTAAAATCCAACGGCTTTATCGTCTCCTCTAAAATCAGCGCCACCTTCGAGTTTTTTATTTGGTAAAACTAAAATGGCATCTACTTTTCCTATAACAGGTGTCGTCTTTTCGTTGATTAAATATCCTTTTGATTTCAAGGTTTCGAAGGTTTTAGTGTCGAAAGTATTCGGTTCAAAAGTGATTAAATCTGGCAGCCATTGATGGTGAAATCGTGGCGCATTAACAGCTTCCTGCATACTCAAATCATACTCATAAACATTTAATATCGTTTGCAATACCGAAGTAATTATCGTAGAACCACCCGGAGAACCCACAACCATGAATAATTTCCCGTTTTTCTCAACAATTGTTGGTGTCATCGAACTCAGCATTCTTTTTTGTGGCGCAATACTGTTGGCTTCATTTCCTACTAACCCAAACATATTGGGTTCACCTGGTTTGGCACTGAAATCATCCATTTCGTTGTTGAGGAAAAAACCTAGTTCATCACAATAATATTTAGAACCATAACCGTCATTTAATGTAGTAGTAGACGAAACTGCATTGCCAAACTGATCCACAATCGAATAATGGGTTGTCTCCGTACTTTCATTATACGTTACTTTTCCTTCTTTTATATCTGATGATAAAGTGGCTTTTTGAAAACTGAAATTCGACATTCTTTGTTTCAAATAATCATCTGCCATTAAAGCTTTTAAAGGAATTTTTACAAAATCAGGGTCACCCAGATAATAACTTCTGTCGGCATACGCTCTTCTTTCAGCTTCTACAATAACTTGAATGGCTTCCGTTGAATTATGGCCCATTTTAGCCAGATCAAAAGGCGCTATCATTTTGAATATTTCAGCTAGACATATTCCGCCGCTGCTGGGAGGAGGCATAGAAATAACCTTTAAATCTTTGTAGTCAAAAGTAAGTGGCGTTCGCCATTTGGCTTCGTATTTTGCCAAATCTTCTAAGGTGATTATAGCTCCTTTTTGCTCAAGGTATTTGACTAATGTTTTAGCAGTTTCACCTTTGTAAAATTCATCTCTACCATTCTTTGAAATTCTTTTCAATGTGGTCGCGAGGGCAGGATATTTGATGATATCATTTTCTTTAAAAGCAGTAGCAAATAGTGTTTTATCACCATTTACTTTTATGATTTTGTCACGATAAGCAGCTAATCTATCTTCTTGTTTTTTGGTAACAATAACTCCTCTTTCGGCTAATGCAATTACCGGTTTTAGTATTTCCTCAATAGGTAATGAACCCAATTTTTCATGAACTGCAAAAACGCCAGCAATTGTTCCAGGAATTCCAATAGCAAGTGGAGATTCTGTACTTTTTCCTTTAATAACATTTCCTTTTTCGTCCAGAAACATATCTTTAGTTGCCGCCAATGGTGCTTTTTCTCGGTAATCCAAAGAACCAATTTCGCCGTTTGCTTTTCGATAGACCATAAAACCGCCACCTCCAAGATTTCCCGCAAACGGATAAGCTACGGCCAAAGCCAATTCAGTAGCAACCATAGCATCAAAAGCATTACCTCCTTTTTTCATGATTTCAACTCCAATTTTTGAAGCTTCTTCACGTGCCGAAACTACCATTGTTTCATTTGCAACTAATCCTGTGGGCTGAACCATATTTTTTTGGGTTTTACAACCAATAGACAAAACACTCAATAGAATAATAATTTTTTTCATCCTAAATTAAATAAATTTTAAAAACCAACGGCTTTATTATCACCTCTCTTATCTGCACCACCTTCTAATTTTCCATTTGGTAGAACTAAAACAGCATCAACTTCACCAATAATTTCTTTGTTTTTTTCATTGATTAGATATCCTTTTTTCTTCAAATTATTTAATAGTTCTTTATCGAAAGAATTAGGTTCAAAAGTAATTTCGTCCGGCATCCATTGATGATGAAAACGGGGTGCATTTACTGCTTCTTGCATACTCATATCAAATTCATACACATTCAAAATCGTTTGCAACACCGATGTGATAATGGTGGAACCTCCCGGCGTTCCTACAACCATAAATAATTTATTGTCTTTTTCGACAATCGTTGGCGTCATGGAACTCAACATTCTTTTTCCGGGAGCAATGCTGTTAGCTTCACTTCCAGTCAGTCCATATAAGTTAGGAACTCCTGGTTTAGCACTGAAATCATCCATCTGATTATTCAAAAAGAAACCCAATTCATCGCAATATATCTTAGAACCATAATTATCATTCAAAGTAGTTGTTGCTGAAACTGCATTACCTTCAGCATCTACAATAGAATAATGAGTGGTTTGATTGCTTTCATATCCTTTAATTTCTCCGTGAGCAATATCCGAAGACTTAGAAGCTTGATCGAATGAAAAATCACGCATTCTTTTTTCTAAATAAGATGGACTTAGTAATTCTTTAATTGGAAGTTTTACAAAATCTGGATCACCCAAGAAATAATTCCTGTCAGCATACGCTCTTCGTTCTGCTTCTGTAATTACTTGAATCGTTTTTACGCTGTTGTGACCCATTTGCGAAAGGTTGTAGGGCTCAATCATTTTCATGATTTGATTGAGACAAATTCCACCGCTACTTGGAGGAGACATCGAAGTGATTTTTAAATTTTTATATTGAAAAGTAATTGGAGTTCGCCACATGGCATCATAACTTTTTAAATCTTCAATTGTAGCATTTCCGCCTTTTTTAGCCAGAAAAGCAACTAACTTTTGAGCAGTTTCTCCTTTGTAAAATTCATCCCGACCGTTTTTAGCAATTCGTTTTAATGTTGCTGCTAATGCGGTATATTTTATCGTATCATTTTCTTTATATGCTTTAGAAAACAAACTATTCTTACCATTGCTTTTTATAAAGGAAGCTCTGTAATAAGCCAAGCTTTCGGCTTGAAATTTAGTTACAACAACGCCTCTTTCTGCCAAGGCAATTACTGGTTTTAGAATTTCACTTATAGGTAAAGAACCATATTTTTTATGCACTTCAAATATTCCTGCAATCGTACCCGGAATTCCCGATGCTAAAGCCGTTGCAGTACTTTTCCCTTCAATTACATTTTTTTTTTTGTCCAGAAACATATCTTTTGTGGCTGCTAAAGGTGCTTTTTCTCTATAATCTATAGCTCCAGTTTCTCCATTGGCTTTTCTGAAAACCATGAAACCTCCACCACCAATATTTCCTGCTTGTGGATGAGAAACCGCTAATGCCAGTTCTGTGGCAACCATCGCGTCAAAAGCATTTCCACCTTTTTTCATGATTTCCACTCCAATCTGTGAAGCTTCTTCACGAGCAGAAACTACCATAGCTTTTGATGTTACTAATCCGGTTGGTTCTACCGTTTTTTCATTCGATTTACAACCTAAAACGGCCAAGGCAAGTAGGAAAATTATTTTTTTCATTGTACAATATATTTAGTTGTATTGTTTTGGTTGTTTTTAATCAGTAATGCTACAAATGGTTTAACCACATAGAGACATAGAATTTTAGTTTGCTTATTAAAGAAGCTTCGCATAGTAATAGATTTCATAGACGAATTTAATTATTCTTTTGGTAAAGTTTTATAAAATTCATTAACAAAGGTCTTTTGTCCTTCTTTGAAAATATTATAACAATTAAAATTTATCAATATACCTTTAGGAGATTTTAATAATTTCATATGATTCAAAAGTTTTGCTTCAAAAGCAGGATGCATTTCTGTTACTGCTTTGAACTCAATAACAATTAAGTTTTCAACTAACAAATCACATCTAAAATCAGATTCCATGATTTTACCTTTGTAAATGACGGGTATTTTAAGCTCTGATATAAAATTAATATTCCGCACCCGTAATTCCTCTTTCATGCATTGGTGATAGACACTTTCTAATAAACCCCTACCCATGATTTTATGAACTTCTATCGCTGCTCCAATAATTTGAAAGCTTAATTCATTTAGATATTTTTGTGTAGTCATATTTAGCCATTTCGAATTTTAATGTACTTTAAACTTTATTGTTTTAATTAAAATATTGTCTTTGAAATATTACTATGTTTAAAAATTATTTTCTAATCTTTTATTGTAATTAAAAACAAACCTATGTTTCTATGTGGTAAATAAATTAACCAATTCTTTTTTGTGTTGCAAAAACGTTCAATTCTTGAAAGAAACTCGTGAATTCCTCTTCAAATTCTGAGTAAAATTCAGAAAGTTCATTAGTAGCAAACCGCATTTTAGATTCATTTTTAGTTCGTTGATCCATTTGAGTCAAAATACGATGGATTCCTTCGATTGTTTGATAACTCACCAACCAGTTTTGTTCGATCATATAAGGCATTATTTGCTTGGTTCTTTCTGAAAGAATACTATGGTTATCGTGTAAGGATTGATAAAATCGATTGACAAATTCTTCTAGTTTTTCATCGGAATACCTATTCCAATTTTTAGCTAAAAAATGATCGTAAAATACATCCACTATTACACCTGCATAATGATGGTATTTTTCATGCAGTTTTTTAGTGCTTTGCCTAAAAATGGGATGTGCATCGGTAAAAGTGTCAATGGCACGATGCAGAATGATTCCTTTTTGAATTTCTAATGGATAACATTCAAAATGCTTCCCCCGAATTCCATCAGCCATAAAATTGCCAATTTTGATTGAATCATTTTCACCAGAAAGATAGATGTGTGCTAGAAAATTCATTCGCCTAATTTAGGAATTTAAATGAGGAATTTTGAAATCTAAATGACTTTTATAAACCGTCAATTATTATATTTGTGAGCTATTTAAAATTTATAATTCAAAAATTAAAATAATAATCAATGACTTTAATAAAATCAATATCAGGAATACGTGGAACTATCGGAGGTAAAGTTGGTGATAATCTGACTCCTGTTGATGCAGTTAAATTTGCTTCGGCGTATGGAACTTGGTTGAAAAAATATATTGGTAAAGAAAAAATCACTGTTGTTGTAGGTCGTGATGCCCGTATTTCGGGACCAATGATTCATAATTTAGTGGTAAACACTTTAATTGGTTTAGGAATTGACGTGATTGATTTAGGTCTTTCGACGACGCCAACTGTGGAGGTTGCTGTTCCTCTTGAAAAAGCTGAAGGTGGAATAATCCTTACGGCTTCTCACAACCCAAAACAATGGAATGCCTTGAAATTATTGAATGAAAAAGGAGAATTCTTAAACGGAGAAGAAGGACTTAAAATTCTTGAAATTGCTGAAGCGGAAGCTTTCGATTTCTCGGATGTGGATGATTTAGGCGAAATTATGATTAACGATGCTTACATGGATATTCATATTGACGAGGTACTAAATTTACCTTTGGTAGATGTTGATGCCGTAAAAGCAGCTAAATTTAAAGTCGTTGTGGATGGCGTAAATTCTTCGGGGGGAATAATTATACCAAGATTATTGGAATTAATGGGCGTTGAAGTGGTCGAATTATATTGCGAACCTAACGGACATTTCCCTCATAATCCAGAACCGTTGAAAGAGCATTTGACTGATATTTCAGAATTAGTTGTTAAAGAAAAAGCCGATTTAGGAATCGTTGTTGATCCAGATGTTGATCGTTTGGCTTTCATTTGTGAAGACGGAGAAATGTTTGGCGAAGAATACACTTTGGTAGCTTGCGCTGATTATGTTTTGAGTAAAACTCCTGGAAATACGGTATCGAATATGTCATCTTCCCGCGCCTTGCGTGATGTAACCAACTTGCACAACGGAAGCTATGAAGCTAGTGCAGTAGGTGAGGTGAACGTAGTGGAATTGATGAAGAAGAACAATGCAGTTATTGGTGGTGAAGGAAACGGAGGGATTATATATCCTGAGTTGCATTACGGTCGTGATAGTTTGGTAGGAGTTGCTTTGTTTTTAACACATTTAGCCAACAAAAAAATGACAGTTTCGGCCTTGCGTGCTTCGTATCCGGAGTATTATATGAGCAAAAACAAAATTGAATTGACACCACAAATTGATGTCGATGCGATTCTAATTGCTATGACCGAGAAATATAAAAATGAAGATATTACTACTATTGATGGAGTCAAAATTGATTTTGCTGAAAATTGGGTACATCTTAGAAAATCAAATACGGAACCAATTATTCGTATTTATACCGAAGCTTCTTCACAAGAAAAAGCAGATACTTTAGCACTTCGAATCATTGATGAAATAAAAGCTGTAGCTGGGTTATAAAAGTGGTCAAAAAGATTAAATATAGTAAGCCTGTTCGATTAATTGAACAGGCTTTTTTTATCTTGAAATGGATTTGAATTTAAATTATTTCATATTCGTTATTTCCGTTTCATCCTCTTTGGTCCATACCAGAGCCAGAATCCTGTGATGGTAAATATCAAAAGTGCCAGTCCCATGACGGTAGTGTAAACCAGTTTTATAATTCCGTTGCCAGTCTTGAAATAATCATCAAGAATTGATCCATCATGTACTTTTTCAATAAAGTCAGACCGTCTTCTTTCAATATGTAATAATTGCCCAGTAGCTCCGTCAAGTTGAATTCCCCAAAAGTTCTCGGCAAAGATAAATTTTACCATTCCTTTATCTTTTTTAATCTCAATTCGTTCCAGTTCCAGCGTAGCGTCTTTTGAAATAGAGTCTAATAAAATTTTGCAGGCATTTTTGTGTAAACTATCTATAGGAAGCCAATCTTTTAAATGTACTGAGGTTCCCTGAAATGATTTTGATTGCAGCAACCCGCCACTATTTTTTTTCCAACCTAATAATATTCCTGTGACGGAAACAAAAAAGAAAAAAATAAACAAAAAAGCTCCAGTTGTTCGGTGAATTTTTCTGAATATCCTGAGCAATTTTGCTTGTTGTTTCCTTTGATTATTTTCGGTCATTTTAATTTTTGTGTTTTGATTTAAAGATGGTCTAAAGTCTCTTTTATAATAGTGTAGTTACTGGTTTAAATCGAAGGCAATAACATATGTAAAAAGTAACAATGTACGAATATACAAAGCAATCTCTAAAATTATCAAAAAATTTATTGGAATAAATCTAAAACCAGTCTTGCCTGTTTTGAGTTTGACAAAGGATAAAATTATAAATAAGCTTTAAAGTTAAAGCAAATACTAAAAATTTACTCTAAAACTTATATTAGGTGTTAAGCCCAATGATTTGTTATCTACCTGAATGGCATCTTTCGAGTCATTTGGATTGACTTTATAATACCTATTGATAATATTATCTTGATTAGTAATATTAATTACACCTGCAGTAAACGAAGCCTTAATAGATTCCGATAGATTGAAATGATAATTCAAAGAAGCATCTAATCGTATGAAATTATCAAGATTTTCACTGTTTGGAGAATCATAGTTTACCAGAGTATTATTTCCGTTTATAACGGTTTCATTATTATCAATTGGTTTTGTAAAAGGCTGACCATTTCTCAATACACCACCAACTGCTACTTTTAGATTTTTAGTAATATCATAATTAAAACCAAGCGATACTGAATGTCTTATATCAACATTATTAGGAAATGTTGAAGGGGTAAAAGTATCAAATTCATAATTATTTGTACTAAACGTGTAACTCACCCAAACGCTATATTGACGCGCAGTTTTATTGGCCAAAAATTCTAAACCCTTAGCTGTGTAACTTCCATTTGCGGTCTCATACTGAAAACGGTTATAGAAACCCTGATTAGAAGCGGTAATGCCATCAACAATTTTATAAAAAGCTGTGGCCTCGATATTTAGTTTGTTTTTATTGAATTCCATACCAAAAGAACCTTGTTTGCTTGTGGCAATTGGAATGTCTTTATCATTTACTAAAACCCAACGTCTTTTTTCAACACCTAAAAAATCATCTTCAAAATCCACGATTTGAGTAGTGGATTGATTTTTAAATTCCCCTTCTAATTTTATAGCGAATAGATTTGATAATTTTTGTCGAATGTTTATTCTTGGCTCGACCAAAAGTTTTTCGAATTTTTGAAAATAATTCAAACGCATTCCAACTCTTAGGTAAGTTTTATCGTTATTAAATTCTACTTCAGAAAACAAGGCATGGTTCAACAAAACATCTTTTTTGGTACTCGAGAAAAATGGAGCACTAACAGTGGTTTGATTCAACATTCCTGTTTCATTAAATTGATACCCAAACAACAAATTTAAGTGGTCATTTTTTTTGTAATTGGTATTGATTTTAGCGCCAGTTTCTAGCACTTCATTGGCTTCTGTCAAGCGCTGATCCGTTTCTACTCTGTAATCAGTAGCATCAATATTGTATCTGGAGAAGTAAGTGATAAAGTTTGAACTTAGTTTTGAATTCCATTGTGCTTTCCAATTCCCGCCGTAACCAATATTTTTCTGGGATAAATTACTGGTTTTAGATTGGGTTTGGGTTGTATTGATGCGACGTTCCGAATAATCTAAAGCGTTATTGATACCAATGATATTTGCTCTGAATTGATGTTTTTCGTTTAAATCAAAAAGTAGCTTAGCCGTATAATCATAAAAATAAAAATCAGATGATGTATCATGCTGGTCACTATCTGCATTGATTTCAGTATCCTGAAAACTACGTTCAAAGTATTTAGTGTATGTAGGTGATTTAAGCAAATCAGTAATCGAACGACGTCCTGAAATATGTAGTTCTAATTTTTTAGTTATAGGAATTTCTAAATAGGTTTCAGCGCTAATAGAGTTAATTCCTGCTCCTCCAGAAAAGGTATTGGTGACTACATCTTTCGTATGCATATTGATTGTGCTGGATACGCCATCACTATATTCAGCACTTGTTCCGTTTTTACTAACGATAACTTTGTTCGTAAGATTAGGATTGTAGGGAGATATTAATCCGAAAAAATGTCCAGAATGGTACATTTTGATATTATCCCAAAGTACTAAATTCTGATCGTTTGTTCCGCCTCGCACATTTATGTTTGCGATGCTTTCATTAGTGCTTTCTACCCCAGGAAGTACTTGAACGGATTGCAAAATATCAGGTTCTATTAATCCTGGAAGAATTCCGAATTTTTTAGTATTTAAAACGGTACTTCCATCTAGGTATTTTTGTAATCCTGGCGTTAAATACACATTTATCAAAACCTGATTTAGCTCTTCATTTTTTGTAGGTAGAACAATTTCCTTGCAATTGTTTTGTGCAGAAAATAATTCGTAAGCCGAAATTAGTTTGGATTCAAAACCCATATACGAAATGGTCAGCGTTGCATTTATTGGAATATTCTGCAATTTGAATGTACCATTTCTATCTGTTAATGTGCTTCTTCCGATATTGTTTACAAAAATGGATGCGCCAACTAAAAGAGATTTCATATCATCAGAAAAAACTATACCACAAACCGATATTGCTTTGTTTAAAACAGAAACGGTAACATATCGGTCGTCTAAAGCTTTAAAATTCAGTAGTGTTTTCGAGTTTAGAAAATCAATAGTTTCCTTTAATGTAAAGGTAACTTTTGGTTTTTCAATTGAAATATTTGCTACATCTTCAACAGCATACGAAAACTTGATGTTAAATTGTTTTTCGAGAGTAATAATTACCTCACTTAAAGGTATTTTTTTTGTTGAATTTTGTCCAAGACAAATACTGCCACTAAAAAGTAACGCAAAAATCAACCATTTATTTAGCACCATAGTTGTAAAATAAAACAGTTTTGCCTTGAATCTTGTAACTTAATTTTAGCGGAATTGTAATCGCTTGAAGGGCTATTTCTTTATTAGTGTGGGTAAAACTTCCCGTAAAAAGTTTTGAAGTATCGACACTTTCTACTTTAATTTTTATATCGTATTGACGTTCCAACTCTGCAATAACTTGATCTAATGGAATCTTAGTAAAGCTCGATTCTTGTTGAATCCACGAAGGGTTTTGGCCATTAAAATCTTCAACGTTTTCAATGGTGCCATTTATAACTCGGAAGGTTTTTCCTGGAGGTAAATTAATAGTTTTATTATTATAAGTTACACTTACCAAACCTTCGTAGCAATTTACTTCAAAATAGTTTTTGCGTTCTTTTACGTTAAATTGCGTTCCTAAAACGGTTACAACTCCTGCGGTTGTATTTACACTAAAAGTTTGCCCTTTCTGCACTTTAAAAAAAGCTTCTCCTTCTAGAATTAACGTTCTGCTATCGGCCCATTTTTTCTCGTTAAAACTTAATTTTGAAGCAGAATTTAATATTACTGTAGAGCTATCTGGAAGAGTAAGTGATTTTGTTTGTGCTAATTGTGTTTCAAATGAAGTAATGTTATTAAAAAACAAGAAATAGGCAGAGGTTAACATAATGGCAAGAACCGCAGCTACTCTATAAAATGTTTTGAAGTTTAAAGTTCTTACTTTTGTTTTCTTTTTAGAATGGTTTCGTGCATTGAAAGCTTCCAAGGCAGCGTATGCATCTACTTTTGGAGTATCCAATTGTGTTGCATAATAATTAATCTTTTCAAGTATTTGCAAATCTTCGGATTGTTTTAAATCTTCAATTTCTTGGCTTGAAAGCTGATTATTGAACCATTTTAATATATCTTTTTCGTTTTTCATTTCTATATCTATATGTATAAGACAACTAACTTTTAAATTACCCTACAGATTAATGATTTATTATATATTTTCTATTTGGGCTTTTAAAATTTGGAGTGCCCCAGACATTCTTTTTTCAACTGTTTTTTGAGAAATATCGAGTAATTCAGCTATTTCCCGATACTTTTTTCCCTCTATTCGATTTAATAAAAAAACTTCCCGTTGTACTTCGCTTAATGATGCAATCGCTTTGGTGAGTTTTTGTTTAAATTCTTCTTCTTCAAATAAATATTCGGGACTTTGATTATTAGTGTCTAAGTTTGAGGCATCTTTTACATACCTCAATACTACTTTTTGATGCTTTATGTTATTTAGGAATAAATTATTAATACAGGTAAACAAATAGGTCTTGACCTTGCTAAAGTCAATTTTAGAACAATTCTCCCAAATTTTGGTAAACGCATCTTGCACTAAATCTAAAGCAGCTTCTTCATCACCACATTTGTAGTATGCAAAATTATTTGCTGATTGTAAGTGCTTTAAGTAAAAGTCTCTAAAGTGATTTTCTTCGCAAAGGGTACTTTTTTCGTAGCTCATGGAGTATAAATTCATTTTTTGTAGGGTGTAAATGTAAAATATTTTTTTAAAAAGCAATTGTTATAACGTTAATTGCTTTTTTTGTGTAAAATATTTATAATCTTAAGTATTTGATTTATTGATATTTATGAATTTATTTGTAATGGTTTATATTTTTTTTAAAAATTTCTATAGGGTAAAAATAAGTATAGTTGTCTTACTAATAGAAAGGCGTTAAAAAACATCGCTTGTAAATATAAAAAATACATTAAATTTGAAAATTATGAAAAAATTAAAAATTGTTACAGGAATTGCATTGATGACAATCTTAGGTTTTACATCATGCCAAAGTGAAATTGATGAAGTACAAGGAGAAAATCCAAATACGAATTCAGCTAATTCAACTACAACTACTAACCTTAAACGTACTGCTATGTACGATGGTTCGTTTGATGATTTCTTGGATGGAGCATCATGTTCCTCTATTGTATTACCGGCTACGGCTAAAGTTAACGGGGTTCAAGTTTCTATTTTAAGTCAATTAGATTACCAACAGGTTATTTCTATTTTAGGAAAGTTTAACGATGATCAAGATACTGTTGTTTTACAATTTCCTTTAAAAGTAAGATTAAATAATTATACAGATGTAGCAGTAGCTAATCAAACGGAGTATAATGCAATTCTTAATGCATGTAAATCAGCAGAAGCTTCAAGTCAAGATGCTATTTCATCAGTCAATATCAGTTTTCCAATTACAATTTTAACCTACAATTTAAGTTTGCAACAAACAGGAAGTATTGTAATAACATCCAAACAACAATTATATGCGTATATGTCTAAAGTAAGTAGCACGGAATTATTTTCGGTAAACTACCCAATTTCACTGACAATTGCGGACGGAACAAAAATGACTATTTCCAGTGATGCTGAATTGCAAGCCGCTATAAATGCATCATTAAAAACAGAAGCAGCGATGGCAGCAGCAGTTCAAAATGGAAAAAAGTTAGAAACAATTTTAGTTAATGGAAAGTTCAAGGTAGATTCATTTATTAGTTCAGGAGTAAATTCAGCAAATAATTATAAAGATTTCACGATTGATTTCGCAAATAATTTATCTGTAAAAGCTGTAAATTTGGTAAATACTACTGTAAATGGGACTTATGCTGTAAGCTCGGAATTAGATGTTTTTCTAAAACTAAATTTTTCTGGTGATGCTTCGTTTACATTATTAAATAATAGATGGAAAGTAACAAGTTTTACTGCTTCTACAATAACATTGCAAAGCTCTACTAATGCAGCAGTAAAATTAGTTTTGAAACAAATATAGCTAGATTTAAGTTAGTAGTTTAATAAGAACAGCTACTTAAAATAGTGCAGCTGTTCTTATTTATATAAACTTAATAATAAAAGTAATAATGAAAAAAGTAATTTATTTACTAACGATTGGTTTATTGCTCTCTGTAGTATCATGTTCAAAAGAAGATGATACAATAGATAATCCAGTAGCAATAAATCCATTAACGAATAAACAGCCAACGGGAAGTTCTTCAAACGATTTGTTATCTGATAAAAAGTTCAAAAGCATGGTTGTTGAAGTGGTATTTGTAGCTGGTTTTGAACCAAGCAGTACTACTATCAATAATTTTGTAAATTTTCTTAAAGCTAGAACAAACAAACCAAACGGTATAAGTGTTATAAAACGTTCCATTCCTTCTCCAGGAATTTCGCCATACACTAATGAGGAGATTGTAAATATAGAAGATGCGAATAGAACAAAATTTAACAATGCTGATGAAATAGCTGTTTGGGCATTTTTTACAGATGGAAAATCTTCTAAAGACACAGATACTTCGGTAATTCTTGGGACGGCGTACAGAAATACTTCTTTTGTTATATTTGAACAAACTATTCATGGTTTAAGTGACAGTCCTTTTAAACCGAGTAGAAGTTTATTAGAAACAACGGTCATCACACATGAATTTGGACATATATTAGGATTGACAAATCTTGGTACAGCCTTACAAAGCAATCACGAAGATGCCGAACATCCAAAACATTGTATTGAAAAAAAGTGTTTGATGTATTGGTCTTCAGAAACTGGAGGTGGTATTTCCAGTATGGTTTCAGGTGGTACAGCTCCACAATTAGATGCTCAATGTATTGCAGATTTACGTGCCAATGGAGGAAAATAAAAGTATAATTTGAATAATCATAAAAACAGAAAAACATGAAATTAAAACAGATTACAATTGCTTTATTCTTGGGTGTTATAGGAACAATTAATGCGCAAGACAGTACAATTCCTAAATCGAATGGAGGAATTAAAGGAGGTTATAATTTAGCCGCAGTAAGTTTTGACGGAGATGGAGAAACAGAGCAGCGACATGGTTTTCATATAGGAGTTTATGGTGAGTCATTTATTAGTGAAAGTTTTTCTATTCAACCTGAATTAATGTATTCTCAACAAGGATACGAGATTACAAATAGTAGTGGAACTTTTACGCAAAAGTTAGATTACATTAATTTACCATTAATGCTTAAAGCTTATCCTTCTAAAAATTTCTTTTTTGAGGCGGGTCCACAAATTGGATTAGCAATTTCGCATAAAGAAGAATATGATGGTCTTTTTAGTGGGTCACAAGAGTATGATCCTAATAATTTTGATTGGGGTATGAATTTTGGAGGAGGATTTAAAACGGATTCCGGTGTCAGTCTGGGAGTACGTTATCATTTAGGTTTAGGCGATTTATATGATGATGGCAAAGCTCAAAACAGAGTATTGCAGTTCTCATTAGGGTTTGATTTATAATCGTAAATAGGTGTCAAAAACAGAATGCCCAAGAAATTTTCTTGGGCATTTTTTTATATGTTTCCGAAAGTGAAATTTCTGATTTATCTTTTAAAAAGACACTTTATAAATTATTCCTGCGGTGAATTCCCGAGTTAATCCGTCAGGGCGAACTTCTCGAACTACAAATGGTGTGGCTAAAGATAATTCGATGCTGTTTTTAGTATTAATGGCATACGAACCAATTATATTTCCGTTAATGGTCAATCCATCAGAGTTTTTTATGGTTTCTCTATTTCCAAAAGCATTCTCAAAACTATCTTCTCCTAAATGGTAAATCAATAATACATTGGGTTTAAAAGTAAACTTTTTATTAGAAGTTTGAAACGTATATGTTGTTCGAAATAAAGCATCAGATTTTCTTTTGAATAAATTAGTGGAAGGAAAATCATCTGTATTAGAGAATTCCTTGAAATACGAATTTTTATTATTATTGAAAACAGGAATTTGAATGACCGTATTAAAATCCCATTGTTTATAATTAAGATTAAGGCCTGCAATGAAATCAAAAGTTCCCAAACTAGATTGATAGTCTAAAGGAAGTGAAAACTCATTTATTTTAAGATTTGAACTCGTAAAAGGTATTTTAAAACCCACAAGTGAACTCCATTGCATATTCATTTTTGGTTTCCAATTGTAATTTCCTATCAAATAGGCATCACCAAAAGCGCCTCGTTCACCAAAACTGCCACTTGCAACAGAATACGTAATTTTAGAACTTAGCGACAATCGTTCGTTTATAGTTCTGGTATAGGTGATGTAAGGTGAAATGTAAGTGACATCAGCTTCGCCAGCACCAAAAATACTTCCTATTTCAATCCCGTTTTTTAATTCTTTATCTGAAGTTTGAAAACCGTTTCCAATAGAACAAATTCCGGCATCGCTGCATCCTTGCGCAAAGGAGTTAGAGAATATCCCAATGGCGATGATTAGCATTAGTTTTTTCATAAATCATGTTTTAATTTTGAGATAATTGTGCTACTGCAAAAAGATGACTGTATTGTTGGCAGTGAATTAGTACATATTTATAGGCAGAAACATTAATCTGCGTTGGAATTGCATATACCGTGGAAGATGTTAAATTGCCTAGGTTTACAAAATCTGTAGGGGTGATGTTTTTAGATAGGTATACTTTCAAATCAGGACCACTGGAAACACTGAAATCTTCTAATCGAACTTCATTCTGATTTCCATTCAAATAAATTTTAGCCGAACCGGTAACTTTAATTCCTGATGTTGGCATGAAATTACCCGTAGCAATTGGAGGTGTATTTTCAGGAATTGGAGTGCTTAACTCAGCATCACGGGTCAAATCGCCTTCAACTTCGCAAGAAAGTAGAAGCAATGAAAGAGGTAGTAGAAAAACAATTTTTTTCATAGCTAAAATGTTTTTTAATTCGTTAATCAAATATAAAACGAATGAAAATTATAGTTTGTCAGCTACTTTACATTTGGGTCATGTTTATTGATTTATTTGATATCAGTATTAACAAAAATTGAAAATGACTATTTAGTAAAAATCAATATCTTTGAAATCAAATTAGACAGCGATGATTACCAAAGAAGTTTCAACATCATTAGAGCAATATTTTAAACAGTATCGCGATAACATAATCGGAATAAATCAAGAATTTGAATCTCCTTACGGACACAAACAAATTATTTATACGGATTGGACTGCCAGTGGTCGTTTGTATCGTCCTATTGAAGAAAAATTAATGAATCAATTTGGTCCATTTGTGGCCAATACTCATACTGAAACCACAGTTTCGGGAACTGCAATGACTAAAGCGTATCATCAGGCGCGTCATATTATTAAACATCATGTGAATGCGAGTGTTGATGATGTTTTGATTACAGACGGAACAGGAATGACTGGCGTTGTCAATAAATTTCAGAGAATTCTTGGTTTAAAAGTACCCGAAAATTTAAAAAATTTCATCACCATTCCAGCTGAAAAGAAACCAATTGTTTTTATTTCGCACATGGAACACCATTCCAATCAAACTTCTTGGTTAGAAACTATAGCTGATGTTGAAGTTATTCCTTCAACTGAAGATGGATTATTCTGTATTGAAAATTTGGAATTATTACTGGAAAAATACAAAGAAAGACCATTTAAAATAGCTTCTATTACCTCATGTTCGAATGTTACAGGAATTAAAACGCCATATCATGAAGTGGCAAAAATAATGCATCATCATAACGGACTTTGTTTCGTAGATTTTGCTTGTTCAGGTCCTTATGTAAAAATCGATATGCATCCTGAAGATGCTGAAAGTTATCTAGATGCCATTTTCTTTTCACCACATAAATTCCTTGGTGGACCAGGAACTTGCGGAGTTTTAGTCTTTAATAAAAAATTATATCAAAATTTAGTACCTGATAATCCTGGTGGTGGAACAGTAAGTTGGACAAATCCATGGGGCGAACACAAGTACATCGATAATATAGAAGATAGGGAAGATGGCGGTACGCCAGGTTTTCTACAGGTTATAAAAACAGCATTGGCTATCCAGTTGAAAGAGCAAATGGGTATTGAAAATATCTTAAATAGAGAGCACGAAATTGTAGATTATATTTTCTCAGAGTTAGGTACTGTATCCAATATTAAAATTTTAGCAGGACAGCATCATGATAGGTTAGGGGTAATTTCTTTCTTTGTTGAAGACTTGCATTTTAACTTGGGTGTAAAATTGCTGAATGATAAATTCGGAATTCAAACTCGTGGCGGATGTAGTTGTGCGGGAACCTACGGACACTTTTTATTGCATGTAGACCAGGAAACTTCGCATAAATTAATTGATGAAATTACACTTGGGGATTTAATCAGAAAACCGGGCTGGATTAGAATGTCGATTCATCCTACTACTACAAATGCTGAAATCGAATTTGTATGTAACGGAATAAAATCATTGGCTGAAAATCATAAAACTTGGGCTTTGGATTATGCTTATAATTCAGCTACTAATGAATTCATAAACAAGAATGCCCAACCTTTAGAGGATGAATTGGTTAAAAACTGGTTTTCTTTATAAAAGTTTAGTTTTTAAAGAATTAAAAAAATCACTAATTCGAAAACGATTGTTTTTGAATTAGTGATTTTTTTTAACTGCTACTAAACACTGATCACTATCGCTTGTGTTTCCATCTTTTATGCGTCCAGAAATAATATTCAGGAGCTTCTAGAATTTGTTTTTCGACTTCTCTTAAAAAAGTATCGGTGATTTCAAAATCAGGAATTGAAGTTGGATTATCTGTAATGGGAACAAAAGTAGCTTCATAAAAACCTCTTTTTACTTTTTTTACTTTTACAAAAAGAACGTTCAAGTCGTATTTTTTGGCAAGCATTTCGGCACCAGTGTGAACGGGTACTTCAACACCCATGAATTTATCCCAATGAAAAGCTCTATTTAATTTTGGAGATTGATCACTGGCAAGTCCGTACATACTTAGAATCCCGTTTTTTTGGTTTTCTGCCATCAACGGAATAGCCTTATTAGTTTCAACTAATTCAGCATTGTATTTTGAACGGATGTCTCTTACAAGTTTATCAAAGTATTTATTAGCAATTTTTTTATATACACCTATTCCTTTAAAGATAGTTTTCTCGTTAGTAGTCAATAACCACTCCCAACTCGCATAATGAGATGCTAATAAAACAGCACTTTTCCCTTTTTTTTCATATTCCTTTACCAATTCAATATTGGTAATTACAAACCTTCGGTTCATTTCATCCGCAGAAATTGTCATGGTTTTAATCATTTCTAAAAACATATCACACAAGTGCTGGTACGATTTTTTTTCGATTATAAGACGTTCCTTCTCGCTAAGATGAGGTAATGCCAGAGCTAAATTTTCCTTTACGGTTTTTTTGCGATAGCCTACAATATAATAAACAACTAAATAGATGAAATCAGAAAACCAGTAGAAAATCCTAAATGGAAGTATAGAAATAATCCATAAAAAAGGGAAGGTTATGATAAAAACAAGAAATTGCATGCCGTTATTTTTCTTGCAAATATATACCAAAAATGTTGACTGATATAAAATTTGACTGCTTACTGTATCTGTATTTGAGAATGACTATCTTTACAATTCACAATAAATATATTTTATGAATACTGTTTTAATAGCAATAATTGTAGTAAATGTTTTGATTAGTTACAAAGGTTTTAATGACCTTTCTTTTTTTAGAAAATATGAGTTTCATGTTGGAAGTATTCGTTCCGGAGAACAAATCAGGATGTTATCTTCTGGTTTTTTGCATGCTGATATGACGCATTTGATTTTTAATATGTTGACACTTTGGTTTTTTGCTCCGGTTGTCATAAGTTATTTAGGTGATTTAGGTGATTTTTCGTTTTTGCTAGTCTATTTTGGAAGTTTGATTTTTGGAAGTTTGCTAACGATGGTTTTTCATAAAAACGATTATGGATATAGGGCTGTTGGAGCTTCCGGTGCTGTAACTGGAGTTTTATACTCGGCCATATTATTACAACCAGATATGATGCTGGGAATCTTTTTTGTTATACCTATGCCTGCTTATATTTTTGGTATCCTTTATTTGTTGTATTCTATTTACGGCATGAAAGCTAAGAATGATAACATAGGCCATACTGCGCATTTTGGGGGCGCTGTAGGAGGTTATTTGATTACTTTATTAAAAGAACCTACATTATTAGTAGATCATACTTTAATGGTGATATTATTAGCAATTCCAATAGTTATTCTTTTTGTAATGGAAAAATTGGGGAAATTATAATGGCACAACTTTTGAAAAGGAATTAGTACAAACAATTAAAATATATTAAAATGAAAAAAGCACTATTGATTTTATCAGTTTTATTTATTTCTATGTCTTACGGACAAGAAGTGAAACAAGTTGCTCAAATAAATGTAAGCGGAGAAGGAAAAGTAAAGGTTACACCAGATCAAGCTACTTTAGCAGTAACTGTTGAAACAAAAGGGAATAATGCTAAAGATGTAAAAAAACAAAACGACGAAAAGATAGAGGCGGTTATAAAATTTATAAAAAAAATGAATTTAGCGCCGGCAGATTATAAAACGCAACGTGTTTCACTGAATCCACAATACGATTATGAAAAAAAGAAACACAGTTATAATGCCACTCAGACAATTGAAATTTTATTAAGAGATTTATCAAAATATGATGAATTGATGGAGGGTTTGGTAAATGAAGGAATTAATAGAATTGATAATGTTACTTTTCAATCTTCAAAATTAGCACAATATCAATCGGAGGCTAGAAAATTAGCGATGAAAGAGGCAAAATTGAAAGCAGAGGATTATGTTTCTGTTTTAGGACAAAAAGTAGGGCGTGCCATGACTATATCTGACAATTCACAAACGTATTATCCACAACCAATGTATGCCGCTATGAAAACTATGGAAAGCGCTGATTCTAGTGCTCCTAGAGAAACGCTTGCGGTTGGAGAAATCAATATTACAGCTAATGTTACTGTAAGTTTTATTTTAGAATAAAGAAGTTAAAATAATAGTTTAGGAAATCCCATCTCAAATTAAAAGGAGATGGGATTTTTTTTTGAATCAACTATTTCTAAAATAAGAGGAAAGTATCGATTATTGAAAATAATAAAAACGTCTCAATTGCTTGAAACGTTTTAGTGGGGAGAGCAGTCCCGAATCCCGACACTTTGGGGCGGGAGAACCTGCTAAATTTTTTGCAAAAAAAAACGTCTCAATTACTTGAAACGTTTTAGTGGGGAGAGCAGGATTCGAACCTGCGAAGTTTGCACAGCAGATTTACAGTCTGCCCTCGTTGGCCGCTTGAGTATCTCCCCAAAGCCTTTGAGTACAACACTTATTTGTTGTAAGCGGTTGCAAATATAGAAACAGTTTTGGTTTCTACAAACTAATTTGACACTTAATTTCACTATTATTTTTAATGTATTGGTATTGAATAAAATAAAAAATCTCCACTAGGGAGATTTTTTATTTTATAGGTGTAAATACTATTATTTCGCTAGAAGTTCTATAACTTTTGCTCTTAGTGCATCACCTCTTAAATCTTTTGCAACTATATTTCCAGACGCATCCAGAATAAAAGTAGCCGGTATTGATTGTACTTTATATTGAGCAGCTATTGGTTCGTCCCAAAATTTTAAATTTGAAACATGATTCCAAGTTAGCTTATCTTTTGCAATAGCATCTTTCCAAGCTTTAGCATCTTTATCTAAAGATACTCCAATTATGTTAAGACCTTTGCTGTGTAACTCTTTGTAAATTGCAACAACATTTGGATTTTCTTGTCTACATGGTCCACACCATGAAGCCCAAAAGTCAACAATTGTAACTTTTCCTAAATTTTCTTTTAGAGATATTACTTTCCCCTGTGGATTAGGACCTGAAAAATCTGATCTTCATTTAGCCTCGGCAGCTGGAGCTACTGGAGCAGCACCTACGGCAGGCATTTTTAGTTCAGCCAGTTTTGCTTTGATAGCAATACCCGGTTTAGTTTTTTTCAATGACTCTTCTAAACTGTTGTACAATTTTTCAGATTTAGCTACATCTGCGGTTGGGTCATTTAACATACCTTGAATAATCAAAGCAGAAATGAATGCTTTAGGGTGTGTTTCAGCATAAGTTACATATTTAGCTTTAGACGCTACACCAACTTCTTCTTGAATAATAGAAAATTCTTGCATCAACTTGTTGATTACAACAGTATCTTTAGTTTGTTGAGCAGTTTCCATAGCTTTCATATTTTTATTTTGGAAATCCATAAGTTTCTTTTGAACTTTAGTAATTTCTTCATTAAATGCTACGTATTCATCATTATTATAAGTTCCTGAAACTTTAGATTTTTGAATACTATCTTTGTTAATTGCAATAGTAACTTCTGCATTTTCTAATATAAAAGGTATTTTAGCTTGAGCTCCTTCTAATTGAATAGTGTAGAAAGCAGGTTCAGTTATAGTTCCTTTCATTTCGAATTTACCGTTTTCAACTTTTACAGTGTCTTTTGGTAACATCATTCCGGTTGCATCTTGTGTTTCTAAGATAATAGTTTTACCATTTTCAATTCCTTCTGCAGTTCCAGTAATTAGATATTCGTCTTTGCCAACTTTGCTACAAGAAATTAAAACTACAGCTGCCGAAAGTAATACAATTATTTTTTTCATTATTAATTAGTTAATTGAGTTAAGGTTGCAAAAGTATTTAAAAAATATAAAATACATATTATTTTGGAACCTAAATTTTTGTTATAATTTTTAATTCTTAATTAGAGTGTATTACGTGTTTTATTTAAGAATATTTTGTAATAAAATCATTCTTTTCTTAAAACTAAATATTGATTTAAAATTCACATTGTGCTATTTAATTACTTGTTATGTTGAGTAAAAAAAAAACGATGTAAAATTTAGAGATAAAAAAAGCATCCTGGTTAAGGATGCTTAGTCGTTTTTTGTGATTTTGTAAAATCTAGTCTTGGTTGATTGTTTTTCTCCAAGTATAAGAATTTAGGATATGTCTTTTTGCAAACCTTGTAGGAGAGTCAGCATTAACCATTTTTACATAAGTTGCTTTAGGAACACTAATGTATTCATAAACACTTCCATTTGAAAAGTTGATTATCAATCTTCCTTCAACAAATTTATAATCTGTAATTGTAGAAGTTGAGATTGTCTCAGTATATTCTGGTAAATTTTGTTTAATCGTTTCAGGATTAATACTTACTAAGAAATGATATGCTTCAATGATTTTTTTACTATTTTCTTCAGCAGCTTTTAATCCGGCTTCATCGCCCTGAAATTTATCAGGATGCGCTTCTTTCATGGCATTACGATAAATTGTTTTCAAATCTTTTAGCTCAGCAGTTTTATCTACATTAAGCAATTTGCGGTATTCAACTATTTTTTTCATAAATATGGTAACTACTTGTCTTTTACTATTAAATCAATCTAATTTGATTTCAAAATCGACAAATTTTTTGCAAAGGTACACTTTTTTTTAAATTTATAGTTTGTGATAAAAAAATATTCAAAAAAAAGAATTTGAATTTATTTTTTTGCCCAGAACTAATAAAAAAATTATTGCTGAGGTTTATTATTGGCTTTATCGAAGTTTTTTGATTTTTTTGGATATTTATTATAACTGATATCACTAGGATTCTCAATAATTGATTTTATTGTAATCCAATCGCCAACAGTGTGCTTTTGTGCCATTTTGTAGTCTAAAAGATACTCACCACAAAAAAAGTTGTTGTTTTCATCTTTTTCCATAATTCCGGTGTAAACACCTTTTTGTAACATTCTTTCTTCTGAAGCTTTGGTCATAATCCCTTGTATTTTTGTTAATTCTAATTGGCAAAGTTAATCAAAATATTACTTGTCTTATCATAATTTAGACTTTCTGATTACCTTTGTTTAATGGAAAAAAATTTTCGCCCCAATCCTAATTCTTTCAAAAATACTTTTTGTGTTTTCCAGGAGGTTTCTTTGGATAGTACAGAAGGATTAGAATTGCAATACGATAGTAAATCTGGAAGTAAATATTTTTATACTAAAGAGGGAATGTTTCGTTTGTCTAATCATTGGGGACGACTGGCTAATAGTAAATGGCGCTTAGAACCATTGGATCCAGAAACTGAATCTAAAACAAAATTAGGCTTTGCACCTTGGGTCAACTTTTATACAGACAATGCCATAGAGGAACTATATTATTTAGAGGCGAATTACCAAAATAAAACGGTCAATTATCAACATAAAATGAACCCAAATTATGATAATAAAGCTATCCTAAGAACCAGTACAGAAACCACAAAAAGAATTAAACAAGTTCGAAATTTATTTAATCTGACTTCCTGGGCTAAGTATATGGTTTATGATGATTTAGATTTTTTAAGAAAAAAAATTATAGATGAATTAATTTTCACCAATAAACCATTAGAAGATATAAAAAGAGAATTGAATGATATCTCATAACAATGAATTAGGCAAAATCATTTATTTTAATCATATATTTTAATCATTTGAAGCAATCAATTCTATATCATTTATGCTAATAGGTTTAGATAAATAACCTAAAATATCTGAATACGTTTTTGATTTATTTTTATCCTCTACAGCAATAGAGGAACTTACGATATAAACAGATATTTGTTTGCTGAATTTAGATTTTATACCCCCCATTTTTTCCATAAACTCCCAACCATCCATAATAGGCATATTTATATCTAACAGGATTATATCTGGAAGTATAGTGCTGTTTTTCAAGGTATTATTTACTATATCTTGAAGCGCATCTATTGCTTCTCTACCGTTTTTAAATGTAGCGATCGCTGAAAACATATCACATCTTTTTAGGATCTTATTTACAATAATTTGATAAATTAAATCATCATCAATTACCCAGATTGTTTTTTTTGTCATTTAATATAGATTTTAAATGTTGTTCCTATATTGAGTTCACTTTCAACAGTGATATCTCCACCCATAGCATCAATTTGATTTTTTGTAATGAATAATCCAATTCCTCTGGAATCTGCATTATTAGTGAATGTCTTGTACATTCCAAAAATTTTGTCAGCGTTCTTAACTAGGTCAATTCCAATACCATTGTCTGTAATTTGTAGAATTTTGTCATCATAATTAGTGATCCATTTAATAGTGATGATGGGTTTTCGATCCGGATGGCTGTATCTGATACAATTTGAAATAATGTTGTACAAGATACTCTCAAGATAAGCCGGATTATAGTTTACCATTACATTATTAGGCATGTTAATAGAAATTGAAACATCTTTTGAGTTTATTTGTTCAGAAAGTACATTTAATACATTCTCTATGTATTGTTTAAGATTTAATGATTCAGAAACTAAACCAATATTAGTCCTTATATTGATAACTTCATTTAAGTGAATCATCGTTTCGTTTAAGGAATTCGAAACTGATTTTAATAATTGGATCATTTCATCTTTCTCTTCTTCTGTTTCTGAAGATTCGATTAAAGACATAATCGATGCTATGTTGCTAGTATGTGACCTTAAATTGTGTGAAACTATATATGAAAAATTTAGTAATCTTTTATTTTGTTCTGTCACTAAATTAAAAGCTTCATTCAAATCTTTCTCAGCTTCTTTCATTGTCGTAATATCTATCATTATACCACGTAAATTTAAAGGTTGGTCATTTTCAGAAATCACATTAACAATATCTTTTAACCAAACGACAGCTCCATTTTTAGCAATCATCCGATACTCAAAATCATGATTTAAAATTTTATTTGTTTTCAAAGTACAATAATCGATTGTCCATTGTTTATCTTCTGGATGAATGTGATCTATCCAAAAAGTTTTGCTCGACAACCATTCCTCTGCGGTATAACCCAATATATTTTCTACTTTTTGACTTATAAAACTAAAATTAAAAGATTTAGCGTCACACTCCCAAACGATTCCGTCTATAGTGTTAATTAGGGATTCGATTCTTTGTTGCGATTGAAGAATTATATTTTCGGATATTTTTCGTTCTGTAATATCTTCAGTAGAAACGATGATTCTTTCCAATGATTTTTCATACCCATGGATTACATTCCATCTTAAATTTACGTTGCGATATTCACCATTTTTATTTTTTATTTTGGTATCAACAATTAATTGTTTGTCACCTTGTGTTATGGCAATGAGCTGTTTTGTAAAATCGCGAATAGAATCAGTATCGATAATTTGTGAAAGATCAGATATTAATTCTTCTTTATTTTTAACTTTATGAAGGCGCAGGCAAATTGTATTCACATCGATAATTTTCACCAAAGAAATACATTTTTGAACAACATCTGGGTGCATTTTTAAATATAGAGCTACTGTCTCAGGACTTTGATTGATAAGTTCCAATTCTTGAAGATATTTTTTTACTCCAGAAAAATCCTCTTCCCATAATGGAATAGGAGAGTCCTCAAATAAACTTTTGAATCGAATTTGACTCTTAATGATTAATTCCTCTGCTTCTTTTTTTAAAGTAATATCTTCAACTATAGAAATAGCGCTTATTTGGTTTTTACTTTTATCTACGATTGGCGTAACATTCAAATTTACCCAAATAGTTTTACCTGACTTTGTAAAGTATCTTTTCTCCATAGAATATTCATTAATTATTCTATTTTCAAGTTTATTTACATTTATTAGGTCATTTTTAAGGTCATCAGGATGAGTTATCGATTGAAAGTTTTTATTTTTCATTTCATCCTGAGTATAACCCAGAAGTTCACAAAATTTATTATTAATTTCTAAAAAATTACCTGTTGTAATATCCACATTGGCGATTCCTACAGCTGCCTGATCAAAAATAGCTTTAAATTTTATTTCAGAATTTAATAATTTAGATGTTTGAGTAGTTACTAAAGTTTGTAATTCCTCTGGTATTTTTAGAAGTGTAAAGATTAAAAATCCAAAAAGTCCCGCAAGAGTGATTCCTAAAAGTCCAGGAAATAATATTTGTAAACATAAATAATTCTTATTTTTTTTTATCAAATATAATTTCCAGTCACCATCAGGGATTAATCTGTTGATACTATAATTTTTTGAAAAATCGATTTTATTAGGCAAGTAAAATACTTCTTGTTTTTTTTCAATATCGTATTTTGAAAATTGGAAGTAATATTTTGAATCATCAATATTTTTAATTCCCGATGCTTTTAAAAAAGTTTCTAACTTTATAATAACAGCAGAAAAACCCCAAAATTTATTGTTTTGGAAAACAGGAAACCTTCCAACTATTTCCATACCGCCTTGTTTTAATTCAAAAGGACCGGCAAAATACATCTTTTTCTTTGCGATAGATTTTAATGCTTCTCTTTTAAGATGGGGCGTGGTTAAAATGTTTAAGTTTATTGCTGCTTCATTTCCTTTGTAAGGATATACATATTTTATAATTCCATTTGGTACAAGTTGAACAGCACTTATGTTAGGATTTGATTCTATTAATTTTTCACTTACAAATTCATAATTTTTAGGAATGCCTTTATCATTGATAGTTAGTGCCAGAGATAAAGTAGTGGTGTAGCAGTTTTTGAGGGCTTGTTCTATATTTTGATGAACAACATTTAGTATGTTAACCATTTCTCTTTGTTCATTTTCTTTTATTATTTTGTATTGCTGTGCAACTATAAATGTTACAACATAACTCAAGAATAAAAAGGTCATGAAGCCAGTGATTTTAGGCCTTTTCAGGAACCATCTGATGAATTTAGGATATTTATTTTCAGACTTCATGAATAGTGATGGAAAGTATTAGAAGACAATTTTGTTCATCAAATAAAGATATGAAAAAATTGTTGGAGCAAACTAATTTATTTATTAACGTTATATTATTAATTTGTTTCAAAAATGTTTATTTAACTTCAAGGATATGTATTATGGTCATTAACATAAAAATTCTTTGTTTTATTAATTTTGCCATAAATAATTTTGCTGTATTTTGTACATGTAACTTCCTAATTGTTATTATAATTTTCAAACAAAAATAAACTACCAAACTAAAATAATTTTAATTTCAATAATAAAACCGAACTTTGCAGTGGTTTTGAGTCAATTAATAGATTCGATTATCTAAATGTAAAGTCATGGGCAGAAATAACGAAAGAAATATAAAAAAGCATAACGATAAGTTGCACAAAGCGCAAGACAAAGCTAAACAAGCTGTACTATTGCGAAAAGAAAAACTTAAACAAATAACTAAAAAGTTTAATGAAGATAAGGCTTCAGAAGAATAATATAAAACCCGTGTCATGGAAAAGAATAAATTTAACGATGTGAAAAATGGAGTGCAGCAAATAATTGATTTTATTGCAGAAAAAAACGCCAAAGAAGCCAACAATAAATTAGTAGAAATCAGTGACGAATTAGATGAGCTACTTGATTTTGCTGAAGAAGATGAAGATTTAATGGAAATTAGCCGCTATCAAGTATTGCTTAATCAATTGCATCAAAAAATAATTGGGCTTAATGGACAAGCAAATAATCCCATTTAATTTTTTTTTATAAATAAAATGATTGAAAATAAATGTTATTGTGGTTCCGATATAAATTTCCAGAATTGTTGCGAACCAATTATAAAAGGGATTCGAAAAGCGCCTACTGCTGAATCCCTGATGCGTTCCAGATATTCTGCTTATGCTACACTTCAAGTTGATTATTTACTGGAATCCACCTATGTTTTAGAAAGAAAATACTATTCGAAATCCGAAATACTTCTTTGGGCAACTAATAACCAGTGGCTTCAATTGCAGATTTTAAATTCCACTGAAAATACCGTGGAATTCAAAGCTCATTTTTTAGATAACAAACTTCAAAAACAGATTCATCACGAACTATCCACTTTCAAATTTGAAAATGGAACTTGGTTTTATGTAGATGGACAATTTTTTAATTAATTTCTTTTTTATTATAAAATCCAATTACATCGTTTGTCAATGTTTTTAACTAAAAATTAATAAACGTTTGTATCGAGTACATTTTTATTGATGTAATTTTATTGTCTATGAAAAATGATAATAAAAAAGGATTTTATTTCAAGCAATACGAAGCGCCTTTTCAGTCTCCGTTTGATAAACTCTTTGGTATTTTCAAAGAATTAATCACACATACCTCAGGGGATTTTGATGAAGCGATTGACTGGTTGCGGGAATTAGACAAAGAATATAAACTTACCGATGAACAGTATACAATCGATGATTTTATTGAAGGTTTAAAGAAAAAAGGATACATCCGTGACGAACTCAAAGAAGATGGAACTTCAGGAATTGGAATTACTGCAAAGACGGAACGTGCGATTAGACAACAAGCTTTAGATAACATTTTTGGAAATTTAAAACGGTCTGGTAGCGGGAATCACAAAACGAAACATTCTGGAAACGGGGATGAACATACCGGAGAATTTCGGGAATTTCATTTTGGTGATGGACTCGAACGTATTTCATTGACCGAAAGTTTACGCAATGCACAAATCAATAATGGAGTTGCAGATTTTATGCTAACCGAAAATGATTTGGTTGTTGAAGAAACCCAATTCAAATCCCAAATGAGTACGGTCTTAATGATTGACATCAGTCATAGTATGATTTTGTATGGAGAAGATAGAATTACACCCGCCAAGAAAGTGGCAATGGCTCTTGCTGAATTGATTACGACCCGTTATCCAAAAGATACTTTAGATATTCTGGTTTTTGGGAATGATGCCTGGACGATTGCAATTCGAGATTTACCGTATCTAAAAGTGGGTCCATATCACACGAATACGGTTGCTGGTTTACAATTAGCCATGGATATTTTGCGCCGAAAGCGAAATACGAATAAGCAAATTTTCATGATTACGGATGGAAAACCAAGTTGTGTTCGCGAAAAAGACGGTTCGTATTATATGAATAGCAATGGTCTTGATGAATATATTGTAGATAAATGTTACAATCAGGCACAACAAGCCCGAAAATTGCACATTCCCATCACCACTTTTATGATTGCCAATGATCCGTATTTGCAAAAATTTGTGAATAAGTTTACTGAATCAAATCAAGGAAAAGCATTTTACACCGGATTAAAAGGATTGGGCGAAATGATTTTTGAGGATTATGAAACCAATCGAAAAAAGAAAATAAAATAGAACTCAGTTTACAGTCACAGTTGTCAGTTCGAGCGCATTCGAGAACAATGTCAATGTCAATGTCAATAGCAGTGGCAATAGAATAGCAATGGCAATGACAATAGCAATGTAAAAGCAAAAGCAATGGTAATAGCAATAGCAATATCAATAGCAATGGTAAAAGCAATAACAAAAGCAATAACAAAAGCAATTACAATGGCAACAAAGGTTAACTGCAATATCAACATCAATAAAAAATAACAAATGAATACTATAAAAACACTCGGAGAATTAAAAAAATCAGGTTACGTAAGCAAAAGCATTAAAGATGAATTGCGTTCTAATCTTAGAGAAAAAATCAAATCGGGAAAACCGACATTTGATGGTGTTCACGGTTTTGAAAACACCGTGATTCCAGAATTAGAACGAGCTATTTTATCTCGTCACAACATTAATTTGTTGGGGCTTCGTGGTCAGGCCAAAACCAGATTGGCACGTAAAATGATTGAATTGTTAGACGAATACATTCCATTTGTGACGGGTTCCGAAATAAATGACGATCCGTTACAACCGATTTCTCGTTTTGCTAAAGATATTATTGAAACGCATGGCGATGCTACTCCAATTTCTTGGTTGCACAGAAGCGATCGTTTCTTCGAAAAATTAGCTACACCTGATGTAACCGTTGCGGATTTAATAGGTGACGTGGATCCGATAAAAGCTGCCAATTTAAAATTATCATACGCAGATGATAGAGTGATTCATTTTGGGATGATTCCAAGAGCAAATCGATGTATATTTGTTATCAATGAATTACCTGATTTACAAGCTCGAATCCAAGTAGCCTTGTTTAATATTTTGCAAGAAGGCGATATTCAAATTCGTGGATTTAAATTAAGAATGCCGCTTGATATGCAATTTGTTTTCACGGCAAATCCAGAGGATTACACGAATCGTGGTAGTATTGTAACGCCACTTAAAGACAGAATTGGTTCTCAAATCCTGACGCACTACCCAGAAACCATTAAAATCGCCAGAACCATTACTGAACAGGAAGCAAAACTGGATGTGACTCAAAATGATATGGTTTACGTTCCTTCATTGGCAAGGGATTTATTAGAACAAATTAGTTTTGAAGCTAGAGAAAGCGAATATATTGACAACAAAAGCGGAGTGAGTGCTCGATTAAGCATTACCGCTTTCGAAAACTTATTAAGCACCGCAGAAAGAAGAGCACTGAAATCCGGTGCTGATAAAACAACTTTGCGTTTGTCTGATTTTATGGGAATCATTCCTGCGATAACTGGAAAAGTGGAGTTGGTTTATGAAGGAGAGCAGGAGGGAGCTGCCGCTGTAGCGCAACATTTATTAGGCGATGCAATTCATACTTTTTTCCCAGCTTATTTTCCAAAGATTGAAAAATTAGAAAAAGAAGGTGTCAAAAATGCCTATACGGATATCATTGAATGGTTTTTTGCTGAAAGTGGTTTCGAATTATTAGATGATTGTTCGGATGAAGAATACGAAAGAATCTTGGTTAGTATTGTACCACTTGAAATTTTAATCAAAAAGTACCAACCTCAACTGGAACAAGAAGATAAATTTTTTATGAAGGAATTTATTCTTTGGGGATTAGTTGAATACAAGAAACTGAGTAAAGATCGCTTCTCCGAAGGATATCAGTTTAAGGATATTTACGGTAGTTTTATCAGTAAACTATAAAGAACCTACTATTTTTATCACATAAGTCATTTAAGAAATCAACACTTTGTAGTTTCTTAAATGACTTTTTTGTATGTAATTGAAACGGTAAATTTTTAATTTCCACGCTAAAGGTGTTAGTTTATCATTTAATTTTTTATTTATTTCAGAATCAGTCTCTAACGAATTTTATTAGTCTACCTTGTACCGTTGGCGGTATTTTCAGTCAATTCAAAAGTCATGGAAAATAGCTTTGAGGATTTGATTGCCTCATATATTGAAAATAAAGTGGGGATATGTGACCATTTTTTAAGTACTGATTTGGCCAATAATCTCAAACAAAATCTAATTGTTTTAAACCAGAAAAGCCTTCTTATGGAAGCTGGAATTGGCAACTCTGAGAAGGTTTCTTATGATGGCGCAATACGAAGCGATTCCATTTATTGGTTGGATAAAAAGCACAACAATGCATTTGAAAATGAATTCTTTGCACAAATAGAAGCTTTTATTCTTTATCTAAATCAAAGTTGCTATACGGGAATTACAGGTTATGAATTTCATTATTCTTTGTATGAATCAGGTGATTTTTATTTAAAGCATTTGGATCAATTCAAAAATAATCCCAGCCGAAAATATTCGATGATTAGTTACTTAAATAGTAATTGGATAGAAAGTGATGGTGGCGAATTGCTTATTCATCAATTGGATAACAATCAAAAAATTTCGCCTACTCAAGGCAAAACTGTTTTCTTCAAGAGTGATGAGTTAGTTCATGAAGTTTTAGTTACCCAAAATACCAGAATGAGTATTACAGGATGGCTAAAGAGTGATTAATTTTTAATTTCTTTTTAAATTATGAAAATTCAAGGAAATATTCTCTGTCAATGATAGCAACGGAAAGCACGCAAAGGAAGAAGTTATTATATAAAACAAGCCCTAAAACAGCGACCACAGGAAGCTCGTTTTAGGGCTTGTTTTATGAACTGATTCCTGCGGACTTGTAGTGAATAGCATGCCCGGACAGTAAATATAAAGTTTAAATTAAGTGTTTAGATTAAAATACTTAATTGCTTGATAATCAATTATAAAAAATAAAATATAAGTATTAATTTTTAAAATAAGATGTTAGTACTTGTTTAATTAAAATCAAAAAAAGTAATATAAGATTTTAAATTAAAATTATTCTGTAGCACATTCAACAGCAGTAAATTTAAACTTTACTCTTTCAAAATCTATAGGTGTACCTTTGACAAAATAAGTAGCTCCCATGGTAGTTTGCATTTGACCATTGCCTAAAATGAGTTGGTCACCTCGTTTTAGAAATGCCATTGGGTTTTTAAACGTTACTTTTTTATTGTTCCCCTGAATAAAAGTGTAGCTGGCAAATAATGTATCTCCACTGAATTCTCCAGCGATATTTCCAACTTTTTCTTCTGAATTGAAAAATTTCATTACCATATCGCCGTTAATTTTACCATTTTTTAAAGTGTTCAGTTTTAAATCTATAGTGTCATTTTCGTATAAAGCTTTGTAGCATTGAACACTTATCGGTTTTTCAACAGGAATTTCTTTAGCCTTATTGTCATTGTCGTTTTCATTTTTTTTACAACTTTGAAATCCTAAAGAAGCAAACAGTATACAAAATAGAAGAGGAGTTTTCATGGCACTATATTTTAATTGTTAGTTATTGCTAATTTAGTCAAAATAATGCTTTTATATTCAAAATAATATCAAATAGTGATTGTTAGTGGTTTGTGATTTACTTGAAATAGATACTTTTATAATTATTGATCTTAAAATCAGGTATTAAATTTTCTTTCGAATGAGTTTTAATATTTGGAGACTTAGGAAAATTTTTGTTTTAGATTTATTATTTGACTTTCATAAAACCACCATGGTTATCATTCCTATCAATGGATTGTTACACAATTAAATTCCAATTGTAATCATGTTTAGTAATTCGTACTGCAATTTTTATTACAAAAGTCAATGCTGATAAGCGTGCTCGATTCTGCTAGTGAGCAACCAGTTTTCAAATTGGGTAGATTTACTTTCTTTGTCGGGTTCAATATTTTAGCCGTTTCGGCCATAAAATGCACGTTAGCATAAAGAATGATATAAGTATTCACTTTCACGGCTTATAGAAAAAAAAATCTAAACTTTTGCCAACATAATCCGCATTATTCTGAATATCTGGTTCTTGATAATAATGGGGCAAAATAACCGCATTTTTCTCTTTCTATAATTCCAATATGCACTCTTTATGATTTTTTATTGGTTGTTATTTTTAACTTCATTTGTTATGCTTTCCCATTTCAAATTCGAGAAACGGATTTTATAGATTACTGCGGTCAGGAAAGACTGCTTCTTAATGAAAAAACAATAACAACTATTTTACTGCAAATGAAAAAAGCAACTCCAAAATGGATGGAATTGCTTGAAATTTCTTTTCTTAATAATGAAATGAATGAGAAGTATTTGAAGATGTTGGAAAATAGGTTAGGGATGTTTTAATAATCTAAATACACATCAAATTTGGGCTTTATTGGCCTAAATTCTCCTAACTCTGAATAAGTACAAGAAGCATAAGCTTTTAAGCAACAATTAAGAGAAGAAGTTTAGTAGTTGATTAACAGAAGAAAGCACTCTTACTTCCCGATGCAGAAATTAGCAAATATATTTCCCAGTAATTCATCATTAGTTACCTGTCCGGTAATCATTCCAAACTGGTACAAAGCTTCCTTAATATCTAATGCCATTAAATCTGAGGACAAGTTCGTTTCAAGACCAAATTTGACTTTTTGGATTTCATCTAAAGCTTTTAGTAGCGAATCGTAATGTCTTGTATTTGTGACGATTGTTTCATTATTTCGTAAAGCACCAGTATTTACAAAAGAAAGCAATTGATTTTTTAAATCCTCAACGCCTAATTTTTCTTTTGCAGAAATTAGTAAGATTTCTGGAATTTCAGATTTCAAATTTTCGATTTCACTATCTTCTAATTTGTCCGCTTTGTTACCAATGATTACTAACGGTTTCAACGGAAACTGATTTTTAATTTTTTCCAGTTCTACTTTTAACTTTAAACCAGAAACTTTAAACTCGGAACTGTCAAATAGAAAGACAACAACCTGTGCTTGTTCAATTTTTTCAAACGTTTTACGAATTCCAATGCTTTCTACTAAATCTTCTGTTTGTCGAATTCCCGCAGTGTCTATAAATCTAAATCCGATACCGCCAATAACTAATTCATCTTCGATTGTGTCTCGTGTTGTTCCCGCAATTTCTGAAACAATGGCACGTTCTTCATTTAGTAAAGCATTCAAAAGTGTCGATTTTCCCACATTGGGTTCACCCACGATAGCTACAGGAATTCCATTTTTAATCACATTTCCTACTGCAAAAGAATCAATCAATCGTTTCAGTACAAACTCAATTCGGTTCAATAAATCATGAAATTGTGTTCTATCGGCAAATTCAACATCTTCTTCGGCAAAGTCTAATTCGAGTTCGATAAGTGAGGCAAAGTTTAATAATTCTTCTCTCAATTTGGCAATTTCATTAGAGAAACCTCCGCGCATTTGCTGCATCGCAATTTGATGTGACGCTTCGTTATCTGACGAAATCAAATCGGCTACTGCTTCGGCCTGTGATAAATCTATTTTTCCATTTAAGAAAGCTCTTAATGTAAATTCACCAGGATCAGCCATTCGACAACCTTTTCGAAGTAATAACTGAATGATTTGCTGTTGAATATAAGTGGAACCATGGCAGGAAATTTCAATCGTATTTTCGCCGGTATAAGAATTTGGCCCTTTGAAAATGGACACCAAAACTTCATCTAAAGTTTTGGAATCATCCATAATATGTCCTAAATGCAATGTGTGCGTTTTTTGTGTCGTTAATTCTTTATTCTTTATAGATTTAAAAACAGTATTACCAATAGTAATGGCTTCGTGGCCGGAAATCCGAATTACGGCTATAGCTCCCGCTCCCGAAGGAGTAGCCAATGCCACTATGCAATCTTGAGGTATCATAATATGTACAATTTTATGCAAAAGTAAGGAAAATTAAGGACGCACCAATTAGCTAAGGAGAATCCGCTAGTCTTATTTTTTGTTAAAAATTTGCCAAAGTGATAATTATCATATTTCTTCACGTGAATGTTTTGTAAATTTATAAAACATTGATTTTAAGTCAATTATGTCTTTATGAAAAAAATATTATTTCCAACCGATTTTTCAAATGTTTCAATTAATGCATTTATTTATGCGTTAAAATTAGCTGATTCTATCAACGCAGAAATCATCACAATGCATGTGTATCAATTGCCACAGGCTAATTATATAAATGTAGCAGAGTATTTGCATGAAATTTATGATGTTACGGAGTTGAGTAATTTTGAAAATTATAAAGACGAGATTCCCGTTCTGAGACGTATTGCTGAAGAAAATAATTTGAATCACATAAAAATTAGTCATGCATTGATTTTAGGGAATTTAATTGAAGAAATTCAAAAAATCACTAAGCACGAGAACATTGATTTTATAGTAATGGGGACTAAAGGTGCCACTGGTCTAAAAGAAACAATTTTTGGTACAATGGCTATAAAAGTGATGAATGATGTCAAAGCTGTAGTTTTAGTTATTCCAGAACGATGCAAATATGAACCGTTTAAAAAATTACTTTTTATTACTGAATATCAATCAGATGATGTACAATCTTTCATGAAAGTTAAGGCTTTTGCCAAGATATTTCAGGCGCATATTGATTGCCTTCAAGTAGTTCCTCAAGATCATGAAGATAATGATAAAAATATGCATCACAGAGAGGAATTAATGGATGATAGTAGTATTAAAATGCATTCTGTAACAGGGAATGACGTTGAAGGAATTATATTAAATTTTATCGATTCACATAAAATCAATATGATTGCAATGCATGTACATCACAAAAATTTCTATGAAAAACTATTCGAAATCAGTCTTTCAAAAAAATTGGCATTTCATATTAATATACCGATTTTGGCAATTCATGAATAAAAATAGTCTAATTAGATGATGCTCAAAATGAAGATTAATAATTAAATCTGGTACACGAACTATTTTAATACTTGTAAAATGAAAAAAATTTTATTTCCAACCGATTTTTCTGAAGTGTCTACAAATGCCTTTGTTCATGCTTTAGAATTTGCCAAAATAGTTCAAGGCGAACTCGTTTTGTTGCATACATTTCAATTGCCAATATATGACAATCAGTTTTTTCCAGAAAATTATGCTGTTATTTATGATTCGTTGGAGTTAGCTCAATTTGATATGTTTAAAGAGGAACTCCCAAAATTACGAGCCATAGCTGAAGAGCGACATTTGGATAAAATTAAGATGTCTCACCGTTTAATGGATGGCGATTTGTTACATAATATCAAAAAATCAATCAAAGAGGATAATATTGATTTTGTAATCATGGGAACTTCCGGCGCCACAGGTTGGGAAGCTTTTTTTGTGGGTACCAATACTGAATCAGTAATTTCTGGAATAGAAGTTCCAATGTTGTGTGTACCTGCAGAAGCAAAATTTAAAAAAATTGAAATTATAGGATTTACAACTCGTTTTAGAAATAAAGACAAAAATGCATTGAAAATGGTTTTGAATATTGCCAAAAAAACTAAAGCCAAAGTAAAATGTTTGTATGTAAAAACCAGTGATTCTGATGTTTCAAAAGATACTGTTGCTAATTGGGAAGCTGAATTTATCAATGAACCCATAGATTTCTATGTCATTAATAGCGACGCCGTAAAAGAAACAATTTTGGATTTCATCATGTACAAGGAAGTAGATGTCTTGACAATGCTAACTTATAAAAGAGGTTTTTTTGAAGGTATTTTTAATCCTAGTTTGACTAAAAAAGTTGTCACTAATATTGAAGTTCCAATTTTAGCGATTCATATTGATTGATTCAGTTCTAATAAATTGAAATCTTGAATTCTATGTAGTTCGGCATCGCCATTGCCTTTTAATTTAGACTTCATCGTAATCTATTTCGTTATATTTGCAATTCATCAATTGAATTATGGAAATATACAAAGCAAAAAAGATACACTTTTCAACGGCATTGACTGCAATTAATAAAAAGTACAATAGCATAAGTATTTTAAGACTTATAACTATTGTACTTTTTTTTGTTTCTATTTATTATTATATCAAAAAAAGTGAAATTATTTTCATAATTGCTGCCGTTTTTCTATTTGGATTATTTGTAATATTGATGCGAATTCATTCCAAATTAGTTTTTGAAAAACAAGTTAATCAAGCCTTATTTGATATAAATGAAAACGAAATATCCTATTTAGAAAGAAGCAAAATTCCTTTCGAAAACGGACAGGAATTCAATGATTTTCACCATCCGTCTTCGTATGATTTAGATATTTTTGGTGAACATTCTTTGTTTCAAAACTTGAATAGAACCGCTACTTTTATTGGTAAAAAAACATTTGCAAACCAATTGTTGTCAATATTGCCTAATCATGAGATAACCAGAAATCACCAAGCAATCAAAGAATTATCTGAAAAGTTAGATTGGCGACATGAATTTTTGGCTTTCGCCAAAGTAAGCAATGACAATCAATCGAATTATGAAACGCTACTCAAGTGGAGAACATTCAATAGTACACCATTATCTAAAACTAGTATTTTTATATCTTATTTTTCACCAGTTCTCTTTTTGGGATTTCTGATTGCTTATGTAGTGACTTCTAACACCTTTTTTGCCTCAGTTTTGTCGTATTTGTTTGTTATTAATCTAATGATTTTAGGACGTTTTATAAAGCGAATCCAAGCTGAAGTAGCTAATTCTACAAACATTGATAAAACTATTCATCAATATAGTTTGCTGTTGCAAAAAATTGAAAACGAATCTTTTCAATCACAAAAGTTAATCGATTTGCAGCAAAAACTAATGTTCAAAAAAGAAAATGCCAGCGTTCATTTGAAACAATTAGCAGGTTTGTTTTCTAATATGGACAGCATCAGTAATTTTGTAACAGCTATAGTTTTTAATGGCACGTTTCTGTTTAATTTACACGTTTTAAAATCATTAATTCAATGGAAAAAAGACCATGCGGAAGCTTTAGAAAATTGGTTAGAAGTTATAGGTGAATTCGAAATGCTAAATAGTTTAGCTAATTTTGCTTATAACAATCCAGAGTTTGTGTATCCAACTTTAAACACCAATTTTGAAATTGATTTTACGGATTTAAGTCATCCTTTACTAAATGAAAAAACCAGAATAGGAAATGATGTAAGTTTTCATCCTGAATCTTTTATGATTTTAACGGGTTCAAATATGTCCGGTAAAAGTACTTTTTTAAGAAGTTTAGGAATTAACATGGTTTTATCAGGAATGGGTTCGCCAGTTTGTGCCAGTCAGGCTAATGTGCATCCGTTGCCAGTTTTAGTTTCCATGCGATTATCTGATTCGTTGTCCGATAGTGAATCGTATTTCTTTGCCGAAATCAAACGCTTAAAGCAAATTATGGACGAATTGGAACACAGACCCGCATTTGTTTTATTAGACGAAATATTACGTGGAACCAATTCAGATGATAAACGCAATGGAACAATTGAAGTGGTGAAAAAAGTGATTGGCAAAAAAGCCATTGGAGCCATAGCTACGCATGATATTGAAGTTTGCTTGACCACCAATGAATATCCAAATACATTAACCAATAAATGTTTTGAGGTTGAAATTATAAATAATGAACTTCATTTTGATTACAAATTGCGTGACGGAATTTGTAAAAATAGAAGCGCTACTTTCTTGATGAAAAAAATGGGAGTGATTTAGTGAGGTCTTTATGACTTCTTAAATTTTGCGTTCAGTTTGTCTCTGTGAGGAACGAAGCAAACCCACTAAAGCAAGCAGCCGAAATGAATCATCGAAAAGGAAAACACAATGAAATTTAGCCTTGTTTAGAATAACATAAAGTGAAACACATAAAAGCAAAAAAACCATCAAGTAATTAAACGAGATGGTTTCTTAAATATATAAATTGGTTTGGTTAATAGCGTATTTTAAACCGAACTAGCTGTTCAGCATTACAGGCATTACAAGCATCGTTACAGTTTCACCTTCTTCTAATCCATCAACAGGAGTAAGGATTCCGGCTCTGTTTGGTAATGACATTTCAAGCATAATCATATCGGATTGTAGGTTTGTCAACATTTCAGTCAAGAAACGAGAATTATACCCTATTTGCATATCATCACCTTGATAATCACAGGTCAATCTTTCTTCGGCTTTGTTTGAGTAGTCAATGTCTTCAGCTGAGACATTCAATTCAGCACCAGCGATTTTCAAACGAATTTGGTGTGTTGTTTTGTTCGAAAAGATGGCTACACGACGTACAGAACTCAAAAATTGAGAACGGTCAATCATTAATTTATTTGGATTTTCTTTAGGAATTACCGCTTCATAATTTGGATATTTTCCATCAATCAAACGACACATTAAAACATAATTGTCAAAAGAAAAAGTAGCATTCGAATCGTTGTATTCAATTTTAACTTCTGCATCTGAACTACCAAGAATATTTTTTAAGATGTTCAAAGGTTTCTTTGGCATAATAAAATCAGCTACTTGAGAAGCCGTCACATCTGTACGTGCATATTTTACTAATTTATGCGCATCAGTAGCTACAAACGTAAGCCCTTGTGGTGAAAACTGAAAAAATACACCTGACATTACAGGACGCAAATCATCATTTCCAGCAGCAAATATTGTTTTACTTATAGCAGTTGCTAAAACATCAGCAGGAACAAGAGTTACAGATGGATCGTCTAAGTTAACCGATTTTGGGAATTCGTCTCCAGGAGCATAAGCTAAAGCATATTTTCCAGAATTAGAACTGATTTCTATCGTACTGTTTTCTTCAACGGTAAAAGTTAAGGGTTGTTCCGGGAATGTTTTAAGGATTTCCAAAAGCAATTTTGCAGGGACAGCAACGCTTCCTTTACTTTCTGAATCAATTCCTAATGTAGCGGACATAGTAGTCTCTAAATCTGAAGCGGAAACCGTAAGTACATTATGGTCTAAATCAAATAAAAAGTTATCTAAAATAGGCAAGGTATTACTGCTATTGATAACGTTACCTAAAACTTGTAATTGTTTCAATAAGTACGAACTCGATACTATAAATTTCATCTGTTTTGTTTTATTTTTTAAGGTATTTCTTTAAATCAGAAATACGATACATTTTACAAATATATCGTAAACTATTCTAGTTTGGAAACTTTTTTATTAACATCTTTACTTTAGTCTGAAAGTCAAAAGTCGAAAGTCTGAATGCAAATTCTATTTATTATTTTATAAAAAATGGTTGCTTTATTCTGTTTCGAAAGTTAGAGTTTTACACTCTTAATATTGATAAAAAAATGTTTCCATTACTCACTATGTGTTTCGTTTTTAGACTTTAAGACTTGAGGCTTTATTACTTATTTACTATATTTTCTTTTACGTAGGAAAGTAAATACGACTCCAAAAAGTATTAAAATAAGAATTGGAAGTCCGATAGTCAGGATTTGTGTTCGGGTATAGTTTTCATAAACTTTTTCTTTATCCAATAAAGGTAAATCAAGATCTTTGCTTCGAATGTTAATAAGTCCCGTGTCATCTAATAGATAATTGACACAATTTATCAGGAAATCTTTATTGTCATACAAATTTCCAGATCTTTGGTCATAGCCTAATTCTACTGGTTGAAAGTTTTTATCCAATTGGTTTTTGATCAAATCCCCATCAGAAATTACAATCATTTTATTTTCTTTTCCTGCCGCTTGAAATGTTTTTTGTTCAAATGGTAACACTCTATTTTCAAACATAGATTGAAACTTGCCTTCCAGTAAAACCGAAAGTGGAATTTTCCCTTTGTTCAAGTAATCATTTGGGGAAGTTTCTTCGGCAACGATGTTAAGATTTATTTCTGTTGGTGTTCCCAGTTTTTTCGAATATTGTGACGATTCCAAAAGAATGGTTTTCTTAATTCCGTTTTTCAAAGTATCAATAGGATTTGCAAAATCAAATTTGATTCCACCTAAATTTTTTACAATTGGATGCATACTGTTTGGATACACTTGTGGAGCAAACTTCCAGTTGAATTCCTGAAATTGAGTCGCACTTCCTTGTTCTCCTGTGGCCAGTTTTATGGGACTTCCTTGTTCATCTTTTACCAAATCAGGATTAATTCGGATGCCGTATTTAAAGAACATATCATTCAAATTCAAATCTTTTGGATAGGCTAGAGTAGCTCCAGATGAATCGTATAAACTATCCATTTCTGCCGTCACTTGGTCAATTAGCCACAATGTTTTTCCACCATTAATGATAAATTGATCCAAAACTTGTTTCTCAGCATCAGTAAACGTTTCGGTAGGTTTAGCGATAACAGCTAAGTCATATTTTTGTAAAGCTTCTATACTTCCAATAGGATTTTTGGCAACCGAATCTAAAGTAAAAGGACCTATATGATAACTTTCGCGCACTTGCAAAAGAAATTTGGCCATCAGAATATCTTGCAATTCACCGTTTCCTTTAATAACAGCGATTTTCTTTTGTTTGTCTTTGGTAATTTTGTTTAACGCTTCAGCAATAGAATATTCCAAATGCTGCACAGATCCTATTACTTTTTGGGTAGTTGACGCACCCATAATGTTTTTCAACAATGGAATATTTACTTCCTTATTGTCATAAACGGCAATTGCCCATGGAAAAACCATTGCTTGGGATTGCTTTCCTTTGTCATCAACGGTTATATTTATTGGTGTAAGTCCTTTTCGATACAAGTCTTTAATATTGTCCATACTTGCGTCTTCATTTTCCAAAGGATCTACGAATTCAAAAACGATATTTTTGTTATACGCCTGAAATTCTTCCAGTAATTGTTTCGTTTCTTGTTGTAAACGTTTGAATTCGGCAGGTAAATCACCTTGCATATATACCTTTATAGACAACGGATTTTGAACTTGCTTAATGATATTTAAAGAAGTAGGGGAGAGCGTGTATCTTTTATCTTTTGTTAAATCAAAACGATGAAAAAACGAACTTCCTGCAATATTCGCAACCAATACAATAGCAAGGATAATCAATACTGATTTTAGGTTATTTTTCTTAGAAGTAGTCATTACGATTTGAAAGATTTTAAATTATAAACAGTAAAGGATAGAAAGACCACGGTAATGCTTGTAAAATAAAGGATATCTCTTGTGTCTAATACACCACGGCTCATGCTTTTGAAATGATCTTGCATTCCTAATGATGCGATTACAGAAGATATATTTGGAATTACAGAAGCTAAACCTTCAAAACCAAAATAGAAGAAAAAACATAAAAATACGGCAACAATAAAAGCCACAATTTGGTTATCAGATAAAGTTGAAGTAAATACTCCAATGGCTGAATACGCTGCAATCAGGAATAATAATCCAAAATAAGAACCAATCGTGCTTCCCATATCGAGATTGCCTTCCGGCATTCCTAAACTAGAAATTACGGCTACATAAATAAATGTTGGGATAATTGCCATCACAATCAAAAGCAAAGCACCAAGAAATTTCCCGTTTACAATTTGCCAAATACTCAATGGTTTTGTCAGTAATAATTCTAATGTTCCTTGTTTTTTTTCATCCGAAAAACTGCGCATTGTTACCGCAGGAATTAAGAATATCAAAATCCAAGGTGCTAAGGTGAAAAATGGAGTCAAATCAGCAAAACCAGTATTCAGTATGTTATAATCTCCTTCGAAAACCCAAAGAAACAATCCGTTGATAATTAGAAAAATGGCAATTACTAAGTAACCTATGGGCGAACCGAAAAAGGATTTTATTTCTCGTAATACTATTGATTTCATTTATTTTTTTGTTTAAACTTTAAACTATTTTTTATTCTAAAGTAACTAATTTATCCACGCTCCATGCTTCTGGTTTATCGTTGAATAATTTCTTGGTGAATGTCCAGACATCATAAAAAAGTTCGGAATTTCTATAATTTTCTAAATCAGCTTCAGTTTCCCAATAGCTGTACGTGAAGAAAATGCTTTTGTTGTTTTTATCCTGATACAATTCTAAGAAACGATTTCCGGGCGCATTTCGTATCTTCTCTTTCATTAACTCAAAGTTTTCTAAAAATGCAGGAATATGTTCCTCGTGAAAACTCAATTTTACTATGCGTACAAACATTTAGATTTATGATTATTGATTAACGATTTATGATTTCAGATTATTAACTGATTGCTGAACACTGTTAACTGAATACTATATTTATTACATCTCTATAATTCAATCCCAATAAGCTATTCGCAGAACCCACTTTAGAAGGATTGCTTCTGAAAATAGCAATTTCAAGAAATCCAGCTTCGTTGAAAATAGCTAATTTTTCACCTTCATACGATTTTATAGGGTATTTATCGGAACTTGCAATTGCAGAATAATTGGGCAAAATGGTTTTAATATTTTTGGTTTTCATAACAATTTCATACGGTCTTCCTTTAGCAACTTCGATGAAATATTTTTTTGAAATATTGGTTACTACATTCCCAAAATGGTCAATATAGATTACATGTCCGTTTATAGAATTTCCATCAGCGGAAAGAACAGCTTTTAAGTCGGTTACTTGTTTAATAGTGTTAATTTCTTTCCCAATAACGTTCATTAAACCACCTTTGGCTAAATGACAGGCCACAGTTACAAACACATCCATATCTGCTGCGTCACTAGGTAAACGATCGTGAATATTTATTGCCACGATTTTTTGTGGCACAATTTTTTGCGAAAGCATGCTTAAAATACCATTATCAGAAGCAATAAAGTAATGATCGTTCCACTGCATCACAATATGTTGGTTTTCTTTATTGTGCTCCATATCTACTCCAATCAGGTGAACCGTACCTTTTGGGAAGCTCGCATAAGAAGCGCTAATAATGTAACTTGCTTCTACCGTGTTGAATGGGTCAATTTCATGTGAAATGTCAATTATTTTAGCTTCGGAATACTCAGATAAAATCTTCCCTTTCAGCGCACCTACAAAGTGGTCTTTCAAGCCATAATCGGAAGTAAGGGTAATTATTGACATAAATTTGTTTATAACTATTGGTGTTTTGTAAACCTAATTTTCATTAAATTTGAGAAACGCAAAGCTAAAGTATTTTAAGCTTTATTTTAAATAGAATTTTCAATTTGAATTAAAACAAAACTTATGATTAAACCCCTTTTTTTTCTTTTTCTTTTTTTTAACAGTTTTCAATCTTATTCTCAAAAACTAGTTTACAAGTCAAATGGTACTATTACTGATATTGAAAACAATAAAATTGCACCCAATCAAGTAAGGGAATTGTTAAAAGATAATGAACAATTAATTACGGAATACAATGATGGTAGATCAAAAAAAACACTTGGAAATATTTTGCTTTACAGCGGTATTGGATTTTTGACTGCTGATTTAGTTCAGGGAGTAACTGCATCTGGAATATCAGCAACACCAATTGGAGGTGGGCAGTATGCACTTCAAGACGAAAAAAACAATTATCCATCATTAATGACTTACATTGGTATTGCAGCAATCATAATAGCCATTCCTGTAAAGATTGGTTTTTCAAAAAAAATTAAAAATGTAGTTACTGACTACAACAATCAAAAAGCTTCAGCATACACACAATTTAATGAACCAAGTCTGGATTTAATTACCAATTCAAATGGAATTGGACTTCGTATGACCTTAAATTAATAACATAAAAACAACCTCATTTGAACGAAAGAATAATCGAGCTCATAGACATCGCTCCAAAAGACTTTTGGGGCGCTCAAGACACTCATCTTGAAACAATTAAAAAGTATTATCCAAAATTAAAAATTGTCGCTCGGGGAACAACTTTAAAAGCTTTTGGAGAAAAAGAAGTTTTAGACGAGTTCGAAAAACGTTTTCAACGATTAATGCTTCATTTTACTCGTTATAACACTATAGACAATAATGTTATAGAACGTGTAATTTTAAGTGATGGCAAACAGGTTGAGAGAATGGGCGATCACGATAAAATTTTAGTACATGGAGTAGGTGGAAAAATCATAAAAGCCATGACACCTAATCAGCAATTGCTGGTAGATACCATGGAAAAAAATGACATGGTTTTTGCTGTTGGACCAGCTGGTACTGGAAAAACCTACACAGGTGTTGCCATGGCAGTTAAAGCGCTTAAAGAAAAACAAGTCAAACGTATTATACTGACACGTCCAGCAGTAGAAGCAGGGGAGAATCTCGGTTTTTTGCCTGGTGATATGAAAGAAAAACTGGATCCGTATATGCAACCTTTATACGATGCTTTACGCGACATGCTACCGAATGAAAAACTCGAAGATTACATTTTAAAGGGAATTATCCAAATTGCTCCTTTGGCATTTATGCGCGGAAGAACACTAGATAATGCTTTTGTAATATTAGATGAAGCCCAAAATACTACACATTCCCAAATGAAAATGTTCTTAACCCGTATGGGAAAAAGCGCTAAATTTATGATTACTGGAGATCCAGGGCAAGTCGATTTACCAAGAAGAACCATTTCAGGACTAAAAGAAGCCTTGTTGGTTTTGAAAGATATTGATGGAATTGGAATTATTTATTTGGATGACAAAGATATTGTACGTCACAGATTAGTCAAAAAAGTAATTGATGCTTATAAAATGATTGAGAATAATGATTAAAGTAGGAAAAAAAACTATAAAAATTACAAGAAAGTAAGTTTGTTGAATTGAAAATCGAGTTTATTTTTGAAAGAAAATAAACTTGATTTGTATTTCGTTACTCTAAAAAACTAATAGTTTATCCCTAAAGGTTTAAAATAATCATTTTAAACTGAAAGTTCATTTTAGTTGGCAGAGTTAAAGTCTGCGCGGTTGTGTCACTTTTTTTTTTGCCACAAATTTTACAAATTATCACGAATTAATTTGTGAAAATTTGTGAAATTTGTGGCAAAATTTTTTACAACTTGATAGGTGAATGCATTAAAGTGCATAATCTTGACTATAACTGTGGCCAATAAAATCCATATTATTCCTTTCGTTTCTCTCAAAAATGCAATAAATTTGAAATCAATAAATTTCAGTTAAAAGAAATGATTTTAAAAGAAAAAATTAAAGTAGTTATCAGTGATCTAGACGGAACGTTACTCAATTCAGATCACAAAATTTCCCATTACACCAAAACTGTTTTTCAAGAACTTCACAATCAAAATTATTTAATTATTGTAGCAACTGGTCGTCATCACTTGGATGCCATGCCAATTGTAGCAGGATTGGATATTCCTTTGTATTTAGTTACTTCAAATGGAGCGCGCATACATTCTCCAGAAAAAGAGCTTCTGTTTTCCTTTGATATGGAAAGCAACGCCATAAAATCCGTTTTATCTTTAGATATTGATCCTGAAATAACAACTGTTTTGTTCAGAGAAAATGTTTGGCTAACCAACAAGCACAATGAAAAACTAAACGAATTTCAACCCGAAGTAAATTATCATCCAGAATTAGTGGATTTTTCTAGTTTGGAGGATTTGAGTGCTATAAAAGTATTTTTTACTCATCCTAAGCATTCAAAATTAATTGAATTACGCGATAAGATTTTAGAAAATCATACTGGAATTTTTAGCCATGCGTTTAGTTTACCTTTTTGTTTAGAATTTATGGACAAGTCTGTAGATAAAAGTGTTGCGATTGCCAAAATTCTGGAAAAAGAGAATTTTGTTTTCGAACAAACTATTTCTTTTGGCGATGGATATAATGATGAAAATATGCTTAAGTCCTCTGGTAAAGCTTTAGTAATGGGAAATGCACCTGAAAGTTTGAAAAATAAACTTTCCCATTTAGAAGTGATTATGACTAATGATAATGAAGGAGTTGCTAAATATATCGCACAGGAATTACTGAATAATTAATTTTTTTAACAAACCTCACTTACCAATTTACACATAAAATTAAAACCAAATGAACAAAAAAATAATCCTTGTCATCTCTGTTTTGTTTTTCACAACAATGCAAAGTCAAACGCTAAAACTGGAAGAAATCATGAAAGGTAACGCTTTCATTGGCGCTCAACCAGAAAATGAAAGATGGTCTTTAGATGGACAGAAAGTTTATTTTGATTGGAATCCAAATAATGAATTAGGGGCAAGTACTTATTTTTGGAAAAATGGATTATCAAAACCGGAATTGGCAGCACCAAATGAAGCCGCTTTTTCAAAATTTGATTTCAAAAAAACAACTAATCCTGATTTGTATTTTTACATTGATAAAGGAAGACTATTTTCGTATTCTTTGAAAAGTAAAACATCAAAGAAACTTTTCCAACAAAGCAGTCCTATTGCTAATTTACAAATAGGAGCTGTTCCAGGAATACTTTATTTCAGACAAAATGAAAATCTTTTTCAGTTTAACACTAATGAAGGTTCTATTATTCAAATCACGAACTTTCGTAAAGGGAAATTGGATGAGAAAGCCACTGATAAAGAATCATTTTTGAAAAACCAACAGGAAGAATTATTTCAATTCGTGAGAGATCAGGAAGCACTAAAAAAATGGAATCTGGAAAAATCAAAAACTACAAAATCTGATTTTCCAAAGCCTTATTATTATGGAAAAAACACTTTTGGAAGCTTGAAAGTGGATCCAAAAGGAAATTTTGCAACCTTTAGATTAATAGAAGATTCAGAACGCAAGAGTGAAAAAATGGAGCTTTTCATTACAGCCGATGGTTACAACCAAATTGAAGATACTAAGGAAAAAGTTTCAGTAGATAATTTATTGGCAACCAAATTCGGGATTTATAACATCGCTAAAGATTCTGTTTATTTCATGAATTTCTCATCGTTAAGTCACATTCAAGATGTTCCTAAATATTTTGAATTATACGAAAAGTCAAAAAATGCAGAAAAAAAGAATAAATTAATTGTGGTTCAAGAACCAGTTTACAATGAAAACGGCTCTTTAGCAGTTGCTGAAATTAGAAGCCAAGACAATAAAGACCGATGGATTGTCAGTTTAAATTTAGAGAAAGGAACTTTTCAGGAATTAGACCATCAACATGATGAAGCTTGGATTGGCGGACCTGGAATTCCTTCTAATTCTTATGGAAGAGGAACACTTGGGTTTTTAGGTGACAATGAAACTGTTTATTTTCAGTCCGAAGAAACGGGTTATTCTCATTTGTATACCTATAATTTAAAGTCAAAAAAGAAAATCCAGTTGACTAAAGGGAATTGGGAAGTTCGCAATGTGACTTTGACAAAAGATAAAAAAGCTTTTTATTTGACTACAACAACAACACATCCAGGAAACAGAAACTTTTATAAATTGGAAGTTTCAAATCCTGTTTTGCAACCAATTTTAACTAAAGATGGTGCGCATGAAGTGAGTTTGTCTCCAGACGAAAGCACCTTATTGGTTCGTTATTCGTTTAAAAATAAACCGTGGGAATTGTATGTAGCGCCTAATAAACAGAATACCAACTTAAATCAGATAACCTCTTCAACATCTGAAAGTTTCAATGGGTATTCTTGGCGTGAGCCGGAAGTAATTACTTTCAAAGCGCAGGATGGAACTCCAGTAAATGCTAGATTATACAAGCCACAAACTGCAAATGCAAATAAAGCAGCAATTTTGTTTGTTCATGGTGCCGGTTATTTGCAAAACGCACACAACTACTGGAGTACATACCACAGAGAGTACATGTTTCATAATTTATTGGTCGATTTAGGCTATACCGTTTTGGATATTGATTATAGAGGAAGCGATGGATATGGACGAGATTTTAGAACAGGAATTTACCGTTTTATGGGTGGGAAAGATTTAACAGATCAAATTGATGGCAAGAATTATCTTGTCGAAAATTACGGAATTGATGCTTCAAAAGTTGGGATTTATGGTGGTTCTTACGGAGGTTTCATCACGTTGATGGGAATGTTAACAACTCCAAAAGAGTTTGCTTCTGGAGCTGCTTTACGTTCTGTTACGGATTGGGCACATTACAATCATGGCTACACCGGAAACATTCTTAATTTCCCAGAAACAGATCCGGATGCATACAAAAAAAGTTCTCCAATCTATTTTGCGGATAATTTGCAAGGCGATTTATTGATGCTTCATGGAATGGTAGATGACAATGTAGAATACAAAGATATTGTTCGTTTGTCTCAGCGTTTCATAGAATTAGGGAAGAAAAAATGGAGTTTAGCAAGTTTTCCCGTGGAAGCTCATGGTTTTAAAGAAACGTACTCTTGGGTAGACGAATACAGCCGAATCTTAAATTTATTCAATGAAACGTTGCTTAATAAATAACTTTAAATATAAAAATGAAATTTAAGAGTTCTGTTCTTTGCGAAACTCTATGAAATAGTTTTAAATTTGCAGGAACAAAAATAAACACACACACACACACACACACAACTAGAATAATGAGCAACACCATCACAACTACTGATTTTAATTTTCCAAGCCAGAAATCTGTTTACCGCGGTAAAGTAAGAGAAGTGTATAATATCAATGATGAACTTTTGGTTATGGTAGCTACAGACAGGCTTTCGGCTTTTGATGTAGTTTTGCCAAAAGGAATTCCATATAAAGGTCAAATTTTAAACCAGATTGCGACTAAATTCATGGAATTGACTGAGGATATTGTTCCAAACTGGTTAATTGCAACTCCTGATCCTAATGTTGCAGTTGGTCATTTATGCGATCCTTTTAAAGTAGAAATGGTGATTCGTGGCTATCTTTCAGGACATGCTGCTCGTGAATACGCTCTTGGCAAAAGAGAAATTTGCGGTGTGACAATGCCTGATTACTTGAAAGAAAATGATAAATTCCCTGAACCTATTATTACTCCGACAACCAAAGCGGATAATGGAGAACACGATGCTGATATTTCTCGTGAGGATATTTTATCGAAAGGAATTGTTTCTGAAGAAGATTATATTGTTTTAGAAAAATTTACAAGAGATTTATATCAAAGAGGAACTGAAATCGCTGCCAGTCGTGGTTTGATTTTGGTGGACACCAAATATGAATTTGGTAAAACAAAAGAAGGTGTAATTGTCTTAATTGACGAAATTCACACTCCGGATTCCTCTCGTTATTTTTACGCGGAAGGTTACCAAGAAAGACAAAACAGTGGAGAAGAACAAAAACAATTATCGAAAGAGTTTGTTCGTCGTTGGTTAATCGAAAATGGTTTTCAAGGTTTGGAAGGACAACAAATTCCCAATATGACTGACGAATATATTGACACAGTTTCTGAAAGATATATTGAATTATACGAAAATATCTTAGGAGAGAAATTTATAAAAGCAGACATCAGTAATATAGATGAAAGAATAGAGAAAAATGTTTTGGAATATCTAGCGAACAGATAGAACCATTTCCATAAACCAAAATATAAACCGCAATTCATAATTTTGAATTGCGGTTTTTTATTTATTTAATGATGATTCATAACTACTAATCCATTCTTTAACGGATATTTTTTGTACGAGCTCAGCAATTAAGTCAAACGGAATTTGGTCTATCTTCTTAAATCGGATGCAACTTTTTCCCATGTCTAATTTTTGTTTACTGTGCTTTGGGTATTCGGAGTTAAGCCAATTCAGTAATTCAGGTTTGGCATAAATTCCCATATGGTATAGTGCAATGAAATTTTTTTGCGAAGAAATAGCTATAAAAGGCAACGGAAGTTTTGGTTCACAATGATAGCCATTAGGATAAATAGAATGTGGCACTACATAACCAATCATACCGTAGGATATTTGTTCAACAAATCCTTTTGGAATATTTTCTAGAATAGTTTCTCTAAGTTTTGAGAAAGCTATTTTTCTTTCCTCTGGAATTTCTTCTAAATAAGCGGAAACTGTGTTGGCGGTTGATTGCATTATTTTAAAATCGTTTGAGTAAAGTTACTAAAAAAACCGCAATTCATAATTTGAAATGCGGTTTTTTACCTTCGATAAAAGTGGAAATCCTTTTCCTTTTTGCTGCCAAAAAGGAAAAGATTGCAATCTCGTTTTTAGAACGAGACGGGATTAGCTCCTTAAACTATTTGAAATAAGAGAATGTTTCTTCATTTTCTAACTTCAATAAGGTTTCGTAAATTAATTTAATCACGTTTTCAACATCGTCACGATGTACCATTTCAACAGTAGTATGCATATATCGTAACGGCAAAGAAATCAAAGCCGAAGCAACACCGCCATTACTGTAAGCAAAAGCATCAGTATCAGTACCGGTAACTCGAGAAGAAGCTAGTCTTTGGAACGGAATTTCTTTTGCCATAGCAGTTTCTAAAATCAATTCTCTCAAATTATTCTGAACAGCCGGAGCATAGGTTACTACTGGACCTTTTCCAATTTTTGTGTCACCTTCAATTTTCTTTTCAATCATTGGAGTAGTGGAGTCATGACAAACATCAGTTACGATCGCTACATTGGGTTTAATGGTTTTAGTAATCATTTCTGCACCACGAAGACCTACTTCTTCCTGAACTGAATTAGTGATGTACAATCCAAAAGGAAGTTTTATTTTATTTTCGTGTAATAAACGAGCCACTTCGGCAATCATAAACCCGCCCATACGGTTGTCAATGGCTCGACAAACAAATTTATTATCGTTCAAAATCATGAATTCATCAGGATATGTAATCACACAACCTACATGAACACCCATTTTATCTACCTGTTCTTTAGTTTCACAACCTATGTCAATAAATAGATTATTAACTTTTGCTACTTCTTCTTTGTCTCTCATTCGAGTATGAATAGCTGGCCAACCAAAAACACCCTTTACAATTCCAGCTTTAGTATGAATGTTAACCCTTTTTGAAGGTGCGATTTGGTGATCTGAACCACCGTTTCTAATAACGTAGATTAATCCATCTTCTGTAATGTAATTGACATACCATGAAATTTCGTCAGCATGACCTTCAATCACGACCTTATAAGGTGCATCCGGATTTATAATTCCTACAGCAGTTCCATAAGTATCCGTGATAAAAGTATCAACATAAGGTTTAAGGTATTCCATCCATAATTTTTGTCCACCACTCTCATATCCTGTTGGTGATGCATTATTAAGGTAGTTTTTTAAAAATTCAAGTGATGACTTGTTTAATATTGATTTAGTGCTCATAAAATTAATTTTTTGCTAAATTATAAATTTGGCATTACACTTGTATATATTATATATAATTTTGGCAATTAAATTTCCTTATATGAAGCTAATTAAATGTTTGTTGTTTTGTTTATTTTCCACTCTATATGTTAATGCACAAGTAATCCCTCAGGATACCACAAAGATGGGCTATGAGATAGAAGATGACGAATCTATTCTTAATGATACTATTCAATTACCAGAAATATTAATTTATAAGGGAAAGATGGATCCCGAAGCAAAAAAGCAATTCTTAATTCTTCAAAATCGGGTTTATAAAACCTACCCTTATGCAAAGCTGGCCTCTGAGAAATTGTCGAATCTAAACAAAGGAATGGCAAACCTTAAAACAAATAAGGAGAAAAAAAGATACTTTAAAATAGTAGAAAGTTATTTAAGTGACGAATTCGAAGCTAAGCTCAAAAAACTTTCCCGTAAGCAAGGCCAAATATTGGTAAAGTTAATACATCGCCAAACAGGTACAACTACATATGAACTGGTAAAAAACCTTAAGAGTGGCTGGAAAGCATTTTGGTCTAATACTGCGGCAAGTATGTTTGATATTAATTTGAAAACAAAGTATGCGCCTTTTGATGTAAATGAAGACTACCTAATTGAAACGATATTAGTCCGAGCATTTGATTCCGGCCGACTGCAAAATCAAAATCCTGCAAAACCAGTTGATTATGATAATCTAACTGACTCCTGGGAATCCAGAGTTGAAAAGCTGAAAAAGTAATTTTTGGGCGTTCCTCGTTATATATAGAAAGGCGATTATCAGAAAAGGATAATCGCCTTTCTTTATATAAGGAGTCGGTCTATCCGTTACAAGTCCTCGTCAAGTTCCGTTCCACTACACTTACCTGTGGGCTTTTCGCTTCTATCCCTAACGCGAGCCCGAGTAAACTAAAGCGTTTAGTTGTTTAAATCTGTATTTGACACCATATATAGTAGCCAAAAATGTAATGGTGCTTTTTAGTATACTATAATGTATAGTAGAAAACCATTAATTAGTTTTAGCAGACGTTTGTGTCATGAAAAAAGGAAGACACTTTTGAATGAGCAAAGTGAATCCAAAGCCATGAAAAGAGTGATTATGCTTGAATTCTTGAATATCTACGAAATATACCGAGGTGTGATAGGCTTATGTGTAGGTATGAAAAGCCCAGATTTCATCTATAAAGCCTCCCTTTCCTAGGAAGAGTCTAAAAGTGTAGGGAGGGAATTAAAAAAATAATACTTTCAAAATTCACGTTTCCAGCAAGTTAAAGTTAAGGATAAAAAAACGTTTAAAAAAAGTGATTAAAAAGCTTGTAAAAGCGAATAAAGGGTGTAGTTTTGCACCCGCAATGAGAGAGACGTTCATTTAAAAACTGGCAAGCAAAAGGGATTAAAGTAGAAAATTTATTTTCAAAAAAAATTCAAAAAGCTTGTGAGATTAGAAAACAGATATTACATTTGCACCCCGCAAAATAAGCAAAGTTCCTTGAAAGATTGATAAGAAAAAGAGAAGAAAGCGAGATAAAAATTATTTCAAAAAAACTTCAAAATTTTCTTGCCAGTT
>NZ_QQBA01000007.1 GCF_003350545.1 Flavobacterium glaciei
ATTAAATCATATAACGAAGAATACGGACTGAACTGAATTTTTTGTTGCTGAACTAACATCTAAAAAGCCTTATGGTTACAGTTAAAAATACGAAAAAAGGAGCAAAAAACTATAGTTTTCTACTCCTTTTTTATTATATAATTAATTCTTAAAAAGACTTTTTCAGTGCCCTCCATTACAGTAAGAGTTTTTTAATATATTTTAAAATCAGTATTAATAATTCCACATATCTTGTTCGAAATTGCGAATTTTTTCTTTTACTCTTTCTGATTCTAATAATTGGTTTTGAGCGTTATCCTTCATGTATTCTTCAATAGTTCTATCGCCGTATACATTTTCTTCTTTGTAAATAACACTATTAAAACGTCTAGAGTTTAATATTTGATCAAATGAAACCGGCATTGCTGAATTTTTATCATTGAATGCTTTTGCTTCATGTAAAACATCTCTTGCTGCTGGGAAAAACACCCAGAACAATTCGATATAATCTTTTTCTTCACTGTTCATAGTGTAAACATCCGGAGTCACTGGACAAATTCCCAATAAACGATACTTCAATTCACTCTGACGTTTGTCAAAATACCAATATCCTTTAATTTTATATTGGGTTACATCTTGAGCTGCTAAGTCTTGTCGTAAAATATACTCATCCGATATTTGATTACCTGCATTAATTTGTTCTCTACCTGCATCAGTAGTATCTATACGAGTCAATGAAGCTTGAATATCTTGCAAAGATTTTTTTGTGTTAAAATAACTATCAGTATAAACCTCTGTGATTTTACCGTTCTTCATAGCTTTAGTAAGCACATCATATAAAGACCTTCTATCAGACCCAATATTTGATGTATCAATTGGAAAATACAAAGCAAAATTAATTTTTTCACTTAAGTCGATAATTTCCCATGTAGTCTTACCCATCAAAACATCTCTATCATGTACATAACCATACGCTAATGGTTTATCATTATCTGATATAAGTTGCGCTGCAGTTTTAAGCCCTATTTGGTCAGGAGTTTTTGCATTAAGCAAATTAGACTGCCCAAAAGAAGCAAAACTTCCCGTAATAGAGACAATAGCGATTAAAATTTTTTTTACATTCATAATGGTATCAAAATAATATATTAAAGCAGGTCAAAAAAAACTTACTTATTATTTATTGTATTTCAAAAATTACTGGAGCAGTTCTTGGCAATAAATAACTGCCTGCACCAACAAGTTTTGTTTTTATTTCAGAAATTGTAACTTGGTCACCTCTACCTGCTTTAGAAAGAACTGCTTTACATTGAGCATTCAATCTATTTCCTTGAACAACTACAGTAGGCTGTCCAGTCACCTTAAGATTAAATCCAACAACATTTAAACCAACTTCAAAATCAAAATCCTCTAATTTCGCTCCAATTGTTGCAATTTCAAGATTAGATTTAGGTCCTTTTACAACACCTGATTCTCCTCTAATAGTTCCAGTGGGTCCAGGAATTCCTTTAACTCTAAATACTTTTTTATCAGAAGCTACTTTTCCGTCAGCCATTTTTCCGGTAACATTAATAACTACCTCATTACCTCCTTGCGGACTCATACTATATTTTCCATTTCCAACTTTAGTTAATCCTGGTGCAGATGCATTAACATCTTTATCTGAAATTCCTGCAAATGAAATAGAAATTGGATTTACAACTCCTCTATAAACTACATTCATTTTATCAGCTGAGATAGTAGCTGAGTTTGGTCTTGGTACAACAACGTATTTTCCAGAAAACTTTAACGGAATTGTTTTTCCATCTTCAACAAAAGTAAATTGTCCTCCAATTGTTTGTTCCCCTACACCTCCAGCAGTCAAAGCAATTTTAGCCTGACCTGTCGCAGGATCCAGTCTTGCTCCTGTCACACTTTTTGGTTTGGTATTTTCGTCATAACGACCTAAAACAACTTTTCCTGTAACTTGCTCACCTTGGAAATATGCATTTTTATCTAAAACTACAATTGCTTGATAGTTATTATATGAAGCAGTCTCGACTGCCGCTTTACCTAAAGCAATACTATAAACATCTGATTCTGCTTTATTGATATCATTTTGCCAAGTAGATAATTTTGCTACCGATGCAATTGCTGGGAATCCTTTGAAGTGGTAAGACAAATACTTGTCTTTTAAACCTTCTTTATTTTTAACATCCGAAAGATTAAACTTACTTTCAATTTCACTGATAATTGAAGCATATTTTTTATCTGATCCTAAAGCAGTTTTCATGTCTGCCTTATATTTAGTGATGGTTGCAATAATTTCGTTTCCTTTTTTATCATAACCTTCTCCAGTGAACCAATCGTCAATATTGTCACCTTTATCCATTTCTTCATAAGGTAATTTTCCTGTTTCTGGGTCAACTTCATACCCTTTAGTCGCTTGTTCTTTTAAAGAAGCGATATAATTATAGAAATTATCAGTGATAACTTTAACTTTATGAGCTGTTTGTGCAGCTATTGCGAATTCACCTTTAGCTTCTGCTGCTTTAGTATCTAAGGCAACAAGCATTTGATCATTAGTTTGTTTTGAATTTAAATTTGTACTTTCAAATTTTTCATTCATTAATCCAAAACCAGTTATTACTTCTTTTGAAACATTCATTGCCAACATAGCGATAAAAACCAAGTACATTAGGTTTATCATCTTCTGTCTAGGGGTTAGTTTTCCTCCTGCCATATTTTCTACTAATTAGTTTGTTGTTTATATCTCGTTTGAAACTAATTAACCTTTATTTCCCATTGCAGATAGCATACCTCCGTAAACATTGTTTAGAGACGCAATATTTGCAGTCATAGATTGCATTTGTTCTTTCAATTTTCCTGCATTTTCAGCAATTTCTTTGTTTGCTTCAGCATTTCTTGAAGCACTTTCTAATTGAACCTTATATAAACTATTTAAAGATTCCATCTGTGCTGCAGCCATAGATAATTCTTCACTATATTTTTTTGTTGCAGAAATCGAATCTACAGTTGGAGAAATACTTTTAGCAGCTGATTCAAAATTTTTGATACTATTTCCTAAACTTGCCATTAATTCTCCATCAATTTTAGCATCTTTCAACATAGCATCTAATTTTTGAGATAACAAACCTTGAGTATCTTCAGCTACTTCTACTTTTTTCTTAGGCTCTGCTTTTACTCCGTTAGCCAATTCAGGATATACCAATGTCCAATCTAACTCATTATCGACTGGCTCAAAAGCAGAAAGAGCAAAAATAAAAGCTTCTGTTAACAATCCTAATGAAAGCATCAAAGTACCTGTTAATGGACCTAATTCAAAGTGAGTAATTTTAAAAAGAGCTCCAATAATAACAACTGCTGCTCCCATACCGTATGCAAAATTCATTGCTTTTTTTCCTAGTAATGCCATAATTTTATTTTTTTTGTTAGTTTAGGTTTTATTTAAATGGGGTTGAATATTTATTTCTTTTTTCCGTTTCCAGTGGTTTGAAGCCCCATATAATCTTGTACAGTTCTAAAACCAATATAACTTCTTGCAGAATCTGCATATTCATGGTCACGAGTACTCACTTGCAAAAAGTAAGCTACATCTTTCCAGGAACCACCTCGAACCACTTTTCTTTGATTTTTATAATCCTGAACATTTGGGTTCATTGAAGAAACATATTCATAAGCATTTGGATCATAAGATGAATCGGTCCATTCAGCAACGTTTCCAGCCATGTTGTATAGATTATAACCGTTTGGTTCGTATGATTTAGCTTCTACAGTATACAAAGCTTCATCTGCCGCATAATCACCTCTATTTGGCTTGAAGTTAGCTAAGAAACAACCTCTGTCATTTTTAGTGTAAGGACCACCCCAAGGATAAGTTGCTGATTGCAAACCGCCTCTTGCTGAATATTCCCATTCTGCCTCCGTAGGTAATCGGAAAGAATTTATTAAATCACGACCTTTCTTTTTAGATTTTATATAGGTATTTTTATTTAAAGTTCTCCATGCACAAAAAGCTTTTGCCTGTGTCCACTTAACTCCTACTACCGGATAATCTCCATACGCTTTATGCCAGAAATAATCATTGTGCATTGGCTCATTATAAGAATAAGCGTAATCCTTAATCCATACTGTTGTGTCAGGATATACTTTTACTTCTTCTGTTCTAATAAAATTTTTTCTATTACCCACTTTCGCTTTCGCAGCAGCTTGAATATCCATCCAAGAGTAACGGAATTTTAATTTATTCACATCAATAGTTCTTAGTCCATTATATGATGCCTCAATTGGTAAATACATTGAATCCATTACTTCAGCATAATAAGCATCTGGATATAGTTTAGTATCCTTAATTAGCTTCACTTTTTTATTCAATTTTCTTCCTGCATAGGGATCATCGGCAGTACCTACACTATAATAATTTTCATACATGTATTTATCATAAGCCGTCATCTTTTCAGGATCTGAATCATTAAAAGCAAAATCACCAATACTTCCAGCATTTTTACCTTTTCCTTTAGAATCTCCTGAGCCAGCAGTCTGTCCGCTTTCATCGGCAAGTATTGCCAAACGAACTCTCATAGTAGAATCTTTAACCCATTCTACAAACTGGCGGTATTCGCTATTGGTAATTTCAGTTTCATCCATGTAAAAGGAACGCACAGTAACAGTTTTAGTAGGAGCATCTTCAACATTAGCTAAATCAGCATCTGATTTACCCATTATGAATGCTCCCCCAGGAACTAAAGTCATTCCGTAAGGTTTTTCTGGGTGCCATTTACCTCCATTAATACCAACTAATTCTCCTTTATCGCTTGATTTACCACAGCCAACTAAAAAGGCCAAAATAAAAGTATATGCAATGAACTTCTTCATATAAATTTGGTTAACTATTCATTATTTTTAAGTGTGTAAACCTATTTATTATTTTTTAGAAAAACAATTTTTTTATACTAAACAAACTGTTTTTTGTAAAAAAATCTTAAATAAGTAAAAAAAAAATCTAAACTATGTTTTTTCTTTGCGCTTTCCACCATCTTTCAGGCAATTCTTGGTTGCAGGCCAATAAATACTCTTCATGCGAACATGGTAATAACGTATTTCTTTTTAATTTATTATTAACATTTGAAATAAATGGAATTTCAATCCACCATCGATCCGTTTTATCACTTTTATAAAAAACAAGTTCCTCATCTTCTAATGGAACAATGTATTTTAAATAATTTTCCTTACTCCCAAAAGGATACTCATTAGAACGATAATGAAATCCTTCTATGAAATACCAAATTATCTGTGCAATGATGACAGATTCCTGTGCCGAATTATTATGGTTGAATATTCCAAATGACGACACTTTATCACTAATCCCAGCATATCGAGACAAAGAACAAATCTCTTTTCCATTAAAACCATTTGGTGCAAACGAAATAAAATTTCCCGAATCAGAGGATTTAATCGAATTCAAATCAATACTTACTAAATCAGCATCTCTAAAAACAGGCTCTGAAATAGAGATATTATTCGAAACTTCGCCTAATCTATAGGCGTCGAAAAAAAGTTTTTCAATCAAATCTATTTCTTCCTGCGAGTTAAAATAAGTTTGATACCCAATATTACAATAATTGAAAAGATTATTGGGCTCGTCTACAATTATTTTTGTTAGATACGAAGAGGCCGAAACTTCTTCCTCATCCTTACCAAAATCAAATTTATTATCAATGGAAACTAAATTAACCATTTGCTCCAGATCATCGTATGCTCTATAAAGCGCGTACGTCAAGTCCTGAGAACCGCCAATAACAATAGGAGTAACTTTATTCTTGATTAAACTTGCAACTACTTTTTTTAATGCAAAATAAGTATCATCTGTAGAATTTCCTGCTAAAATATCACCTAAATCAGCAATTGAAGCATCCCAATTTCCTGGAAACAAACCGTAAAGCTCTTTTCTAAGTGGTACTAAATCAACCTTTGATACTGCTTTTTTATCTCCATGGTTTTCTAAAACACCTATTACAGCAATTTTAATCTTGTTTAAATCTGGAAATTGTTTATCGGTGTGCAAGACCATTTTACTCCCTAATTGTTGTGAAGTCAATCCGTTTATAAATTCCAAGATTTCGTCATCAACGGGTTTCAGAAAATCAAATTCCATTTTTTACTTTTTTTTCCTCTCCCCAACCCTATCCGAAAGAAAGGGAGTAGAGACCGGAATGTTTTACTATTTATTTCTTTTTAACCGCAGGCTTCTTTGCTACTGGTTTCTTTGCGACTGCTTTCTTCGCAGGTGCTTTTTTAGCAGCTACTTTTTTAGCCGGTGTTTTCTTGGCTATCATTTCTTGAACTTCTTCCAACGTCAATTTTGTAGCATCGACATCTTTACTTAATTCAATTTTGATTTTCCCTTTGGTAATCACTGAACGTCCCCAACGGGCTTTTTCAACTAAAATACCTTCGTCTTCCCAATTGTGCAAAACCTTATCAATGTTCTTTTGCAATTTATCTTCAATCAATGCTTCAATATCCGATTGAGACAAATTATCAAAATTGTATTTCTTACTTACATTGATAAACAAGCCTTCCCATTTGATAAAAGGGCCAAAACGACCGGTTCCTTTTTGTACACCTTCGCCTTTATATACTGCTATTGGCGCATCAGCCAAAGCTTTTTCATCAATTAATTCCTGAGCTCTTTCATAATCTACATCTAATGGATTTTCACCTTTTGGCAAAGAAACAAAAGCTGCACCGTGACGAATATAAGGACCATAACGACCGTTACTTACTTCAACTTCTTCTCCTTTATATTCTCCAAGATTTTTTGGTAACAAAAATAAATTCAACGTTTCTTCTAAAGTGATGTTTCCAATATTTTGATCATTCATCAAACTCGCGAACTTTTTATCCTCATCATCTGCAGCTCCAATTTGAGCCATTGGTCCAAATTTTCCTAAACGCACCGAAACCGGTTTTCCTGTTTTAGGATCTTTTCCCAGAATTCGTTCACCACTTTCACGCTCTGCATTGGCTTCGACATCTTTTACCGTTGGGTGAAATGTATCGTAAAACTCTTGCATCATTTTTGTCCAAACGATATTTCCTTCTGCAATTTCGTCAAAATCCTGTTCTACTTTTGCAGTAAAATTATAATCCAAAATGTTTCCAAAATTCTTAACCAAGAAATCCGTAACAATCGTTCCAATATCTGTAGGGACTAATTTCCCTTTATCAGAACCGGTATTTTCTTTCAGTAACTTCTCCCCTACTTTTCCGGATTGTAAAGTCAGTTGTGTATAATTACGTTCCTGACCGTCAAGATTTCCTTTCTCTACATAATTTCTGTTGATAATAGTAGAAATCGTTGGCGCATAAGTAGAAGGACGGCCAATACCCAATTCCTCTAATTTCTTCACCAAAGAAGCCTCCGTATATCGTGCAGGCGGTCTAGAATATCTTTCAGTTGCTGAGATATAATTGTTTTGTAATTTTTCATCGACTTTCATCGCCGGCAACATTCCTTCTTGCTCTTCTTCATCGTCATCATGACCTTCCAAATACACTTTTAAGAAACCTTCAAAAAGCAAAACCTCTCCTGAAGCCGTGAATATTTCACCGTGATTGTTCGCTTCAATTTTAACGTTAGTACGTTCTAATTGTGCATCACTCATTTGCGAAGCCAATGTTCTTTTCCAGATCAAATCATACAAACGCGCTTGATCTCTGTCGATATCTACCGTATGACGTGACATATCCGTAGGACGAATCGCCTCGTGCGCTTCCTGTGCGCCTTTGCTTTTATTGACAAAAGTTCGAGGTTTAGAGAATTCTTTTCCGTAGGATTTAATAATTTCAGCCTGAGCAGCTTCCATTGCATCTTTGGATAAGTTCACACTATCCGTTCTCATATACGTGATAAGTCCGGCTTCGTATAAACGCTGTGCGAGTTGCATGGTAATTCCAACAGGCAAATACAATTTACGAGCGGCTTCTTGTTGCAAAGTCGAAGTCGTAAATGGACCAGTTGGAGATTTTTTGGTAGGTTTCGTTTCTAAATCGGCTACCTTATATGTAGAACCGATATTTTTATTTAAAAAATCTTCGGCTTCTTTTTTAGTATTGAAATTTTTAGGTAGTTTGGCTTTGAATATTTTACCGGATTCGTTAGTAAATTCAGCCACTACAGAATACGTAGCAATAGCTTTGAAATTTTGAATTTCTCTTTCACGCTCCACAATTAAACGAACAGAAACAGATTGCACACGTCCCGCAGAAAGTCCTCCTTTTATTTTTCTCCAAAGTACAGGCGATAATTCATAACCCACTAATCTGTCTAAAACACGTCTTGCTTGTTGCGCATTGACTAAATTATAATCGATTTCACGTGGATTATCAATTGCTTTTAGAATTGCAGTTTTAGTAATTTCGTGAAATACAATACGTTTTGTTTTGGTTTTGTCTAATTTCAATTCTTCGGCTAAATGCCAAGAAATGGCCTCACCCTCGCGATCCTCATCACTTGCTAACCAAACCATTTCAGCTTTTTTAGCTAGGCCTTTTAATTTAGTGACCAATGCTTTTTTATCGGCAGAAACTTCGTATTTAGGTTTAAAACCATTTTCCACATCTACACCAATTTCTTTGGAAGGTAAGTCAGCAATATGCCCGTAACTGGACTCTACCTGAAAATCACTTCCTAGAAATTTCTCGATTGTTTTTGCCTTTGCAGGGGACTCCACTATAACTAAATTCTTTGCCATTGCTCTATTTTTCTGGGACAAAAGTATCTATTTTTTTTAAATATTAGGCTTTAGATTTTATTTTTGAATTATTTCACACTCAATAATAGGTAAGTTATAACCATATTCGACTGTTTTTTAGCCCCGATTATAGTGAAAAGCCCAGAGCAAAAAATTAAAAGTTTTCTATTCTAAAAAAGCCACAAACGGAAGCTCTTTATAGAAATTTGGAAACTTTGCTTTTTTATGATTCCCAAAGAGTCGGGGTTGTAGCGGAAAGCAGGACACGAACAAAGCGAACTGACGAAGTAAATAGCCATCCAGAAAAAATGGCTTAAAATAGTGTTAATTCTTAATCTGACATCTTGTCATATTTATTTGAATTGCGTTATCTTTGTCCTTTGAAAATACATGATGGAAAAGATTATTGAAGAAAGTAAGCAGGGCGAAAGTCTTGTTCTGGAGAATAAACCTGAAAATACAAAAAAACTATTTATAGAAAGTTATGGCTGTGCTATGAATTTTTCGGACAGTGAAATTGTAGCTTCCATATTATCTGGAAACGGATACAATACAACGCAAGTGCTGGAAGAAGCCGATTTAGTTTTGGTCAATACTTGTTCGATTCGGGACAAAGCAGAGCAAACCATTCGCAAACGTTTGGAAAAATACAATGCGGTGAAACGCATTAATCCAAAAATGAAAGTGGGCGTTTTAGGCTGTATGGCCGAGCGTTTGAAAAGCCAATTCCTTGAAGAAGAAAAAATTGTAGACCTAGTTGTAGGTCCGGATGCCTATAAAGACTTGCCAAACCTTTTGCAAGAAGTGGAAGAAGGCCGTGATGCAATTAACGTTATTTTGTCTAAAGATGAAACCTATGGTGATATTTCACCGGTTCGATTGATGAGTAATGGAATTACAGCGTTGGTTTCTATCACTCGTGGTTGTGATAATATGTGTACGTTTTGCGTGGTACCTTTTACCCGCGGACGCGAACGCAGCCGTGAACCACAAAGTATAATGAAGGAAATTCAGGATTTATGGGACAAAGGATTTAAAGAAATTACACTTTTAGGACAGAATGTTGATAGTTATTTATGGTACGGCGGCGGTTTGAAAAAAGATTTCGAAAATGCTACCGAAATGCAAAAAGCAACTGCTGTAGATTTTGATCAATTATTAGAAATGGTTGCAGTAGGTTTTCCGAAAATGCGCATTCGATTTTCGACATCAAATCCTCAGGACATGCACGAAAGTATTTTGCATGTGATTGCAAAACATCCTAATATATGTAAGCACATTCACTTGCCGGTTCAATCAGGAAGCAATAGAATTCTGAAGGAAATGAATCGTTTGCACACGCGTGAAGAATATATGACTTTGATTGACAAAATCAGAGCTATTATTCCGAATGGCTCTATTTCGCAGGATATGATTTCAGGTTTTCCAACTGAAACCGAAGAAGATCATCAAGACACCTTGAGTTTGATGGAATATGTGAAATATAATTTTGGTTATATGTATTCCTATTCAGAACGTCCGGGAACATTAGCAGGAAGAAAAATGGAAGATGACGTAACCGAAGAAACGAAAGCACGAAGATTGCAGGAAATTGTCGATTTACAACAAAAACATGCTTGGTTGCGCTCAGAGGAATTCATTGGTCAAACGGTAGAAGTTTTGGTTGAAAAAGTTTCTAAAAAATCAACCGAAGAGTTTTCCGGAAGAAATTCACAAAGTATTACGGTTGTTTTCCCAAAAGAGAATTATAAAATTGGTGATTTTGTAAACGTAAAAATTACGAGTTGCACAAGCGGAACTTTGAAAGGGACAGCAATTAGTTTAAGTGAGATGAATTAATTTTTTACCACAAATTTCGCAAATTTTCACAAATTCATTTAATAAAAACATCAAACATGAGCGAGTCTAATGAGTATTATTATAAAAAAAATGAAAATTACGAAATAGTTGGTCTTTGTATGGAAGTACATAGAATACTCGGCCCTGGTTTACTAGAAATCGTTTATAAAGATGCCTTAGAAATAGAATTCAAAAATCACAATATTCCTTATGAAAGAGAAAAAGAGTATACTGTTGAATACAAAGGAATAATTTTACCCCATAAATTTTATGCCGACTTTGTGGTTTATACCGACATTATTCTAGAAGTAAAATCAATTAAAGAAATCAGTAATGATCATCTTGCGCAAATATTGAACTATATGAAATTAGCCGATACTCCCATCGGAATAATAGCAAATTTTCAAAATAAATCGTTAGTTCACAAAAGATTAATAAATACCTAAAAATACAAATTTGTGATAATTTGTGTAATTTGTGGTTGAGAAAAAAAATATGGAATCAGTACAATCAATAAAACAGCGATTTGAGATTATCGGGAATGACCCGAAGCTTAATCGTGCGATAGAAAAAGTCATTCAGGTAGCTCCTACTGATATTACAGTCTTAGTAGCTGGAGAGAGCGGAGTTGGGAAAGAGAATATTCCTAGAATTATTCATTCGCTTTCGCATAGAAAACATGGGAAATACATTGCCGTAAACTGTGGCGCCATTCCAGAAGGAACAATTGACAGTGAACTTTTCGGACATGAAAAAGGTGCTTTTACTGGAGCCACAGGTACTCGTGAAGGTTATTTTGAAGTGGCTGACGGCGGAACTATATTTTTGGATGAAGTAGGTGAATTACCGTTAACTACACAAGTTCGTTTGTTGCGTGTTCTTGAAAATGGCGAATTTATAAAAGTCGGTTCTTCACAAGTACAGAAAACGGACGTCCGAATTGTTGCGGCTACGAATGTCAATTTATTTGATGCGATTGAAAAAGGGAAATTCCGTGAGGATTTGTATTATCGTTTGAGTACTGTGGATATTACTTTGCCGCCTTTGCGCGATCGAAAAGATGACATTCATTTGTTATTCAGGAAATTCGTTGCTGATTTTGCCCATAAATACAAAATGCCTCCATTGAAGTTAGATGAAAATGCAGTTCAGCTACTGCAGAAATTTCGTTGGAGCGGAAACATTAGACAATTAAGAAATGTAGCGGAACAAATCTCCGTTTTAGAAACTAATAGAGATATATCAGCCGTAACATTACAATCTTATTTGCCAGCGCAAGGAAGCAATTTACCTTCTGTTATAAAAGACAAAAAAAGCGAAAGTGATTTCAGTACTGAAAGAGAAATTTTGTACAAAGTACTTTTTGACATGAAAAGTGATTTGAATGATTTGAAAAAATTAACATTAGAACTGATTCAAAATGGAGGTTCAAAAGTTCAGGAGACGAATCAACATTTGATAAAAAAAATATACGGCTCGAAAGAAAATGATAGTGAAATTGATTTTGAAGAAGAACCAAAAGCAGCATTCATTACAGCTCAAAATAATGAAGAGCTGTATCAAGAACATGACGACAATTATCTATTTGCAGAAACTGTCGAGGAAGAAGAAACCTTGCGTTTAGAACAAAAAGAAATCGAAATGATAAAAAAATCATTAGAAAAAAATAAAGGTAAACGAAAAGCTGCCGCGGATGAATTAGGTATTTCAGAAAGGACATTATATAGAAAAATTAAACAATTTGACTTGTAGTTTTTAAGTCCCAAAATGATTTAATTGAAAATGAATACCTTTGAACTAAACGTTGGTAAACCGGCACAGTAATTTTTAAAACAAAAAATGAAACATATAAAATTTATACTTTTTTCCATAATTATACTGAGTATGCATAGTTGCTCGGTTTATAACTTTACAGGAACCGGCAAAATTGACGCTGAAACATTTCAGGTAGGCTTTTTTCAGAATAATGCGGAGTTAATCGAGCCCGGAATTGACCTAACTTTCACACGTGAACTTCAAGATTTGATTCAGAATCAAACCAATTTGAACTTGGTCAAAAACGGTGCTGATTTGACCTATGAAGGAGAAATTGTAGATTACAGAATAAGCCCTATGACAGCAACGGCAGATCAGCGAGCTGCTCAAAACAGACTGACGATTAGGGTAAATGTTCGTTTTACTAATAAGAAAAAAGAAGCTGATGATTTTGAAAAACCATTCACCTTTTTCTATGATTATCCAGCAGAACAACAACTAACAGGAGCAACTCTAAACAGCGCATTAAAGGAAATTTTTGAAAGAATTACACAAGACATCTTTAATGAGTCACTGGCAAAATGGTAAATGAAGTTTAATTGTTGAAATTATTTAATCGATTAAACAGTTCAACAATTCCACGATTAAACACTAAAAATGAACGTAACAGATTATACTTATTTGATTAATAAACCTGATGCTATCCATGAAAAGCAAACGGAAGCTTTGGAAAAAGTACTCGATGAGTTTCCTTATTTTCAAAGTGCTAGAGCAATTCAATTAAAAGGGCTTTATAATCTAAACAGCTTTAAATACAATACTGCTTTAAAAATCACTGCAGCACATTCAACGGACCGTTCAATTTTATTTGATTTCATCACATCAGACACGTTTACTTCCATTCAAAAGGGACTTTACGATAAAAAAACATTAGAAATTCTTGATATAAAAGTTGTAGACAGTGAGATTATTGTTACTGAAGAAAAAACAGAGTCTAAAATAAATCCTTTAGAAAGATCCATACTCACTTCAATAAAAGAAGCCTCAACAACTGATGTTGATGACACTTCAAAAACAACCGAAGAGAAACTGGCCATTGGAAAACCCTTAGATTTCTCAAAAAGCGAACAACATTCCTTTCAAGAATGGCTTCAGCTTTCCCGAACTGAGCCTATAGTAAGAGAAAAAGAAAGTACTATTAATTTGCCACTACCTATAATAGATGAAGACAAAAGAAAAAAATTAGAATTAATAGATAAGTTTATTGAAGCCAGTCCAAAGATTTCTCCGGTAAAACACGGAGTTGCTTCAACTGTCAATTTGGATCTAAATGCAGCTGACAATTCCTTCTTGATGACGGAAACTTTGGCCAGAGTCTATTTAGAACAAAAAAAATATCAAAAAGCGATTCAAGCTTATGAAATATTAATTTTGAAATATCCAGAAAAAAGTAGTTTCTTTGCGGACCGCATATCGGATATTAAGATTTTACAACATAATAATAATTAAACAATGAGCACATTTTCAATTTTTTTAGTTTTAATAACTATAGTTTGTTTTCTATTAATCGTAGTTATCATGGTTCAAAACCCTAAAGGTGGAGGATTATCTTCTACAATAGGTGGTTCCCAAATGTTAGGTGGAGTACAAAAAACAACAGATTTTTTAGACAAAAGCACTTGGACATTAGCAACTATATTAATTGCACTTATTTTACTTTCTAGCTTAAGTTTTACAGGAACACTAAGTGATACTGATTCTAAAATCATTGAAAACACAGGAAGTACAGCACCTACTACAAACACACCTGCTGCTCCTGCTCAAAACACTCCTGCTGCAACAAATCCAGCCAAATAAATTATTAAAACATATTCTAAATGCCAGCCTGTCAAAGCTGGCATTTTTTATAAGAAATTATGTCAGTTTCATTAGGATGGCATAATTTCTGAAATCTTAATAATAGTAATAAAAATAAATAATATAAAAATATACAATCATGGCTTTAAACATTAAACCACTTTCAGACAGAGTTCTTATCGAACCTGTAGCAGCTGAAACAAAAACTGCTTCAGGGATTTTTATTCCAGACACTGCAAAGGAAAAACCACAAAAAGGAACTGTTGTTGCTGTTGGAAACGGAACAAAAGAACATACAATGACTGTAAAAATTGGTGATTCTGTTCTTTACGGAAAATACGCTGGAACTGAATTGAAATTGGAAGGGAAAGATTATTTAATCATGCGTGAAGACGATATTTTAGCAATTATCTAAATAGTATTAAGTCCTAAGAATTAAGTATCAAGACAACTTGACCCGAGAGCTTTGCTCGAACTGGCGAAGCAAACTTTAAACAAATTTAACCTTAAACAAAAAGCAAAGAAATGGCAAAAGATATAAAATTTGATATTGAAGCACGTGACGGATTAAAACGTGGTGTTGATGCATTAGCAAATGCAGTAAAAGTAACATTAGGACCAAAAGGTCGTAATGTGATTATCGGAAAAGCTTTTGGTGGACCAAACGTTACTAAAGATGGTGTTACCGTTGCAAAAGAAATTGAATTGAAAGATCCATTGGAAAACATGGGTGCTCAAATGGTAAAAGAAGTAGCGTCTAAAACTAATGATTTAGCTGGAGACGGAACTACAACTGCAACTGTATTGGCACAAGCTATCGTAAAAGAAGGCTTGAAAAACGTTGCTGCAGGAGCAAATCCTATGGATTTGAAACGCGGTATTGATAAAGCCGTAGAGGCTATTGTGGCGGATTTAGCAAAACAAGCAAAAGTAGTAGGAAGCGATTCTGAGAAAATCAAACAAATTGCTTCGATTTCTGCTAACAATGACGAAGTAATTGGTGAGTTAATCGCTACTGCTTTCGCAAAAGTTGGAAAAGAAGGAGTTATCACTGTTGAAGAAGCTAAAGGAACAGATACGTATGTAGATGTTGTAGAAGGTATGCAATTTGACAGAGGATATCTTTCTCCGTATTTTGTGACTAATTCAGAAAAAATGGAAGTAGAATTGGAAAATCCTTACATCCTTTTATATGACAAAAAAGTTTCTTCATTAAAAGAATTATTACCAGTTCTTGAGCCAGTTGCTCAATCGGGAAAACCATTATTAATTATTGCTGAAGATGTTGATGGTGAAGCATTATCTACATTGGTGGTAAATAAATTACGTGGAGCATTAAAAATTGCTGCTGTAAAAGCTCCTGGTTTTGGAGACAGAAGAAAAGCTATGTTAGAAGATATCGCTATCTTGACTGGTGGAACTGTAATTTCTGAAGAAAGAGGATACACTCTAGAAAATACAACTATCGAAATGTTAGGAACTGCTAAAAAAGTAACTATCGATAAAGATAATACTACAATAGTAAGTGGCGCTGGAGAAGCTGATATCATCAAAAATCGTGTCAACCAAATCAAAGGTCAAATGGAAGCTACCACTTCTGATTATGACAAAGAAAAATTGCAGGAACGTTTGGCTAAATTAGCTGGTGGAGTTGCCGTACTTTATGTTGGTGCTGCATCTGAAGTAGAAATGAAAGAGAAAAAAGACAGAGTTGACGATGCACTTCACGCAACTCGTGCTGCTGTTGAAGAAGGAATTGTTGCTGGTGGTGGTGTTGCTTTATTAAGAGCTAAAAATGCACTTAGCGCTATTAAAGCTGACAATGCTGACGAAGCAACAGGAATTCAAATTGTATCTCGTGCCGTGGAATCACCATTAAGAACTATTGTTGAAAACGCAGGTCTTGAAGGTTCTGTTGTTGTGGCAAAAGTTGCTGAAGGTTCAGGTGACTTTGGATACAACGCAAAAACTGACGAATATGTTGATATGCTGAAAGCAGGTATTATTGATCCTAAAAAAGTAACACGTGTAGCATTAGAAAACGCAGCTTCGGTTGCTGGAATGATATTGACTACTGAATGTGCTTTGATTGATATCAAAGAAGATAATGGTGGTGGAAACCCAATGGGTGGAGGTATGCCAGGAATGATGTAATAGCATTTCCCCAAATAAAAAACCGTCCCGATTTAATCATCAGGACGGTTTTTTTATGCTATAAAATTTTATTATTCTTGAGTTTTTGATTTTTTGCTGAACTTATAAATTACTGGTATAACAGTGATCCCAACCAAAGCAATAACAATAATTTCAATATGCTCTTTCAAATCTATTTGATAATTGTTAAGCAAAAAGCCATATAAATAATGACCCGCAAAAATCAAAGTGAATGACCAAATGAAAGAACTAAGGACATTATAAAACATGAATTTTTGTTTGTCCATAGACACAATCCCAGCTACTATAGGGGCAAAGGTTCTGAATATTGGAAGAAAACGGGCAAAAATAATTGCTTTGCCCCCATATTTTTCAAAGAAATCTTTTGATTGAACCAAATATTTTTTCTTAAACCAAAAACTATCTTCCTTATTGTACAAATAATATCCACTTTTTGAACCAAACCAATATCCAACAATATTACCCAATATCCCTGCTAAAGCAACTAGTGTTGCCAAAAGAATAACATTCGCAAAATCATTTTGAATGAAAAATATGTTTTCTATTAAATCGCGACTATATATACCTGCTAAAAACAACAAACTATCACCTGGTAAAAAGAAACCCGCAAAAAGACCTGTTTCTGCAAAAACAATAAATAAAACTATATAAATACCCAATTTAATTCCATTAATATCAAAATGAATATAAAAAAGCGGGTCAATCAAATTCTTCCAATCAAAATCATTCATTCTACGGTGTTTTATGCTTAAATTATTTGTGCGTGAAAGTACGGATAATATATCTTAACCGCAATTTATGCCTCTATTTTAAAGTTTTATTAACTATTTAAATTCGTCAAATTAACTACGCAATACCAACAATCAAATATTGTTTTTGCGATTTGACATCTCGGCTAATAAAAAATATCATTTTGTATAGTCAGCAGCCAATTACATAATAAAAATCAGGCGCTAAAAAAACCAAAGTTTTCACTTTGGCTTTTTTTTAAAATTATTTTCGCTCATATTGACAACAAGTATGAAGTTTATCGTAATCTTCCTTTAATGCCTTGAAATCATCTGTATCATGTCCTGCTTTTGCAACCGCTTTTTGAATTGTAGGTACATCCGTTTTCTGCTCGTTAACAATCAAGTATAAAGTGCCACAATCCATATGCCAATCGGCAGATTTTACACCTGAAACGCCTAATGCCGCTTTTTCAACTCTTTTTTTACACATTTCACAATTCCCGCTCACATGAAACTCAACCTTAGCGTTCTTATTTCTAACCTCTTGAGCCTGAAGTGTAAATCCAAAAAAAGTCATTACCAATACTACTATGATATTTTTCATCATTTAATTTTTTTAAGATTATTTAATTTTAAAACGTAAACCCGCATAATACATTTGTCCAAAAACTGGACCATAAACTATTGAAGCGTCAAAAGTAGGTCCAAAAGGATTTTCATTACCTAAGATAACATTAACCTGCTTGTAATTACCAATATTTTCACCGCCAATGTAAACTTCAAAAGTAGAAGAAAAAACTCTAGTAACTTGTACATTCATCACAGAAAATGAAGGTGAAAATTCAGGTAGTCTGTCTGCTTGAGGATTTGTTGACGTATTCGGTAATTGTTGTTTGCCGAGCCAGTTAATAGTGTAATCAAATTTCCATTGTTTTCCATTTTCTAAAATATGCGTTTCATATCCTAAATTTCCAAAGAAACGATGTTTAGCCTGCAATGGCCTTTGATAGGTTCCTGACAAATAATCCGTTTGAATGTCATAATATTTATAGGCTGTTCTCAAATTAAAATTTTTCATCAATTCATAATTGAACTCTACTTGCAAACTATTCGCATATGATTTTCCTTCTAAGTTGTAAAACAAAACCTGTTGCGGACTTTGCATTACATCGACAACTGCCTGATTTTGAAAATCGGTTCTGTAAAAATCAAAACCAATATCAGCACTCTTGCCAAATAGCAAAAAACCTTGCATAAAACTCATCCCATAATTCCATGCAATTTCAGGATTCAAACCGTAGATTTTTCCATTGGAATCTAAAAATTCAAAAGTTCTTGAACTCGCTAAAAGCTGTTGATTTTCGGCAAAAACGTTAGCGCTACGCTTGCCTCTACCAGCTGAAAATCGCAAAACACCTTTCTCCCAAGGATTGTATCGCACATGTAATCTAGGCGTAGCAAAAGTGCCCAAACGATTATGATTGTCTATTCTACCGCCCAAAACTACGCTAAAATTATCCGTGTTATCATAGGTATATTCAAAAAAAGCACCCGTTGAATTATCAATTCTACTGTAATCATTGACATTGACAAACTCACCGTATTTATCATACGTAAAATTCAAACCCGCAGAAAATTTATGTTTTGTATTATTGATAATCGAATTGAAAATCAGGTTCGAATAATAACTTTTTTGTTTGATATTAAATTGATTTAATCCAAAATAAGAGTTTTGATCATGACTGTTAAATGCATTTTGAAAACCAATACTTTGATAGGGCATATCTGGAAAAACATAGCCTATTTTAGTAGAAACATCAAACCGTTCCGTATTGATTTCGGAGCCCCAATAATTAGTTGTTCCCTTGTCTTTATCTGGGTCAAAATTTAATTCTCCTGTTTGCTTTTGATCATTTAAATAACGAAAATTGATAAAACTCACCCAGCCTTTTTCGGCATTGGTATATTGCCAACGATTTAAAACATTGACTTGTTTTGCCAAGGGATTGTCCAGAAACCCATCGTCATTCATGTCGTTTTTTAAAACTCTAGTATTTCCGTGAACAAACAAACTACTACTCCATTTATCAGAAATTTTCTTGTTGAAATGAGTATTTAATTCAAATCGAGAATCTGTAGAGCCGTATACATTTAGAAAAAATGGAATATCGCTGATTGGCTTTATTAATTCGGTATTAATTTGCCCCGATATACTTTCGAAGCCATTAACAACACTTCCTGCGCCTTTAGTAATTTGGATACTTTCAACCCAAGTTCCTGGCGTAAATGACAATCCGTAGGCTTGCGAAGCACCACGAACCGAGGGAATGTTTTCCTCGGTAATCATTAAATATGGACTAGTTAATCCTAGCATTTTTATTTGTTTCGTACCGGTCAAAGCATCTGAGAAATTGACGTCGATTGAGGGATTTGTTTCGAAACTTTCTGCTAGATTACAACAAGCGGCTTTTAGTAATTCTTTACTTGTTAGGATTGTAGTATTAGCCGTTAGTCTATATGATTTTTTTAAACTTTTACTGTTTCCTTGAACTTTAATCTCTTGCAAGGTATCTTGCGAGTAAGTATTAAAAGCGCAAAAGAAGAACAATAAAAATATTGAAATTTGTTTTTGCATGATTGATTTTTAATGTTAGAAAAATGTAAAACCACAAAAGTGTGATTCAAGTTTTATTAAACATTAAAACTATGCGTAGAAAATATATTGATGGTATAATTTAAAAAAAGGCGGCCCATTTGAATCGCAATAATAGGAAGTAAACTGACTATTTTTAAAATTTGAGGCAAATGAAAATATAGAATTTTTCCAATCCTCTATTAAAAAGATAAAATCCGAATAGACAATAACAATTTTCTGAATTAAGTCATTCGTTTTCTTTTCAAAATTAATCTCTTTGTTTTTACAACAATGTGATTTTTTCTCAACAAATCCACAACAATCTTTTTCTACATTTTGATTCTGAATAGGAGCTTTAAGAGTAACTGCCGTTATCTCATTCCCGCAATAACGTATATTAAATGCTAATCCTGTATTTGAGAGCAACAGGAAAAACGCAAGAAGAAGACTAATAGGTCTTTTAAATTTCATGATGCTAATATCGTGATTTAATTAAACTAAAAAAACTAAATTCATATTAAAATCTACAATTCAAATTCTTGCCCCATCAAAGGAACTTTACAATCAAAACCATATTTTTCATATACTTTTATTCGGAGTTCATCCAACGGTTCATTTTCGCCATGAACTAAAAACACTTTGGACGGTTTATTTTCTAAATCTGACAACCAATTCAATAAGTCTTTTTGATCTCCATGTGCTGACAACCCTCTTATTTCTAAAATTTTGGCTTTTACAGGATAATATTGCCCATGAATTTTAATTTCTTTTGCCCCTTCCAATAATTTTCTTCCGCGCGTACCTTCAGCTTGATACCCTACAAAAATCACTGTGGTTTGTGGCAATACAATATACTTTTCTAAATAACTTAATACTCTTCCACCTGTTGCCATCCCGCTTGCTGCTATGACCACTTTAGGCTGTTCGTCAAAAATCATTTCAATTGTTTCTTGATAATCAGATACTAATGAAAACATTTTATTCATTTCTGCACATACTTCCAGCGGCAACTTATGCCATTTTATATTACTCGAAAAAATATTCAGAGCATTAATTCCCATAGGCGTATCAACAATATATGGGATATAAGGAATTTTACCTTGTTCTCTTAGCTGCCATAGCAAATACATGATAGTTTGAGCGCGCTCAACAGCAAAACTCGGAATTATAACTGTTCCACCATTCTCAACGGTATTATTGATAAAAGTTTCAAGTTCTAATTTGGTATCCGTATGAGGATGCAGTCGATCACCATAGGTACTTTCTAGGAAAACATAATCAGCTTTTTTTGGCTTGGTAGGTGGATACATTAAAACATCATCATCCCGACCAATGTCACCGGAAAAAACTAATGTTTTATTTTCAAGTGTCAAAGCAATACTGCTCGCACCTAAAATATGACCAGCGATTGTAAAAACAGCTTCGATCTGGGCGTCTAAAGAAACAGGCTCATTGGTTTTAATTACCTTAAATAGCGGGAAAACTTTTTCAGCTTGTTCTACCGTATAAAGCGGCTCAGCAATTTGATGTTTAGAGTATTTTCCTTCATTCGCTTTTTTAGCTTCCTCTTCTTGAATTTTAGCACTATCAAGAAGAATGAGTTTAGTAATATCTTTTGTAGGACTGGTACAATAAATTTTGCCATCAAAACCCTGATTAACTAATCTTGGCAACCAACCACAATGATCTAAATGACCGTGAGTCAGCAAAACAAAGTCAATAGTGGATGGCAAAATAGTTAAAGGCTCCCAATTGAGTTCTCGTAAAGGTTTAACACCTTGAAATAGCCCACAATCAATCAAAATCCGAATCCCATTACTTTCAATTAATGTTTTAGAACCGGTAACTGTGCCTGCGCCTCCAATAAATTTAACTTTCATTTGATTTGAATTTAAAATTAAACAATCTAGTATTGTTTTAAATATAACTGCATAACTCTGTTACTTCTTTTAAAACGTTTTTAATCCGATTAGGACTCAATCCTATTCTGTTTAAACAATCTGAATTGTTTATTATTTCTTTTGCCAAAATCACATCTAATATCAATAATTTATCTTTTTCGGCGATAGACAAGGTCGTTAAACACGTTACAGGATAAAGAGAATTTAAATCATTTTTAGTTTTCAAATTGTTATCATCAGGGTAACTCCAACTTAATAAATTCAATCCAGAGCATTTAGCAAAAGTTATTGCATCAGCTGTAAACCGATTATTGGTGACAATCCAACATTTAGAGACTATGTCTTTTCTATCAAAAACAGGCTGATTTCTTTCCTTAATATCATTAAAACGAGACAGAATATACATTGGAACTTTTACATCCGAAGCAACATCTCTACCAGCATGGAACTTACATTCAACCATAGCAATTTGTTCTTTCTTCTTTACTAATACATCAATTTCATGCATCACACATTTGCCCTGCAAAGTCAAATTTGTTACTGTTTGATACTGTTCTGAAGCAAAAAGACGGGCTATATATTTTTCAAAAAAGAAACCTGCAGGACCTAACAAACGTATCGATTCTCTTAAATTATAACGGGCCGCATGAGAATTAGCCGTTTTTTTTAATAAAGAAAAAGCCATTTTATAAATTTGCTTCGTAGAAATGCCTTTATATAATTGTGCTTTTATAACATGAAGAATGTTGTCGACCACAATAGCACTAGCCCCTGATTTTAAGAGTGATTTTTTAAGTTTATCTGAATTGAATTCTACAATATCTCCAGAGTTCTTGATTACCTTCATAGCTTTATTGTTTTAATAAACAGACACTTAAATCAACATTAAAGATACGAAAAAAAGACTACTTATTTTGTTTTTGATAATAAAATCCAGGAACGAATAACAAAACAAAAATAGGCTGAATCAAAAACCTACGAATATAAAATAGAACCCAATTACTATTTGCGTTCGCAAAGCAAACTATGTAGAAAAAAGCAACAATTAAAATCATGAAGAAAAAATAATACAGGACAAATGCAAATTTAACCATCGCTACGTCTTTGAAAAGGATATAAATAATACCCAATGAAATAGACGTATTTAATGTAAAACGAAACAATAGTCCCAAAAACAATTGAGCTGTATTAAAACTTGGTAATCTTAGCTTGATAAAATCTTTTTTGAAAAAATCCAAAAAAGGATCATAAAATAATTCATTTTCAAAAGCACGAACAAGCACTAACAATACCACCAATAAAAGGAATTGCAGAAATCGAGTTCTGTTATTTAGTATCTTTTGAAGCATATCTAGAAAAATTTCGAACCCAAATTAACCACAACATAAAAACTACACCATAAATATACAATGGAAAAAGAACTTCGTGCAGAAATGGCTCATATTTAGGAAAATAAAAAATCAGCGCACTTAAAACTGAAATTCTTAAAACATTCAATACATAAATAATTAGGCTTCCTCCTAAAATAAAAAGCAAGGTAGTTTTTAGCTTTCCAGAAAAAGAGACCACAAATGAAATAAACAAAATAATCACACTAATAGCATTACACCCTTCTACAATTCGGGCAACATACTTAGAATTAAAAAACAACTTTGTATACGGGTGTGTTGTACTTTCTTCAATATAAGATTGTTGATTAAACAATTGTATAACTTGCTCAGTATTATCACTAACCATTCTAGTAAATGAGTCTATTTTGTTTTCTTCAAAACCATTAAGAAATTGTTGATACAAGAACGTCAAAACAATATATGTCAAAAAAAAGGTGCTTAAAAAAAGTAAAAACGGTTTGTAGAGAATAAAATATTTTTTCAAAATATATTTTTTTTAACAAATTTATATAATTTTTGAAACTGGCTTTAAATACTTTTGCATAAAAAAATATAAAACATGACATTTCAAGAATTACAACCAAAAGTAACCGAAATTACATCAAATACAACGCAAACCAGAGACGAAAAACTATTGTCTATTTGTCAATTGCTAAACGAATCCATCGATTATTACAATTGGGTTGGATTTTATTTTGCAAATCATGAGTCTAAAACATTGCACTTAGGACCTTATGTAGGAGCAGAAACAGACCATACTGTCATCCCTTTCGGAAAAGGAATTTGCGGTCAAGTTGCTGTATCTAATGAAAACTTTGTAGTTCCTGACGTAGCGGCACAAGACAATTACATCGCTTGTAGTTTTACCGTGAAATCAGAAATAGTAGTACCTCTTTTTGTTAACGGCACAAACATAGGACAAATTGATATAGACAGCCATGTATTAGATCCTTTCACTGAAGAGGACGAACGATTTTTAGAGTTTGTAAATGAGGAAATTGCAAAATTATATTAAGAAAAAATTCAAATCACCATTAGTAATTTACAATTGCTTGGTCAGTTCATAAATAAAGAAAGGTTTATTTTGTTCTTGTCATAATTATTTTTTACTTTTGCACCCGTCATATAATAGATATATGACATACATAAAAATCATTAAACAAATATTGGAATGTATTTAACTAAAGAGATTAAAGAAGAAATCTTCGCTCAACACGGAGAAAAAACAAACACAGGAAAAGCTGAAGCGCAGATTGCTTTATTCACTTTCAGAATTAGCCACTTGACTGAGCACTTGAAAAAAAATCGTCATGATTATAATACAGAGCGTTCATTAGTATTGCTTGTAGGTAAAAGAAGATCTTTGTTGGATTACTTGAAGAAAACAGAAATCAACAGATACCGTGAAATTATCAAAGTATTGAATATCAGAAAATAATCAATATAAAAGAGGTGCGAAAGTGCCTCTTTTTTTATTTTACAATTTAAAGTCTACTGATTCTATTTTGGTCCTGACACAAAAGGGATTAGAATCAAGACTTCACCATAAAGTCTGTACTAATTTTAGTAGAGATGAATAAAAAAAGTTTGGTTTTTCATTGGGTTTTAGGCATTAACTACGCAAAACAACAACTACAACACAACTAGAACCCATGTTTAACTAATAAATTAAATTTATGATTCCACAATTATTTGTAGAAAGTATCGATTTAGGTGATGGCAGAAACATCACAATCGAGACAGGTCGTTTAGCCAAACAAGCGGATGGATCTGTAGTAGTAAGAATAGGAAAAACTGTTATTTTAGGAACAGTTGTATCTTCAAGAAAAGCAAGTCCAGGTATCGACTTTTTACCGCTTACGGTAGATTATCGTGAAAAATTTGCTGCAGCAGGACGTTTTCCTGGTGGTTTCTTCAAAAGAGAAGCACGTCCAAGTGATAACGAAGTATTAACAATGCGTTTAGTAGACCGTGTATTGCGTCCACTTTTCCCGGATGATTACCACGCAGAAGTACAGGTAATGATTCAATTAATGTCTTATGATGAAGACGTAATGCCAGATGCATTAGCTGGTTTAGCCGCTTCAGCAGCATTAGCTTTGTCTGACATTCCTTTTGAAACTTTAATCTCTGAAGCTAGAGTTGGAAGAATTGATGGTAAATTTATCATCAATCCAAGTCGCGCACAATTAGCATTATCTGACATTGATATGATGATTGGAGCTTCTATGGATTCTATTGCGATGGTAGAAGGTGAGATGAAAGAAATTTCAGAAGCAGAAATGTTAGAAGCAATTAAATTTGCTCACGAACACATCAAAAATCAAATTGCTGCTCAACTACGTTTGCAAGCTGCTTTTGGGAAAAAAGAAGTTCGTACATACGAAGGAGAGAGAGAAGATGAGGCTATTTATGCAAAAGTAAAAGCAGCAGCTTACGATAAAATTTATGCTATTGCAAGCAAAGGATCTTCAAAACAAGAGCGTACAGCTTCATTTGCAGAAGTAAAAGAAGAAGTAAAAGCATTGTTTACAGAAGAAGAATTAGCTGCAAATGGCGATTTAGTTTCTAAATATTTTTACAAAACTAACAAAGAAGCAGTTCGTAACGTAACCCTAGATTTAGGAACACGTTTAGACGGAAGGAAAACTAACGAAATCAGATCAATCTGGAGTGAAGTAGATTATTTACCATCAGTTCACGGATCAGCATTATTTACTCGTGGAGAAACTCAAGCATTGGCTACAGCAACTTTAGGAACTTCTAGAGAAGCTAACCAAATTGACTCTCCATCAGAACAAGGTGAAGAAAAATTCTACTTACATTATAACTTCCCTCCTTTCTCAACTGGTGAAGCTCGTCCTTTAAGAGGAACTTCAAGAAGAGAAGTAGGTCACGGAAACTTGGCTCAAAGAGCTTTAAAAAATATGATTCCTGCAGATTGTCCTTATACAATTCGTGTGGTTTCTGAAGTTTTAGAATCTAATGGATCATCTTCTATGGCTACCGTTTGTGCTGGAACATTAGCACTTATGGATGCTGGTATCCAAATGATTCGTCCAGTATCTGGAATTGCAATGGGATTGATTACTGACGGAGAACGTTTTGCGGTATTGTCTGATATTCTTGGTGATGAAGATCACTTAGGAGATATGGACTTTAAAGTAACTGGAACTTCAGTAGGAATTACAGCATGTCAAATGGACATCAAAATAGACGGTTTGAAATATGAGATTATGGAAGCAGCATTGGCACAAGCTCGTGACGGTCGTTTACACATTCTTGGAAAATTAATCGAAACTTTAGCTGAGCCAAAAGCGGATGTTAAAGCATATGCTCCAAAAATAATTACTAGAACAATTCCTGGTAACTTTATTGGTGCTTTGATTGGACCTGGTGGAAAAGTAATTCAAGAATTACAAAAAGCTACTGGAACAACTATCGTAATCAACGAAGTAGACGAACAAGGAGTTATCGAAATCTTAGGAACGGATCCTGCTGGAATTGAAGCAGTATTGGCTAAAATTAAGTCAATCACTTTCAAACCACAAATGGGAGAAGCTTACGAAGTGAAAGTAATCAAAATGCTAGATTTTGGTGCAGTTGTGGAGTACCTTGATGCTCCAGGAAATGAAGTATTACTTCACGTTTCTGAATTAGCTTGGGAAAGAACAGAAAATGTTACCGATGTAGTAAATATGGGTGATGTATTCATGATTAAGTATCTAGGTTTAGATCCTAAAACTCGTAAAGAAAAAGTATCTAGAAAAGCTTTAATGCCAAGACCTCCACGTGAGGAAAAAAAAGAGTAATCAGATCTTAGTTTACTAAAGGTTTATTTATAGAAAATCCCGTTTCATGAATTTGAAACGGGATTTTTGGTTTTTAATTAATTTATTTTTAGAAACATTGTAACTTTTTTGTAACTCCATACGTATAATCATTTGTACACTTAAAAATTGAGGAGACAAAAAAAACATGAGACAACTAAAAATCACCAAGCAGGTAACCAATCGTGAAACTGCTTCATTAGACAAGTATTTACAAGAAATTGGTAAAGTTGACCTTATTACCGCTGACGAAGAGGTAGAATTAGCACAGAAGATTAAAGCCGGTGACCAGAAAGCATTAGAAAAATTAACAAAAGCCAATTTACGTTTCGTGGTTTCGGTAGCAAAACAATATCAAAATCAAGGGTTAACCCTTCCCGATTTGATTAACGAAGGAAATTTAGGATTGATAAAAGCAGCACAACGTTTTGATGAAACACGTGGTTTCAAATTCATTTCGTACGCCGTATGGTGGATTCGTCAATCTATCTTACAAGCATTGGCAGAACAATCTCGTATCGTTCGTTTGCCTTTGAACAAAATTGGTTCTATTAACAAAATCAACAAAATGTACGCTTTATTAGAGCAATCTAACGAACGTCCACCATCTGCTGAGGAAATTGCAAAAGAACTTGACATGACCGTAAATGACGTAAAAGAGAGTATGAAAAACTCTGGTCGTCACTTATCAATGGATGCACCTCTTGTAGAAGGAGAAGATTCTAACCTTTATGACGTTTTACGTTCAGGTGAATCTCCTAATCCAGACAGAGAATTAATTCACGAATCTTTACGTACTGAAATCGAGCGTTCCTTAGAAACATTGACTCCAAGAGAGGCTGATGTAGTTCGTTTATATTTTGGTCTTGGCGATCAACACCCAATGACATTAGAGGAAATCGGGGAAACTTTCGACTTAACTCGTGAGCGTGTACGTCAAATCAAGGAAAAAGCAATCCGTAGATTAAAACACACTTCTAGAAGTAAAATATTAAAAACGTATTTAGGATAATACAGTCAAATGCTACAAAGTCAAAAATCATATCGTCTAACAACAATATGATTTTTGACTTTCGGTTTTCGACTAATAAGTAACGACGGTCTGATTAACTGTTCGTTTTTTGATTGATGATTGAAACTCCGGCTGATTACCGGAGTTTTGTTTTTTTAGCAAAACTCTAGTCAGTTCGAGTTTAGCTTCGAACTGTTCGACTTTCAGTCTCAAATCAGGAATTTATATTTTTTACCTGCACTTGTTTCAGGTTATCTAATTATAAATTACTTTTGCACAAACAACACAAACTGTAAAGATGCACTTCAGTTCATCTCTACATAACAATTACACAATGAAGAATACACTTATTGCACCATCAGTGCTTGCTGCCGATTTTGGAAACCTGCAACGCGACATCGAAATGATCAACAACAGTGAAGCCGATTGGTTTCATATTGATATCATGGATGGCGTTTTTGTACCAAACATTTCTTATGGAATGCCAGTTTTAGAAGCCATTAACCGCCATGCAAAAAAAACAATTGACGTTCACTTAATGATTGTGGATCCAGACCGTTACATTAAAACTTTCGCTGAATTAGGTGCTAATATTTTAAGTGTACACTATGAAGCTTGCACTCACCTTCACAGAACGCTTCAAGCTATTAAAGCAGAAGGAATGAAAGCTGGAGTTGCTATCAATCCACACACTTCAATTGATTTGTTAGAAGATGTGATTAATGACATTGATTTGGTTTGTATCATGAGTGTAAATCCTGGCTTTGGCGGACAATCTTTTATAGAAAACACCTATGCTAAAGTTGAAAAACTTAAAGCTTTAATCACTAAAAAAGGAGCCAATACAATTATAGAAATAGATGGCGGCGTAACCAATAAAAATGCAAAAAAATTAGTAGAAGCCGGTGCAGATGTTCTTGTAGCCGGGAGTTTTGTTTTTAAAGCAGAAAATCCAACAGCAACTATTGCGAACTTGAAGAAGCTCACAAATTTCTAGAAAAAATGGCGCTTAATGCGCCATTTTTTATTTCAACAATTCTTCTTTAAAATTAATCATGGTAGCAACATGCGCATACAATTCAGGATGAAAACTTTTAAACAAACTTGGCGTCTCAAAGAAATGCTCCAGAATTACTGATAAAAATTCGAATTTATTTTCATAAGCATACATTCTAAAATAATCCTTTTGAGTCAACTCAATATTTAAAAGTTGATCGCTATAATATTTTATTACCTCATTAAATTCATCAAAAAATACAATGGCGCTTGGATCGTTACTTTTTAAACAATGAAAATGCAACACATGTGAAAACTCGTGTAAGCCTAGATTAACATTATCATTAGATGTCTGATGCCCCAGCAAAAAATCTTCCCATGAAAAAACAATTGTTTTCATTTGAGGATTAAATTCTCCTTTATGATGCACTAGATTTACAGTAGAAAAATAACTTGAAGGATAAATTATAATTTTATTAAATAGTGTAACAAGATAATTTCTCATACCAAAAGTTAACATTACATACGTCCCCGCAATAAGCATTCTCATTTGTTCAGTAACAACAGTTTCTTTGCCAATAAAGTCATACTTAACAATAAACTCATTTACACGATGTTCAAAATACATTTTCTTTTTAGAAGAAAGACTTGTATAGAATGGAAAATCATTCTCTAAAATCTGGCGTTGGCTTAGTTTTAATTTTTTAGAGAAAGGATACCAATGAATATAAAGTGGTTTATTGAACAGTAAAATATAAGTGGGTTCTACCACTCTAAAAATAAAAAGAAGAAGAAATAATGTGCCAAAAAGTACTGAAAAAAAAATTTGCAATAACATATTTTTACAACTGTTTTAAAATAAAAATGCTTCAAAATAATTTCAAGGAAACTTGATTTTTTTTTGAAGCATTCCAATTTGTATTTGTGGCCGCGACAGGGTTCGAACCTGCAACCCTCAGAGTCGAAATCTGATATTCTATCCAGTTGAACTACGCAGCCATTTGATTTTAGATTACTGATTTTAGATTTAAAATCGTTAATCTTGAATCATAAAATTTATGTCAATAATTTTTTTACAATTGTAGAAATAGTTTTTCCTTCGGCTGTCCCTCCTAACTGTGCTGCTGCTAAACCCATCACTTTTCCCATTGAAGCAATTCCTGACGCACCCGTATCTGCAATGATTTTAGCAATCACTGTTTCCACTTCAGCTTCACCTAATTGCGCTGGCAAGAATTTTTCGATTACTGCAATTTGTGCTAATTCTGGTTCAGCTAAATCTAAACGGTTTTGTTCTGTAAAAATTCTAGCGCTTTCTTTACGAGTCTTTACTAATCTTTGAAGCAATTTAACCTCGTCATCTTCCGTTATTTCTTCTTTTGATCCTGATGCTGTTTGGGCTAATAGGATTTCAGATTTAATAGCTCTTAACGCTTCTAGTGCAACGGTATCTTTGGCTCTCATGGCGGTTTTCATTTCGTCCATGATTTGTACTGATAAACTCATATTCTTTATTGTTAATTTAATTAATCAATTATTGATTTAATCAATTGTTGAAATACTATTTTTAAAACGATTCATTTATGCCTCAGTCCCGACGATTCGGGAGTAGTGGAAAGCCTTTTTAGGATAAAATGAATTTTTTATTGCGTTTAAAAAGCGACTTTAGAAGCTCTTTTAAAGGCGTAGAAAAAAACATTTTTGATAAAAAGCTTGAAATAACAGCTGGACTAAGGCCCAACAAAATTAAAGAAATTTACTGTAATTAACAATAGATTGATTGTAGCTAAAAACGCCAAAAAAATAACCCGAAAATTAAATGAATTTTCGGGCTACCTCATTTTGGTTTGAGTTAGTTAATCTACATTGTCATGTAAATATGAGTTGTTTGAACGCAACTGTAAATCATTATTGCTGTCTGTACCCACAGAAATTCTCGAATTTGTATTATTAGCTTGATTGTTTGAAATATCTATTCCTAATCTTTTGTAAGCCGGTTCTTTTTCATACTCATCAATTTTAGAAACATTGTTATGAAACTTATAATTGAATTCTTTTAATTTTTTCCTTCTTTCATCAGCTCTCATTCTCAATGATTCCTCTATTGTCATTTCCATAGGAGAAATAGCGTCAAAGTCAACTGTAGTATTTATTGATGTATCTACTTGTTTCATTGTGATATTTAATTCCTCCGGAATTACAACTTCTTGAGCTTTAGCAACTGGCTTAGCCATGAAATCATGCTCTGGCTCCATAAACTCTTCAAGAGAATATTTGATAATTCCATTGTCAGTCAATTCTGTTACTGGAACAAATTGAACTGCTTCGTTTACTTTGATATCACGAGTTTCATTTGTCAATTCAAACACTACTTTGTTTTCCTCAACTTGTGCTACCGGTTCTGCCTTAAATAGTGGCAAATCAAAAGAGAAAGTAGTTTGTTCTTGTTTTTCGATAACTTTTGGTTGAACCGCTTTTACTTCAGCTACTGGAGATGAAATTGTAAAATCAATATCCGTAATAGGAGAAACGATTTCGAAAGTCACGTCTAAATTTTTAATAAACTCAGACATCACCATCAAATCATCTTTATTAACAGTTGGTGACGTTACCACTGGTTCAGCAGCTTCAACAGTATCTTCTAATAAATCAAAAACTATTCTTTCGTTTGAAGAAGCTGGTGATTCTATATTCAAATCAAAAGGTGCAACCGTTTTATTACTTAGATTATGAACACTTCTTTGCTCATCTTCTAATGTGTGTATAATTTTTTTTGGCTCAGTATTTACGATTTCGTTTTGTTGTTCAATATCAAAACCCGTAGCGATTATAGTCACTGCTATTGCATCACCAAGAGATTCATCTTCACCAACCCCCATAATAATATTTGCATTATGCCCAGCTTCTGCCTGAATATGATCATTGATTTCTCCAATTTCGTCAATTGTAATTTCATTAGTTCCAGAAACGATAAGCAACAATACGTTTTTAGCACCTGTAATTTTATTATCATTTAACAAAGGAGAATCTAAAGCAGCAACAATGGCCTCCTTAGCTCTATTTTCACCAGAAGAAACAGATGATCCCATAATAGCTGTTCCGCTATTATACAACACTGTTTTGGCATCTCTTAAATCGATATTTTGAGTATAGTGATGCGTAATTACTTCGGCAATCCCTCTTGAGGCTGTTGCCAAAACTTCATCCGCTTTTGAAAATCCAGCTTTGAAACCAAGATTCCCGTATACTTCTCTTAATTTATTATTATTGATAACAATTAATGAGTCGACTTGTTTGCGTAATTTCTCAATACCGATTAATGCTTGTTCCTGACGCACTTTCCCTTCAAATAAGAAAGGTAATGTCACAATCCCTACAGTAAGAATGTCTCTTTCTTTAGCCAATTGTGCAATTACTGGTGCAGCTCCAGTACCTGTTCCACCACCCATTCCGGCAGTAATGAATACCATTTTAGTATTTCTATCTAACATTTTTTCAATCTCAGAAATGCTTTCAATAGCAGATTGCTGTCCTACATCTGGGTTTGCTCCAGCACCAAGACCTTCTGTCAGATGTACTCCTAACTGAATTTTATTAGGCACAGAACTATTGTTTAAAGCTTGAGAATCCGTATTACATACGATAAAATCTACACCTTTAATTCCTTGTTTAAACATGTGGTTTATAGCGTTACTTCCACCTCCACCTACACCAATAACTTTTATTACATTTGATTGGTTCTTTGGTAAATCAAATGAAATACTTCCAAATTCTGAGTTGCTCATCATTTTATTTGGTTTTTGATATTTATTATTAATTATTGTGTTTTTTGGGGCACTGCCCTATTCTGCGTTATCTAAGAAATCCTTAATCTTATCCACATAGCGGTCAAAGAAATTTCTTTGTATTCTATTTACGGTAGAATTATGTTTTTCATTTGAGTTTTGCTCGTCCTTCTCTTCATCAACAACTTCATTTACAACCGGGGTTTGAACTACCATTTGCCTTTGTACAGGTGCTTCTTTCGGTTGTTCTACAGCGTCCATTCTTACCGCACTTTGTGTTTTATTCTCAATGCTTTTCATTACTAATCCAACTGCAGTTGCATACAAAGGACTTGATATTTCCTCATCTGAATTCCCTGCTAAATGTTCGTTTGGATATCCTATTCTAGTATCCATCCCGGTAATATATTCCACTAACTGTTTGATGTGTTTCAATTGTGCACCACCACCAGTAAGTACAATTCCTGCAATTAGTTTTTTACGAGGATCCTCGTGTCCATAAGCTTTCACTTCCGTGAATACTTGATCGACAATTTCTACAACACGAGCATGAATTATTTTCGACAGATTTTTTAAAGAAATCTCTTTTGGCTCTCTACCTCTTAGTCCAGGAATAGAAACAATCTCGTTGTCTTTATTTTCTCCCGGCCAAGCTGAGCCAAATTTAACTTTCAATAATTCGGCTTGTTTCTCAATGATAGAACATCCTTCTTTGATATCATCCGTAATTACATTTCCTCCAAAAGGAATTACCGCAGTGTGCCGAATAATACCATCCTTAAAAATAGCCAAATCAGTTGTTCCACCACCTATATCGATAAGTGCAACTCCCGCTTCCTTTTCTTCCTGACTTAAAACTGCGTCTGCAGAAGCCAACGGTTCTAGTGTCAAACCAGATAATTCGATTCCAGAACTTTGAATACATCTACCTACATTACGAATCGATGAAGCTTGTCCTACTACAACATGAAAACTAGATTCTAATCTTCCGCCATACATTCCTATAGGCTCTTTGATTTCAGATTGTCCGTCAATTTTAAATTCTTGTGGCAAAACATGTATAATTTCTTCGCCTGGTAACATAGCCAATTTATTAACTTGGTCAATCAAAAGCTGAATGTCATTCCCTCCAATTACTTCTTCGGGATTGCTTCTGCTTATATAATCTGTATGTTGAATACTACGGATGTGTTGACCCGCAATACCTACTACTACGTCTTTAATTTTATAGCCTGAATTAATTTCGGCTTCTTGTATAGCTTGCTGTATTGATTGTATGGTTTGAGTAATGTTGTTGACAACGCCTCTAGCCACACCCAAACTTTTAGATTTACCTACACCTAAAATTTCTAGTTTCCCGTACTCATTCTTCTTGCCTATCATGGCAACTATTTTAGTTGTCCCAATATCTAGACCTACTGCAATATTCTCTTTTTCCATTATCTATTATTTAGTGCAAACTACTTGTTCCGTAAATCGGAGGTCAATTTTTTTATATTTATACAACGAACTATCTAAAATCGCTTTCTGAAAAAAAGCTTTGTAATTTTTGAATTTACGCTCCACATTTATCATTCTACCAAAATCAATTTGATATTCAAAATTCCTATTGAGCATTTTTAAGCTACCATTAGGCATAATTTGTATCCCGATGATGTTTTTTTTCAAAAACGCATCGTCATAGATTAAGCGAAATAAATCGGATAAATCTTCGTTATTTTTTTTATTAATCCCCCCTGAAACAAGTGGAACTCTAGCTGTAAAATTAGTTGACAAGGGCATTCTATTTCCTTTGTAATCAATATAAAAAGAACCTTTATTGTCAAAAACTCTAGCAATAGGAGTCTTTTGTTTCACCACTGCTTTTAACACACCATCAATACTCACAAATACATCTGATTTTTCAATCATTTCATGTGCATTAATAGTTATCTCCAGTTTATTCAAATCTAAATTAACTTTTTGAATGCTTGATGCATCTTTTTTATTTTCTATTAACAATTTATTAACCGTTTCTTGCTTTACAAAAGGAGCGTTATCTCCTACAAAAACAACTACAGATTTAGTAAGTTTTCTATTTGCATTACGATTGGACGTAAACGAAAACAGAAATATCACCAATACAAACATCAGTAATAATCGAATATTTGTCCAATTAAAGAGTTTCATTTATCGCTTTTTTAATTGATGGCACTAATTCTCCAATATCTCCTGCTCCAATTGTAACAATAATAGGTGCATCGCTTGCTAAAATTGTTGTAATCAAATCATCTTTATTTACAATTTTTTTATGCATATTCGTCATTTTATCCATGAGCCATTGTGAGTTTATTCCCTCCATTGGTAATTCACGTGCTGGATATATATCTAGTAAAATAACATCATCAAAAGCAGACAAACTTTTGGCAAAATCATCTGCAAAATCTCTCGTTCTGCTAAACAAATGAGGTTGAAAAATTGCCAAAACTTTTTGGTTTGGATACAATTCCCGAACTGCCTGATGTACTGCATTTATCTCCGTTGGATGATGTGCATAATCATCAATATAAACCTTAGCTTCTGCTTTAATTTGATAAGAGAATCTTCTTTTTATCCCCTTAAATGAAGCAATAGCTTTTGCAATGGCATCGGTTGGGGTGCCGAATAATTTTGCCATTGCGATAGCCATTAGTGCATTCATTAAATTATGTCTTCCCGGCAATCCAAAATGTAAATCGCTGATTACCTCCGTAGGCGTTTGTACATCAAAAACATAGCTGCCATTTCCTATTCTAACATTAAAAGCTTTAAAAACCGCATCTTCGTTTACAGCGCAAGTAACTCCCTCTAATGGCAATTCATTGGTTATAAAAAGATTGCTTTTATCCTCAATTTTCGAAGCAAATTCAAGAAAAGATTCTTCAATCGCTTCACTTGTTCCGTAAATATCTAAATGATCTGCATCCATAGAAGTTATGCAAGCAATATTTGGATGCAAATGCAGGAAAGAACGATCGAACTCATCAGCTTCAACAACTGTTACTGTCGTTCCGTTTCCTATTAAATTCGAATTATAATTTTCGACTATTCCACCAATAAAAGCAGTAACATCGGCACCACTTTCGTTTAAAATATGCCCTAAAATTCCCGATGTTGTTGTTTTCCCATGTGTTCCAGCTACCGCAAAACAATACGTGTCTTTTGTAATTAAGCCTAAAACTTCGGCCCTCTTTTTTATTTCATAATCTCTTTCCAAAAAATAATTCCATTCTGAATGCGTAATTGGAACTGCGGGTGTGATAATCACCAGCGTATTTTCAATATAAAAATCCTTTGGAATCAAATCAATATTATCTTCAAAATGAATTGTTATTCCGCTCTCCATCAATTCATTTGTAAGAGCTGAAGGCGTTTTATCATAACCTGAAACCTGCTTACCTAAATTCTTAAAATAACGCGCAAGATTACTCATCCCGATGCCTCCGATTCCGATAAAATAGACGTTATGTATTTGATTTAAGTTCATCTTATTTTGAGTCTTTGGTTTAATATCTTTTTTAATTCTATCTAATTAACTTCACAATTTCATCAACAATTTGTTTTGTTGCTTCCGGCATAGCCAATAATTTTATATTTTCACTCAGCTGATTTTGCTTTCCCTGATCTTTTAGTAAGACTTCAAAAACAAGGCCGAATTGTGAATCAAGTTCGGATTCTTTCAACATTAAAGCTCCTTTTTTATTGACTATGGCTTGTGCATTTTTAGTTTGATGGTCCTCAGCCACATTTGGGGACGGAATAAAAATTACTGGTTTTCCCACTATACATAATTCCGATACTGAAGATGCGCCAGCGCGAGATAATACAATATCTGCCGCCGCATACACTAAATCCATTCTTTCAATAAAAGCAACAACCTGAACATTAGCCGAATTGTATTTTTTATAATCATTTAAATACAACTTTCCACATTGCCAAATCACTTGCACATTCTGAGAAAGCATATTAGCCAACTCTTTTTCAATTAATTGGTTTACTCTTCTAGCTCCAAGACTTCCTCCTAAAACCAAAACTGTTTTTTTATTTGGATCTAATTTAAAATATTCAATCGCTTCTTCTCTTTTGCTTTCGATGTCAATTAAATCCTGACGCACTGGATTTCCAGTCAAAATCATTTTCTCTTTTGGGAAAAAGCGTTCCAGATTTTCATATGCAACACAAATTTTATTTGCTTTTTTACTCAATAGTTTATTGGTAATTCCTGGAAAAGAATTTTGTTCTTGAATCACTGTTGGAATTCCTGCAATTGCTGCAACTTGCAATAACGGGCCACTGGCAAAACCTCCTGTTCCTATAACCACATCTGGCTTGAACTGTTTTATTATTGTCCTTGACGTAAATAAACTTGAAAGCAACTTCACTGGAAAAAGAGCATTATCAAAGGTAAGTCTACGTTGTAAACCGGAAATCCAAAGTCCTTTAATAGTATACCCTGCCTGAGGTACTTTTTGCATTTCCATTTTGTCTTTAGCACCTACAAAAAGAAATTCCGCATCAGGAAAACGAGATTTTAATTCATTTGCAATAGCAATTGCCGGATAGATATGTCCTCCCGTTCCGCCACCGCTTAATATGAATTTATACTGTTTCATTTTTATTAATTTCTAATTTTCAAAAACGACTTATTTATTTAAAACCGCATGCATTGGATTTTTAGCTTTATCTTCAATCGAATAATTCTCAGCCTTATCCACTTCCTCTTCTAATTCCCTGTCAATTAATTTCTGAAGTGCTTCTTCTCTTTTAGCAGCGTCTTTCATTTCTTGGGCAATTTCTTCTTCTTTTTTAGTAACGCTAATGATGATCCCAAGTGCAAAACAAGTCATCCAGATGGAACTACCTCCACTACTTATTAAGGGTAATGTTTGTCCAGTAACGGGTAATAATTCAACCGCGACAGCCATATTAACCATTGCCTGAAAAATCATGGGAAACCCCAATCCCACAACCACTAATTTTCCGAATAGCGTATTCGCTTTGTGTGATGCTATTACGAATCGAAACAACAATAATAAATATAATGTCAGAACACCTAAACCACCTAAAAGTCCATATTCTTCTACGATTATGGCAAAAATAAAATCGGAGGAAGATTGAGGTAAAAAGTTCTTTTGAACACTTTTTCCAGGGCCTAAACCGTATATTTTTCCTGATGCTATTGCAATTTTAGCCTTTTCTATTTGATAATCATCTTCATCAGGTTTATCACTTGTAAAACTATCAATACGGCTAATCCATGTATCCACACGGTTTGGAAAAGCATCAGGAAAAGCTTTAGCAACAAGTATAAAAAATGCAAGAAAAACTATTCCTGAGCCTACAATAATTCCAATATAACGCATGGGATATTTTCCAATGTAAACCAACATCAAAACCATGGAAAAAATTAATGCCGTAGTAGAAAAATTAGCCGGAAGAATGAATCCTAACGTAATAAAAACCGGTAACCAAAGCTCCCAAATTGATGACTTAAAAGAAACAGCAACTTCTCTGGTTTTAGACAAATAACGCGCTACAAAAATAAACAATACCATTGCAGCCAATGTTGACGTTTGAAACGTAACTCCTATGAACGGCACCTGAATCCATCGACTCGCATTGGCACCAGCTATTACTGTTCCTTTTATTAAAGTGTAGGCTAGTAGTACCCACACAATATACAACGCCCCTTTAGAAACTGCCTTGAAATAGTGATAAGGCACTTTGTGCACCATAAAAATAATAGTAAAACCAATACAAATATGCACGATATGCTTCACCAAATAGCCTAACGTATTACCGTTACCTTGACCGATGTAAGCTAAGTTACTACTAGCACTAAAAACAGGCATAAATGAAAACAAGGCCAATAAGGCCACGAATGACCAAATCCCTTTATCTCCTTTTAAATTGCTGACTAGTTGTTTCATTTTTTATTTGTTTAAAGTTTCATTTTGTTTAAAGTTTAAAGTTGCTCAACCTTAGACTTTAAACATTAAACTTTTCTATAAATTCTTAACTGCTTGTTTGAATTGCTTCCCTCTGTCTTCGTAGCTTTCGAATAAATCGAAACTAGCACAAGCTGGAGATAATAAAACAGTATCACCTTTCTCTGATAATCGTTGCGCCATCTTTACAGCATCATTCATATTAGAAACTTCAATCATCATGTCGACCACGTTACCAAAAACATCAATGATTTTTTTGTTATCTACACCAAGACAAATGATTGCTTTTACTTTCTCACGAACTAATGACATCAATTCGTTGTAATCATTTCCTTTATCAACACCTCCCACAATCCAAACTGTAGGTGTATTCATGCTATCTAATGCAAAAAAAGTAGCGTTTACATTAGTGGCTTTTGAATCATTTATGTACTGCACATTTTGAATTTTCAAAACTTTTTCAAGACGGTGTTCTACTCCCTGAAAATTAGATAAACTTTCACGTATTGTAGATTTTCTAATCTGCATCAATTTTGCCACAGAGGTTGCTGCCATTGCGTTTTTCATGTTATGTTTTCCTTCTAAGGCAATATGTTCTGTGTCCATTGTAAACTCTTCTTGATTGATTGAAATTTCCATTTTGTTGTTTTTTATATAAGCTCCTTCGCTGAAAGTTTTTGTCAATGAAAAAGGAATTAATTTAGCTTTTGTTGTATGTGTTTTAAACCATCCTGCAATGGCCTCGTCATCGGCATCATAAATGAGGTAATCTTCCTCGGTTTGATTCATCGTAATTCTAAACTTTGCATCGATGTAATTTTCATATTTGTATTCGTATCGGTCTAAATGATCAGGACTGATATTCGTAATAATGGCAATATGCGGTTTGAAATTTTTTATTCCGTCGAGCTGAAAACTACTCAACTCCAGCACATACAAGTCATATTTATTATCTACAATTTGCCAAGCAAAACTTTTTCCAATATTTCCACCCAATCCTACATTTAATCCAGCTGACTTTAGCAAATGGTAGGTTAACATTGTCGTAGTTGTTTTTCCATTACTACCAGTTATGCCTATTATGGTTGCATCTGTAAATGGTGCCGCAAATTCAATTTCAGACAATACTGGAATTCCATTTTCAATAAGCTTTTTTACTATTGGAGATTTATCAGGAATTCCGGGACTTTTCATGACTACATCAGCATTCAGAATCAGATTTTCAGTATGCTTTTCTTCTTCCCAAGCTATTCCATTAATGATAAGAACCTCTTTGTAATTTGCTTTTATCTTTCCAAAATCAGAGACAAAAACTTCATAACCTTTTTTCTTGCCCAAGATAGCAGTACCTACACCACTCTCTCCTCCACCTAAAATCACTAGTCTCATGTTATCTTAGTTTTAAAGTAACAATTGATAATATGGCGAGCATAATAGCAACAATCCAGAAACGTGTTACGATTTTACTTTCGTGATAGCCCTTCTTCTGATAATGATGATGTAAAGGCGACATTAGAAATATTCTTCGGCCTTCGCCAAAGCGTTTCTTGGTATATTTAAAATAACTTACTTGTAAAACAACTGATAAGTTTTCGACCAGAAAAATTCCGCATAATAAAGGAATCAGCATTTCTTTTCGAACAGCAATTGCCAAAACAGCGATAATTCCACCAATAGTCAAACTACCTGTATCCCCCATAAATACCGATGCAGGATAAGAATTATACCAAAGAAACCCAATCAATGAACCTACAAATGCAGCAATAAAAACTGTCATTTCCCCCGAATTAGGGATGTACATAATATTCAAGTAATTAGAGAAAATTATATTTCCTGAAACGAACGTAAATATTCCTAACGCTAAAACTGAAACAGCTGAAGTTCCTGCGGCAAGTCCATCAATACCATCTGTTAAATTAGCACCGTTAGAAACTGCCGTAATAATAAAAATAACAACAGGAATAAAAATCAACCAAGCCCATTTTTCGTGTCCTTCACCTGTCCAAGCTAATAATTCAGCATAATCAAATTCATTATTTTTAAAGAAAGGAATCGTAGTTGCCGTAGATTTCACTTCCACGGATGCAGGCATAATCACAGTTTCTGTAGGCTCTTTAAAAATATCTGATGTAGAGGTATCTGTACGAACCGTTACACCAGGACTAAAATAAAGGACAGTACCTACAATTAAACCAAGACCTACTTGACCAAAAACTTTAAATATCCCTTTAAGACCCTCTTTATCTTTCTTGAAAATTTTGATATAATCATCGATAAAACCAATTGTTCCCATCCAAAGTGTGGTTACAATCAACAAAACGATATATATGTTATGCAGTTTTGCAAAAAGCACTACAGGAACTAAAGTGGCAAATATGATAATTAGCCCTCCCATTGTTGGCGTACCCGCTTTCTCGTTTTGACCTGCTAACCCAAGCTCACGAACGGTTTCTCCTACTTGTTGTCTTTGCAGAAAACGGATTATTCTTTTTCCATAAATTGTAGACAATAACAAAGAAAGCATTAATGCTAATGCAGATCTAAAAGTGATGTACTGAAAAACACCTGTTCCAGGAACATCTAATATTTTGTCTAAATATTCAAATAAGTAATACAGCATATTTTTCTATTTATGGAGTTGTTCTAATATTTCTTTAACTATTTTCATATCGTCAAAATCATGACGAATACCATTTATTTCTTGATAAGTCTCATGCCCTTTTCCGGCAATTAAAATAATATCATTAGGCTGAGCCAATTGACATGCTGTTTTGATGGCTTGCTTCCTATCAGTTATAGTCAACATTTTTTTAAAATTCTGAGAGGCTACACCTTGTTCCATTTCAGCAATAATGACTTCTGGATCTTCATTTCTTGGATTATCAGAAGTGAAAATTGCTTTATTACTCAAATCCGACGCTATACTAGCCATAATTGGTCGCTTGGTTTTATCTCTATTACCACCACAACCTACAACCGTGATTAATTGTTCGTTTTTTGTACGAATGTCATTAATGGTTTTCAGTACATTTTCAAGGGCATCTGGCGTATGTGCATAATCCACAATCGCTGTAATATTTGAGGTCGAAACGATATATTGAAAACGACCCGAGACACTTTCTAAATCGGATAACAATCTAAGTACTTCCAAACTATCTATTCCAAGCTCAACAGCAGTACCGTAAATTGCCAATAAATTATAAGCATTAAAAGTCCCTATCAGTTTGACCCAAACTTCATTTCCATTTATTTTCAATAACAAACCTGATAATTGATTTTCTAGGATTTGTGCTTTAAAATCAGCATATGATTTTAAGGCATAGGTCAGTTTTTTAGCCGCCGTATTCTGCAACATCACTTGCCCATTTTTATCATCAATATTTGAAAGGGCAAAGGCTGTTTTGGGTAAATAATCAAAAAATGTTTTTTTTACATCTCTGTATTCTGCAAATGTTGGGTGATAATCCAAATGATCGTGAGACAAATTAGTGAAAATTCCACCTACAAAATGCAATGCTTCGGTTCTTTTTTGATGAATTCCATGTGAACTCACTTCCATAAAACAATACTCAATCCCGTTTTCGACCATTTCAGCCAGAAAATGATTTATCGTAATTGAATCTGGAGTAGTATGAGTCGCTTTATATTCTATTTCGTCAACCAATATTTTAACTGTCGAAAGTAATCCTACTTTAAAACCTGCCTTTTTAAACAATTGATACAATAAAGAAGCAATGGTAGTTTTACCATTAGTTCCAGTAATTCCTACCAATTTTAATTTTTGAGATGGATCTCCAAAATAATTAGCAGCCATAAATGCTAATGCAGAATTCGTGTCTTTAACTTGAACATAGGTTACTCCTTTAGCAATATTCTCCGGAAAAGTATCGCATACAACTGCAATAGCACCTTGAAGAATAGCTTTTTCTATAAAATCGTGACCATCAGAAATAGAACCACGAATAGCTACAAAAACATCATTTGTCCTAATTTTCCTAGAATCAAAATCGATTGTATTAATAGCAATATCCGTCGAACCTTTTACGGCTTCGATAGCGACTTTGTATAATATATCTTTTAGTATACTCATGATAATTCCAATAGTATAGTTGTATTTTTTACAATATTCTCTCCCGGAGCAAGCGATTGTTTTTTCACTTTACCAACTCCAACTGCCTTAACTTTTATACCTAAATTCTCTAATAAAGCAACCGCATCCATTCCAGACATTCCTTTCACATTTGGAATAAATTGTAACTTCTTTCCTGATTTAACAAAATAAGAATCGTAATTATTCTCTTGTTTTGCAATCTTCCTATTTAGATTTTTAATTTCATTAGTAGATGGCGCATCGGTGAAAATTTTTTGCGCAATTCTCTTAAAAACTGGCCCAGCAACATCTGCACCATAATAATTGTTCTTAGATGTATTAGGTGCATGAACAACAACAATACATGAATATTTAGGCTGTTCCACCGGAAAAAAACCTACAAAAGATGAAATATAATGTTTGTCATTTCCACCATTTTTTCCATAATTAGCCTGTGCTGTCCCTGTTTTTCCTGCCATAGAGAAATCTTTAGAGTATAATTTTGCACCTGTTCCTCTTTTTACCACATTTGATAACAAAGCTTTTAATTTTTTGATTGTTCCATCAGAACAAATCTTCGGATTAATGATTTGTTTATCATATTTCTTGATGGTCTTATTCCATTCTTTAATTTCTGAAACAAACTGTGGCTTTACCATTTCTCCGTTATTTGCAACAGCATTATACAGAGTCAAAGTTTGCAAAGGTGTCATGGCAACACTATAGCCAAAAGCCATCCATGGTAAAATATTAGGATTCCAATTTTTATCCGATGTTTGATGTACAATAGGTTTTCCTTCTCCTTGAAATGGCAATCCAAGAGGTTTGTTTAAACCCATTTTATTTATTCTATCTATAAATTGTTGTGGATTATTTTTATAATTTTCTACAACTGCTTGAACTAAAATAGTATTAGAAGAAACTTCAAAGCCTTTTCCAAGCGAAATTTTTCCATATCCGCCTTCGTGCGAATCACGAACTTTGTCACCTCTGTAAGTTACAACCCCACCATGACTATCGTAAACCTTAGATGTATCGACTTTGTTGTCATCCAAAAGCGCGATCATATCTACCAATTTGAATGTAGAACCTGGCTCGTGAGATTCAGCAACAGCATAATTTATAGTTTCATAATAATTGCCTGATTTTACGTCCCTTCCCAAATTTGAAATCGCTTTAACCCGACCTGTTTTAGTTTCCATAACCACCACACAACCGTGTTCGGCTCCATATTCTTCTAATTGCTTCAACAAAGCATGATGAGCAATATCTTGAATGTAAACATCAATAGTTGAAATTACATCGTATCCATCCTGCGGATCAACTTCGTTTACATCTCGAATGGGTTTCCACTGCCCTTTTGCAATTTTTTGTTTTAAAATTTTTCCGTCTTTCCCATTTAGATATTTTCCGAAGGCGCCTTCTATTCCAACTCGTTTTAGTTGACCACTTTCGTCAATTTTATCGTAACCAATGGTCCTTTCAGCAATTTTACCAATTGGGTGCTCTCTTACGGTTTCTTGTTCAATTATAATTCCGCCCTTGTAAGCTCCTAAATTGAACAATGGAAAACTTTTTATTTTAGAATACTGGGTATAACTTAATTTACGCGCAACTAAATAATACCTATTTTTATTAGCTCTTGCTTTTCGTAATTCGTTTTCAAAAAAATTAGATGGTTTCCCTAAAACTATTGCCAATGAATCTGACAATGACTTAACATTTTTTTCAAAAGATTCGGCCTTTGGTGCAACTGCGTCAAAACGTATTTCATAATTAGGAATGGAAGTAGCTAAAAGACTCCCATCAGCTGAATAAATATTTCCTTTATTAGCTGGAATCACAAAATTCTTAACGGTTCTTTCTTTGGCTAATTTTCTATAATAATCCCCTTCGACCCATTGAATATTTGTCAACTTAACAGCAATCGCAATAGCCATCAATAAGATAGCGAATGCAACCAGATAAATTCTGTACGATATGTATTTATCTTCTACTGCCATATTTTTTTGAAAAAGCTTTTTTCTTCTTCTTTTTTAACCTTTATTTTTACCGGAGGGACTGTTGAGGGAAAAATTTCTTTTTCTATCATTTTTTCAGAAACAGTCGATTCCATTTTTAATTTCATTAATTCTGAACGTCTATCCACAAATTCTGAACGCAATTCTTTAACCTGATTTGTCAACTCAGCAATCCGAAAAACTTTTTGCTCAAATCGCTGTGTATTAGCAATCATAACAATCGCTAGTAGTATTACAAAAACAATAAACCGCCAGTTTTTTACCGCATCATCATTTATAAGAAACCTCGCTTTCAATAGGCTGTAAACTCCGTTTTTCATTTTTATGACTAATTAGATCTTCTCTGCAATTCTTAATTTAGCACTTCTTGCTCTATTGTTTTCTTTTATTTCAGCGTTATCCGGAACAATTAATTTCCCAACAGTTTTAAATGGCACTGAAAAATTTCCGAAAAAGTCTCGTTCTGGTTCTCCTTCAAACATTCCGTTTTTCATAAATCTTTTTACCAAACGATCTTCTAATGAATGATATGAAATCACACTTAATCTCCCGCTTGGATTCAATATTTCTAAGGATTGTTCTAAAAACTCTTTCAAAACATCCATTTCCTGATTCACTTCAATTCGGATAGCTTGATAAATCTGAGCCAATATTTTATTCCTAACTCTTTCCGGTAAAAATCTCGCCAAAACTTCTTTTAATTCATCAGTAGTCTTGATTGGTTGCTCCTCTCTGGCTTCTATGATTGTTCTGGCCAAAGCAGGTGCATTTTTCAATTCACCATAATCTAAAAACACCCTTTTCAAATTAGCATCGTCATATTCATTGACAACCCGGTAGGCGTTCAAATCATTTTTTTGACTCATTCTCATATCCAAGCCAGCATCAAAACGAGTAGAAAAACCTCTTTCAGGAACATCAAACTGATGAGATGAAACCCCTAGATCGGCCAAGATACCATCAACACTTTTTATCCCATAAAAACGCAAAAACCGTTTTATAAAACGGAAATTCTCATTAATCAGCGTAAATCTTTCATCAGATAAGGCATTTGCTAAAGCGTCTTCGTCCTGATCGAAAGCAAATAGCTTCCCGTTTGGTCCGAGTCTTTTCAATATTTCTTTCGAATGTCCCCCACCGCCAAAAGTCACATCAACATAAATGCCGTCTGGCTTAATATTTAAACCATCTACTGATGCCTGAAGCAAAACCGGATTATGATATTCCATTGTCGTCGTCATTTATATTTCCCATTACTTCTTCTGCCAAATCTGCAAAATCAACATCTTCACCATTTATTGATTTTTCATATAAATCTTTATCCCAAATCTCAACAATATTCACTGCCGATGAAAAGACAACTTCCTTAGCAATACTAGCAAATACCACCAAATCTTTTGGTACTAACAACCTACCTAAAGCATCTATTTCAACCACTTTAACCCCAGCAGTAAACCTGCGGATAAAATCATTGTTTTTCTTCACAAACCGATTCAGTTTATTGATTTTTTGCATCATCAAATCCCATTCACTCATAGGATACAACTCTAAACAAGGCTGAAACACGGAACGCTTCAAAACAAAACCGTTTTGAAGTGAAGCAGCCAATTGCTTTTTTAAGGGAGCTGGCAACAACAACCTCCCTTTAGCATCGACTTTACATTCATATGTTCCAATAATTGTGTCCAATCAAAAAGTTTTAAAATGATAGTAGAGCAAAAATATAAAAAATATTACCACAATTTACCACTATATCCCACTTTGTTAATAAGTTTAACCACTTTAGAATAAAAACACTTAATTTTTGGACAGTCAGAACTTTAGCTCATTTTTGTTTTATTTAGAAGAAAGATGATGTTATTGAAAAAAAAGAGGTCTTGTACACCGAAATTTCAATTTAAAATTGCAGTAACTAATTTTGAAAAATTATAATAAGCAGCTCGATCAAGCAAATAGAGGAACCTGAATTTTTATGATGATTAGCATAATTTTACAATTAAAAATTGTTCTAAAAATTCTTTTTTATTTATTAAATCCTATATTTGTCAAAATGGAAAATCCGTATTCTAAAAAAATGGAAAAACACTACAAAAAAGAAGGTAGATATAGCTATTATGAAGCTGGTGAAGGAACTCCAATTGTCATTTTACATGGACTAATGGGTGGACTTAGCAACTTTGACGCTGTTGCAAATTACTTCTCTACAAAAGGATATAAAATAATCATTCCAGATCTACCAATATACACTCAGAACATTTTAAAAACCAATGTGAAGAGTTTTGCAAAATATGTTAAAGACTTCATCACATTCAAAGGGTTAGACAGAGTAATTCTTTTAGGAAATTCATTAGGTGGTCATATTGCATTATACCATACTAAAATGTATCCTGAGAAAGTAGCTGGACTTGTAATAACCGGTAGCTCTGGTCTTTACGAAAGTGCGATGGGTGATAGTTATCCTAAAAGAGGTGATTATGAATACATAAAGAAGAAAGCTGAAGATGTATTTTACGATCCTAAAGTAGCTACAAAAGAACTTATTGATGAAGTTTACGAATCTGTAAATGACAGAATAAAATTAATAAAAACACTGACAATTGCAAAAAGTGCGATTCGTCATAACATGGCAAAAGATTTGCCAAAAATGCATGTCCAAACCTGTATAATATGGGGGAAAAACGACAAAGTTACACCTCCTGATGTTGCAGAAGAATTCAATAAATTATTACCTAATTCTACCTTGTACTGGATAGATAAATGTGGACATGCTGCGATGATGGAACATCCTGAAGAATTTAATCGTTTGTTAGAGGATTGGTTAACAAACACACACTTATCTTTACACTAATCCTAGTAGGAGAATTTTACACTCAGAAAAATGAAAATTAATACTGCCGAATTTGTTATCAGCAACTCCGATGTAGCCAAATGTCCTAAGGACTTTTTGCCGGAATACGCTTTTATAGGCCGATCAAATGTAGGGAAGTCCTCTTTGATAAATATGCTAACGAATCATAAAAAGTTAGCTAAAACATCCGGAAGACCAGGAAAAACACAATTAATTAATCATTTTTTGATTAATAACAATTGGTTTCTTGTAGATTTACCAGGTTACGGTTACGCTAAGGTTTCTAAAAAAACGAAATCAATTTTTCAGGAATTTATTACTGATTATTTCGAAACTAGAGAACAATTAGTTTGTGCTTTTGTTTTGATTGACATTCGTCATGAAGCGCAAACCATAGATATTGAATTTATGTCATACATGGGCGAAAGTGAAATCCCTTTTTGTATCGTTTTCACCAAAGCCGACAAGATAAGTAAAGTAAAAATCGACTCTCATATTGCAGCTTACAAAAAGAAAATGTTCGCAAACAATTGGGCCGAAATGCCTCAATATTTTGTTACTTCCGCCACAGAATCAACTGGAAAAGAAGAGTTACTTTCTTATATTGACGAGGTAAATCAAGAAGTATTCAAGAACAATAGCCAGTTTTAGAAACGCTAACTAATAAACAAAAAACCCAAAAATTTAGATTTAATTTTTGGGTTTTTTGTTTTAATTAAAATCAACTCTATTTCGTTAAATCCAATTTTTCAGCAAAATAATCGCAGAAATCTTTCATGGTATCCGCCATTTTTTCATCATCAGTAGCACGTTTAAATGTTTCAGACATCGCCACTAGAGTCTGATGAAAGAATATTTTCATTTCATCTACCGGCATATCTTTAGTCCACAAATCAATTCGCATACTCTCTTTTGCCTTGCTGTCCCAGATAGACAACATTATTGCTTTAGCCTCTTCCTGTTCTACTCCACCGTCTTTGGCAGACCACATTAATTTTTCAGGAACACGATTTTCATCTAACTCAATTAGAAACTTAATTTCTGATGTATTTTTATTTGACATTACTTTTTGGGTTTGTATTTTGATTTAACAAATATTTCTTTCGCACTAGTTTTTAATAAATCTACTAAAGGCACTTCGTTATTATTCATATAAGAACGTACCATTTGCCATCCTATCCAAGCACCAACCTGACCTGGTGAATCATTATCAATTTCCAAATAAAATTTAGAAAATGGAGCTGGATTAATAAACCGGGAAATTAACTTTTGATCATTACTGTAAAGCATTTCTTTTTCGATAAAATAACGCCACATATAACTTTCGTTTTCTTGACACCAAATTATCTGTTCTGGAGTATATCCCATTTTTTCAGCATCGGTATAATCCGGCAAAAGTAAGTCTTTTAAGTACAATTGTTTTCCTGAATAAATCATCTGACTTATTAAATCTTTTTCTAAAACAGGTGTAATATTTCGTGCCGAAAAACTTGATACTACGTCAGGTGCAATTTGTCTTTCCTCAAAATTTTGTTTCAGATAATTTGGAAACTGATAAAACTTATGATTTTTCCCTAAGTACAATTCAAGGGAAATTACTACCAAACTGTCTGCATAAATGGCTTTATTTTTATAATCCATCTCAGAGATTACAGTAATTACCTTAGGTGTTTTAGTCTTAGGGAAGTAATATTTGACATGCTTAAAAAGTGTTTCTAACTCCATTTTTACGGGCTTAAAATCACCGTATTTTTTTTGAACTTCCGTGTACAACTCTCTCCATAAAGGATCTTGCATTTTCTCTAACCAAACACTATTGTCATTTCCTGGAGGAAAAAAAAATGGAAACTGTTTTTTTACTTTTTCTAAATCTTGTGGAGGAGTTTCAAAAAATATTTTATCAAAGCGTTCTACTTTTATTTCTAAAGGAATTGCTGTAACGGCACTTTCTACTTTGCTTTTCTTATCACAGGATAAAATAAAGAGACAAAAGGCTACAAGAAACAGATATTTTTTCATATATATTAATTAAATTTGTTTCAGAAAATCTGAGGAAACAAATACTCAACAAATTGGTTTTGCAAATATACATTCCTGATTTTTAAAACGTAAACTATTATGACTAAAAAAAGCACATTTCAAGTTGAAAAAGTAAATGACCACATTGTAAATTGGTTAAAAACTTATGCAGAAAATGCAAAAGTAAATGGTTTTGTAATTGGGATTTCCGGAGGCGTAGATTCAGCAGTTACCTCAACATTGTGTGCACAAACAGGATTAAAAGTTTTATGCGTTGAAATGCCCATCCATCAGGCGCAAAGTCATGTAACTCGTGGACGGGAGCATATTGAACAATTAAAAAAAAGATTCCCAAACGTATCTAGTATTGAAGCTGATTTGACCTCTGTTTTTGAAACTTTTAAAACAGTAGTGCCAGATGTGACAGATACAGCAAAACTTCATCTATCACTTGCCAATACTCGAGCAAGACTGAGAATGACTACACTGTATTACTTTGCGGGGATTCATTCTTTTTTAGTTGCCGGAACTGGAAATAAAGTAGAAGATTTTGGGGTAGGTTTTTATACAAAATATGGTGACGGTGGAGTAGACTTAAGTCCAATTGCTGATTTAATGAAGTCAGAGGTGTTTCTTTTAGGCAGTTATTTACAAGTTCCAGAGTCTATTTTAAATGCATCACCAACTGACGGACTATTTGGCGACGACCGTAGCGATGAAGATCAGTTAGGAGCTAGTTATGATGAATTAGAATGGGCGATGCTTGCAAATGAAGCTGGTAAGTCAGCTGAAGACTTTTCAGGACGAGAAAAAATTGTTTTCGAAATTTATAAGCGACTAAACACCATTAATCAACATAAAATGACACCAATTCCCGTTTGTTTGATCACTAAATGATAAAGAAGTAATATTTTATATTGATTTACAATTAATTACAGAATTTATTTATTAATTTTACATTTCCAATTACAAACAATTCTAAAAATTTAAAATTATGATTAAAGTATGTATAGCCGATAATTATCCTGTTGTGCATTTTGGAGTAAAATCTTACTTTAAAGATAATGCGGACATCTCAATTGTTGCCAATGTCGGCAATTTCTTGATGGTAAGGGATATTCTTCAAACAAAAGACATTGATGTATTAGTATTAGATTTGGAGCTGGAAGGTCTTTCCAGTATTTTTGAGGTTAAAGCAATCTTAAAAAACTTTCCAAAAACTAAAATTATTGTTTTCAGTGGGCTTTCAGAACAAATTTATGCGCCAAATGCCATAAAAGCCGGAGTATCTGGCTTTGTGCATAAATCAGAAAAGCTTGAAACTTTAGGGATTTCAATTATCAAAGTCTCCCAAGGTAAGATTATCATGAACGAAACCGTGAAGAAAAACTTAGCCTTAATTGCAAAACAAAGTAAAAGCGAACGTTTATACCGCAAACTTTCCAACCGTGAGGTAGAAGTTCTACGTTATTTAAGTGGTGGGAAAAAGAATCATGAAATTGCTGATATTTTAAATCTTAATGAAAAAACCATTAGCACTTACAAATTGCGATTATTAACCAAACTAAACGTTACAAATCTAGTGGATTTAGTAGACAAAGCTAAAAAATTAGAGATCGTCTAATAATACCTAGACATTACTCTTCCTAATTTTTTGGAAAAAGAGTGGATTAAAATATTATAATCCATTATTAAAGATAAAGACTCTGTATTGTCTGAACTCGGTTCAGATGATATGGAGCTTTTTAGTTCTTCAATGATTTTACCTACTAAATACCATCTTAGAGTTAAAATCGTTTCGGATACATTTTGACTTATTGTATCACTTTTTGATTTCGGAAAAATATTTTGTCCTACCCAATCGTGAAGAACAACTCGTTCGTCCTCCATTAGGATGTCAGTTACTTCCTGTGCAAAATCAACCTGTAAATGCATTAAATATTGCTCTAAACTGAAACTTTCATTCTGATGATAATAGTTAATTAAATCATTAAAAATATCTCTAAATAATGGATTTGCTAATTCAACTTCATCTTCCTGTAAACTAAGATAGATGCGTTGATACACTTTATATTCTTTTTTCTCGGTAACGGTTTCTATTTCCCCTTCCTCGTTAGTTCTCAAAAATATATCTTCAAATTCTTCTACTTTATTTCCATATAACAAAAGAATTTCAATTATTTTTCTTTCCAATCGATATAAAACATCAACTTTTTCAGCTTCAACAGGATTTTCGTTTTTTACAACTTCAAAAGCTTTTTGCTCTGTTTTTTGTTTTTTTCCAACCTCGTTTATATCTTTTTGTACCAATTGCGCTAAAGTACTCACTAAAACTTGCTCGGAGATATCCATAATTCGAGAACATTCTTGGATATAAATTTCGCGTTGAATTCTATCCGGAATTTTCGAAATACTGATTACCATATCCCGAATCAAATCGGCTTTTTTTATGGGATCATTCTTAGCTTCATTCATCAAAAGTGATGCTTTAAATTGAATGAAATCTTTAGCATTATTTTCAAGATATAAAACTAAATCTTCGTAAGAAGTTTTTTTTGCAAAACTATCCGGGTCTTCTCCATCAGGAAAAGTGCATACTTTTACATTCATTCCTTCTTCAAGAATCAAATCGATTCCGCGAATAGAAGCCCTTAAACCAGCCGCATCACCGTCAAAAAGGACCGTAATGTTTTTTGTTAATCTATTTATTAAACGGATTTGATCTGGCGTCAATGCTGTTCCAGAAGAGGCAACAACGTTCTCAATACCCGATTGATTGAATTGAATTACATCAGTATATCCTTCAACTAAATAACAATTATTCAGTTTTGCAATGGATTGTTTGGCTTGAAAAATACCATACAGCACTTTACTCTTGTGATAAATTTCACTTTCGGGTGAATTCAAGTATTTTGCCGCTTTTTTATCATTGGTTAAGATACGTCCTCCAAAACCTAAAACTCTTCCCGACATGCTTTCAATAGGGAACATCACACGTCCTTTGAACCTGTCAAAAGGCCTATCGTCTCTTGGGATTGTAAGTCCTGTACTTTCTAAAAATTCTAATTTATATCCTTTGCCAAGAGCTTCTTTTGTAAACGCATCCCAACTTTCAGGTGAATATCCTAAGCTAAATTTTTTGATGGTTTCACTTGTAAAACCTCTTTCCTTAAAGTAAGAGTATCCGATGGCTTTACCCTCTTCTGAATTTAAAAGCGTGTTGTGAAAATACGTTTTGGCAAATTCCGATACCAAATACATGCTTTCTCGAGTATCTGTTAGTGCTTTTTCTTGATCTGTTTGCTCTGTTTCTTCAATTTCAATATTGTATTTTTTGGCTAAATACCGAATGGCTTCTGGATACGTAAAATGAGAATGTTCCATCAAGAAAGCAACCGCATTTCCGCCTTTTCCAGAACTAAAATCTTTCCAAATTCCCTTTGCCGGCGAAACCATAAATGATGGCGAACGCTCTTCAGAGAAAGGACTTAAGCCTTTATAATTACTTCCTGCTCTTTTTAAATGAACAAATTCACCAATAACCTCCTCTACACGAGCAGTTTCATAAACAGTATCAATTGTAGCTTTTGAAATCAAGTTGAATAAAATATTTAAGGATTGAAAAATGTAAAATTACACAAATCAAATTGGATAATTCGCAATCTAAAAAACAAAAAAGCACTTCTTTACAAAGTGCTTTTTTATGCTACTAAAATACTATTTGTAATTAATTAAAATCAAAACGCAAACCTAGAGAAACATTATTTTGCTTGACAGTATTGTCCTCAAACAATGGATTTAAATCGTATTTCAAGTACAAACTTGTAGCTTTATACCCTATGTAAGTGCTTAATCCGTAGACAAAATCACTGGTGTTAAAATCTCCTTTTGTCTTTTCAGTTGATTTTAAATCTGAATTTTCATATTGTAAAATCTGTTTCGTTTTCACGTTTATTCCTGCGTAACCGCCCAATCCTACTCTAACACTTTGATGAGATTTAAAATAGGTTTTGTCGTTCTTGACCTCTGGCTTTGTAAAATCAAATTCTAAATGCAATGGAAACACTAAGCTCACATTTCTAAATCTAGAATCATTTAATTCAATAGGATTCAATGTCAAACTAGTTTGATTTCCATTCACCTCAAAACTACGATTGTTTGTAGGGCGCAAGTTATTGTACATTACTGACAAACCGTATTTAGCGTGCAATAAGTTAGAATTGTTAAAAAGTCTTGAATTATAAGAAACGCCAATTTCATAAAAATGAGAACCTAGGTATCTAAAATCAGAATCTTTTACTTCACCATCAGTAATTACGTTATTTAAACCTGCAGCAAAAACAAATTGAGAGGTGGTCCTTTTGGATTGGCGTTCTTCCTTGTCCTCTTGTCCATTGTAGACTTTCATCGAAGAAATGTTGATCTCTGTTTGATTAGGACCAAGCTCTTCAGAATTAGTCCCAAAAATAACCATTCTGCCGCCTCTTTTATTATCCTTAGCGTCCTGCACTTTTCCATCCACTTTATCTTGTACAAGCTGGTTGAGTTTTTCTTCTTGAACACTAACTTTAGAATCAATATTTGCGGCGTGAACGGCTGCTTTCTTTAACTTTAAATCATCCGCTTGTTCCTCAGTAATTACTTTATTATCCAAATCTTTATCAATTTGTTCAATCTCTTTTTTTAGCGCATTTTTTTCTGAACTTGTTATTGACTTAATTTCGTTACCAATTGCTTTAGCTCTGGTCTCAAATGCAATTGATTTGTGGTCTTGACCTTTGATTTGCCCCGTTTCCTCAACGGTATCCTCTACAACTTCAAGAACAACGTTTTTAAACCAAACTTGACCAGTTTCATTTAACAAAATACCATACGTAATTGCAGTAGCCTCAGCTGGGACATGCAACACAATTTCATATTTAGCCCAATCTTTGGTGCCTTTTATGGGTCTTCTTCGCATGTTATCAAAAGCAAAAACGGCAACATCATAATAGTCCACACGCATCCATAAACCAGACCAAGATTTAACATTTTCACACCTTACGTATCCTGACATTTTAATTGTTTTCCCCAAATACAAGTCCGATTTTATTGTTTTCATAATCGTCCCAAAACCATTGATTTTACTTTTAACCGATCTAATAGTCAAAATATTTTCTTCTTTGAGTTCTGAGCTCTTTTCAAGACTCATTTCATATTTTGGTGACACAGGTTGCCAGTAAGTCCAGTCTAGAATATCTTTGTAAGCTCCTTTTTCTTGCGCATTTGCTTTTATCAAAATGGCTGATAAAAATAGTACTGTGATTAAAATGATTTTTTGCATAATGTTCGATTTTTGATTGATGATTGATTATTCTTTTTCGTAATTTCTGTTGGCCAAAACTGTTTTTATAGCATTGTAATTTTTATTAAACTTACTTATGGCAGACTCTCTAAAGGTTTGGCTCATCTCAGTTTCTACATCCGATAATAAATTCTGTGGAGAAACCGTATTTGCTCTTTTTGATTTCTGAGTAGTCTGCAAACTAGTTGATGACTCTAGTTCTGTATTACTCACATCAGCCAGTAGTGATGCCGCCGAAACGTATTTATTTTTAGTTTTTATATTGAGATTATTATTTGCTACTAAAACGGCTAAACTATCACTCTTAAAAGTATTAATTTGGGCTGCAGCTAGTTGATTCCTCTCTGATTTTAATGAACTTTGCTGCGAGGGAGCTTGATACGAGGAAGCAACCACACCTTTTTGAATGCTATGTTTTATGATATTTGGCAGTGCATTTGTATTTTGTAACGTATCATTTGTAGTTAGATTATCTTCTTGATTTATTGAATTTTGTAATACGACTCCATCCTCTTGATTTACATTTACACTTTCTTTTTGATTAAAAAATAAAGTTCCAATAAGTAGGAAACCTGCAAAACTAGCTGCGATATACAACCATGGAAATTTAGTTTTTTGTTTCTCTTTCTCTGATAGCATGCTGTCTAGCTTATCCCAAGCCATCGCCGAAGGTTTGATTTCTCGAGCATTTAACCGCTCTTTTATCTGTATTTCAAATTTATTCGGTTCCATACTCATAATTTTTTATTGTACTAATTTGTACTTGTAGCATTTTTCTAGCATGCGATAATTGCGACTTTGATGTGCCTTCATTAATCCCTAACATAGTTGCAATTTCATGGTGTTTAAAACCTTCTATCGCATATAAATTAAAAACCATTTTATAACCGTCTGGTAAATTATCTATCAAAGATTGAATATCATCAATGGAAAATTGGCTTTCTATGTTGTTGAAACTTTCTTCAAAATAGATTTCATCTTCACTATATTTCAACTTTTTTTCAACTCTGATAAAAGAAATACATTCATTAACCATGATTCTTCTAATCCAGCCCTCGAAACTTCCTTTAAACTGAAAATTTTTCAGATTTGTAAACACTTTCATAAAAGCAGTAATCATTATATCTTCGGCCTGGCGTATGTCTTTTATGTATTGGCGGCAAACGCTTAACATTTTTGGAGAAAACTGGGTGTAAATCTGCTGTTGTGCCTGCCGATTTTTTTCGACCGCCAACCGGATTAGTTCCTTTTCTTCGTGATGTAAGTTGATTACTTTCATAAAATGTTGCAATGGCAAAAATCAATTTCAACGTCAATATTTTTCATTGCTTTTGCAATTGATTCTTCATATTGAACCTCATCTCTATTAACATAGACGATTGACAATGCAGAAAGGTTGCATCTAGAATAGAAAAAAATTGATTTTAAAATTAAAAAAACAAAAAAGTCAATAAAATTGGTAGTTAGCGAGAGTGAATTATTTTAAAAAAAATTATTTTTTTCTTTCAATAACGTAATTGACCATTAAAATAAGAGCACTTTTATATTCTGATTCAGGGAATTCTTGAAGTAACAAGAGCGCTTCATGTTGAAAAGCAACCATCTTTGCTTCGGCATAAACCAAACCATCGTTGTTTTTTACAAATGCAATTACTTCTTTGACGCGTTTTTTGTCTTTGTTGTGGTTTTTTATGGAATTGATTAGCCAACTTTTCTCTTTTGACGTACATGTATTTAAGACATGAATAAGTGGCAAAGTCATTTTTTGCTCTTTGATGTCAATCCCGGTTGGTTTACCAATGGCTTCCTCAGTATAGTCAAATAAATCATCTTTGATTTGGAAAGCCATGCCTATCAGTTCGCCAAATTTGCGCATCTTTTCAACTTGCTCCTCATTTTCAATTACAGAACGAGCACCTAAAGCACAACAAGCAGCTATAAGGGTAGCTGTTTTTTTTCGAATAATTTCATAGTAAACATCTTCTGTGATGTCTAGTCTTCGGGCTTTTTCAATTTGAAGTAATTCGCCCTCGCTCATTTCGCGTACAGCGACAGATATAATTCGAAGCAAATCAAAATCACCGTTATCTATAGACAGTAACAAGCCTTTTGATAATAAATAATCCCCTACTAGTACAGCAATTTTGTTTTTCCACAGCGCATTTAAAGAGAAAAAACCTCTTCGGCGATTACTATCATCTACTACATCATCGTGAACTAACGTTGCAGTATGTATCAGCTCAATAACGCAAGCTCCGCGATAGGTTCGTTCATTTACTATCCCAGCAGAAACCATTTTAGCAGTCAGAAAAACAAACATTGGTCGCATTTGCTTGCCCTTCCTGTTGACGATATAATACGTGATTCTATTTAGCAAAGCCACTTGCGAAGTCATCGATTCGTAGAACTTTTTTTCAAAAAGTTCCATTTCATTAAAAATGGGCTGTTTTATTTGTGAAGTAACATTCATTAGATTTCAAAGATACAATTTTAGCCAGCAATCTTGCAACTGCTGCCATTCTTTTGAATGCTTTTCGAGAAGAAAAATTTTTATGCTTCTTTATTGGCCAGTTGTCCACAAGCAGCATCAATATCTTTTCCGCGGCTTCTGCGTACTTTGACCACAATTCCACTTGCTTCAAGTGCTTTTATGTATGCATTGATAGATTCCTCGGAGGCTTGTTGAAACTCCCCGTCATCAATAGGATTGTATTCGATAAGATTCACTTTACAAGGAACGTATTTACAAAACTTTACCAAAGCATCAATAGAGGCTTTATTGTCGTTGATATCTTTCCAAACAACATATTCGTAAGAGATTTTACTTTTTGTTTTTCGATACCAATATTCTAATGATTCACGTAAATCTACCAAAGGAAAATTAGCGCTAAATGGCATAATTCTAGAACGAATTTCGTCGATTGCTGAGTGTAGCGAAACTGCTAATTTGAATTTTACATCATCATCAGCTAATTTTTTAATCATTTTAGGAACTCCCGAAGTTGAAACCATAATACGTTTAGGTGACATTCCTAAACCTTCTGGAGACGTAATCATTTCAATGGCTTTCAAAACATTGTTATAATTCATAAGTGGCTCACCCATACCCATAAAAACAATATTCGACAATGGATGATTGTAATACAAACGACTTTCTTTATCAATGGCAATTACCTGATCATAGATTTCAGCCGGTTCCAGATTTCTCATTCTTTTTAATCGCGCTGTAGCGCAAAAGTTGCAATCTAAACTACAACCCACTTGACTAGAAACACACGCTGTAGTTCTTGTATTTGTAGGTATCAAAACCGATTCGACTACCAAACCATCGTGCAAACGAACTGCATTTTTTACGGTTCCGTCTTCACTGCGTTGCATGGTATCTACTTTGATGTGATTGATGACAAAGTGCGTTTCGAGCATCATTCGTGTTCCTTTAGAAACATTAGTCATGTCCTCAAAACTATGAGCGCCTTTGCTCCATAACCATTCGTAAACCTGATTACCACGAAAGGCTTTATCGTTATTAGCAACAAAAAAATCTCGTAATTGTTCTTTTGATAGGGAACGTATGTCTTTTTTCTCGATTTCCATGGTGCAAATTTAATGACAATTTGTTGATTTGTTGATTTGATAATTTGATAACTTTGTTTACTATTGAAAAAAACATCAAAAATGCATTTCATTTCTCCAGAATTAGAAGATTACATTGAGCAACATTCCGAAAATGAGCCAGCTTTACTAGCGGCATTAAACAAAGAAACCTACCAGAAGATTTTGCTACCTCGAATGTTAAGTGGCCATTTTCAAGGCCGAGTTTTGAGTATGTTATCTAAATTGATTCGACCTATAAATATTCTTGAAATTGGCACTTACACCGGTTATTCGGCATTGTGTTTGTGCGAAGGCATGCAAGATAACGGTCAGTTGCATACGATTGACATCAAAGAAGAGCTAGTTGATTTTCAACGCAAGCATTTTGACAAATCACCATGGGGAGCACAAATTGTTCAACATCTAGGTGAAGCAATTGATATTATTCCGTCACTTGATTTGAAATTTGATTTGGTTTTTATAGATGCAGATAAAGAAAACTATGGAAACTATTTTGAGTTAATTCTCCCAAAAATGAATAAAGGCGGGATTATTTTATCAGACAATGTGTTGTGGAGCGGTAAAGTTCTGGAACCGTTACAACCGAATGATTTGAGTACAAAAGTTTTGCTGGAATACAATCGATTATTAAAGAATGATCCTAGAGTAGAAACGGTTTTGTTACCTATTCGTGATGGATTGACGGTAAGTAGAGTTCTTTAGTTTAAAAGTGCTAGTGAAAAACAACTACCCTAGCCCTGATGGAAGCGGCATCTCCCGATCTTAAAAAACAAGGCTCTTTTTGCCGTAGTTGTTTTTATCGGGAATACAGCGGACAGCAGGAAATAGCTCCTACAACTTTTTAGGTTGTGGAAAATATCTTTCTTGTGCTATTTTGTAAACAACATAAAACAGAAAACCAGAAATAAATCCAAATAAATAGCCTGATAAAATGTCTAATGGATAATGTAATCCCAGATAAATCCTGCTATATGCAAAGATGAAAGGCCAAATAAAGAGAAGACCAAAAAATTTGATTTTATCTTTAAAATTAAAAAACAAAAATGTAGCAACTGCCATTGAATTTGCTGCGTGTCCTGAGAAAAAACTAAACGAGTTTCTGACTTGAACTATTCGAATAAAGGAATTGATTTCAGGATTATTACAAGGCCGTAAACGCTGAAATCCGTTCTTAAAGACATTTGTCGTTTGGTCTGTAAATGTTACCAAGAATGCCACAAACAATAGAAAATACAATGTTTGTTTTGCTCCTAATTTTTTAAAAATAACATACAATAGTAATAAAAAAAGGGGGATCCAGTTGCTTTGTTTAGTAATGAGTAACCAGAGTCCGTCAAACATTTCTGATCCTAATCCATTTAAAAACACAAACAATTTTGTGTCTAAAGAAAGTAATTTTTCTAACATTACATCTGGCGTTTTATAGGTCCAGCAACATCTTCTATAATTTCTTTAGTAGCTTCAATTTGAGTAGATGTGTCGCCAAGCAAATTATCTTTGGCTTTATTAATTTCTGAAGTAATATTTCCTGTAATATCAGTAAATTGAGAGGTATCTCCCAACAAATCATCCTTAGCTTTATTGATGTGTGAAGTAATGTTCCCTCTAAAATCAGTTAATGTTTGTGAATCAAATCCATTAGCCTCTGCTCCTTTTTGAATTTCGCTTTTGATATCATTAGTAGCATTTTTTAATTGCGCCATTGCTTTACCCATGGTACGAGCTATTTCTGGTACTTTATCTGACCCAAAAAGCATGAGTACTATAAACATGATGAAAATTAATTCTCCTCCTCCTATGCCAAACATATTTCTTATTTTTTATTGCTACAAATATACCTAATTTTGAATCTTTGACTTTTAATTTTTTCATAAAAAAAAAGACTCTTTTCAGAGTCTTTTTTAATCTTATGTCGTTATTTAATCAAATTTAGACTTCACTTCTTCTTTAGGCCAAGTGTTATTAGTTACATCAATATCAGCTGTTTCTAATTTTGGATCTATTTGAATCTTTTTGATTGCTTTTTCAGTTGCATAAATTTTCTTAGCAGTATCATTGTTTTTTCTCCAAATTTGAGCTGGATATTTGAATGTTTCTTTCGAGTCATCTTCGTAAGTCAACTCAACGATGATTGGCATTAACATCCCTCCTGGCTTATTAAACTCTACCTCGTAGAAAAACTTAGGTGATTTTAATTTTGATTTGTCTTCAGCAGAAAAATTTTGATTTACATATTCTGATAATAAATTTACATCTGCAATTGCTAATGCCTTCTTATTTTTAGCTGACAATTCTTCGCTAGTTCCTGGAACTAAATATACGAAAGGTCCTTTTTCTTGACCAAAACGTCCTCTTCTTACTACTGCATCTTTCAGTTCCTTTGTAGCTGTCTCAGATACGTAATATTGTTTTACTTCTTTAACACCGATATCTACAAAATCAGTAGAGTAAAACCACCCTCTGAAAAACCAGTCTAAATCTACTGCAGATGCATCTTCCATAGTTCTAAAAAAGTCTTCTGGAGTAGGATGTTTAAATTTCCATCGGTTCGCATAAACTTTGAAAGCATGGTCAAACAATTCTCGTCCCATAATTGTTTCTCTAAGAATATTTAAACCTGTTGCCGGCTTACCATAAGCATTAGCTCCAAATTGTACTATTGTCTCAGAATTTGACATAATAGGTTCTAAGAATTTTTGATCTCCGCTCATGTAAGGAACAATTTTGCTTGCAGGTCCACGACTAGAAGGAAAATTTGTACCCATTTCTTGTTCAGCCATATATTGCATAAAAGTATTAAGACCTTCATCCATCCATGACCACTGACGCTCATCAGAATTTACAATCATAGGAAAGAAGTTGTGTCCTACTTCATGTATTACTACGCCAATCATTCCGTTTTTAATACGATCACTTGTCACTCCTTTTTCGTCAGGACGACCGTAATTCCAGCAAATCATTGGATATTCCATCCCTTGATCCTCAGCCGATACAGAGACTGCTTTAGGATAAGGATAATCAAAAGTATGCGCTGAATAGCTTTTTAAAGTATGCGCCACAGTTCTGGTTGATGTCTCTCCCCAAAGCGGATTTGCTTCTTTAGGATATACAGAAACAGCCATTACCGTTTTCTCATTTAGTTTTACTGCCATCGCATCATAAATAAACTTTCTTGAAGTAGCAATACCAAAATCTCTTACGTTTTTAGCACTAAATTTCCATGTTTTCTTTTTGTCTGAGAAACCTTTCTCAGCCGCTTCAGCTTCTGCCTGCGTAACAATAACTACTGGCTTATCAAATGTTTTTGTTGCTAGTTCATATCTTTTTACCTGCTCAGCAGTAAATACTTCGCTTCTGTTCATCAATTCTCCCGTAGCTTCCATAACATGATCTGCAGGTACGGTAATATTTACATCAAAGTCCCCAAAAGGCAACGTAAATTCTCCTGTTCCCCAGAACTGCATATTCTGCCATCCTTCAACATCATTGTAAACTGCCATCCTAGGATAGAACTGAGCAATTACATATAATTTGTTTCCTTCTTTTTCGAATAGCTCATAGCCCGAACGGCCACCATCTTGTCTATAGTTATTAATGTTATACCACCAATTTATAGAAAAAGTAAATCTTTCTCCTGGTTTCATTGGAGTTGCTAAATTAATACGCATCATAGTTTGATTAATCGAATAGGATAAAGGATTTCCTTTAACATCTTTAACAAACTCAATATTAAAACCACGTTCTTGTTCTTGTTTTAAAAACTTATTTACGAAGTTTCCAGCAGGAAAAACTTGTTCCATTCTTTGGCTTTCAGCCAGCGGTGTTTGTGACGTTTTCGCAGCTTGATTTTGGTCTAACTGTACCCATAAATACTCTAAAGTATCTGGAGAATTATTGTAATAAGTAACCGTTTCAGACCCAGTTAATCTAGAATTTTTATCATCTAGCTCTATGTTTATCTTGTAGTCAGCCTGTTGCTGATAATAAGCTGGACCAGGAGCTCCAGAAGCTGTACGAAACATGTTAGGTGTAGCTAACAGATCATACATTTGACTAAATTTATTCGTATCGTATTTCCCTGTTTGTTTTGGCGTAACAGGTGCCGTTTTTTCTTGGGCAAATAAAATTGCGGGAAGAAGTAATAATAATGTAAATTTTTTCATAGGTGAAAGTCTGGTTAATCAGTGCGTGAAAATAATAATTTAAAACAAATTTTTCTCAACTTATTCATATTTTAACATTCCCTTTGTTGTGGACTCTGTAAAAAGTAATGTGTTTTTTACCCCAAAAACATTAAAATGCATAATATTCTGTTGTTCAGAATTTCCTTCTATGTTAATAGCATTGTAAACCTCGATTGAATTAACTTTAGGAACTTCCTTAATATTTAAATAACAGATAAGTACATCTCCTTCCATTTCTTTACTTAATAAATTCATAGGTCTAGAATGACCATTTATTTTTATAGAGAACTTTTCGCTTAAATATTTTTTTAGCAAAATTAAATCTTCATCTGTTTCATTTTCGGAGCCTATATTGATATTTTTAGTATACTTTTTACCAACTGCGCTATTCAAATCATCAACAAAAATTCGAGCAGTGATTTGAAGCATTTTCTTTTGTGGAACATAATTTATTTGATAGAGTGCCACATAAAATTTATGCACACTAAAAGAGGTCATCGTTAAAAATAATAGGCCAAAAAAAGTAATTAAGATTGTTTTTTTCATTCGAAGCTTCTAATTGTTTTTATATCGGAATATGGTATCTCCATTCTTCCATCTTATTGTATTCAGGAATCGAGACGATTTCACTTTTCAAAAATAGTAATTCTTTTAAACTCTATGTTCTTAGTGATTAAAAAATCAATTAGTAAAAATTCGTCCTCTTGTTTTAATAAAGTCTTTGACTTAGAATCATTCTCACAATAATCTAGAAAAAGTCCAATTTCTTCGTTTTTTAACTTCAATGTATGTATAAAAAAGTATTTATCAATTCCCCTAGAAACCACGTCCGAAAAATCTACATTTGAATTTAAATCGGTTTTCTGTGCCGAATCATTCTTAAATAACTTAGAAACCATTTTAAATATTCTAACAATATCCATTCCGTTTTCTATACTTCCATCAGAAGGCATCGTTCTATTTATAGGCGAAGATTTCGCATCGTCAAAAAATTTCAAATCCACTATACCCTGAGAATTTCCGGTTATTGGTTTTATTTCGGCTTTACGCTTCACAATTACTTCGTTTAACAACGTAGTTTGTATTTCTAAATTAACGACAAACAAAGGTTTTAAAAAATCTTTGTCCTGAATTACAATTCTTTTAGACTTAAAAGAAGGACTTGAAACCAACAATGTGTCTTTGGCTTTCACCAAAATATCAAAAAAACCTTGGTCACTAATAAAGGTTCTTGTTTTTGAATTTATATTAAAAACGTACCCATTATCTACAAAGGCGGATTCATTTATACACTGACCGTGCAATGACTTTCTGTTTTCATTTTGACTTTAACTAAGCTGGCAAAATAAAAGTAATCCAAGAAATTTTATTGTTGTTTTCATCTAGATTGTTATCCGTTTTGTCTTTTTATTCCAGTCAATTTTCATTGTTTTATTTTGTCTTTGTATTCTTGTGCTAATGCTACCATAAAAAATGAAGTTCTTTCTTCATTTTTGGATTCCAAAACTTTCAAAAAATTTTCATTTTCCACTACAAAGTATTTAAAACCATTAACATAATCAATTGGAATTCCTAGTTTTACAGTAAAATATTCTTGATTATAAATTTTAGAAATCAATTTGATATTGTGTTCTTTTTGCTCCAAAACAACTAATTTCTTAAGCCGTTTCGTTCTTCCATTGATTTTGTTTATCAGCGGATCTAGTGGCATTGTACCCCCTAACAAATTCAATAACATAATAGGCTTGAAATCTCCAGCTGTTCTCAATCGCCTTTCTGCAGGCGAATAGCTTATAGGATTCTTAGCTAAAATCCCTTGTGATACTGCATTAATTGGATTCTTATTGACAATTACCTCTTTCAACTCGGTTGCTTTCGAAGCCATTTTTATGTTTAATATATCCAACATCAAATCTTCTTCCTTGATTAACTTCCTGTGACTTATCAAATTCACCGCCGTAAAAACCAGTATGTCATTGGCTTTCGCCAAAATAAAAAATTCCCCATTACTATTTGTGATAGCTGATTTTTTGTTTACTAAATTTAAAACGTTTATTCCACTTGTATAAACCGAATCAACTCTAATACTTCCACGAAGTAGCTTTTCAGCATCATTTTGTCCATAAAATATTTGGCACATAAAAAATAAAACTACCAGAATAGTTTTATTCATTTTCACTTGAAATGATTTTATTATAATTTTCTGCAAGTCTTACAATTAAAAACATCATCAATGTCTTGTTTTTAGATCGTAATGCATTTGCAAAACCACTATCATCTATACAGTAATGTTGAAAATCTTTAATATAATCTGTGGGAATTTTTAAGTTTTCGATGTAATATTTGTCTTCAAAAACAATTTCTATTTTTGCCAATAGCTGTTCTTTCTTCTCAACTATAATTTCCTTTTTCAACATGGCTTTACGACCAGAAATTGCATTCAGCAATCCATCGATACCGTTACCAGAAGTTGCTGTGTATAATTTTCTCTCAGCAGGTGTATATTTTTTTTGACCGTATGGTATGATACCTAAACTTTCCGCAGTGATAGAAGACTCATTAACAATTACTTCTTTTAGAATAATACTTTTGGGAAGCATTTTTACCGTAATAAGTTCCCGTTGCATATCTAATTTGTCGATTTTCATCCGGATGCCTTCTAAATTAACCGCAGTAAACACTAAAATATCGCCTTCTTTTGCAGTAATCACAAAGAAACCGTTCACATCAGAAAAAACCGTTTTATCCGTTGTTACATTCTCAATTGTAATGCGATCAACCGCAACGGAATCTGCGACAATTTTGCCTCGAAGCTCTTTTACATTGCCGGTTTGAGCAAAAATAATTTGCACGAACAAAAAAACAATAAACTGTAGCGTAATTTTAATTTTCACCTGCGATAATTTCTTTATATTTATTTGCTAATTCTCCAATTAAAAATGTGGTCATTGTAACATTTTTAGATTTTAAAACAGTGATAAAACGTTCGTTTTCGATACTGTAATACTCAAATTCTTTGACGTACTCAGTAGGTATTTTTAATATATTCACGAAATAATCCGTAGTAAATAGATTCTCCAATTGTCTTAAATAAGATTCTTTCTTTTCGACTTCAAGTTCTTTTTTAAGCATTTTTGTTCTTCCTGAAAACCAATTCAATAATGGGTCTGCTGATATTGACCCACCCATCATGCTACCCGCATTAGCACTAGCATTAAGATGGCTGGCAGTATATAACTTTCGTTCCGCAGGTGTATAATTTTTTTGACCCTTTGGAATTATCCCCATTGAAACTGCATTGATACCACTTCTCACAATAACTTCGCGTAATTGATTTACTACAGGAATCATTTTAACAGTTAGCATTTCTTGTTCAAAATCTTTTTTGGTCAAGCCAATTCTAATTTCTTTAAACTGTCCTTGAATGATTAAAAGCGTATCTCCAACCTTAGCCAATATAGAAAAATTTCCCTCTTTATCAGTAATTAATGCTTGCTCCGTTTTTATATTTATCACATAAATCCCTTCTAAAACAGAAAAATCAGAAATCACTTTCCCTTTCAATTTTATTCTAGGAGTTTCTTGTGCTACAACATTCATTATTAAAAAAGCTAAATATTAGGCATACAATTCTAATCATCCGTTTCTAAATCTGGTTTTCGCACTTGGTAAAAGTATCTTAATGCGTTCCAAATTAATTACTAACGGGATGGTAAAAAAATGTTAATTAAAATATGAAATCAAAAAGACTGATTTAATACCTTTAGCATAAATTATTGACTAAAAATGAAAAATATACTAATCGCAAGTACTTCTACTCTAGCTAACCAAAATTATCTGGAATATTTATTACCTGAATTGCAATTACACTTTCAAAACTGTAAAACTATTCTTTTTATTCCTTACGCAAGACCTGGTGGAATTTCTCATGAAGAATACACAGGTATGATAAGGCCTGCTTTTGCCAAAATAAATAAAAAAGTAATCGGTATTCATGAGTTTGAAAATGCACCACAGGCAATAAAAAATGCAGAAGGAATTTTTACAGGAGGAGGAAACACATTTGTTTTAGTATCACAATTATACAAAAACAATGTTATGGAAGTACTTTCAGAAACAATAAAAAACGGAACTCCTTATTTAGGAACTAGCGCTGGAAGCAACATTTGCGGATTAACGATGCAAACTACTAATGACATGCCGATAGTATACCCACCAAGTTTTAAGACGCTGGGATTAATTCCTTTTAATTTAAATCCGCATTACCTTGATCCAGATACCTCATCTTCGCATATGGGGGAAACGCGCGAAACGAGAATAAAGGAGTTTCACGCTTACAATTCGGTTCCCGTATTAGGATTGCGAGAAGGCAGCTGGCTCGAAGTAAAAGGAGATGTAATTACTTTAAAAGGTCCTTTAACCGCAAGATTGTTTAGTCAAAATCAAATTCCCACAGAACTTGAAACAGAAACCAACTTAAGCTACATTAAATAAAATGAAACTTCTAGAAATAAAAAAACCTCAAACAAATGTTTGAGGTTTTGGAGCGAAAGACGAGGCTCGAACTCGCGACAACCAGCTTGGAAGGCTGGAGCTCTACCAACTGAGCTACTTTCGCATTAAAACAGTAAAATAAAAAACCTCAAAATAAATTTGAGGCTTAGAGCGAAAGACGAGGCTCGAACTCGCGACAACCAGCTTGGAAGGCTGGAGCTCTACCAACTGAGCTACTTTCGCATTAACAACGGTGCAAATATAATTAATAAGTTTGCTTCAATGCAAGTTTTTTTCTTAAAAAATCACAAACTTAAACAGACGTTCTTTTTTAATAAAGCACATAAAAATCATAAAGAATTTAATATGAAATTATTATATCTTTATTTCGATTAAAAAAACAATCTAAAATAATATAAAAATTATCCATTTTTGACACATTTCCTATAAGACATTACGTAATTCGGGCAGAAAAGCTATTCTGAATTCAGGAATTAGTAGCTCAAAAAAGGTGTCAAAAGGAGTTCTGGAGAAAAACTCTTTTAAAATTTTGAGAATTATTACACAAATAGAAGTCATTAGCTTTATCGAAAAAAAAACATTTCAAGTAGAAATAGTTACTGTAAAAAACATAGATTTAGAGAACACATTGTTATACTAAAAATTAAAAATAATGAAAAGGTTGGTCCTACTAATATTAATTTGTGTAACCACTAGTTGTAAAAAGAAAGAACTAAAAAGTGAGGTAATCTTTAAAAACGAAATTTCAAATACTCCCGTTTTACTTCAAGACAAATCCGTTAGGATTGACTCTTCCTTGCTATCTTCTTACAATAACGAAACACTATCTAATTTTTATAAAACTACTAATTACAGAACCATTTGGCATTCTGAAGAAAGCAGAAAAATTATTTTGGATGAATTCATTAAATCCGAAGAAGAAGGTTTAAATCCAGAGGATTACAACGTAAAAACATTAAGATATTTTGAAGAAAAATCAGCAACACTAAACGATGCTGATATTGCTAAATACGACATTTTACTGACCTCAAGTTTTCAAAAATACATTTCACATTTAACAAACGGAAAATTAAATCCAAGAAAACTATATGCAGACTGGGATTTAAAAGAAAACGAAATTGACCTAAATGAAACCTTGACAGCTATTATGTACAGCGATTCTTTAGCCAATAAAATAGAGCAATTGAAACCCAATCATATGGTGTACAAAAGATTAAAAAAAGCATTACAATTAATTAAGGCCTTCCCAAAAGACAACTTTAATACAATAAAATTCACAGAAATAATTTTTCCAAACGACACCAATCCCTCAATAATTGAAATTAAAAAAAGATTGACTTTCTGGAAAGAATTACGACCTCAAGACAGCTTAACAGCTATTTATAACCCAGAAACTTTGCTTGCCATAAAGAAATTTCAAAGTCGTCATGGCTTAGCCGTAGATGGAATAATTGGCCGTACAACTATTGCCTCACTCAATTTTTCTAAAAAACAAAGAATGCAACAAGTCATAGTAAATCTTGAACGCTGGAAATGGTATCCTAAAGAAATGGGAAATGAATATATAATCATTAATATCCCTGAATATAGATTGACATTAATCAAAGATAAAGATTCACTCAGGACTCACAGGGTAATTGTAGGAAGAGAGAAAAGAAAAACACCGATATTATCCTCAAGATTAACTCAAATTGTTTTAAACCCAACATGGACGATTCCTCCCACCATTTTGAGAGAAGATGTTATACCCGCCATTTTAAAAAATAGAAGTTATTTAGTTCAATCAAATATTAAAATATATGATAGTAATGGAAAGATTGTAAGTCCTTACAACTGGAAATTATCGTTAGCTAAAAGTTATCGTTATGTGCAAAGTCCGGGAACCATTAACTCGCTGGGAATGGTTAAAATTATTTTTCCTAATCGCTTTTCTGTTTATTTACACGATACCAATCATAGGGATTATTTCGACAAAACGTATCGCTCATTGAGTTCCGGTTGTGTCAGGCTAGAAAATCCATTAGAACTAACCGATTATTTACTAGACGATGCAATCAATTGGAATCTCAAAAAAATAACAGAAATTCTACAGACCGAAAAAACACAATCTGCTAAAATCAAGAAAGAAGTTTTCTTTCACTCATTGTATTGGACCGCTTGGAGCGAAAACAATAAACTGATTTTCAGAGATGATATTTACAATCTAGATGCAGATTTGTATACTAAATTAAGAAATTGATTTTGCTCCAAATTTAGAAGCTCTTGAAGGATGATAAATAAAGAAACATGATTTGTCTTTAATAACACTGATAATCTCTTTAGATAATTCAGCAGGGACAGCAGGACAGCCTTGACTTCTTCCTAATCTATGGTTATTTTTGATAAATGAATTAGAAACATAATCAGCAGCATGCATTACTACGCCTCTAGCTCTTGCATTATCATTAACTCCTTTTTCTAAACCATCTAAGCGAAGTGACATGCCGTGTTTGCCATTATAGATTTCACCAGTGGAATAAAATCCTAAACTACTTTTGAAAGATTCTGCTGAGTTTGAAAAATTAGAAGCGAATTCTTCACCTGTATTTCTTCCATGTGCTACTAGAGAATGAAACAATACATTACCAGTAGTCAAATCTATTACCCAAAGCCTTTTAGTATTTGAGGATAAACTAAAATCTACTAAAGTTAAAATATCTTTTTTAATCAATCCTTTTTCTTTCAAGGAATAATATCCTTTTAATGCCACAGCAAAACTTTCTAATTTTGGCAAAGCAAATTTGTTAGAATGCAAATTGCTGTATGCCATTTCAATTTTAGCATCAACACTAGTTTCTAATACTTTAGCATAAACTGCTGGTTTAAAATCATTTGGCTCTGAAAGATTTGTTTTGCTTGTAAAGAAGGAAAACAACAAGAAAAAAATAATAGGAAATAGGTTATAAATCATTGATTTTCTATAAGTTATAATTAATTCGGGACTGCAAACGTACATCAAAAAAAAAGAATCAAAACATTTTTAACAAAAATTTAGTTCATCTATAACGTATTACTAGATTAAATATTGAGGGAAAAACTACAAATAATACAGTTTCTATGTTAATTTTATTATTTTTGTTTAGAATCAATCCCAATTTATGTCAAAATTACATTCATTAGCTTTATTTTTTTTAATATTATTTGGTCATATTGTTTACAGCCAAAAAAAAACACTTCAAGCAAAATCCATTACTGAAAACATCACAATTGATGGAAAGATAAACGAGAAAGATTGGGAAACAGCATCAGTAGCTTCTAATTTTATAATGTTTGAACCTGATAATGGAAAACCTATCAGCAATGATAAAAAAACAGAGGTAAAAGTATTGTATGACAACAATGCGATTTACATATCGGCATTACTTTATGATAATGACCCAAGTAAAATTCAACGAGAAATTACGAATAGAGATGTTTTTGGAGTTTCGGATCATTTCTCAGTTTACATCAATGGATTCAATGATGGTCAACAAGACTTTAGATTTTTTGTGAGTGCTGCAGGAGTTCAAATGGATTGTTTAGCAACCGAAGATTATGAAGATTTTACTTGGGATGCCATTTGGGACAGCGAGGTTACAATAACCGAATTGGGTTGGGTTGTGGAAATGAAAATTCCTTATGCAGCTTTGCGATTTTCGAAAGCTGACAAACAAACTTGGGGGTTAAACTTCATGCGTGAAATAAAACGTGATGTACAAAAATATACTTGGAACAGGATTGACACTAAAATCGGAGCTGTAATTCCGCAAGCAGGAATCCTTCAAGGAATTGAAAGCATTCAAACTCCTACCCGACTATTCCTGATTCCATATTCATCCGCTTATTATCAGCAAAGTGATATTGGTTCTGACACCACTTTAAAAGCCGGATTGGATATAAAATACGGCATCAACGATTCCTTTACATTAGATGCGATTTTGGTTCCGGATTTTGGACAAACAAAATTTGACAATGCCATATTAAACCTGCTTCCTTTCGAACAACAATTTGCAGAGAACAGACCTTTTTTTACTGAAGGAACTGATTTATTCAGCAAAGGCGGACTATTTTACTCTAGACGAATTGGAGGTGCTCCTACTAACGAGCCTGTAACCGAATTAAACGAGGAAATTACGGATTATCCTAGTACCGTTGATTTATTGAATGCTGTAAAAATATCTGGACGTACAGAAAAAGGCTTGGGAATTGGATTTCTTAATGCGGTTACAGAAAAAACAAATGCTACAATTTTAAACAATGATACAGGTGAAATTAGAAAAGAAGTAATTGAACCGCTAACTAATTATAATATGTTTGTTTTGGATCAGCGTTTTAACCAAAACTCGTCGGTTACTTTTGTAAATGCAAATACGACACGTAATGGAGGTTTTAGAGATGCAAATGCTTCCGCAATTTTGTTTGATTTAAACACAAAAGCGAATACCTATAATTTGTATGGCGATTTCAAATACAGCGCTATAAATGCAATTGAAGATTATGATGGTTTTAAAACTGAAATTGGATTTGAAAAAACAAGCGGAAAATATAGGTACGGTTTTTCTGGAAAATATCTTTCAGAAAACTACGATGTGAATGATTTAGGTATCAATTTTTATTCTAATTATCATAATGCCTATGGACATGCAAGTTATAGAATAGTGAATCCAACCAAAATTTTTAACACGTTCCGCATCAATGAATATGTGAATTTTGAAATAGATAACACTTCCGGAAAATTACAGACTGGTGCTTTTGGGACAGAAATTAAAGCTACTACATTAAATAATGATACTTTAGAATTTGTAGCCGAACTTTCGCCATTCAAAACATTCGATTTTTACGAGCCTCGTGAATATGGAAAATATGTGTTTCTTCCAGAAAAAATGATTGCAATACTAAATTTTACCTCAAACGACAACAATCCTTTTACGCTAATTATCCAACCTGCATTTACAAAATACAATGAGAGTGGTAGAAATAATTATGGTTTTTATTTAGGTCCAAAATACCGATTCAACGACAAACTTTCTTTAGCTTATGCAATGGAATACACGAACATGAGAAATGATCGTGGCTGGGTTGACTTTGATGATACTGGAGTAATATTTGCAGAACGAAATCGAGAAATCCTACAAAATGATCTTACTGGGAAATATTCATTAAACAACAAAATGACAATCAATCTAACCGCACGTTATTATTGGTCGTATTCTAACAATCATGAATTTTTTACGTTACAGAAAAGCGGTTATCTAACTCCAAACACAACGTACTCACAAAACAAAAACCGAAATTTTAATTCATGGAATTTCGATTTATCGTATTCCTGGTGGTTTGCTCCAGGAAGCGAAATATCTATTTTGTATCGTAGTTATGGATTAGAAAGAACTAGATTAGTAGAAAAAGATTTGTCTAAAAATCTTAAAAACATATTCAATAGTGACCTTACTAACGTACTTTCGGTAAGCATTCGCTATTTTATTGATTACAATTCAATAAAAAATAAATTTTAATTTTTTGAATAAAACTGTAACAATACATTAAAAAGAGAGTCTATTTACTCAAACTATTCAGTGATTGGAAATTTCTCCATTTTAAAGCTTTTTGGTTTTCTAATTTTGCATCAATCAATCAAAATTTTCATGAGAAATCAATTATTGCTATGTTTCTTTTTACTCAGTGCCTTTGGCTACAGCCAAAAAAAATCATTGCAAACAAAGTTTATTACTACAAAAATTGCTATTGACGGTGTGTTGAATGAAACAGCATGGGAACAAGCAAATGTTGCAGGTGATTTTATCACATTTGAGCCAGATAATGGAAAGCCAATTCCTGAAAACAAAAAATCAGAGGTTCGGGTTTTATATGATAATGACGCCATATATATAGGTGCATTGTTACATGATGAAAATCCTGATAAAATTTTAAGAGAAATTACACAACGAGATGATTTTGGGACTTCGGATATTTTTGGAGTTTTTATAAATGGATTTAATGATGGTCAGCAAGACTTTCAATTTTTTGTAAATGCTGCTGATGGTCAAGCAGATTGTATTACAACCGACTCCAATGGCGAGGATTATTCTTGGGATGCGGTGTGGGAAAGTAAAGCTGTTATTACTGATAAAGGCTGGGTTGTTGAAATGCGAATTCCGTATGCAGCACTGCGTTTTTCGGCAGAAAACAAACAAACTTGGGGAATTAACTTTTTTAGAGAAGTAAGAAGAGATCGATATAAATATTCTTGGAATTTTATAGACTCTAAACTAGGAACTTTTACACAGCAAAACGGTATTCTGGAGGGCATTGAAAACATTAAACCACCTGTTAGACTTTTCTTATTGCCCTACTCTTCTTTTTATGTAAATGCCGATTCAAAACAGAAAACGTACGGAACACTTAAAGGCGGACTGGATTTAAAATACGGTATAAACGATGCTTTTACACTAGATATGATTTTGATTCCTGATTTTGGACAAACAAAATTTGACGATCAGATCTTGAATTTAGGTCCATTTGAACAACAATTTAATGAAAACAGACCTTTTTTCACAGAAGGAACAGACTTATTTAGCAAAGGAAATTTACTGTATTCTAGGCGTATTGGCGGAAGCCCAAGCACTAGACCTAATTTAGCAACTAATGAGGTTGTTGATGCAAGTCCAGCCACTGTAAACCTAATTAATGCCTTTAAAGTTTCTGGTAGAACTAAGGGCGGACTGGGTGTGGGAATATTGAATGCCGTTACCGAGAAGACATCAGCATCTATTAGAAATACCGAAACTGGCGTTACACGAGAAGAGGCAATAGAACCATTAGCAAATTACAATGTACTGGTGCTTGACCAGCGCTTTCGCAAAAATTCCTCAGTTGCATTCATCAACACAAATGTAACTAGAAACGGGAGTTTTAGGGATGGAAACGTTACCGCACTAGCATGGGATTTAAACACTAAGAAAAACACGTATAATTTAGCCGGAGATTTTAAGTACAGTTTTATAAATGCTGCAGAGGATAAAAAAGGAATCTATTCCCAACTTAATTTTTCAGAAACAAGTGGCAAATACCGCTACGGAATGGGGGCTGAAATCATGACCAAAGATTTTGACAACAATGATTTAGGAATCAACTTTCAAACTAATTATTACAGTGTTTATGGTAATGCCAGTTATAGAATTTTAAACCCTACTAAGTATTTTAACTCCTTTAATACAAGGATAAATGCCTACACACAATTTGAAAAAGAGACCGGAAAAATACAATCTAACAATCTTAATTTTCAAATAAACTCTAATACTAAACAAAACCACTACATTGGTTTTGGGATAAATAGCAATCCATTAGAATCATACGATTATTACGAATCTCGAGCTGAAAACAGATTTGTAATTATACCGCAACGCATAGGAGGATTTATATACATTTCAACAAATTATAACAATAGTTTCGCCATAGATTTCAATCCATCATACGCTGTTTTTGATGAAGCAGGAAGAAATTCCTATGGTTTTTCTGTGGGCCCTAGATACCGTTTTAATGATAAACTATCACTGAATTACAACTTCAACTTTTTTAGACAAAACAATAATAAAGGCTACATTGACAGCATTAATGAAGATCTAAATTCGGTTACACCAAATGCTATAATCTTTGCTAATAGAAATGTAATTACCTATTCCAATACACTTTCAGGAAAGTATTCACTGAATAGCCAGATGACATTTAATATTTCATTACGACAATACTGGTCCTACGCTGAGAATAAAAACGTTTTATCATTAGAACAAAACGGAAGACTAGCTGATTTTGCCGGATATGTGGAGAATAGAAACTCCAGTTTTTATTCTTGGAATGCTGATTTATCTTATTCTTGGTGGTTTGCGCCAGGAAGTCAAGTTTCTGTTTTATACCGAAATAATGCAGGAGCCTTTGAAAGAAAAATCAATAAAGAATATACTGAGAACATCACTAATTTGTTGAATAACGATGCCTTGAGTCATGTTTTCTCAATAAGTGTGCGTTATTTTATAGATTACAACCAAGTTAAGAATAAATTCTAAATGCATTAATTTTAAAAAAGATAGCTATACGCAACAAAATAATCATTTTTTGTTATTGTTAGCCTCCGAATATATAATAGTGATTTCCATGCATTCAAACATTTTTAGAAATACTTTATCTTTGTATAAAATACATTCCAATGAACAAAAAAGTAATTCTTATGATTTTAGACGGTTGGGGGAAATCTCCTGACCCGAAAGTATCAGCAATTGACAATGCTAACGTCCCATTTATCAACAGTCTTTATAGAAATTTTCCAAGCGCCCAACTACGAACAGATGGTTTAAATGTTGGACTTCCTGACGGCCAAATGGGAAATAGCGAAGTAGGTCACATGAATCTTGGTGCAGGCCGAATCGTATATCAGGATTTAGCCAAAATAAACTTAGCCGTTGCACATGATACTTTAGCAAAAGAGCAAGTTTTAGTTGATGCCTTTACGTATGCCCGAATAAAAAATAAAAAAGTACACTTTCTTGGCCTTGTTTCAGATGGCGGTGTACACTCACATACATCCCATTTACGCGGTTTGATTGACGCGACACAACAACACGGGTTGCAAAAAGTTTTCGTTCACGCCTTTACTGATGGTCGTGACGTAGACCCAAAATCTGGTAAACATTACATTCAAGATTTACAAGAATATATTGCTAATACTACCGTAAAACTGGCTTCGGTTGTAGGGCGTTATTATGCGATGGACCGAGACAGACGCTGGGAAAGAGTAAAACTTGCTTATGACTTGTTAGTAAACGGAGTTGGAACACATTCTAGTAATGCAGTTGCTACTATTGAAGAGAGTTATGAAGTAAATGTTACTGATGAATTTATTCACCCAACGGTTATGGTGAATGAATATGACCAACCAATAGCCACAATTGAAGAAGATGATGTGGTTATTTTCTTTAATTTCAGAACGGATAGAGGCAGAGAACTTACGGAAGTTTTGACACAAATGGATTGTCATGAACAAAACATGCACAAACTTAATTTGTATTATGTTACGTTGACTAATTATGACGAAACCTATCAAAATGTAAAAGTTGTTTATAACAAAGATAATATTACAGAAACGCTTGGTGAGGTACTAGAAAAAGCACACAAAAAGCAAATACGCATTGCTGAAACGGAAAAATACCCGCACGTAACTTTTTTCTTTTCCGGTGGAAGAGAACAACCTTTTATTGGCGAAAGCCGTATCTTGAAAAATTCTCCAAAGGTCGCTACTTATGATTTACAGCCTGAAATGAGCGCTTTTGATTTGACAGATGCTTTAGTTCCCGAACTAGAAAAAGAAGAAGTGGATTTTGTATGTCTTAATTTTGCTAATGGCGATATGGTGGGACATACTGGAATTATGAGTGCTGCCATAAAAGCCTGTGAAGCGGTTGATAAATGCGTGGAAAGAGTAATTACAACAGCATTAGCACATAATTATACGACTATAGTTATTGCAGATCACGGAAATTGTGAAACAATGATTAATCCTGACGGAAGTCCAAATACAGCACACACTACAAATCCAGTTCCAATTATTTTAGTGGACAAAGACCTAAGAGCAATTCATGATGGAGTTCTTGGGGATATTGCTCCTACCATATTGGAATTAATGGGAGTAGAAAAACCAGAGGTAATGTCCTGTCATTCTTTGCTATGAAAAAGTATATGATTGCGCTATTAGCTATAACTTTATATAGTTGCAGCTCATTAGGAACAGGCAAGAATGGTACACCCGGACAAGATGGTTCAAATGCAATAGGAACCGAGAAAGGTAAAAATGGCGCTCCTGGTAAAAACGGTAAGTCCCACTATAACTAACAATTTAAAGAGTTGAGGAGCTAGTCAAAAGTATTTTTGAAAAGCTCCTTTTTTTATAAAAACCGGTCATATTTTTAAAAGTAAACTTTACATAAATAAAAGTTAAATATTCATAGTTGATAGTAAAACTGTTATATTTGTATGAAATATTATAGATTATGAGCATTATTCTATCCAATTTAAAAATCCAAGTCAACGAAAAAATATATGTTAAAAATCCCGAGACATCTCCTCTAGGCAAAAAAATAATAGAGAATAGTATTTTTTTAATAGACGAAATGGGATTTGATAATTTTACATTCAAAAAATTAGGAGAACGAATAGGTTCTAATGAAAGCTCCATTTACAGATATTTTGAAAATAAACACAAATTACTGGTGTATTTATCATCTTGGTATTGGAGTTGGATGGAATACAAACTCCTTTTTGCTACTATAAATATCACAGACCCAATTGAGAAACTGAATAAAGCGATAACCATTGTAACTGAAAAAGTTATTGATGACGCAAATTATGAACATATTAACGAAGCTATTTTAAATAAAATTATTATTGCAGAATTTACAAAAATTTTTCAAACAAAAGAGATTGATCAAGAAAATAAAGAAGGTTTTTTTCTGATATACAAGAAAGTAATTAATAGCATTGTGGTAATGATAAATGAGGTAAATCCTGATTATCCCTATGCAAAATCACTAGTTTCAACAATAGTTGAGGGTAACTTACACCAACATTTCTTGAAAGAGCACTTAAAAACAATAACTGATTGTAACGAATCTGTGACAACCACTAAATTTTACCTGAACCTTATTAATAATGTCTTACGATAAAACAAATTACAGCGAATATGACTCCTTTAAATCGTTTTTATAAACTACTTTCATTAGATAGAAAAGATGTCTATCAAATAATTTTTTATGCCATTTTTGCTGGATTAGTAAGTTTGTCTTTACCGCTTGGTATCCAAGCGATCACCAATTTTATTCAATCCGGACGTGTAAGCGCTTCCTGGATAGTTTTAATTATTTTGGTTATTTTTGGGGTAGCTTTGGTTGGAGTTTTATCTTTTATGCAACTCCGAATTACCGAAAATTTACAACAAAAAATATTTGTCCGTTCTTCCTTTGAATTTGCAGCTCGATTGCCAAAAATAAAAATGGATCAACTGTACAATTCGTATCCACCAGAATTAGCCAATCGTTTTTTTGATACCATGACTATTCAAAAAGGAACTTCAAAGCTCTTAACTGATTTTTCAGCGGCGCTATTACAGATTGTTTTTGGAGTCATATTACTATCCTTATATCACCCATATTTTATTATATTCGGTATATTATTATTTTTTCTTTTGTATTTTATATTCCGATTCTCTTTTAAATCAGGTTTGGAAACGAGTTTGAAAGAATCAAAATTCAAATATAAAGTAGCAGGCTGGTTACAAGAATTAGCCAGGAATAATTATAGTTTCAAAAATGACCTTCACTACAATTTTGGACTCCAAAAAAACAACAACATAGCGGCTGATTACTTAAAGTATAGGGAAAAACATTTCAATGTTATCCAAAGACAATTTACCCAATTAATTATTTTTAAAATTTTAATAACTGGTGGATTATTGTCTATTGGAGGTTTTTTGGTATTGTCACAACAAATGAATATTGGCCAATTCGTAGCGGCAGAAATCATTATCTTATTAGTCATAGCTTCTGTAGAAAAAATTATCATCGGACTTGAAACATTCTATGACGTACTAACTTCAATTGAAAAAATAGGACAAGTATCTGATTTGCAATTAGATGAAGAAACAAATTTCGACAGCGATATTTGTTATGCTAATATTTCTTTAGAGATAGAAAATCTTACTTTTAAATTTCCAGACTCAGAAAAGGAAATCCTGAGTAACATTTCATTAAAAATTGAGCAAGGAGAAAAAATAGCTATTGCAGGAGACAATGGTTCGGGGAAAACTACACTTATTCGTATATTATCTGGTTTATTACAACCTACATCCGGTACTTTTTACATTAATGATGATACCTTTAGAAAAATTAATTTGAAGCAATACCGTTCCCAAATTGGCGGTATTATTCATGGCGAAACACCATTTGAAGGAACCCTTTTAGAAAACATTACTTTTAATGACAAGTCCATAAGTAGTGAAAATCTTAAATGGGCTATTGAAGGCGTGCAACTTTCTAGTTTTGTCAAAAAGTTACCCAAAGGTCTCGAAACCCATATTTTCCCAGAAGGTAAACAATTATCATCTTCCGATGCTGAAAAAGTACTATTGGCTAGAAGTATAATAAACAAACCAAAAATCCTTTTTTACGAAGATCCTACGGACATGATGGATATTAAAATTGCTAATGAAATTATCGATTTCCTTACGTCCGAAAAGAACAACTGGACAATAATAGTTTCCTCAAAAAACCCCTATTGGAAAACCAAATGCAGTCGTATTATCACTATGGAAAATGGAACTATTCAACTTGATATAAAAAAATAATTAGTCATGCTAAACATATCTGACAATAAAACAATACTGCCATCATTAGATCGTTTTACGACGGTGAAAAACCTAGTCAACAGACCTCATTATAAAATCTTAAATAAAATTATAGTTGGGGTTTCATTTATAGCTGTCATTGCACTTTTCCTCCCGTGGACACAAAACATTTCAGGTAGCGGAAGCGTTACCACATTAAGACCCGAACAAAGACCGCAGTCCATTCAAAGTGTGATTTCTGGCAGACTTGAAAAATGGTATGTTCAGGAAGGTGATTTTGTTAAGAAAGGCGACACAATCGTATTCATTTCAGAAATCAAAGAGGATTATATGGATCCAAATTTAGTTCAGAATACAAAGAACCAAATCAATGCAAAAAAACAATCTTTAGAATCATACAGTTCAAAAGTAACCACTTTATCCGGACAAATAGCAGCTATAGAACAAGAAAAAGAACTTAAACTAGAACAAGCTCAAAACAAAATTAAACAAGCAGTATTAAAAATTAAAAGTGATAGTATTGATCTTGTGGCGGTAAAAACACAATTAAAAATTGCCAATACGCAGTTCAATCGTTCGGTTGCTTTAAACAAAGAGGGACTAAAACCACTTACAGATATTGAAGAAAAAAGACTGAAATTACAAGAAGTGGAAGCTAAAATTATCACTCAGGAAAACAAATACTTAACCAGTAAAAACGAATTTATAAATGCAAAAGTAGAGATTAACAGAATTAGCGCTGAGTATGCCGAAAAAGCATCAAAAGCTAATAGTGACAAATTTACAGCTTTGAGCAGCCAGTTTGATACTGATGCACAAGTGAATAAGTTAGAAAATCAATATGCAAACTACAGCATCAGAAACGGGATGTATTATATCAAAGCATCTCAAAACGGATATGTCAACAGAGCCATTCAATCTGGAATTGGGGAGACTATAAAAGAGGGAACCCCTATTGCTACTATCATGCCTTCTAACTATGACATTGCTGTAGAAACATTTGTAAATCCAATTGATTTACCACTTTTAAGTAAAGGTGAAAAAGTACGCGTTTGGTTTGATGGATGGCCTACAATTGTTTTTTCAGGATGGCCCAATATGTCGTATGGAACCTTTGGCGGTGAAATTGTTGCTATTGAAAACTTTATCAGTGAAAATGGAAAATATCGTGTTTTGATTTCACCAGATAAAAACGATGACAAATGGCCTTCACAGTTGAGTATTGGAGCAGGTGCGCAAACTATTGCTTTACTAAATAATGTGCCTGTATGGTTTGAATTGTGGCGATCACTAAATGGATTTCCACCAAATTATTACAACCCAACCACCAAAACTACAAAAGAAAAGAAATAATGAAAAACGTATTTTTAGCGCTTTTATTCTTTGGCTTTTCTGCAACTGCTCAAGAAATAGCATCAAAAGAATTTACTTATGATGAATTTCTTGGTTATGTAAAAAAATACCATCCTTTAGTAAAAAATGCAAACCTTGAGATCAGCAAAGCACAAGCTAACTTAATGATGGCAAGAGGTGGTTTTGATCCAAAAATAGAAGTCGATTTTAGCAAAAAACAATTCAAAGACAGCGAATATTATTCCATTTTAAACAGTAGTTTTAAAATCCCAACATGGTATGGTATTGAAATTAAAGCGGGCTTTGATAACAACGAAGGTATTTATCTTAATCCCGAAAATACAGTCCCTAATCAAGGACTTACCTCTCTAGGGATTACGGTTCCATTAGGTCAAGGTCTTCTTATCAATCAAAGGATGGCCGATGTGAGGAAAGCAAAAATGCAACTACAACTTAGTGAAGCAGAGCGAAAATTACAGGCTATTGCCGTGCTTTATGACGCTTCAATAGCTTATTTTAATTGGAAAAAAAACTTTAATGAAGTTGAACTTTATGAAGAATACAATAAAAATGCTCAAATACGATTTAAAGGAATTCAATCCTTAATAATTCAAGGAGACAAGCCAGCAATAGATAGTGTTGAGGCGGGAATTATTGTAAAAAATAGAGCTTTGAGTCTTGAAGATTCTAAATTAAAACTTACAAAAGCTAAATTAGAATTGTCTAATTTTTTATGGCTTGAAAACAACATTCCGCTTGAACTAGCGGAGGATTTAATTCCGGAAAGTCAATTAGAATTCACTATTCAAGAAAGTTTACGAACCAATGATTTAGTTAATCAAGACTTTTCGATAACCAATCATCCTAAAATTAACGCCCTTGAAAGTAAAATAGATATGTTAACTGTAGAGCAAAAACTAAAAGCCAACATGCTCTTACCCAAAATTGACGTTGGTTACTCCTATCTTTCTGAGCCGAGTTATATAGACAATTATCGCTTTGAAGATTATAAGATTGGTTTGAATTTTTACTTTCCGCTATTTTTACGAAAAGAACGTGGTAGCTTAAAGCTAGCTAAATTCAAAGTACAAGAAACTGAGTTTGCTTTAAATCTAGAAAGAGTACAGTTGACTAACAAGATTAATGCTCAAAAAATAGAAATAGAGTCCTTGTTAAAGCAAAAAGAACTTATAAAAGGTTTGGTAAAAGACAATCAAACCATGCTAAACTCCGAGGAGAGGTTGTTTTCATTTGGCGAAAGCTCACTGTTTTTAATCAACACTAGAGAGAACAATTTAGTGAGTGCGCAACTCTCAAAAATAGCATTAGAAAACCGCTTTTACATTTCAAATTCGGAGCTGTTTAAAATTATGGCCAATCCGGATTAAATAATTATAAAATCGTACTTTTGCCAACTGAAAATTCGAAATTATGATTATAGCAAAGTCACGTGAAGAAATAGAATTAATGCGCGAAAGTGCCTTAATCGTATCTAAAACATTAGGAATGATTGCCTCTGAAATTAAAGAAGGAGTCACCACATTATACCTAGACAAACTTGCCGAAGCCTTTATACGTGATCACGGTGCAGTACCCAGTTTCTTGGGATTGTACGGTTTCCCAAATTCACTATGCATGAGTCCAAACTCACAAGTAGTGCATGGTATCCCGAACAACAAACCGCTGGAAAGTGGTGATGTGATTTCGGTAGATTGCGGGGCTTTCAAAAACGGATACCATGGTGATCATGCGTACTCTTTCGAAATTGGCGAAGTAGCACCAGAAACTAAAAAATTACTACAAGTTACTAAAGAATCCTTGTACGTAGGGATTCGTGAACTCCGTCTAGGAAATCGCGTGGAAGATGTGGGAAATGCTATTCAAAAATATACCGAAGCACATGGATATGGTGTAGTGCGTGAGCTTGTAGGTCATGGCTTGGGCCAAAAAATGCATGAAGATCCCGAAATGCCAAATTATGGTAAAAAAGGTCGTGGTAAACTTTTTATTGAAGGTATGGTGGTTGCCATAGAACCGATGATCAATATGGGAACCCGCAACATCAAGCAACACAAAGACGGATGGACAATCACTACTGCCGATGGAAAACCTAGCGCACACTTTGAACACGATGTGGCCATAATTGACGGAAAACCTGAAATTTTATCGACTTTTGCATACATCTATAGGGAGTTAGGAATTGTAAGCAATGAGGAAGATGAGTTTAGAAAAGTGCCTTTAGTGATGTAAATTATTTCACGAAGATTCACAAAGAAGTCGCAGAGATTCACAAATTTCTATTCAACACTGGTAAACAAATGGAAGAAGAACTATCAAAAATTTCTGCTGATTTAGAATCACTTTCTTATAAAATAATAGGATTGGCAATTGAAGTTCATAGACAATTAGGCCCTGGCCTTTTAGAGTCAGCTTACCAACAATGTTTATTTTATGAAATAAAAAAAGCAGGTTTTAAAGTTGAAAAAGAAGTAATGCTACCAATTATCTACAAAGAAATAATAATTGATCATGGATATAGAATCGATTTATTAATTGAAGACAAATTAGTCGTTGAATTAAAAACTGTTGAAAGTTTTACTTCGGTACATTTTGCTCAAATTTTAACTTATTTGAAACTAGGGCAGTATCCTCTTGGGCTATTAATCAATTATAATTCGAAAATTTTAAAAAACAATATTAAACGATTCATAAACACCGCGAGAGAATTGTAAAACTTTGCGAACCTCTGCGATTTCTTTGTGAGTCTCTGTGTAATAAATTATGAAAAGACTTTTCAAAACCGTACTCAACACCATTCCGCGCCCGCTTTTAATTCGTTTGAGTTATGTGGCACGACCAATCATTGCTTTTACCTTAAAAGGGGACAAATTTACGGACCCAATTGATGGCAAAAGTTTTAAATCGATGTTGCCATACGGATATGAAACACAACGTAACAACGTGCTTTCGCCAAGTACGCTTTCGCTAGAAAGACATCGTTTGTTGTGGTTGTACCTCAACGAACAAACGGACTTTTTTACAGCTCCGAAAAAAGTATTGCATTTTGCACCTGAACAAGCTTTTTACAAATTGTTCCGCAAACAAAAAAACTTGGACTACACCACTACTGATTTGTTTTCTCCATTGGCTGATGTAAAAGCAGACATTTGCAATTTGCCTTTTAAGGACAATCAATACGATGTAATTTTGTGCAACCATGTTCTGGAGCACATTCCAGATGACACTAAAGCCATGCAGGAATTATACCGCGTACTAAAACCTGGTGGAATGGCTATTTTACAAATTCCACAGGATTTAAAAAGAGATGTGACGTTTGCCGATGACACGATTACCGACCAGAAAGAACGCGCCAAAATATTTGGACAATACGACCACGTGCGTATTTACGGTCGTGATTATTTTGATAAGTTACGAAGTATCGGTTTCAAAGTAATTGAAGAAGATTACACCAGTAAAATCGCCCCTGAATTGGTAGAAAAATACTGTTTAGCCAAAGGGGAAATTATCCCTGTTTGTTTTAAATAATTTACCCCATAAAAAAACCTGCTAAAGTTAATTTTAGCAGGTTTTTAGTTTATAAATGAGTTGGTTTATTTTTTTTCAGGCATCAACATTCCAATTACTTTATCTTTAGTAAGGTATTGTTTTGCAATATTCTGAAGATCCTTAGCAGTAACTGCATTGACCATTTCTTCAAATTTCAATACATCTTCAGGACTACTACCATTAGTATAAGATCTAGTAAAATTAGACAACCAGTATCTGTTTTCTTTACTGTCTTTTCTATAATCAGCAAGTTCACCTTCCTTGAATTTAGCTACATCTTTTTCGTCCGGCCCATTATCGATAATATTTTGTAATTCTTTCAAAGCAGAAGCGGTTAATTTCTCAGCATTTTCTGGTCCGCAAGGGAAACCAATTGAGAAATTATACGATCCATAAGGCATTTTGTTCATGCTTCCTCTTGCTGAAACACCATAAACACCGCTTTCATTTTCGCGCAATTGCTCAATTAACTTGATGGTCAAGACCTCGCCTAATGCTTGTATACTCATCGCATCTTTAGCTGAATATTTTGCATCTCCATAAAACATGATTGTTACATTACTTTTAGGATCGGTTCCTTTGTTAACGACTTTTTTCAAATCTCCTTTTAACAATCTATACCCTAAATCGACAGCTTTTTCTTTTTTATCATTCGATGGTAATGAAGCAATGTATTTTGTAGCGAATGCTTCGATTGTTGCATCGTCAACGTTTCCAACAAAATAAAATTCGAAATCAGCAGCATTTGCAAAACGCTCTTTATATTTTTCATACGCTAATTTATAATCGGTATCAGCCCATGATTTATCGGTAGGCATAATTCCAAAAAATCGTGGATTATTCTGGTTCAAATAGGTATAAAACTCCTGTTGGAAGTAATTTTGAGGCGTAGAAGCCATATTTTTGAAAAAGCTTGATTGTTTTTGTTTGAATCCTTCAAAAGCTTCTTGGTCAAAATTTAAATCTGTAAAGTAAGCATGTGTCATTTGGAAAAGATATTCTAAATCCTTAGGTGTTGAAGAACCTCTCAAACCTTCGGTCATCCCACTAATATATGGATTCACTCTCGCTATTTTACCCGTCATGAATTTATTGATATCGTTCAATTTTAATCCTGAGAAACCTGCCTCAGCAAGCGCACCATTGGCAAACTGAACTTTTTTCATTTCTTCATTGGAATACAAATTAGAACCACCTAAACTTACTGCTTCAAAAAGAACCTCGTCATTTTTAAAATCGGTATTTTTATAAGTTACCTTAGCTCCATTGGAAAGAATTAAGGTTTTTGTACCCAATTTATCATTACTACTTCTGCTTATCACTGTTCCTGGTTTTACTTCGTTTCTCAATAAACTAGTAGCAACAGCAACGTCTTCATATGGTTTTAGCTCATCCGCATTAACTTTTAGTGCATCAAGAACTTGTTGTTCCGTAACTTTTTTCAAACCTTCTTTTTCAGGACCAGTAAGAATAACAACACGATTGTCTTCTTTTACGTAGTCTTTAATCAAACTATTTACATCCTTTAATTCAATCAAAGGCATAAGTTGTTTCATCATTTGGTAGGTCCATTCTATACCAGGAACAGGTTCTTTTTCTAAGAAATTAGCTTGATACTCCCCTACAAAATTAACTGAATTCGTTTTGTCTTTGTCGTTGTATGCTTTTTCAATAGAAGCCATAAATTCAGACTTAGCACGATCTAATTCTCCTTGAGTAAATCCAAATTTCTTAGCTCTTTCATTTTCTGTAACCAATACTTTCAAAGCACTTAACTGCTTATCTTCTTGAGACATTGCTACAGACTGATAAGCTTTTTTATTTCTGGCAAAAGTTCCACCATAATACGAATAACCAAAGGTAAATGGAGGTGTCGGTGAATTTGTAAGTTCATTCAATCTTGTATTTAAAAGTGTGGAGAACAATCCTTCGACGATGTAATTTTTAAAATCTCCAATATTCACCATTGATTTTGGAGCTGAATAATCTTTATAAAGTAATTGTACTTGAGCATTAGAAGCTTCTTTATCACTTTCAACAGCTACAAAAGTTTCCTTGTGATTAGGAACATCATAAAATTTTCTTGGTTTTTCATTAGCTGGATTTTTATAACTTGAAAAATGAGAAATAATTTTCTTTTCCATTTCGGCAACATCAATATCACCTACAACTATAACGCTCATTAGATTAGGACGATACCAATCTTTGTAGAAATTAATTAAGGATTGGTGTTTAAATTTTTCTAAAATTTCTTTTTGACCAATTGGCAAACGCTCGGCATAATGTGATTCATGCATCATTTTTGAAATGTAACGCCCTAACATTCTTTTTTGAGCACCTAAACCCAGTCTATATTCTTCTAAAACTACCCCTCTTTCTTTATCAATTTCTTCTGGTGTCAAAACAGTATTAAATGCCCAGTCTTCAAGAATTTGAAACCCTTTTTCTAATTTTTCAGGACTATCAGATGGAATTGGCAAGAAATAAACCGTTTCGTCAAAACTGGTATACGCATTTAAATGTTGCCCAAACTTTACACCAATACTTTGTAAATAATCGACTAATTCATTTTTTGGAAAACGCTTGGTTCCGTTAAAACACATGTGCTCCATAAAGTGAGCCAGTCCTTGTTGATCATTCTCCTCAAGGATAGAACCAGCGTTAACCACTAGCCTAAGATCTACTTTTTTTTCTGGTTTGGCATTTTTCTTGATGTAATACGTTAAGCCATTTTCTAGCTTGCCTGTTTTTACAGAAGGATCAAAAGGAATTGCTTTAGAATAATCCATTTGCTGTGCAAAAACAGCTAAAGGGAATAGCATAATTCCAAATACTAATTTGTTGATTTTTTTCATAGTGATAGATATATTTGAAGTAAAAATAATAAGATAACTCTTAACTTTAAAAAAATTACATTTTAATTAACAGAAATTACATACAAAACACATCAACTCTTTGAAACATAAAATCTGATAAAAATGTGGAGTATTCCTTATATTTACAAAATCTTAACTGCTAAAAAATGAGAACCCCCTTTTTTAAGATTATAACTTTAATTCTTTTGATATTTTCAGCCTCTTTATCGGCGCAAGTAGAAAACGAAGTAACAGCACCTTACAATATCAAAACGATTTCTTTTTTACAAAGTGATCAAAATGTGATTCCAATTTTTAAATTAGGAGAAGGATTTCAATTGCAGTTTGATGACCTTTTTGGCAATGAAGCCAATTATTATTACGAAATAACCCATTGCGACTACAACTGGGTTCCAACTAATATTCCAAAAAACGAATATTTACTAGGTTTTGACAATCAAAGAATTCAGGATTACACCAATTCTTTCAACACATTACAAATTTATTCACACTACAAACTATCGATTCCTAATCTTTTTACACAGCAGTTGCGAATCAGCGGAAATTATATCATTAAAGTTTTAAACGAAAATAAAGAAGTGGTGTTTTCCAGAAAATTTATTTTATGTGAAGATGTTGTTACTGTACCCATGCAGGTTAAACGAGCACGAACAGTGAGCACTATTGAACTCAAGCACAATTTAGATTTCGCTATAAAATCAAATGTCATAACTTTTCAAAATCCAATGAAGAACGTTAAAGTAGTCTTACTTCAAAACGGACAATTTAACAATACTATCAAAAATGTGATTCCACAATACACTATTGGGAATGACCTTATTTACAAATATGATCCTGAAACACAGTTTTGGGCAGGAAATGAATTTTTGTTTTTTGAAAACAAGGACATACGCTCCGCAAGTAATAACATAGCGCGTATTGATTCTAATACTGCTATTTATGGCTCATACTTATATACTAATGATGCCCGTACAAATTTCCCCTATTCTTTTACCCAAGATGTCAATGGGGATTTTGTTGTAAATAACATAAATGCAACAAACCCCGAAATCGAAGCGGATTATGTTTGGGTTTATTTCAGCCTTTCTGCACCTACTTTTAGACTGAAAAAAAATATTTATGTTGGCGGAATGTTCAATAACTATAATTTGACTCCAGAATATAAAATGGAGTATAATCCCCAAAAGGGCATTTATGAGAAAGCTATTTTAGTCAAACAGGGATTTACAAATTATAAATACATTGTAGCTGATGACAAAGGTGTTATTGATTATGAAAATGCAATTGACGGAAATTTTTATCAAACAGAAAACGATTACACTGTATTAGTTTATTACAGAGAGAATACAGATAGATACGATAGAGTTGTTGGAAAAGGAATAGCAAATTCACTAAATATCACCAACTAAAAAATAATTTCAAAAATTAGCAAAACGAGTTCGTTTTTTGTAAATTTGTCAATAATAATCACTTATATATCCATTTAATTATGGTTTCTCAAATAACAAGAGGTATTAAAATTTCAGTTTTGACTAGTTTTGAGGGTACATACTTCAAAAACTATAAGATTCACTTTGCTTTTAGTTATGTAATCACGATTGAAAATCACAGTAAAGATTCAGTTCAATTGATCTCTCGTCATTGGGAAATTTTTGACTCTTTAAATACTATTGAAATAGTTGACGGAGAAGGCGTGATTGGGAAAAAACCAGTTTTAAAACCTGGAGAATTTCATACATACAGCTCTGGTTGTTTGCTTTCCTCCCCTTATGGAGCTATGAAAGGACATTTCAATATGATTAACTTTACCTCAACCAGAAACTTCAAGGTTATTGTACCTACTTTTAGGTTATGTGCTCCGTTTGCACTCAATTAATTAATATATTTACTTAGAAGCACATCCTGCTATCCATTTCAAGTTTTTAAGTGTCAAGCACGTTTTGCTAGCCCTAAAAAGAGCTTCTTGCAGTCGCTTTTTTAGCGCTGCAAAATCGGCTTTCCATCATAAAAAGCTTTCCATTACTATCAGGGCTACAATCTAGATTAAGAACAACAAGAAGCTTTAGATTACTTTAAAAAATATCAAATCTTTAAAGAAACCTTTGTACTTTTGTTTATAATTTAAAAACAATACAACACTATTTTTAACCCAATAAAAACATCAATATGTTAAAAGGATTTTTTCACGTACCCAATGCGGTAAACGAACCTGTAAAAAGCTACGCCCCTAATTCGCCAGAACGAGCAGCTGTTTCTGCAGCATACGCCGAAATGTGGAACAGCACAGTAGACGTACCCCTTTATATCGGAAACGAAGAAGTTAGAACTGGAGATACAAAAAACATGACTGCACCACACGACCATCAGCATGTGGTTGGTGTGTACCATCAAGCGGAAAAAAAACATATTGAAGCCGCTATTGCTACTGGACTTCAAGCAAAAGAAGCTTGGGCTAATATGGCTTGGGAACAGCGCGCGGGAATTTTCTTAAAAGCAGCAGAATTATTGGCTGGACCTTACAGAGCTAAAATCAACGCTGCAACAATGATTGCACAGTCAAAAACAATATACCAAGCAGAAATTGACGCCTCTTGTGAACTCATTGACTTTTTACGTTTCAACGTACAGTACATGACACAAATTTACAACGAGCAACCAAAATCTACCGCTGATATGTGGAACCGCGTTGAATACAGACCTCTTGAAGGATTTGTATACGCTATTACTCCTTTTAACTTTACAGCAATTGCTGGAAACTTACCTACAAGTGCTGCCTTAATGGGTAACGTTGTGGTTTGGAAACCTGCAGCTACTCAAGTGTATTCTGCTAACTTATTGATGCAAATTTTTAAAGAAGCTGGTTTACCAAATGGTGTTATCAACATGGTAATGGGAGACTCAGGAATGATCACCGAAACTTTATTGGCTAGCCGTGATTTCGCTGGAGTGCACTTTACAGGATCTACAGGCGTATTTAATGATATTTGGGCAAAAATTGGTACTAATATTAGCAAGTACAAAACATATCCACGTATTGTAGGTGAAACAGGCGGTAAAGATTTCATCATTGCACACCCATCTGCTCACTCAAAACAAGTAAGTACTGGTATCGCTCGTGGCGCATTTGAATACCAAGGTCAAAAATGTAGCGCTGCTTCACGCGTGTACATTCCGCAAAGTTTATGGCCAGCTGTACAAGCTGAACTAGAAGCTGATTTAAAATCAATGAAAATGGGATCACCACAAGATATGAGCAACTTTATCACTGCGGTAATCTCTGAAGGTTCTTTTGATAAATTGGCTAAAGCCATTGACCAAGCCAAAGCTGACGCTGATGCAGAGGTAATTATCGGTGGGAATTATGACAAATCAAAAGGGTACTTTATTGAGCCAACTGTAATCCTTACTACAAATCCAAAATACGCTACAATGGAAACCGAATTATTCGGACCAGTTGTAACTATTTATGTTTACGAAGATGCTAAATGGGCAGAAACATTGGAATTAGTAGACACTACATCAGAGTACGCTTTGACAGGAGCTGTTTTCAGTCAAGATCGTTATGCTATTGAAGAAGCTACTGTGAAATTACAAAACGCAGCTGGTAACTTCTACATCAATGATAAGCCAACAGGAGCAATTGTAGGAATGCAACCGTTCGGTGGAGCAAGAGGATCAGGAACGAATGATAAAGCAGGATCTATGCAAAACTTATTGCGTTGGACTTCGGCTAGAACCATCAAAGAAACTTTTGTAACGCCAGTTGATTATAGATACCCATTTTTAGGAGAGTAATTTTTAGTCCTAAAGTTTTAAAGTTAAAAGTCATAAAGTACTTTTGCAAATACCAAAAAGCCGAATCTAAATTTAGATTCGGCTTTTTTTACACTTTTTTTCTACTCATTTCTATCTGTCGACTTTAAGACTTTCGACCTTATGACTAAACCGTAAACTTCAACGGCAAATGCACCACTTTCTTAGTTTCAAAGAATTCATCTTCAAAGAAATCTGCAAGATTATATTCAGTAGCTTTCGGAAAATCTTTCAATTCTTCGGTTAAGTCTCCTCCTTTTAAATACAGAATTCCGTTTTTCAATTCGTGTTTGTTGTTCTTTTTGATTTTGGTTTTAACCCAAGAAACAAAATCCGGCATATTCGTTACGGCACGACTTACGATAAAATCAAAATCTCCCTTCACGTTTTCGGCACGCATTTGCTCCGCTTTTACATTTTTCAATTCTAAACCTTCGGCTACAGCCTGAACCACTTTAATTTTCTTGGCAATGATATCAATCAAATAAAAACGGGTTTCAGGAAAAAGAATCGCCAATGGAATTCCTGGAAATCCTCCACCAGTTCCAACATCCAAAACATACGTTCCTGGTTCGAATTTTATAATTTTTGCAATTCCCAACGAATGTAATATATGTTTAGTGTATAAAGCATCTATATCTTTTCGTGAAATAACATTGATTTTTTCGTTCCAATCATGGTATAAAAAATCCAGCTTTTCGAACTGCTCTTTCTGAATATCAGTTAAATTAGGAAAATACTTAAGAATCTCGTCCATCTCTTATTTTTTTTAACAAAAGTAATACTTTAGAGTTAAAATATTTATCTCAATTTTGTATATCAAAAAATTTATAATAATTACCTTTGAACTTTTACTGAAATTATATGAATAATAATGCACCAACATTCGCTAAGCAAGATAGCTTAAAGTTCTTTAGAACACTTAACTCACGCGTTAACAATTACTTCAAAGAAAATAATATTCAAAAAACCGGGAACTGGAAACTGTACTTGAAAACCATAATTTTGTTTTCTGTATTCCTTGCACCTTATTTTTTAATTCTGACTCTTGGCATGCCATTTTGGGCACATATTCTATTAACTATTGTTATGGGAATAGGAATGGCCGGTGTAGGAATGAATGTGATGCACGATGGAAATCACGGTTCGTATTCTAATAAAACCTGGGTCAACAAATTCATGGGTGGTACTATTTATGTACTAGCGGGAAATGTATACAACTGGCAAGTACAACATAACGTGTTACACCATACTTACACGAACATTCCTGGTCACGATGAGGATTTAGATGCTGGACGTGTAATTAGATTTACAAAAGAAGCAAAATGGTATAATTTTCACCGTTTCCAACAATATTATTCGGTTTTTTTATACGGATTACTAACGTTCAACTGGGCTATTACAACTGACTTTAAACAGATGAGAAGCTATTTGAAAAGAAAATTATCGTACGGAGAAGCGAAAAGCCCAAAAATACTTTGGACGACTTTAATCATCACAAAAGTAATTTACGTTTCTATCTGGATCGTATTACCAATCGTTATTGGAATCACATGGTGGAAAGTGCTTATTGGTTTCTTCGTGATGCATTACACAGCTGGATTAATTCTAAGTATTGTATTTCAATTGGCACACGTTGTAGAAGAAACAACAAATCCATCACCAAATGAATTAGGAGAAATGGACAATACTTGGGCGATACACCAATTGTTTACCACTACTAATTTTGCTCCTAAAAACGCAATAGTAAACTGGTACACAGGTGGATTAAATCACCAAATTGAGCACCATATTTTCCCAAATATCAGCCACGTGCATTATGGTAAAATTGCTAGTATAGTAAAAGAAACGGCTCAAGAATGCAACTTGCCGTATTACGAATACAAAACAATGCGAAGTGCAGTTATTGCTCATTTCAAACATTTAAAAGAGTTGGGAATGAAACCAGAACTTACATAATTATGCAACACCTAGAGATCAACTGCGGTGCATCTCTACTTAATAAATAAACTAACTACAACCTATTACAATGAATCCATTATCCGATAGAATTAACAATCTAGCAACATCACAAACACTAGCAATGGCTGCTTTAGCCAGAGAACTTAAAGCACAAGGAAAAGACATCATCAGTTTAAGTTTAGGAGAACCTGATTTTAATACGCCTGACTTTATCAAAGAAGCTGCAAAACGCGCTATTGATGAAAATTACAGCACTTATTCTCCAGTAGAAGGGTATGCAGAATTAAAAGAAGCCATCTGCAGAAAATTCAAAAGAGACAATGATTTAGACTACAAACCATCTCAAATTGTAGTTTCAACAGGAGCTAAACAATCCTTATACAACATTGCACAAGTAATGCTAAACGATGGTGACGAAGTAATTCTACCAGCTCCTTACTGGGTTTCTTATTTCGAAATCGTAAAGTTATCCGGTGGAGTTCCTGTAGAAGTACCAACTTCTGTAGATACGGATTTCAAAATCACACCAGAACAATTAGAAGCAGCGATTACACCAAAAACAAAAATGATGTGGTTCAGTTCTCCTTGTAATCCAAGTGGATCAGTATACAACAGAGAAGAATTAACGGCTCTTGCCAAAGTATTAGAGAAATACCCACACGTATATGTTGTTGCTGACGAAATCTACGAGCACATCAATTTCTCAGGGACTTTTTGTAGTATCGCATCTATCCCAGGAATGTTAGAAAGAACAATTACTGTAAATGGAGTTGCTAAAGCTTTCGCCATGACAGGATGGAGAATTGGATATATTGGCGCACCAGAATTTATTGCAAAAGCGTGTACAAAAATTCAAGGTCAAGTTACTTCAGGAGCAAATTCTATCGCACAACGTGCTACCATTACAGCAGTAGATGCTGATCCAAGTGTATTAAAACACATGGTTGACGCTTTCCATAGCCGTAGAGATTTAGTGGTAGGATTATTAAAAGAAATTCCAGGAGTAAAAATCAACGTTCCAGAAGGAGCTTTTTACGTATTCCCAGACGTTTCTTCTTTCTTCGGAAAAACATTAAAAGGAACCGAAATCAAAAATGCAATGGATTTATCAATGTACCTTTTGGCCGAAGCTAACGTAGCAACGGTAACAGGTGACGCTTTTGGTAATCCAGACTGTATTCGTTTCTCTTACGCAACCAGCGACGAGATCTTGAAAGAAGCATTAAAAAGAATCAAAGATGCTTTGGCTCTATAGTCAAAAATCATAAAGTCAAAATAAAACACATAGCATATAACAAAGCCTCAAGATATTCTTGGGGTTTTGTTGTTTTTGGGCGTGACCACAAGGGTCGGGCTTTCCGCTGCAATCTTTATATTTTTAAAGAAAAAATATAAAGGATTTCCACTGCACTCCCTCACGCAAACCCTGCAAAAATCATATTTATTTTAATGCAGTAAGGACTGCTTGTGAGCTGACTCAGCGTATATAAACTACATAATAAAAACAATGAAATTTCTGATAATTTATATTTTTAATTTTATACTTTTATGCTTATAATTCAAAAGCTATTTTACTCGACAAAACCACTTCATTTGAGATGGAATAAAGAATTTTCAAGGCTTATTTGTATTGGTTAGTAGAAAAATAAAGTAAACAAAAACATAAATGAAAATATATTCTCTAAACATTAAAGGATTTAAAAGACTAAAAAATGTCGAAATTTTATTTGGTGATGCTACTTTTTTAATTGGACAAAACAACTGTGGAAAAAGCTCTGCAATAAAAGCAATAGAAACACTTTTATCTGGAAAAAAACAACTTAGTTCTAGTGATTATCATTCAATACTTGACGAAGAAACTAACGAAGTAAAAGTAGATACAAGTATAATAGTTTTAGAAGCTGAATTCAGAAATTTACCTAATGAGTCTAAAACATGGAGAGGATTTAAAGGGAGAATCTTCACTTATGAAGTTACAGAAGATTCGGAAGAAACGGGACTTTCGGTTGTTTATCGGAAAACATACGAACTAGGAAAAGATGTTATTATTGAGTTTAAAACTAAAGTACGAACTATTAAAGAAGAATTTGTTAAATGCAAAAAGCCTCAAGATTACATTGATTGTGGATTATCACCGGAAATAATTGAGGAATTTTTCCCCGATTTGGAATCTAACATTGGGAAAAATAAAAGTGCTTTAGAGAAATTAGAATTAATTGATGAAATTTGGGAAGTTTCAGATGAAGAAACTTGGTTTCAAAATCCTGGTGGAATACCTGGTAATGTTTTAAAAATGCTTCCCAGATTTTTGTTGATTCCTGTTGATGTAGGAATTCATGAAATTCAAGGAACAGGAAGCGGCGTTTTAAGTACAACCTTAGGCGAGCTTTTTCAGACAGTTCGAGAAAATTCTGAACATTTTAAAAATGCTCAAATACATTTAGACAATTTAGCTAAGGAACTTGACCCGAAAGATGACAATTCGGAATTTGGTAAAATGATGGACGAATTAAACAATGTTCTGTCATCAATTTTCCCAGACTCAAAACTTCATGCTACAACTAGCCTTAGTGACCCTTCGAGTTTAAAACCAAGTTTCAATGTGGAAATGTCTAGTAATATTAAAACTTCAGTTGACAATCAAGGTACAGGAATGGTTAGAGCGGCAGTTTTTGGCATGCTCCGATATAGACAACTTTGGCTTTCGAAAAAAGAGGATGAGCATGCTAGGTCTATAATAATTTGTTTTGAAGAGCCTGAAACATATCTTCACCCAAGTGCTGCAAATCAAATGAGAGATGCTATCTATGAGTTAAGTTCTCAATCAGCTCAGATAATATCCTCTACTCATTCACCTTACTTAATTGATATATCTAGAAAACCTAAACAAATTTTAAATCGAATGTATAATTGCGGTAATCATGTTGATTGTAATACTTTTAGTGTAACTGAAAAATTTTTGGAATTACAATCAAATCAAAAGGATTACGTAAAAATGCTTTTAAAAATAGACAATTATATTTCTAGAATATTTTTCACTAGGCACGTTGTCATAATTGAAGGAGATACAGAAGATATTTTAATAAAAGAAACATTAAAAAGACTTGAAAAATCAAAATATCTTAAAATAATTTCAGATTTTGAAATAATAAAGGCTCGTGGAAAAGCTTCGATTATAGGATTAGTCAAATATCTAACTTCAATGGGTATAAATCCAATCGTTGTCCATGATAAAGATTCAGAAGTACCAAATGCAGAGAAGTTTAATCAACCAATAATTGATGCTTTAGATGGTAATGGCAAAATTGTCTATATGGTAAATAACGTTGAAGAAGAACTCAACTATATTGCAACTTATGAAAAACCATACAAAGCTTATATTAAAACTTTAGAATGGGGAGAAAATTGGAATGATTTACCTGAAAATTGGAGGACTAAAATGACTGAAATCTTTGGAGATTACATCTGAAAAATAATTCTTTAAATGAGTAGAATTGTATTTCACAAACAGCATACTAAATGAAATTCTTGTCGAACGGAACTGCTTTACGCGTTTTTAACATTATGAAGTTTCATAACGTTTTTTGATTAAATTTTAAGTATTCCAAAAAATAACTTTAATTGAAAAAACATCCTCTAACATTCACATCAAATCCAAACTATCATGCTCACCGCCATCAACCCAAAGTTACCCATGCGTAACAAAACGATTACAAGGAATTTCTACATCAACCAATTGGGTTTTCAGGAATGGGGTAATGCGGATTTTGACGGGTATTTGATGGTGCAAAAAGACAGTATTGAAATTCATTTCTTTGAGTTTGCAACCATAAATGCTGTTGAAAATTACTCAGGAGTTTACATTCGGGTGCAGGATATCGAAACCGTTTATAACAACTTCCTGAACAACGGCGTTGCCATTCATCCCAACGGCCCTTTGGAAATTAAACCTTGGGGACAAAAGGAATTCTCTATTCTTGATCCAGACTACAACTTACTTACTTTTGGAGAAAGTTTGTAGCTAAATTAGTGCCAAACCGTACAATGGAATTATTTCTAAAAAAATCGAGTCCTGAATTAGAAATCTTGGAAAATTTATAAGAACTTTGCTCACTTTTTTAGGCACAAGCTAAAAAAACCTAAAGTTTTAAAAATAAACAATTTATCATCAACTCGATGAAGAAAAAAATAGAGATCCTTGCTCCTGCTAAAGATTTAATACACGGAATAGCAGCCATCAATAGTGGTGCTGATGCCGTTTATATTGGTGCTCCACAATTTGGAGCTCGTTCTAATGCAACAAATTCTATCGAAGACGTAGCCGCATTGGTACAATACGCACACTTATTTCACGCTCAGGTTTTTGTGGTTATCAACACCATCTTGTACGATAACGAACTCGAAACCTGCCGTCAGATGATTTGGAAATTATACGACATTAAGGTGGATGCATTAATTGTGCAAGACATGGCAATCATGGAAATGGACTTACCTCCAATTGTATTACACGCCAGCACACAAGCAAACAACCGCGATGCAGACAAAATTAAATTCTTGAAAGATGCCGGTATGAAACGCGTCGTTTTGGCTCGCGAATTAAATCTGCACCAAATCAAAGAAATTAGTACCGCTTCGGATGTAGAATTGGAGTTTTTTGTGACTGGTGCCCTGTGCGTTTCTTTCAGCGGAAACTGCTACATGAGCGTTGCCAATGGAGAACGAAGTGCTAACCGCGGCTCTTGTGCACAAAACTGCCGCTTACCGTATAACTTAATCGACGGTAACGGTGAGACTTTAATAAAAAATAGTCACTTACTTTCTATAAAAGATTTTGACGTTTCAGACCAAATTCCAAATCTTATTGAAGCCGGAGTTTGCTCTTTTAAAATTGAAGGCCGACTGAAAGATATTGTCTACGTAAAAAATAATGTTTCGTACCTGAGACAAAAACTGGATGCTTTCCTAGAAGGAAATGATAGCTATACTAAAGCTTCTTCAGGAAAATGCACCTTTACATTTGATGCGGCATTAAACAAAAGTTTCAACCGCGGTTATACGGACTATTTTGTCAACGAAAGACACCAATCTATCGGTTCATGGGAAAGTCCAAAATCAAAAGGGCAATACATCGGGAAACTAATTCGTACTGTGGGTAACGCTTACGAAATAGAAAACGGCGAATTACTCAACAACGGCGACGGTTTGTGTTACATCAATGAAAATAATGAAGCTGACGGAATTTATGTCAACAAAGTTGAAAATGGTTTAGCTTACCCAAATGTTTTAAAAGAACTAAAACCAGGTACTTTTATTTATCGTAACAACGACGCTGCTTTTATCAAAATTGTAGAGCGCGAGGACAGTGCCATTCGAAAAATAAGTACTACTTTATTACTGACCGAAAACGAAAATGGTTTCGAATTGATTGCTACAGATGAAGATGGCTTTGTAAGTACCGTAAACTTGGTCCATGCCAAAGAGCAGACAAAAAATAACGAATCTATTGCTGAAAACATCAAAACACAATTGGCAAAAACAGGTTTCACACCTTACACCGCTGATGAAATAAATGTGATGTTCTCGCAAAACTGGTTTCTTCCTATTTCTAAAATCAATGAAATGCGTAGAACGGTTTACGAACAACTTTCGGAAATTCGTTTGGCTAATTACAAAGTTGAGGAACACAAACTAGTTAAAACAACACATCCTTATCCAGAGACAAAATTGGATTTTATGTACAATGTTTCTAATAAACTGGCTCGAAAATTCTACGAGCGTCACGGCGTTACCGAAATCGAAAAAGCCTTTGAATTGCAATGGGATCCTGGAAAATCACGTGTAATGACTACCAAATATTGCATCAAATACGAATTAGAACGCTGTCCAAAATACCATCGTGAAAATATGGACAAAAAGGTAAAAGAACCTTTGGTATTAAAACAAGGCGAATTAGAATACAAACTCAAATTCAATTGCAAACCTTGTGAAATGGAGATTTGGGAAAAAGATGCTGAATTCGAAATTGAAGAAGATCACTTTCATTAAAGTTTAACCACAAAGGGCACAAAGTTTACGCAAGGTTCGCAAAGATTAAAAGTCTTTACGAACCTTTTTTAATTGAACACAAAGCTTGCGCTCTTCGCGTAAGTCCTCGCGGGCTTTGCGGTTAAAAACATTTTTCGTTACTTTACTACTCCATTATTTCCCAACAACACAAAACTTTAAAATGAAAATACTACTCCTCGGCTCAGGCGAATTAGGAAAAGAATTTGTTATCGCTGCACAACGCATTGGGCAAATTGTAATTGCAGTAGACAGTTATGAAAATGCACCTGCTATGCAAGTAGCGCACGCTTTTGAAGTCATTAATATGCTTGATGGCGAGGCATTAGACCGCATCGTTGCCAAACACAATCCTGATTTTATCGTTCCCGAAATAGAAGCCATTCGCACCGAGCGTTTTTATGATTACGAAAAACAAGGTATAAACGTAGTACCTTCGGCGAAAGCGGCAAACTTCACCATGAATAGAAAAGCCATTCGTGATTTGGCCGCCAAAGATCTTGGGCTAAAAACTGCCGACTATCGTTACGCCACCACAGCCGAAGAATTGACAAAAGCAGTAGCAGAAGTTGGTGTTCCTTGTGTGGTAAAACCTTTGATGTCTTCGTCTGGAAAAGGACAAACCACCATCAAAAATTCGGATGATATTTTAAAAGCCTGGCAATATGCCGTTGAAGGTTCCCGTGGCGATGTAGTTGAAGTAATTGTAGAAGCTTTTGTCAAATTCAATTCAGAGATTACTTTATTGACTGTCACTCAAAATAATAATCCTACTCTTTTTTGTGCGCCAATTGGTCACCGACAAGAACGTGGCGATTATCAGGAAAGCTGGCAACCCGCCAGAATATCCGACAAGGATTTATACGAAGCCCAAGATATGGCTGAGAAAGTTACCGAAGCTTTGGGAGGTGCAGGACTTTTTGGAGTCGAATTTTTCTTGGCTGATGACGGTGTATATTTCTCAGAATTATCGCCAAGACCACATGATACAGGAATGGTAACTTTGGCGGGAACGCAAAATTTCAACGAATTCGAATTGCATTTACGTGCTATTTTGAGTTTACCTATTTTCGAAATTACATTAGAAAAAGTCGGTGCAAGTGCTGTAATTTTAGCTTCGGAAAACTCTATGAATCCAACCTATTCTGGAATAGAAAAAATTGCTGCTTTACCAAAAACTGATTTTAGAATCTTTGGCAAACCCACTTCAAGACCGTATAGAAGAATGGCTGTGGCTTTAGTCAATGATACTTTAGAAACTCCAATTGAAGAAGTGGTAGAAAAAGCGAAGAAAGCAGCCAGTGTTGTTACTGTGCACTCGTAATTTACTCGATAGTATTGTCAAGTCGAGCGCAGTCGAGACTCAACGCTTAGTCTCGACTGCGCTCGACTTGACAAACGTCTTAAGGAAACGACATTGATCCCCCTTTACTTTTTAGAAATACGAAAATCTGTCGAAGTCATTCCAGTATGTTTCTTGAACAATCGGGTGAAATACGAATAATCATCATAGCCTAATTCCGTTGCAATTTCATTGACAGTAAACTTTTTATCCATCAACATGCGTTTCGCTTCGAGGATAATTCTATCTGTAATGACTTCGGTAGTGGTTTTTTGCAGGATTTCATTGCAAATCCTATTCAAATGCTTTAGCGTAATATTGAGTTGTGATGCATAGAAGGAAGGTGCTTTTTCTTTTTTAAAATTATTTTCTAAAAGCACTTCTAAATTTTTAATTTTCACATTATATGAATGCGCTTCGTGGAAATAGGTTTCATTATATTTTCTGGCAATTTCAATATGAATGATATCTAAAATATTCATGATTTTATCTTGCTTCAACAATAGATTTGATTGTGTTTCTAAAATTAAACTCTCAAAATAAGGTAGAATTGCTTTCAACTCAGATACATCAAATACCATTTCCGGTTTATTATCCACAGAAGAATAAAATGAATAATCTGCGATTGTTTTTTGTCCAAAATATAGATTGTACATTTCCTGTGAATAGAAAATAACAAAACCCTCCACATCTTCGGATAAATGCCAATGGTGCATTTGTCCAGGTTGCAAAAAAAACATACTTCCGGGCTGAATGGTAAATACATCAAAGTCAATTTCATGCGTTCCAAAACCTTTGGTAAAAAAAACTAAAACATAAGAATTATGACGATGTGGTTCTTCTACAAAACTATGATCGATTAAGTGATTTTTAAACGAATTAATATACAAATCACTATTCACTGAGTTGCAATTAAACCGTTGAATATTATAAATAGGATATTTTTTCATTGTGTGTCAAATGTCTTTATTGTGCTATAATAAGCGAATATAGAAAACATCCATGACAGAAATAAAAAATACCTTTGATAAAAATAATGACGATGTCAAATTCTATTGTACACATCCTGAATAATGATTGCCCTCAATGTCATAAAGGCAAGGTTTTCAATGAAAAAAGTATATTTTTCAAATTTGGATTCCCTAAAATGAATGAATATTGTTCTCATTGCAATTATAAATTTGAAAAAGAACCTGGTTACTTTTTTGGAGCCATGTATGTCAATTATGGTTTAACAGTAGCGCAAGGAATTGCTACTTATGTAATTGCCCAATTCTTCTTTGCTGAAACTTTCGATTTACGAATTATTCCAATTATTGCTGTTGTGATTATTGCAATGGCTTCTATTAATATTCGTCTTTCCAGATTATTGTGGATTTACATGTTTAAAAATTATTCGATGTGAAAAAACTGTATCTTAGCTTTAGAAAAAAAAATAATCATTTATGAAAAAGATACTATACTTAGCATTTTTTTTCTGTGTAACTCTAGCAAGTGCTCAGGATAAAGATAAAAAAGAAGCACCAAAGCCTCAAATTGTTGAAGCTTCTTGTGGACAATGCCAGTTCGGGATGACGGGTCACGGATGCGATTTGGCCGTTCGCATAGACGGAAAATCTTATTTCGTTGACGGTAGTTCTATAGACTCGCATGGTGATGCGCATGCCAGTGATGGTTTTTGTTCGGTTATAAGAAAAGCGGAAGTAGTTGGTAAAGTGGTCGACAATAAATTCAAAGCCACCTCATTTAAATTACTACCAAAAAAATAAAAAAAGGGCTTAAAGAATTTTCTTTAAGCCCTTAGTCATTACTTCGATTTCATACTCAATTTGAGATTACTATTCTCAAAACTCGAAATATCAATAACTTCTTCCAAGTCTACATCAAAAGAAATTTTCACACTATCACCCACCATTGTCACTGGCAATTGACTAGATATTTGGGATGAACCTACAAAAATATTAGGATAATCTTTGACTTTAAAATAATAAAAACTGTTTCCGTTTTTTACATCATTTTGAATTCGGGTTACTACTGACTTGAGTGATTTTTTATTAGAAACACTATTCGGATTTATTTTATTATCCGCCATATTATAGACGTTTTTAAACGAAGTCAAGGTTTCTCGCATGGTATTGCCTACGCCCACAATCGTATAATCTGAAATAGCAACCATTGCAAACATTTTAACTAATCCACCGGCATCTTTAAGCGTCATTACATAAGTAGGAATGTTATTGATATTATACGGAATAGGCAATGAAGCCTTATATCCTTTCTCCTGAACTTTCCCTTGTGCTGAACTTTGTGCAGCAAATTCTGTTGCGCCACTTTGTTTGTAGAAAGTAGTTTCTTTAGTTCTGGTATCCACTAAAACAAAACCTACTGCTGATTCCTCTTTCCCTACAGAAGTTAATCCCGTGTACCAATAAGACTTACTGTCTTTTCCGTATACCAATGTCATTCCTTCTGTAATTTGAAGTTTATCCTGATTAGAGAAATTCCAATACCCATGAACGTATTCGCCCCAATCATTCAACTGAGCTTCAATGAAATCTAAAGGCTGGATTCGGTCTACCCATTTTGGTGTTTTAGCTATTGAATATTCATTTGTAACACCAGATTGCGCATCAACTACCACAACTCCTATCGCTTCTTTTCCCGAAAAACCAATTTTTTTTCCATATTTAGTAACAATCCAAAACGGATTCCCAGCATCATCAATCTCAAAACTAAAATCAGCCAGACCAACAGTAGCATTTCCATTAAAATAAACATGCCTGTGAATGTCACTTTGAAAATAGGCACCTTGTTGGTATTTAATTTTAATGTCCTTCCCTCCCACATTCTGAACTAATTTGACATCACGCTCATTAGTTGCCGAAACCATAACATATCCCGCAGTTCCTTCTTGGTTATTAAACCATTTCAAGAAACCCGAATGTAATAATGGCGCAACCCAGTACAAATCGTTGTTTACTTTCTGGATGCAAAAATCTCCCAATTCTACCTGGCTTCCCAAGGCTGGTTGTGAACCTAAAATTTTCTCCCCTAAAAGATGGGCTAAATCCTCATCGACCACACGAATTTTATCAATAGAAATTGGCGCTATGTGATTGGTAATTTTTTGACCGTTTTTGACCTCTCCTATTAATTTTTGATACGAATCGCTTCGGAACATTTTTAGGCTAGTAACAAAAGGGAGTGCACTACAATATACCAAAAGTACCCCTACTAAAATAAAGAGAATTCTGTTAGGCCTAGACGCAATTTTGACTTGTTTGGTTTGCTGCGAAACGGTGAGATCAAGGGAAAATAATATTCCAAGAAGTATTAAAACCAACAAAATAAATGCAAAGCCCGTAAAGCCATATTGGATAACAGGAAGAATACCATAAAACAATAAAAACCCAAAAAGGAGCAAGAAAACAATGGAGAATATTTTTTTCATAATTTAAGTCTTTGAATATTTAAATATTAGTCTTTAATACTTCTAAATGTTACAATAATAAACGTGTCCATTATGAAGAAAAAAAATCCTTATTTACAATGCCGCAAAAAATAGTATTTTTGTCAACTGATTGAAGTAAATTCTTCAATCTTTAAATTTTTCAATCTTTAAATTATATACATGAAAGCATACGTATTTCCAGGTCAAGGTGCACAATTCACAGGAATGGGTAAAGAATTATATGAAAACTCTGTACTTGCAAAAGAATTATTCGAAAAAGCCAATGAAATTTTAGGTTTCCGCATCACAGACATCATGTTTGAAGGAACTGCCGAAGAATTAAAAGAAACTAAAGTGACACAACCAGCTGTTTTCTTGCACTCCGTGATTTTAGCAAAAACATTAGGCGAGGATTTCAAACCAGAAATGGTAGCGGGACACTCCTTGGGCGAGTTTTCAGCACTAGTTGCTAATGGAACTTTATCTTTTGAAGATGGATTAAAATTAGTTTCCCAAAGAGCTTTGGCAATGCAAAAAGCCTGCGAAATAAAACCATCTACAATGGCAGCTGTTTTAGGATTAGCTGATACTATTGTTGAAGAAGTTTGCGCTTCGATTGACGGAATTGTAGTAGCTGCAAATTACAACTGCCCTGGACAATTAGTGATTTCAGGAGAGACATCAGCAGTCGAAAAAGCTTGTGAAGCGATGAAAGCCGCTGGAGCAAAACGTGCATTGTTATTGCCTGTTGGCGGTGCTTTTCACTCACCAATGATGGAACCTGCAAGAGAAGAACTGGCTGCAGCTATTGAAGCAACAACTTTCTCAACGCCTGTTTGTCCGGTATATCAAAATGTAACGGCTAGTGCAGTATCTGACCCAGTTGAAATCAAGAAAAACCTAATCATTCAATTGACTGCTCCTGTAAAATGGACGCAATCTGTGCAACAAATGATCGCTGACGGAGCAACCTTATTTACTGAAGTAGGTCCCGGAAAAGTATTAGCCGGATTAATTGGAAAAATAGATAAAGAAGCGGTGACAGCGAATGCTTAATTAGTATTTAGTCACAGCTTTAAAATAGCATCCTCATAAACTTATGTTTGTGGGGATTTATTTATATTTGAATTCTATAATTAAAAAACTTTCTTATGACAATTGAATTTTTATTATGGTATTTAATACCTTTAGCTATCAGTTTATTCATTTTAATAAAATCAATTTTAAACTCATGTACACATCAATACTATTTAAATTATTTTACTACATTAATTCTAATTCTTTTAATTTCTTTTTCTCAAAAAGTACAGTTTGAAATTTTCTTTAGAAATTCTTATCCAACATATTTACCTTACATCATCATTATTCTGTCATTAATTATTGTATTTGCTCAAAACATTCTAATAGCAAGAAAAAATAAATAACTTCAAACAAACTTTATTCTACAATTCTTTCGCCTCTTCACAATGATTATTAATAATTCCCGTAATTAGGAATTCTGAACCCTGTCTTTCAAAGAAAACATAACAAGTCGGTAGGTTATTCGCTTTGTAAAAAATATAATGTGAGCCTAAATAATGGAGCTTTTGTGGAGTTGGTTTATGTGGAAAACTATTTATTTCCGAAATAATGAAATTTACAATTTTATCAACGTAACGTTTTGCATTTTCTTCATAACTAAAATATTCTTGACCGAAGAGTGTATAAATCAGTTCATCGAAATACAGTAGAAGTTCCTACTTAAAAATTACTTTTTCCAAGGATACGCTTCTATTCTTTTAAACATTTCAGCTTTAAATTCTTCCGGAGTATACCCATTTTTTACTTCTTCATTAAAATCAAAAATAGCTCTATCAATCCCTTTGAACTTAATTTTCGTAGTTTCGTAATTTACAGAAGGCTCTTCTAATTTAGTTGTTTTCGAATTCTTTTTTTCAGCATCCATGATTGATTCATTTATCTAACGAATTTACAACAAGTTACTTAAACGAAAAAATCCCAAATTATCATTGTGATAATTTGGGATTCTGTTTTTAAACTCGACGATAAAACCTAAACTCTGAATACTAACTTCTGATTTTCTGTTCCCATTTCCAGGCGCTAGCCATCGCTTCTTCCAGTGAGGATTGTGCTTTCCATCCCAGAATATTGTTCGCTTTATCGGTATTGGCGTAAGCCGAAGTAATATCTCCTTCTCTACGACCTACAATCTTATAAGGCAGTTTTTTACCACTCACTTTTTCGAAAGTATGAATAACCTCTAAAACTGAGCTTCCGGTTCCGGTTCCCAGATTAAAAGTCTCCACTTTGGCCGTATTTTTTTTGTTCAGTAAGCGTTGCAAGGCGATTACATGGGCTTTCGCCAAATCTACTACGTGAATATAATCGCGTATCGCTGTACCATCCGGAGTTGGGTAATCGTCTCCATAAACAGATAACTCTTTTCGTAATCCAAAACCAGTCTGAGTAATAAATGGCACTAAATTCTGAGGAATTCCAATAGGTAACTCTCCTATTTCAGTAGAAGGATGTGCTCCAATAGGATTAAAATAACGAAGTAAAATAGCATTAACATTAGTCACTTTAGCTGTATCAATAATGATTTCCTCTCCTATTTGCTTTGTATTTCCATAAGGAGACATAGCCGTTTGAATCGAAGCATTTTCAGTTATCGGCATGGTTTCGGCTTGACCATAAACCGTACAAGAAGAACTAAAAATAAAGTTAGCCTCTGGTTTTTGCTGTAATTCCTGCAAAATATAAACCAAGGCATTGATATTGTTTTCATAATACAGCAAGGGATTTTCAACACTTTCGCCCACAGCCTTTGAAGCAGCAAAATGTATCACGCCTGAGATGTCATGATGTCTTTTAAAAAAATCTTGAACTTTTTCTTTTTCGCGCAAATCTAATTTTTCAAAAGCAGGAATTTTTCCTGTAATATTCTGAATTCCATCTAACACATCCAAAGATGTATTCGATAAATTATCTACAACCAGTACATCAAAACCCTCATTTTGCAATTCGACTACAGTATGCGAACCAATAAAACCTAAACCTCCTGTAACTAGTATTTTCATGTACTGTTTAATTTTGAATCAATATCTTATTGACTCGTTTTGTTTCATAAAAAAGACGCTAATCAAAGCGTCTTAATACTTTATTTTAAAAATTCTAAAACACTCGATGTAATGAATTCTATTTGCTCATCGTCTAACTCGGTGTGCATTGGTAAAGAAAGCACTTCTTTAACCAACTGATTGGTTACCGGAAAATCTTCTTCTTTATACCTAGCATCAGCGTATGCTTTTTGCGAATGTAACGGAATTGGGTAATAAATGGCACAAGGAATGCCTTTATCTAATAAGTGTTGCATCAAACCATTTCTATCGGCATCTATAATTCGTAACGTATATTGATGAAAAACGTGACAGTCGCAAATATCACAAATGCTAGGTGCAATTATATTTTTATGCCCTTCAAAAGCGGCTGAATATTTACGTGCTGCATCTTGTCTGGCTTTTCCGTATTGATCTAACAAGGGTAATTTAGCATTCAAAACTGCCGCTTGTATGCTGTCTAATCTTGAGTTTACACCCACAACATCGTGGTGGTATCGCTCATACATTCCGTGATTTACAATTCCGCGTAGTTTGTGAGCCAAAGCATCATCATTAGTAAAAATTGCTCCACCATCACCGTAACATCCTAAATTTTTAGACGGAAAAAATGAAGTAGCACCTACATGTCCAATTGTTCCTGCTTTCTTTTTAGTTCCATCAGAGAATTTGCAATTAGCTCCAATAGCTTGTGCATTATCTTCAATTACATATAAATTATATTCTTTGGCAATAGCCATAATCGCTTCCATATTAGCGGCACGACCAAATAAATGAACCGGTACAATCGCTTTTGTTTTTGGCGTAATCGCTTTACGAATCCCATCAATAGAAATGTTCATGTTGAACATATCCACATCAACTAATACGGGTGTTAATTGCAACAAAGCAATTACTTCAACAGTGGCCGCAAAAGTAAAATCGGCAGTGATTACCTCATCGCCTGGCTTCAAATCCAATCCCATCATCGCAATTTGCAACGCATCAGTTCCATTAGCGCAAGGAATTACGTGTTTTACATCCAAATATTCTTCTAAAGATTTTTGAAACTGATGAACTTGCGGTCCATTTATGTAGGTGTTAGTGTTTAAAACTTCCTGAATAGAACTATTAATAGTTTCTTTTATTTTTTCATATTGACTTTTTAAGTCAACCATTTGGATTTTTTTCATTGCATTTTTTTATTAATGTTCGAAAGATTACCGTTTATAAACACATCAAATTCTTTCTTAAAACGAACAACAAAAATAGTTATTTATGAGTTGAAACCAATGCAACCCACAGTAAAAAAAGATAATATTCCTATGAAATAAAAAGGGAGTTCCTGACAACCAAAATTTATATATTATTGCGGAAGAAATTAACCTAAAGAAAACGTATTTTAGCCCCAAAATTTCAATGATGCTTTTTCTTTACAATTTAATTGTTCAAATTGTTGCGTTTTTATTAAAAATAGCAGCTCTTTTTAGTCCAAAAATGAAACTTTTTGTAGAAGGTCGCAAACCGGTTTTTACAACTTTGGAACAAAAAATTAAACCTACTGACGCAACAATCTGGTTTCACGCCGCCTCCTTGGGTGAGTATGAGCAAGGCTTGCCGGTAATCGAAAAAATAAAAGAGCAATTTCCTTCACACAAAATTATACTGACTTTTTTTTCCCCTTCAGGTTATGAAGTCCGAAAAAACAATACAGTTGCTGATGTTACGGTATATTTGCCCTTGGATACCAAGAAAAATGCACAACAATTTCTAAAACTCCTTCATCCCGATTTAGTGTTTTTCATTAAATATGAGTATTGGCCAAATTATTTAGCTGAGCTCAAAAAATCAAATACAAAGACGTATTTAATCTCTGGAATTCTTAGAAAAAACCAACTATTTTTTAAATGGTACGGTGGCTTTTACAGAAAAGCTCTCGATGCCTTTACTTACTTTTTTGTACAAAATGAAACTTCAAAAAAACTATTACAACAAGTAGGCAAGACAAATGTTGCTGTTTCCGGAGACACCCGCTTTGATCGTGTGACCACAATTTTAGAAAAAGACAATTCCTTGAATTTTATTTCTCAGTTCAAAGACAACAAATTATCTGTTATAATAGGAAGTTCTTGGCCCAAAGACGAAAATTTATTAGTCGATTTTATCAATTCTAATACTTTAGGTGTCAAATTTATAATTGCACCTCATAATATCAATAAAGAACAAATACAGTCTTTAAAAAATTCAATTACAAAAAAAACAGTTTTATTCTCTGAAAAAGAAGCGGAAAATCTCGCTGATTTTGATGTTTTTATTATCGATACGATTGGTATTTTGACTAAAATCTACAGTTATGCTGACATTGCTTATGTAGGTGGCGGTTTTGGAAAAACCGGCGTACATAATTTACTAGAACCTGCAACTTTTGGCGTTCCTATCCTCATTGGACCCAATTTCTCAAATTTTGCAGAAGCAACAGCACTAGTGAATATGGAAGCCTGTATTTCTATTAACAACTACAAAGAACTTGAAGAAGCGTTCAAAAATTTAATCCTAAATGATGATATTCGGGAAGAAAAAGGGCACATGTGCAGCACTTTTGTACAAATGAATAAAGGCGCTTCAGCCATTATTCTGAAACACATCCTGAATGATTCAATTTAAACCCCTACAAATTTCTGATGTAGAGACGATTGTCACCCTGATAGAAGAGTTTTATGCGATTGACAATTATCCTATTACTCTTGACGTTTCAAAAGCTTTATTTCTGGAATTTATTTCCAATGAAAATCTAGGAAAATCTAGGAAAATCTTGGCTTATTGAATCCGATTACAAAATTGTTGGCTACATTATCTTAACCTTCGTTTTTAGTTTTGAATACCTAGGACGAATTGCTTTTTTAGACGAATTGTACGTGACCGAAACAGCCCGTGGCAAAGGCATTGGTAGCAAAGCCTTAGAGTTTGTAAAAGCCGAAAGCCATAAATTATCATTAAAACTGATCTATCTTGAGGTAGAACCACACAATACGAAAGCTCAAAATTTGTATCTTGCACACGGTTTCGAAATGCATAATCGGAAATTAATGCGTCTTAAAACCAAATAAAATTGCTGATAACACAATCAAACATAGAGTTTTTAAAACTTTAACTAAGTCAATTCGTTTTTTAGATACCCGTTTAAGGGGAATTATTGACTCTAAAAAAGAAAGGTATCTATTTTTTGTTGTCTTTACAGCGACTTATCAAAAAAGAAACAGCACACTTAAACTTGTAAAATGAAAACCAAAATATGTGAAATTTGCACAATTGCTGCTGATACGATGTTTCGGGTGCAAATAACAGCTGGGAAAAATTGGATATTTGTTTGCCAATCTTGCTGTGAAAAATCAAAATCATTGCCTCAGTATAAATATGGTGGCACGTGGAAAGGAAAACGCCACTAACACATTTTGTAATTCCATTATATCTAAAATAAATCATCAATTTGTATCACACTTTTCTCAAACTAAATTATATACTAATGAAATTTTTAAAATTATTTTTATTACTATTTGTCATTCAAACACAAGCACAACAAGGCGGTATGTGGATTCCTTCATTGTTAAAAGGAATGAATGAAACCGAAATGAAAAATCTGGGCATGAAAATGTCAGTAAAGGACATTTACGATGTAAATCAATCCAGTATGAAAGATGCAGTACCCCATTTTAATGGAGGCTGCACCGCTGAAGTAATTTCGCCTAAAGGACTAATTTTGACCAATCACCATTGTGGTTTTTCACAGATTCAATCGCATTCTACCGTTGATCACGATTACCTAACAGATGGTTTTTGGGCTTACAAAATGGAAGACGAATTACCAAACGAAGATCTGACCGTAACTTTTATGGTAAAAATTGAAGATGTAACCTCTTTAGTTTTAGAAGGAACCGCTTCTATAACCAGCGAAGCCGAAAAACAAAAGAAAATTCAAGAAAATATTACTGCATTATCAAACTCGTTACCAAAGGAAAATTGGCAAGAAAACAAAATTCGCACCTTTTATGAAGGCAATCAATACATGCTATTTGTAACGGAAACCTTTACAGATGTCCGCCTTGTTGGCGCACCACCATCCTCTATTGGAAAATTTGGTTCCGATACTGACAACTGGGTTTGGCCGCGTCATACAGGAGATTTTTCGTTGTTTAGAATTTATGCTGACAAAAATAACCGTCCGGCTGCATATTCTAAAGATAACGTGCCTTACACACCTAAACATTTCTTGCCGATTTCATTAGATGGTGTAGCCGAAGATGATTTTACACTAGTATTTGGCTATCCTGGAAAAACAAACGAATACTTACCATCTATAGCCATCGAGCAAATTGTAAACGAACTCAACCCTGCAAAAATTGAAATCAGGGACAAAGCCTTGAAAGTGGCCGATGGTTTTATGCGAAAAGACAATGCTATCAAAATTCAATATGCTTCAAAATATGCAAGTATTGCTAATTATTGGAAAAAATGGATTGGCGAAACGCAAGGACTAAAAAAATCAAATGCGATTGCTGTAAAAAAACAATCTGAAAAAGAATTCCAGCAAAAAATAGTAAAAGCAGGTAAAGAAAAAGAATATGGAACACTCTTAGCAGATTTCGACAAAAACTACACGGAAATCGGACCTTACGCTGTAGCAAGAGATTATTTTACAGAAGTAGTACTGCGCAATACTGAATTGCTAAGTACGGCATACAAATTGTACCAATTAGAGAATGTTTACAAAACTAGAGGAGAGCAATCTTTCAATGACCGAAAAAACAATCTAATTATTGGATTAGCTGATTTTTATAAGAATTTTAATGCCACTGTTGATGAAAAGGTTTTTGAGCAATTAATTGAATTGTATGCAACAAAATCGCCTAAACAATTTTTACCACAAAGTTTAACGAAAGTAAATGCTAAAAACTTAGCTTCGGAAATATATACCAAATCCAGACTTAAAAATTATGCAGGTCTAAAAGAATTATTAACCGGCGATGCACAAACCGTTATAACAAGTTTAAACAATGACCCGGGTTTTATGCAGGTAAAAGAATTAGCTGATAAATATTCTAAAGAAGTTGCACCAAAATACGACGAAATCAATTTAAAGATTACAGCACTACAACGCACCTATATGAAAGCACAATTGGAATTAAACAAAGACCTAAGAATTTTTCCAGATGCAAATAGCACTTTACGAATTACGTATGGCAAAGTAAAAGGATACGAGCCAAAAGATGCTACGCTATATACACCAATTACTTATTTAGACGGCGTATTAGAGAAATACATCCCCGGAGATTATGAATTTGATGTTCCAACCAAATTGATAGAACTATACAAAACCAAAGATTACGGAGCTTATGGCGAAAACGGAAAAATGCCTGTTAACTTTATCGGTACAAATCACACTACAGGGGGCAACTCCGGAAGTCCAGCGATAGATGCTTATGGGAACTTAATAGGCCTTAATTTTGATCGCGTTTGGGAAGGAACTATGAGTGATATTTATTATGACCCAAGTATTTGCAGAAACATAATGGTAGACATACGTTACGTACTATTTATAATGGATAAATATGCCGGTGCAAAAAACTTGATAAATGAGTTAAAACTGGTTCACCCGAAAAAAAGCAAACCTTTGAAAAAGAAAAACTTAAAGTAAAATCAGGGACTCAACAACGACACAAAGTATTTGTTGCTTATTTACCTTAATTGGCACAATAATTGACATTTGTTTCTGCGTTGACAAAAAATATTATTTTTAAAAAAAAAAAATAAAAAAATATTTTACATATTAAAAAATTTATATCTTTGCCACGAATTAATAATTAACCTTTTATATTAAATTAAGATGAAAAAAGTATTTTTAAGTTTAGCTGCTGTTGCTGTATTGACTGTTGTATCATGTAAAAAAGCTGACGCTCCTGCTGACGACGCTGCTGCTGTAGTTGATTCTGCTGCTGCTGTTGTTGATTCTGCTGCTGCTGTAGTTGATTCTGCTGCTGTTGTTGTTGATTCTGCTGCTGCTGTTGCTACTGAAGCTGCTGAAGTTGCTACTGAAGCTGCAAAAAATAATTAGAACTCAAATTCTAAAAATTTTAAAGCCATCCGCTATGCGAGATGGCTTTTTTAATTGTAACATTTCCTGTTTTAAAAAAAGAAATGCACAAACAAAAAAAAGAGAGCCGTTAAATTAAAATTTAATGACTCTCTTTTTTTATAATAATCCAAAAACCTTTAATCCAAAAAAACAAAATCATTCCCAGAGAAATCTAATACTTCTGATTTTGAACCATACCGTATAATTTCATCGATTCCTTTTTGCAAACGCAATGAAGTGGTATATTTTCTACTTGTTGCAAAATGATTTCCTTCTAACATTAATTTAAAATAAAATTTTCCACTGGAAGATTTAAATTTTAAAAATTCAGCAGATTCAATTGCTGCTTTAAATTTTTCAATATCATCTTCGCACTCAAACTTGAGCTCATAGCTTAAACTTGTAAAAACAACTTTTCCTTTTCTGGAAGTAAAAACAAATTTATACTCGTCGTTATATCGTTTACTAATTACAAAAGCACCCATTGTTTATTAAAATGACAAAAATTAAAATTACAAATCACAAAAAAGTTGATATTGATTTCGATAGATTTGGTTTTACACAAAAAACCATAAAAAAAAGCCTCTTCAATTGAAGAGGCTTTAGTACTCAGAGCGGGACTTGAACCCGCACGAACATTGCTGTTCACTGGATTTTAAGTCCAGCGTGTCTACCAATTTCACCATCCGAGCATTATGTGGTGTTGGAGCGAAAAACGGGGCTCGAACCCGCGACCTCGACCTTGGCAAGGTCGCGCTCTACCAACTGAGCTATTTTCGCATTTTCAATTCTTAGAAAGAACCGCAATACTTGTTCTGTATTGCGGAGGCAAATTTAGGACATTTATTGAATTATACAAGCCTTTTTTACAAAAAAATTACATATTAAAGTTAATGTTCTGATAACCTAAACTTTAAAAATAAATAAATTATTATCTAGTCAACATTCTTTTAATTTCATTCAATTTCATCAACGCTTCCATAGGCGTTATGGTGTTAATATCAAGACTGAGGATCTCTTCTTTAACTTCTTCCAATAGCGGATCATCCAAATTGAAGAAACTCATTTGCATTGGCTCTGCAGGCTCTCCTTTTAAGATTGATCCTTGTTTTGATGTTCTCACTCCATTTAAAGCATCACTAGAATGGTTACGCTCTAATTTCTTGAGTAGTTTTTGGGCTTTTAAAATCACTATTTGAGGCATTCCAGCCATTTTGGCTACATGAATCCCAAAACTGTGTGCACTTCCTCCTTTTACTAATTTTCGAATAAAAAGAACATTGTCTTTTAATTCTTTCACAGCCACATTGTAATTTTGTATTCTTGAAAGCGACTCACTCATTTCATTCAACTCATGGTAATGCGTAGCAAACAAGGTTTTGGGCTGGGATGGGTGTTCGTGTAAAAATTCGGCTATGGCCCAAGCAATCGAAATTCCGTCATAGGTACTGGTTCCTCGACCAATTTCATCCAATAAAACTAGACTTCGATCTGAAATATTATTCAAGATAGATGCCGTTTCGTTCATTTCGACCATAAAAGTAGACTCGCCCATAGAAATATTATCGCTTGCCCCTACTCTTGTAAATATTTTATCTACAATTCCCATTCGTAAACTTTCGGCAGGGACAAAACTTCCCATTTGAGCCAAAAGTACAATTAAGGCAGTTTGTCTTAATATTGCTGATTTACCAGACATGTTAGGTCCTGTAATCATTATTAATTGCTGTGTCTCTCTATCCAGAAAAACATCATTTGCAATATAAGGCGTCCCTACAGGCAATTGTTTTTCTATCACTGGATGTCTTCCGTTTTTGATATCCAATTCAAAACTATCATCCAATTCAGGACAAACATACTTATTCTCAATAGCTAACTGAGTAAATGAGCACAAGCAATCTAGTTGCGCTATTAAATTAGCATTCATTTGAACTGGTTTGATATACGTTGCAATCCAACTCACCAATTGTTCAAATAATTCGACTTCTATTTTATGAATTTTTTCCTCTGCGCCTAGGATTTTTGTTTCGTATTCTTTAAGTTCCTCTGTAATGTAACGTTCTGCGTTTACCAAAGTTTGTTTCCTAATCCATTCCGCAGGCACTTTATCTTTGTGCATATTACGAACTTCAATATAGTAGCCAAAAACATTATTGAATGAGATCTTCAATGACGAAATCCCTGTTGCCTGTGATTCGCGTTTTTCAATACCTTCGAGAAATTCCTTACCTGAAGTTGAAATAGCTCTTAACTCGTCAAGTTCAGCGTGAACTCCTGGCGCAATCGCATTTCCTTTGGCAATAGCCACAGGAGCATCTTGATTTAAAACCGATTTAATTTTTTCACGAAGCAAATCGCAACTATGCAAGCTATCCCCTATTACTTTTACTGCTTCTTGCTGACTTTGTAAAGCAAGTGTTTTTATGGGAATTATGGCATCCAGAGATTCTTTCAAGTAAATCACTTCGCGAGGCGATACTTTGCCAGCAGCAATTTTAGAAATCAATCGTTCTAAGTCGGATATTTGTTTGATTTGATTTTGAATGTTCTTCAAAACACTTTGATTCTCTTTTAGATAAGACACCACTTGATGCCTGCCTCTTATTTTATGACTGTCTTTTAAAGGCAAAGCAAGCCATCGTTTGAGTAGCCTTCCACCCATTGGCGAAAGCGTTTTATCAATCACATCAAGCAAGGTTACCGCATTTGGATTATAACTGTGATAAAGCTCTAAGTTGCGAATGGTAAAGCGATCCATCCAGACGTAAGCATCCTCCGCAATACGCTGAATTGAGGTAATATGTTGTACTTTATTGTGCTGTGTTTCGGACAAATAATATAAAATGGCTCCAGATGCAATGATTCCTTCATTCAAATCTTCAATTCCAAAACCTTTTAAAGATACGGTTTGAAAATGTTTTGTAAGCGTTTCAAAGGCATAATCTTGCTTGAAAACCCAATCTTCCAGATAAAAATTATGAAAGTCTTCACCAAAAGCTTCTTTAAATTCCCCTTTTTTGTTTTTTGGAATCAAGACTTCACTTGGACTAAAATTTTGAAGCAATTTATCGATATATTCCGCATTACCTTGAGCGGTTAAAAACTCTCCTGTAGAAACATCCAGAAAAGAGATCCCTATGATTTTATTGGCAAAATAAATTGCCGCAAGAAAATTGTTTGTTTTGGATTGCAAAACCTCATCGTTCATTGAAACTCCTGGTGTAACGAGTTCAGTAACACCTCGTTTTACAATGGTTTTGGTCATCTTAGGATCTTCAAGTTGGTCACAAATTGCAACACGAAGTCCTGCTTTGACCAGCTTAGGCAAATAAGTATTCAAGGAATGGTGCGGAAAACCCGCAAGTGCCGTTTCAGTTTCAGAGCCAGCTCCACGCTTCGTTAAGACAATTCCTAATATTTTTGAAGCCCGAACTGCATCTTCTCCAAATGTCTCATAAAAATCACCAACCCGAAATAAAAGACAAGCATCTGGATACTTCCTTTTGATCTCGTTATATTGCTTCATTAACGGCGTTTCCTTAACTACTTTATCTTTAGATGCCAATTTATTTTATGTTTAATAAATGAAAAAAATTAATTAGCGAATTTATATATTTTTAAACGAATTTAATGGACAATAAAAAATTAAATATTTTTGAGAAAAATTAAGCTAATGGCATGATTTTTTCTTTAACTTTGTAAATAGAATTTAAATTGAAAATAGATATGAAAAAAATAATTACCCTAGCGATGCTAGTTGTTTTAGGAGTTGCAACTTCTACTGCACAAGAAACTTCAAAAAAATTGAAAGCAACTACTGCTAAAGCTGCTCCAAAAGTGAATGGCGCAGGAATGGTTTTCGTAACTGAAACTATCGATTACGGTACTGTTGCTTACAACTCTAATGGTAAACGCGAATTTGTTTTTACAAATAACGGTAACAAACCTTTGATCATAACTAATGCTCAAGGATCATGTGGTTGCACAGTTCCAACATACCCAAAAGAGCCAATTGCTCCAGGAGCAAAAGGCGTTATTGGAGTAAACTATGACACTTCAAGAGGTGGTCAAGCTTTTACTAAAACAGTAACATTGACTACTAATGCTGTTGTTCCTACCAAAACACTTACCATAAAAGGAAATGTTTTAGCCGCTGATTCTTCAAAAAGCTAAATTTTAACTAAATATATTAAAAAGCTTCCATTAACTTCGGAAGCTTTTTTTTTGAATAATTAATAAAATATGAGAAAACTGGAAAACAGCGAACTGGACCGAAAATCTATTGAGGATTTTAAGCAATCGGAAAAAACACCGCTTATTTTAGTATTAGATGATATTCGCAGTCTGCATAATATTGGCTCCGTGTTCAGAACTGCCGACGCTTTTCTGATAGAAAAAATATATTTATGTGGTATCACTGCGACACCTCCAAACAAAGAAATTCACAAAACGGCACTTGGCGCAACAGACACTGTTGCTTGGGAACATTATGACAGCGTCTTGGAAGTGATTGAAAAATTAAAGGCAGGAAACATAATGACACTTGCTATAGAACAAGTGGAAAGCGCCGTTTTTCTTCAAAATTTTGAAGTTGAAAAAGAAAAAAAATATGCTTTAGTTTTTGGGAACGAAGTTCATGGCGTTTCGCAGGAAGCTGTTGCGTTATGTAATGGTTGTATCGAAATTCCGCAACTAGGCACGAAACATTCATTAAATATTTCTGTGAGTGCAGGAATTGTAGTTTGGGATTTATTTCAAAAAATGAATTGGCCAAAATAAAAGTTTAAAGAATAAATACCGCAATACTGCATCGTATGAAAATAAATACTTTCTTGAAAATAACAATAGTTTTTTTATCATTTGCACCAATGGCAACTTATTCTGCCATTCCTTTTGATATCTTAAATAAAAAAAATATTGTAATTTTAAAAGATACATTTAAATCAACTGCTACAGCAATTGCTCCAAGAATTACCGCAACAGGTAATCAAATTTACTGTCCAGGAACAACATTAAATATAGTAAATGACATCACCATTACCGGCTCAGATGTCACCGATACCGGAACCGAAGCTATTTATATCCAAGTTTCTACAGGATATGTTAATGGACAGGATAAAATTGAATTAGCTAATCCCACACTACACCCAAATATTGTCACTGAATGGAGTCCTCTAGAAGGAAAACTAAAATTATCCAGTGTTACACCACCCGCAAAAGTACTTTATACTGACTTTGTAAATGCGATCAAAGATATCGTTTTTAGCAACTCCTCGCCAACACCCTCTGGGAGCAGAACCTTTTCTATTACCCTTGGAGCAGCCAATTATTTACCAAGAAATGGTCACTATTATGAATATTTCCCCAACATAGGCATTAGTTGGACCGCCGCAAAAGCAGCAGCGGAACAGAAAAATTATTTTGGAATTCAAGGATATTTAGCAACAATCACCGCAGCTGACGAAGCAAAAATAGCAGGAGAACAAGCAAAAGGAAATGGTTGGATAGGCGGTAGTGATGCGGAAACGGAAGGCATTTGGAAATGGATGACAGGTCCAGAAAACGGAACTGTTTTTTGGAATGGAGGAATCAATGGCTCAAATGCTCCTAACCAATTTGCTTTTTGGAATAATGGGGAACCAAATAATAGTAATGGAAATGAGCATTATGTACACGTTAAAGCGCTTGATGTTCCTGGAACTCCCGGATCGTGGAACGATTTACAATTAAATGGTGATGCAAGCGGAAATTACCAATCAAAGGGATATATAGTAGAATACGGCGGAATGCCTGGCGATCCAATTCTTGAAATTTCAGCTAGTACCACGATAATAATTCCTCAAATTACAGCTACTACACCAGCTTCAAATTGCGGATCAGGAACTGTGACATTGCAAGCAATAGCATCCGGCGGAACCATTAATTGGTATGATACGGCAAATGGCGGAATTTTATTAGCAACTGGAAATACTTACACAACTCCTTTATTAAATACAACAACTACTTATTATGTTGATGCCGGCTGTTCCAATAACAGAACTGCAGTTACAGCCACTGTAAATACAACTCCTACTGTTACATCAACGAATACAACAGTTTCAAGATGCGGAGCAGGAGCCGTAACACTTCAAGCAACTACTGATGTTGGTAATATAAACTGGTATGCAAGTTCATCCGGTGGCGCAATTATAGGAAGTGGAACAAATTTAAATCTATCTAATATCACTCAAAACTCAACGTATTTCGCAGAGGCAATAAATAACGGTTGTACAAATGGGAATCGGATTGCAATTAACATCTTAATTGATGAGCCGCCTGTGATGACTGACCAAGAAATAATACTTTGCAAATCTGGCAACCTAACTCTTGATGCAGAAATCTCTAACTTGACTTATTTGTGGTCTACAGGTGAAACCACACAAACAATTCAGGTTACTACTCCAGGGACTTATAATGTAACCTTAACAAATAGCACCAACTGCAGCAGCTCCAAAAAAATTACTGTAACCGAACATGATGTTCCTGAAATCGATAGAATTGACGTAAACGAAACTACTGTTGTAATTTATTTGATAAATACGAAAGACTACTTTGAATATTCTGTTGATGGGATTAATTATCAAAGTACAAATGTATTTTTTAATGTAGCAAGTGGTTTGCAAACAGCATATGCACGGGAAAAAAATTCATGCGGAATTGATACTGCACCATTTGTAATATTGATAGCGCCAAAGTTTTTTACGCCAAACAACGATTCTTACAATGACGTTTGGGAAATAAAAGGGTTGTCAAATTATCCTGAGGCAGAAGTAACCATCTTTGATCGGTATGGTAAATTAATCACGAAACTAAGCGCAGCTAAGCCATCGTGGGACGGAACTTTCAATAAAAATCTACTTCCCGCAACTGACTATTGGTATGTATTAAAAATTGATGCGGGAAGTCCTGAAAAAAGAGGACACTTTTCATTAAAAAGATAAGGATTGAGAAATTGAGCTACTGAGTTATCTGGATATTTTTTTTTGTATTTCATCTAAAATATACAGATAATCTTCTTGATTTTTTACAAAATCTCTATCAGAAACATCAATAATAAGAACATTCAAATCGGTTTGTGATTTAATATAATCCAGATAACCGCTATTGATTTTATCTAAATATTCAGCTGGGATTTTTTGCTCGTAACTTCTGCCGCGTTTCTTAATATTTTGCAACAGCCTTTCTGAATTTTGGTACAAATAAATGTACAGATCCGGTTTTGGCATTTCTCTGTAAATGATATCAAAGAGATTTCGATACAAACGATATTCATCTTCTGCCAGTGTTATTTTGGCAAAAATTAAAGACTTAAAAATATGATAATCGGCAACCAGAAAATCTTTGAACAAATCAAACTGCGCTAAATCATCCGATAATTGCTGGTACCTGTCAGCCAAAAATGACATTTCTAGCGGAAAGGCATATCGGTTTTGATCTTTATAAAATTTGGGTAAAAAAGGATTATCGGCAAAGCGCTCCAACACTGTTTTCGCATTGAAATCCTCCGAAATTTTTGTTGCCAAGGTTGTTTTTCCCGCTCCAATATTTCCTTCAAAGGCTACATAATTAAATTGTTCCAGCGGAATATTTTGTAACGGATTAATTAATTCTTGAACTACTGTACAAACACTTTCATCCGGAGACAAAACTAATAATTCCGAAATATTTTTTTGAAGAATGGGATGTTTCCAATCTAAATTCAAATCTTGAATGGGCAGCAAAACAAAATTCCTATTTTGCATCAAAGGATGCGGAATTTGAAGTTTTTCAGTCGCAATAATTTCTGAATCAAAAGCAATCAAATCAATATCTATGATACGTGATTGATATTCTTGGGTTTTATTTCGCAAGCGACCTAAACGCTTTTCAATTTTTAAAACCTGAGTCAGAATTTTATGAGCTGAAGTAAAAGTGTGTAAAACGAGCGCACAATTATAAAAAGCATCACTATCAAAACCCCAAGCCGGAGTTTCATATAATTTGGAAACTTTAATTACAGTCCCAATTTCTTGATGTATCAATTTCAAACAATGCTCAATGTTTTCCAAACGATTGCCTTGATTGCTTCCTATCGATAAAATGACTTGATGTTGTGATTTCATAATTGGGTGCAAATTAACTAAAAGAATTTTAGAATTAGCAATATATTTGCATCCTATGCCGATAATTAAACTTGGAAATTCTAACCAATTGTTTGTAACGTTTCTATGCTTTTTACGACATATTAAAAAAATATAATTATGAAATTTTTAGGGAATGTATTAGCTACTATTATAGGTATTTTTGTTTTTTTTATGTTGTCCTTTTTTGGAATCATCCTCTTAGGAGCTATATTTGGCGGTGAATCCGAAGGTATTACAGTAAAAAATAATTCTGTAATCGAATTAAATTTAGAAGACATCACCAACGACTATGCAGGAAAATATAAAGATCCTTGGGTAACTATTTTTTCAGAAAACAAAAAAATAGGGTTATCAGACATTATTAATGCCATTGAGGAAGCCAAAACCGACAATGATATCAAAGGTATTTCTATCTTAAACAATACTTCATCATTAGGTATGGCACAAAGCAAAGCCTTGAGAGATGCTTTGGAAAGCTTTAAAAAATCAGGAAAATTTGTTATGGCTTATGCTAATTCGTATTCTCAAAAAGAATATTATTTAAATTCTGTTGCCAGCCCAATTTATATAAATCCGGTTGGAGAAATGGATTTCAAGGGATTGTCATCTGAAATTATGTTCTTTAAAGATTTTCAGGAAAAATCAGGATTAAAAATGGAGGTAATCCGCCATGGAAAATACAAAAGCGCTGTTGAGCCCTTTTTAGAAAATAAAATGAGCGATGCTAATAAAGAGCAAACTACTGCATTATTAAATTCCGTTTGGAGTTCTATCACCGCTGACATTTCTAAAAGCAGAAATATATCTGTAGCGCAATTAAATCAAATTGCCAACGGACTTCTTGCTCGAACTCCAGAAATGGCAAAATTACAAAAATTAGTCGACATTATTGCTTATGAAGATATGTATCATAACGCTATAAAAAAAGCGCTAAAAGTAGCAAATGACGAAGATTACAACAAAGTATCTGTTGTAGACTACGCTCAAAAAGTAGCTACCACATCCCAAACTTTTGACAGCAAAGACGAAATCGCCATTATTTATGCACAAGGAGAAATTCTAGGAGGTGAAGGCGATGTAAATGTGATTGGTGAAGGTTCGATGCGTCGCTCGTTACAAGAAGCAAGAAAAAATAAAGATGTAAAAGCAATTGTACTTCGTGTGGATAGCCCAGGAGGAAGTGCTTTGACCTCAGATTTGATATGGAGAGAAATTGAATTAACTAAAAAAGTAAAACCCGTTGTAGTTTCTATGGGGAATTATGCAGCTTCTGGCGGATATTATATTGCTTGTAATGCCAACACCATTTTTGCTGAAGAAAATACAATCACCGGTTCTATTGGTGTTTTTGGAATATTACCAAACTTTACACCACTAGCTACTAAAATAGGAATCCATACAGAACAAGTAAAGACTCATGAAAACTCAGCTGATTACAGTCCTTTTGTTCCCATCGATGAAAAATTCAAGGCAGTTACCTTAGAGAGTGTAGAACACATTTATAAAACTTTTGTAACACGCGTAGCTCAAGGTCGAAAAATGACATTTGCTCAAGTAGATGCTATTGCTCAAGGTAGAGTGTGGACAGGTTCTGAAGCTTTAAAAATTGGGCTGGTAGACAAAATTGGAGGTTTAGATGATGCTATTGCAAAAGCAGCTTCTTTAGCCAAATCAAAAAGTTACAGCACCAAAAACTATCCGGAATATGAGAAGAATTTTGATGATCTTTTAGCTAATCTTCCTTTCGCAAAATCAAAAGCTGACTTTATAAAAGAAGAAATTGGGGAAGAAAATTATCGTATGATGCAGGAAATAAAAAAACTGCAAGCACGAAAAGGAATTCAAGCCATTATGCCGTTTGAAATCAACATCAAATAACTTTTAAAAATACTCTATGAAAATCCGTTTAAATAATAATTTGAACGGATTTTTTTTTAATCCTAAAATCAAACTAAAAGGAAACAGACTGCTATTTGTCCATTCAATACAGACTCCTTAAATTATAATGCCCTATTTTTGTGGAGAACGGGCATCATTTTTGCTGAATATATAAATCTAAAGAGAATCGAATTATGCTAAAAACAATTTTAAAAATTATTGGAGTCCTGATTGTCCTATTCTTAGTTGCTATATTTGCTATCCCATACTTTTTTGAGGATCAGATAAAAGCTAAAATTGCCGAAGCTATTAATGAAAAAGTAGATGCAAAAGTTACTTTTTCGGATGTGGATTTAAGTTTAATCAAAAGTTTTCCGAGTGCCAATGTTTCTTTGGATCAATTAGTAATAATAAACAAAGCGCCATTTGAAGGTGACACACTAATTTCATTGGGCGAAGTGGATTTGAAAATGTCCATCAAAGAATTATTCAAAGGCAAAGAGGAAGCCATCAATATTGACGGAATTACTTCAAAAAATGGATTAATCAATATCATTTTCAATAAAGACGGTGTTGGGAATTACGATATCGCATTAAAAAATAAAGCAAATGAAAAAGGGGGCAAGAGCGATCCTTTATCATTGAAAATCAATAATTATAATATTGAGAATTTCAAATTTCGCTATTTTGATGAAAAATCTAAAATCAAAATGATAATTGATAGCATAAATCATGAAGGTGTAGGAGATTTTGCAGCACAAAAATTGGATTTAGTTACCAAGACAACTGCAAAAATTACTTTGGACATGGACAAAGTCAATTATATGAATAATGTTGCCTTGACTCTGGATGCAGTTTTAGGAATTGATTTAGAAAAAAGTAAATACACGTTCAAAGAAAACAAGGCGCTGATCAATCAATTACCATTGGAATTTGACGGATTTATCCAAATGGTCGAAGCCGGACAGGAATATGATTTGAAATTTAAAACCCCAACTTCTTCTTTCAAAAATTTCTTAGGAATTATCCCCGCAGCTTATGCCGCGAGTTTAGACAACGTGAAAACAACTGGAGATTTTACTGTGACTGGTTTTGCTAAAGGTTTGTATACTGATACAACAGTGCCAAAATTTAATGTTGAAATCGCTTCCAATAACGCCTCTTTTAAGTATCCTAACTTACCCAAAACAGTACAAAACATCATTATTGACACCAAAATTATTAATGAAACAGGGATTCTAAACGACACATATATTAACTTAGATAAACTCTCTTTTAAAATTGACCAAGACGTTTTTAATGCCAAAGCAAACATTAGAAATATCACACAAAATGCAATTGTTGATGCTGCTTTAAAAGGAACTATCAATTTATCCAACCTTTCGAAAGCGTATCCAATAAAGATGGACAAGCCATTGTCAGGAATTTTAAACGCTGATGTAACGACAAAATTTGATATGCAATCAGTAGAGAAAAGTCAGTATCAAAACATTAATAATGCGGGAACCATGAGTTTGTCCGGTTTTAATTATGTAGATGAGAACGGAAAAACAATGAACATCAGCAATGCTTTGATACAGTTTAATCCTAGCCAAGTCAACTTGAAAGAGCTGAACGCAACGACAGGAAAAAGCGACATTAGTGTGACGGGAGTTTTAGAGAATTTTTACGGATTTATATTTAGAAACCAAGAATTGAAAGGAAACTTTAACATGAATTCTAAACAATTAGCCGTTGATGATTTTATGACAACCGGTGAGACTACTAAAACTTCAACTAAAAAAGCCGATGCAATGAAGGTACCTGCTTTCTTAAATTGTACGCTAACCGCAAAAGCAACTACGGTTTTATATGACAATTTGACTCTGAAAGATGTTGCGGGTAAACTGATTGTGAAGGATGAAAAAGTGACTTTAGAAAATGTAAAAACATCGATTTTTGGAGGAACAATTGGTGTAAATGGAGCTGTTTCCACTAAAGGAAAAACACCAGTCTTCAATATGGATTTAAAATTAAATCAAGTCGATATTGCACAGTCGTTTACCCAATTAGATATGTTGAAAAAAATTGCGCCAATTGCTGGAATCATAAACGGTAAATTAAATTCAACCATCAAATTGAACGGAAACCTTGACGCAACAGAATTTACTCCTGATTTGAAAACGCTGACTGGTGATTTATTGGGACAACTGCTTTCTACAACAGTAAACTCCAGTAATTCGACTTTACTTACCGCTTTAGGTGCTAACTTGAAATTTATTGATGTGAGTAAAATAAATTTGAATGATTTGAAAGCAGCAATCACATTCAAGGACGGAAAAGTAAATGTAAAACCATTTGACATCAAGTACAAAGATATCAAAGCGACTATTGGAGGAACGCACGGTTTTGACCAAAGTATGAATTACAATCTGAAATTTGATGTTCCTGCCAAATATTTAGGTTCAGAGGCAAATGCTTTAATAGCAAAATTATCTGCTGCCGATGCTGCAAAACTCGAAAGCTTTCCTATAAATGCTGTATTAGTTGGTAATTTTACAAACCCAAAAATCACAACCGACATTAACAGTGCGGTAACAAAATTGACTACTCAGTTAGTAAACCAACAAAAAGACAGACTTGTAAAACAAGGAACGTCAGCTTTGACGGATTATATTAATAAAAACAAAAAACCCAGTGATACTACAAAAACGGCTACTCCTGCTACTCCTGCAACTAAAGAAGAGGTAAAAGCTAAGGCCGCAGCATTACTTAATGAATTGTTTAAGAAGAAAAGTAAAGCGGTAGATACTACAAAAGCAAACTAAAACAAGAATCCAAACTTACTGCTTAAAAAAATTAAACTATTAAGAAATTAAGAAAATTAAGCTCTAAACCTTAATGAAACTTAATTTCTTAATGGTTTTAAAAAAAACCAAAAACTGATTAGACATTTAAGAATATTAAGTTCTAAACCTCAATAAAACTTTATCCCTTAATGGTTACGAAATATCAAAAAACTGATCAAACAATTAAGAAAATTAAGCTCTAAATCTTAATGAAACTAATTCCTTAATGGTTTAAAAAACTGTGATTTTTATACATTAACCCGCACTAAATATCCTTCTGAGCCACGAATATTAAAAACAGTTCCATCTTCAAAAAGCAGATATTGTCCTTTTATTCCAGTGAGTTTTCCTTGAAACTGCGGTGTTTTATCCAAGCTCAAACTGTTTACTTTATTTGGATAACTCAATACGGGATAGTGCATCTCGTACAAGTCGTTTTTTTGTGAATAAAAGTATTCCTGAACTTCCGTTGGAATCAAATTTTCAACCTTTAATCGTTCTGCGATTAAGTCCATTTGCTCCACATTATTAGTCAGCATTTTTCTCCAATTGGTTTTATCGGCATAATGATTTTTTAGCGCTACCTCGGTAATACCTGCTAAATAGCGATTCGGAACTTCCACAATCGAAATGGCTTGGGTTGCACCTTGATCAATCCATCGGGTTGGCATTTGCGTTTTTCTAGTCACTCCTACTTTTACTTCGCTCGATAACGCCAAATACACAATATGTGGTTGCAATTGCACTTTCTGTTCATACGCTAAATCCCTATCCTGAATCCCTAGATGCGCGGTACTCAACTCCGGTTTCATAATCCAATCGCCAACAGCAGCGCTGGAATAAAAACAATCATAACAAAATCCCTGACGGAAAATTTTTTTCTTCTTCCCACAATTCAAACATTGATACCCCACAAAATTGATTTCCAGCTCTTTATTCAGCAACTGATTCACATTTAAAAATCCATTCTCAAAAACCAAATAATATTGAATTGGGCTTCCAAATTCGGATTGCATTTTTGTAAGTACTCCTTCGTATGTCATTGTGATTAAAGTTTCGGGTTTAACGCAACTGTTAAACAAATTTTATTATTTTTGGTAAAGTTATAACTCGTAATTCATAATTCATAATTTAAAAATGCCACTAACCATAATCAATTCGTTTGCCTCTTGGGTTCTCAAACAAAGAATTCATCAGATCGAACTCTTCCTAAAATATCCAAATGAGGTTCAGGAAGAATTGCTTATGAATTTAATTCAGACATCAAAAAATACTGCATTAGGCAAAGAATATGAGTATGCTTCGATACATTCCTACGCAACTTTTGCCGAAAGAATTCCTATTTCGACCTACGAAGAGTTACAGCCGCTGATTGAAAGAACCCGAAAAGGTGAACAAAATGTTTTTTGGGAAACACCTATAAAATGGTTTGCCAAATCAAGCGGTACAACTAATGCAAAAAGTAAATTTATTCCTGTAAGTAATGAAGCTTTAGAAGATTGTCATTATAAAGGCAGTAAGGATTTGCTGTGTATGTATTTAAACAACAACGAAGATTCCGAACTGTTTCTGGGAAAAAGTCTGCGTCTTGGCGGAAGTTCCCAAATCTATGAAGACAACAATACTTTCTTTGGAGATTTATCTGCAATTTTAATCGAAAATATGCCTATTTGGGCTGAGTTCAGCAGCACACCAAGCAACAAAATTTCGTTGATGAGTGAATGGGAAACTAAAATTGCAGCGACTATAAACGAAACAAAAAACGAAAATGTAACCAGTTTCGCCGGAGTTCCTTCCTGGATGTTAGTTTTAATGAATAAAATGCTGGAAAAAACCGGAAAAGGAAATCTATTTGAACTTTGGCCTAACTTAGAAGTTTACTTTCATGGCGGCGTAAATTTTGAACCCTACCGAGACCAATACAAAAAAATACTCCCTAAAAAAGACTTTAAATATTACGAAATATACAATGCTTCTGAAGGTTTTTTTGCCATTCAGGATCTAAATAATTCCAGTGATTTATTATTGATGCTGGACTACGGAATTTTCTATGAGTTCATTCCAATGGATACTTTTGGGACACCGGATCAAAAAATTATTCGATTAGCAGATGTGGAATTGTTTAAAAATTATGCTTTGGTAATTACGACTAATTCTGGTTTGTGGCGCTATTTGATAGGCGATACCGTTCGTTTCACATCATTGAATCCGTACCGCATTCGGGTTACGGGAAGAACCAAGCATCACATTAATGTTTTTGGGGAAGAATTGATGGTCGAAAATACCGATCAGGCTATAGCCAAAGCGTGTAAACTAACCCAAACCGAAGTGGTTGATTACACCGTTGCGCCTATATTTATGGAAGGCAAAGAAAAAGGCGCTCATGAATGGATGATTGAATTTAAAAACCCTCCAGCTGATGTATCGCAATTCCAGAAAGCATTAGATGAATCTATACAATCACTAAATTCAGATTACGAAGCGAAACGTTACAACAACATGACGTTAAATCCGTTAGTGATTAATGTAGCTCGAAAAAATTTGTTTTACGATTGGTTAAAAGATAGAGACAAATTGGGCGGACAACATAAAATTCCAAGATTATCCAACCAAAGAGATTATCTAGAACAACTGAAAAGTATGCAGTTTCAAACTATGTAAAAATGATAAGATGAAAAACACCTTTTACATCTTGATTGCACTTTTTGTATTGAGTTCCTGCGGACCGCACAGAATGAGTTGTGGTGCCCGAGGAATTTGTAAATCTCCCGAAAAACAAATACAGGAAAAGCCTGAAAAAATGTTTACCGTTCAAACATAAAACAAAAAGAGTCTGTCCGAAAAGTAATTTTGGGACAGACTCTTTTTAAAAATATTATATGACTTTATTTTTTCGCCACAGATTTAAAAGATTCTAACGGATTTCCCTCTATAAATCCAATTCGTTTTTCTCTAATCTATGGAAATCTTTTAAATCTGTGGTAAAATTATTGTTGGTATTAGTTACGGATAATCAAGATATATTAAGCACAATTTATTCCTCCTCCATCATATCAATATGCCTGTCGTGGTATCCTAACAGGTATAAAACACCATCAAGACCCAAACTGGATATAGAACTTTCTGCTTTTTCTTTTACCGTCGGTTTGGCATGAAAAGCAATTCCTAATCCTGCTAAATTCAACATCGGCAAATCATTGGCACCGTCACCTACTGCAATAGTTTGATTGATGTGAATCCCCTCTTTATCGGCAATGGCTTGAAGGTATTCTGCTTTCTTTTTACCATCAACGATTTCTCCAAGATAGTTACCTGTCAATTTTCCGTCTTTGATTTCTAATTCGTTGGCGTGAACATAGTCAATCCCTAATTCCTTTTGCAAGTACTTCCCAAAAAAGGTAAAACCTCCGGACAAAATAGCCGTTTTATAGCCGTAATATTTTAAGGCCTTCATCAATCGATGCGCACCTTTAGTTATCGGAAGATTTTCAGCAACGTTTTGCAACACGTCCTCGCTCAAACCTTCTAGCAAAGCCATACGTTGTTTGAAGCTTTCGCTAAAATCAATTTCGCCGTTCATCGCTGATTCTGTAATGGCTTTTACTTGCTCACCCACACCCGCTAACTCTGCTAATTCATCAATTACTTCCGTTTGAATCAACGTCGAATCCATATCGAAACACACCAAGCGTCTGTTTCTGCGGTACATATTGTCTTCCTGAAACGAAATATCCACATCTAATGTTCTGGAAATTTCCATAAAACTGGCCGTCATAAATGTTTTATCTACAATCGTTCCTGTAACTGATAATTGTATGCAAGAACGCGGAAATTCATCTTTCTCCAAAATAGAAACCCTGCCGGTTAATCTTTTGATTGCGTCAATATTCAAATTTTGATTGGACAGAATTTTGGTTACAGCCGCTAATTGAACCGCGGTCAGTGTCTCGCCTAAAACATTAATGCTATAGCGTTGTTTGCGTTGTCCTTTGACCCATATTTCATAATCAGCAATAGAAATTGGTATGAACTTTACTTTCACACCCAATTCATAGGCTTTAAACAATAAATCTTTCAAAACTGGCCCCGAAGAAGAACCCGCCTTGATTTCAAATAAAATACCTAAAGATAGCGTATCATGAATATCTGCTTGACCAATATCTAAAATAATGGCATCATAATTAGCCAGGATCGATGTCAAACCAGCAGTTACTCCGGGTTTGTCCTGTCCAGAAACTTTTAGTAAAATTACCTCTACATCTTCTATTTGCATTTTGTATATATTTGATTTAGAATGGACAAAAATCGACATTCTGACGTTGATAAAAAAAAATATTCTTCCTTTTTTCAAACAATAACAAATAGTGTAATTTCCCCATAAAAAAACCCGTTCAAATGAATGAACAGGTTTGTATTTTTAAGAAAAATGCAATTTTTATGATGCAATCTCCAAACGTTTCAATAAATTTTTATTCAACGTTTCTTTTGCGTATTCCACATCAATTTCAAGAATTTTGTTTTCAGAACTTGGTAATTCATACATCGCATCCGTTAAGATAGCTTCGCATAAAGAACGCAATCCACGAGCTCCTAATTTGTATTCTAAGGCTTTATCCACAATAAAATCCAAGGCTTCGTCTGTGATGGTAAAAGCTACCTCATCCATCAAAAACAATTTCTCATATTGTTTGATTAATGCATTTTTAGGTTGTGTCAAAATCGCACGCAAAGTTTCTCTATCTAAAGGATCCATGTGTGTCAAAACCGGCAAACGCCCAATAATCTCTGGAATCAATCCAAAATCTTTGATATCTTTTGGGATAATGTATTGCAACAAATTGTCTTTGTCAATATTATCAGTGTTTTTTGAAGTCGAATAACCTACGGCTTGACGGTTTAATCGTTTCGAAATAATTCTTTCGATTCCATCAAAAGCACCACCGGCGATAAACAAAATGTTCTGAGTATTTACCTCAACAAATTTTTGGTCCGGGTGCTTGCGTCCTCCTTTTGGTGGCACATTTACAACCGTTCCTTCCAATAATTTCAATAATGCTTGTTGTACACCTTCACCTGAAACGTCACGCGTAATAGACGGATTGTCGCTTTTACGTGCAATTTTATCTATTTCGTCGATGAATACAATTCCGCGTTCTGCTTTGGCAACATCATAATCGGCAGCTTGCAAAAGACGTGTCAAAATACTTTCGACATCTTCCCCAACATAACCTGCTTCAGTAAGAACGGTTGCATCAACAATAGCTAAAGGGACATCCAACATTTTTGCAATGGTTTTAGCCACTAATGTTTTTCCTGTTCCTGTTTGTCCCACCATGATGATGTTACTTTTTTCAATCTCTACCTCATCGTCTAATTGCTGTTGCATCAAACGTTTGTAGTGATTGTAAACCGCAACCGACATTACTTTTTTAGTTTGGTCCTGTCCAATTACATATTGATCCAAGAACGCTCTGATTTCTTTTGGTTTTTTCAAAATCAAATCTCCAACCAGTTTTGAACTTCCGCTGGACTTTAATTCCTCTAAAACTATTCCGTGTGCTTGTTCGATGCATTTATCACAAATATGTGCATTGATACCAGCAATCAACAAATTGGTTTCTGGCTTCTTTCTTCCACAAAACGAACACTCTAATACTACTTTTGCCATTCCTTTTAGTCTAATGTCATAAAGTCAAAAGTCGTAAAGTCTCAGCTATGCTTTTGACTTTATGACTTTTGAATTTCGACTAATAATTTATCCTCTTATTAAAACCTCATCAATCATTCCGTATGCTTTTGCTTCTTCAGCAATCATCCAATAATCACGTTCGCTATCTGCATGAACTTTATCAAATGTTTGTCCAGAATGATGAGAGATAATTTTATATAATTCATCTTTCAGTTTCAACATTTCACGTAAGTTGATTTCCATATCAGTAGCAACTCCTTGTGCTCCTCCTGATGGTTGGTGAATCATAACTCTTGAATGTGGCAAAGCCGAACGTTTTCCTGCAGCACCCGCACATAACAACACTGCTCCCATAGAAGCTGCCATTCCTGTACAAATCGTCGCTACATCTGGCTTGATGTATTGCATCGTGTCATAAATCCCTAATCCTGCGTAAACACTTCCTCCTGGAGAGTTCAAATAAATTTGAATGTCCTTAGAAGCATCAGCACTTTCAAGGAACAATAACTGTGCTTGAACGATGTTAGCAATTTGGTCATCAATTCCTGTTCCAAGGAATATAATTCTGTCCATCATCAATCTGGAGAAAACGTCTAATTGTGAAATATTCAACTGACGTTCTTCAATGATATATGGAGTCATGTTTTTAGGAGTCATTGCGCCTACGATTTTATCGTAATACATCGAGTTTACACCGTGGTCCTTTGTAGCAAATTTTTTAAATTCTTTACCGTAGTTCATCTTTTTATAAGTTATGAGTTATGAATTATGAGTTATGAATTCTTGACAGAACTTACAACTCTTCTCTTTTTTGTTTAGCCCAGATAGCAGTGAAAAGCTTTTTGAAATCACGTTACATTTTTTCTTGCAGGAAAAGAGCGACCTACGGAAGCTCCTTTTCTTGTTTAGAAAAAAGTAAACGAGATGAAAAAACTTGCAACGAATAGCTGGATTTGCTCCTGAAATCAATTCAGGATAAATTCAAATAAAAGAGCGCCAAAAAATATTTTTTCTGACGCTCAAATATAACTATTTTTTATTGTTTACAATCTGTAATCAAATCATAAAATTTGAAACAACTAACGAAATTATTTTCCGTTTTTTCAACTTTTGACTTTATGACATTTGACTTTAAGACTAGGATTTATTCTCCGTAAGAAGCAGCAATAAATTCTTCGTAAGTTACCTCTTTAGTTGTAGGATTTGCTTTTTCTTTGAACAATTCCAATAATTTCTCAGCAACAACTTGGTCAGAAAGTCTTTTCACTTCGTCTTGGTTAGACAAAACTCTAGCTACAATTCCTTGAACTTCTTCGTCAGTAGGATTTGTTTGCCCGAATTGCGCCATTTGTTGACGGATATTTTTTGTAGTGAATGTTTTCAAGTCTTCAAAAGTGATTTTGATATCCGATTGAGCCATTGCTCTACCTTCGATCAATTGAAAACGCAATCCTTTTTCAGAACGTGCATATTCTACTTCAGCTTCCTCAGGAGTCAATTTTTTCTCACCAACAGTTTGCAACCATTTTTTAAGGAATTCAGCTGGTAAATCAAATTTTGTGCTTTCGATTAAGAACTCAGTAACATCACCTAATAATTTTTGGTCTGCTTGTTGTGCAAATTGATTTTCAGCATCCTCTTTGATTTTAGCTTTCAATTCTTCTAGTGAAGAAATAGTTCCAGCACCAAACAATTTGTCGAACAATTCTTGATTTAATTCAGCTAATTCAGCCGTGTTGATTGCTTCGATTGTGAAGTTTACATCAACATCTAAACCGTGAACGTCATCATGACTTACTTTCATCACGTCCATCAATTGGTGGTCGTCTTCAAATAAACCTTTAGTATTTACAGTCACTACATCCCCTACTTTTTTACCTATGAACAAGTCAAAAGTTGCTTTGTCTTTGAAAAGATCAGCAGCAATAGTAGTAGCGTTATTAATTCCTTTTTCTTCGTTAGCGAATGTTCCAGTTACATCTGAATTTGCAGCAACAACTTCTTGAGGAATTGCAGTTCCAAATTGTTTTTGGATTCTTTCCACTTGACCGTCGATTAATTTATCGTCAGCTGTAACCACATATTTTACGATGTCGTTTTTAGCATCTAAGTCTAAAGTGAAGTTTGGTACTAAACCAATTTCATATTCAAAAACCAATTCTTCAGCATCCCAAGAAAAATTTTCGTTTACTTTAGGAAGTGGCGTCCCAAGAAGGTTTAATCTTTCAGATTGTACAAAACGCTCTAGAGCTAAATCAACAACTTTCTGAACTTCTTCTTGTTTAATCGCTTTACCGTATTGTTTTTCAACAAGATCTTTAGGCACAGCTCCTTTTCTAAATCCCTTAACAGTTGCTAAAGGCATTTTTTCGTTTATTCTTTTTGCAACTTGTCCTTTGTAATCCATGTGAACAACAGTCATTACAATTGTTTCCGTCACAGCGTCTATTGCTACTCTTTTGATATCCATCTTCTTCTTTAATTTACATAATAAAATTGGGTTGCAAAATTATAAAATTTTTGCAACCCAAACAAGCTTTTTAGTACTGAACCTTCGGGATTGAATTTTAGGCAGTTATTTACTAAAATCACAGGCCGAAAAAAGAAAATAATTTGGGTGTGTCCCTTCAGATTGCCTCGTCGTTCCTCCTTGCAACTTTGGGTCAGGCTGTTCGTTCCCGCTTTTTATCGCCTGCCAAAAAAAGGCAGTCTATAAAAGAGCTCCACTGCCATCCTTCACGCGGACCATGGTTTTCAAGAATATAAAGCTGTACATATAATTTGTACTAATTTATTTATATATTTGAAAACAGATAAGACGAAACAAAGAAGCGCAAAGCAAGTCAAAATTGAACGTATTATCGCAAATATGTCGGGAACAAAAAAGTTAGCCCCAAGATAAAAAACTTAGTAATCAATTTTAATTTTATTAATAACTTAAATTTTAACAATGACTAAAATTATATTAAAAGCAATTTTCATTTTTTCTCTTCTTTTTTCTTTCAACGAGACGCAAGCACAAGTAAGCGTTTCCTATTTTGGAAATTCAAACAATACAAAAATTGGTGTCGGATACGATTTTAATGAAAAATTATGGACAGAATTACGTATTTATTCAGGCACATCATTAGCAAATACAACTGCAGAAGCAGTTCTTAATTATAATTTTTTAAGAAAAGAAAAATTTCGCACTTATGTTGGAGGTGGAATCGTTGTAAATAACTTAAACGGAATTGTTGTTCCTGTCGGTGTTCAATTTACTCCATTCGAAAATTTGAATAATTTCTCTTTTCATATTGAATTACAACTAATGTATGAAGTAGATTATGAAGATACGTTCGTTAACGGATTTGGTGGAATCCGATATAAATTCAATTAGGAAATATTTGCCCCTGAATAATTTCAGTGGTCAACATTGTATAAAAACCATGCTATTAAAGTGCTTACCAAAAAAATTGGAACCGGTTGTAACCCCAGCTCCACAAAGTATTCTTTCAAAGAATCAATTTATCATATACGCTAAACAAAAATCCCTTATTTGCGGCTACAAAAATAAGCATATTTAAATTGAGTGTATAATGTCATGGATAATAACATTTGGCACAAAGGCGGGAGATTTTGCGCAACTAGGAAATAATAAACTTTTTATAACAGTTGAAATGAAAAAAATTATTTACATATTATTCCTGCTTTTTAGTCTATCTATAATTGGGCAAACTGAAAACTTAAAAAAGAACTTCAGAGTAGATTTGTTAACTGTTGAGAAAAACACTAAGGACACTTTAATTGGAACATTTACAGAAATATACTCTGGAAATAAAAGAATAGAGGCAAAATGTTGTACTAATTTTGATGGAATTGACATTTTTTATATTAATCCAAAAGACATTGTCGATAATAGAATTTACATAAATTTTATGACCGAAAATGTAAACCACATAAAAAGAAATTTATAATCAGAGGTGACTTAAAAACAACTATTTACCTTACATACGGAAAAACAGAATATAATTCTAAAATAGAGGATTTTGAAATGATGTTTAAAAAGTTAAATATAAAATCTGACGATTTTGGATATGGAACTGTTGATTAATAATTTACTCCAAAAAATGCTAATACAAAAAATAAATTTATCGTAGTATCTGACTTTTCTCTTCATAAAAATGCCTCCAAATAGCTTTTGCTTTTTTTGGAGGCATTTCATTTTAACCAATAAAAAATAGCTTTTTTTAAAGCGATTAGTTGAACTGAGAAGCTATGAATTCAATTAAACTTTCATCATTCATTTTATTAGAAGTACTATCTTTAGTCTCAACATTTTTATATTGTGGAGTCTCTTTCAAATATTTAATAAATTGTTCTTGAGCAGTACCTGTTCCTGTTACATGCAATTCATCAACATTTTGCATATGAGCAGAAATGTTTTTGAAAAGTTTATGAAGCAAATCTCTTTCGGCATTATTTGCTGCGTTTTCGCTTGAATTACTGCCTTGTCCGTCAACTTTTTCGTGACCTAAAATTACGAACGCACCTGAATCTACATTTTCTCTTCCTACAATAGTTGCATGATGTGAATCCATCCAAACACCAAATTGTTTTTTGTTTTTTTCTGACATTATTATATGTTTTAAATTAATACTTATTTCTCATCCTAGCATGATTTATAATTATTTAAACTCCTTTTACAGTTGTTCCAACTGCCAAAACAAAGAAACCAATAAGCAATAGTATATAATTATGTTCCGTTAAAAATTGAACATCTATGTAATGTCCTATGATTCCAAGTATACCGCTAATCAATCCTATAATCCAAGTTATTTTCTTTGGTGCTGAGGGGTTGTTCATGTAAATAATTTTAAATGATGGTTCAAATAATTTGTTTCCAGAAGCAAAAATAATCTATGCGTTGGCAAAAAAGTATTACAATTTCTAGCAATAATTGTATAATTCACACATTTTCAACATACAAGCTTCGCAATCATCTCTTTATGTCAGTTCCTTAAAATTTGGTGCACATTGAGCTATTTTTCGCAAAAGATTCGAGGCTTAAAGCCCAAACTAAAGGAAAAAATTAAGCATACAAAAATGAAATCAATAGTACTAAGAAGTACTTCTACAGAGATAAAAAACGATTTATAAATTATAAAAAAACAGTAGGTAGGAATGAAGAGCTGATTTATAATAATAAAATACAAATATATTTTCCTTTTATTATTTATTAAAAATACGCTTACCATAAACATGGGATTTGCTTGTGAAAGACTTCGAATTGTCCTGCTAATAAATCAGGCAGGAATATAAAAGATAATTTAAAAAAAGTCCTTTTTTATGCTGTCTCTAAAAAAGATTTAGAATTAAATAATTTTCAGATTACTAATTGATAAAAAATAAAAATACAGGCTGTATTGGTATGTGATTAAGGAAAGTACTGCAAAAAGAAGCTAATAAGAATCAACAATCTCTTTGTATATTGTATACTTACATTTTTACAAAGATATTTGTGTAATAATTTCTACCGGTAGCAGGATCTTTTCTTATTGCTATTCCGAAATGAGTAAAATTACCCTCAATATTTTCTTTATGTCCAAAACTTAACAACCAAGCTTTGACGGCTGCTTCAGGAGTTTTATAATTGTATGCAATGTTTTCCGCTACCATTTTTGCACCTATTGTTTTGATTATATCTTGAGAACGAGAAACAAAATTATTATGATTAACCACATTATTTGCAATCATATAATAGTCATGCTGTTCTGATATATGAGATATATATCCTATTTTTTCTAATGCATTCAATCCGATACTAACTCTATAAGTATTAATTAAATTCATAGTTTCAATTTCGGATTCACTATAATTAAAATTAATTGCTTTAAAAGACGGTGTCTCTACTTCTAGAGTATCGGAGTCTGATGAGCATGAATTCATTGTAATAATTGCAACGAAAAACAATAAAGGGCGAATAATAGTGTTCATAATAGTAAAATTTTAAACTTTAATAAAAAAAAATTAATTTGCTGACTGACAATGTTTTAACAACGTATTGTTGTCTGATTGTGAAGCAAAACTACCTTAAAGCTTAAAAAAAAAATAAAAACAATCGACGAAATGCACTTTTCTATATTTGAAATGTAGCGTATATTACTTTTATTTGAAATTCGAATTTCGATGTTAATCGACCAAATAGCTTTAGAATGTATCGCTATCCGGCTAAAAATACACAACGCTAGTGCGAATATCCCATGCATAATTGTTAGCAACCAGAAGAATACAAAAAATAAAACCTAAAAAAGAAAAGTTTTTTATGCCTTTAGAAAAGAGTAAAAAGTAAAATTAATTAGTTCTTTGAAATTGATAATTATTATCAATTAATACTAGTACATTCATGCACCAAAATATTATTTGATATTGAAGATTCAAAAGAAACTAAATTATATTACTCCATCCACTAGAATCGGGACTTTTAATTGATTTCATGATTGAAAATAGTGTAGTAGCAAAAGTTTAAGTCTAAAACTGTAGCCCTATATAATATCTGACATAGAAATGGAGACTCCGTCAAGAGAAATCATCGGCGTAATACAGCTCTAATTTTACCAAAATATTTTTTTGGAAATAATACCCACTTCTAATGGTTGAAGTATTCTATAACCGCATCAGATATAAAATTGTGACATTCTAAATAGGCAATAAAAAAAGCCAAGAAAATATTTTCGAGGCTTTAAGATTTTTATTTAATATGTAGCCCGTAGCGGAATCGAACCGCTCTTACATGGATGAAAACCATGCGTCCTAACCGATAGACGAACGGGCCTTGTTTTGTATTGCGGAAGCAAAAATAGTACTATTTTTTAGATGTACAAAGCCAAAACCTAAAACCTTCTAATAAAATCAGTCTGTACTGAACTTGTAATTTGTAATCAATTCAGAACTAACACCTAACAAAATAAGTTTGCTTTTTTTGTTTTTAGTATTAACTAATAATTCAAACTCAATCCAAAACCTAATCCCATATCACTGTCGTAATGCGTGGTAATTCCAAAATTTCTCTTAACAATATAACGCAATCCCGCCATGTATTCTTTGTCTGTATTCCACATTAAATTCAAACGCAATCTTTTGGAAACCGGGATATCCATACGTTCAAATTGCAATCTAAAATTCCCATCGGTATACACTTCAGCTTGAGCTTTGATGAGCATAGGCAGCGTATATTCGACTCCAGCACTCAAAACAGCGCGATTGTCTTTAGTATTGGTCTGACCAAAAAGATTCTTTTCCATTTCTCCCATTTCCATTTTTCGGTACCTCCAGTCAAAACCAATGAACGGCATCAGCCATTGCATTTTCCCGATATAGCGTCCGATATGTGTTTCCGTTTCATACCCGTGATGATTGGTATATCCCAAACGCCACTCGGTACCAATACTCCATCGTGTGTTTTGAATCATCAACATTCCATCATTTCCATTGGTGGAAAAATCATTTTCAGCCATCAAATGAAATGCTCTATCATCAGCAAATAATTTGCGTTGCGCTAATTTTGGATTAGGAATCAAAGGATTTGGCTCTTGATTTTCATAACTAAAAACTCGGCCCATTCCAGCCATCATGTGATAGAGAATGTGACAATGAAAAAACCAATCGCCTTCAACATTCGCATTAAACTCAAGCGTGTCTGTCTCCATCGGCATAATATCGATGATGTTTTTTAGCGGAGCGTATTCTTCTTTTCCGTTCAGGACTCTAAAATCGTGTCCGTGTAAATGCATCGGGTGACGCATCATGGAGCCGTTGAAAAGCACAATTCGAACATTCTCGCCTTTTTTAATTAGAATTTTATCCGATTCCGAAACTACTTTATTGTCTAAACTCCAAACATAGCGATTCATATTTCCAGATAATTCAAAACGCAATTCTTTTACAGGTGCGTCTTTTGGCAATGTTGTTTTAGTTGGTGATTTGAGCATCGCATAATTCAAAGTAGTAATTTCTGATAGTTCGTTGCTATTATAATCAGCTTCGGTCATTTTCATTCCTTCTTTTTTTGAAGAAGAATCATCCATTTTCATTTTTCCCATGTCATGTCCAGAATGATCCATTCCGCCTTCTTTTTGAACTTCCCCTTTGATTGTAGCAGGACCAGTAATTTCAGGATACATCACCACATTCATATCCATTTGATTCAGTGACATTTTCATACCCATATCATCTAAATCTCCATTCATTTTCATCATGCTGTTCATCATCTTCATTCCTTCAAAATATTTTAATTTAGGCAAAGGTGTAATCAATTGCTTGATACCATCTCCTAAATACAATGAAGCCGATTTTGTGCGATCCTCTGAAGTTACTAAAAACTCAAAGGCCGTTTTGTCTGCAGGAATAGTAACAACAACATCATAGGTTTCAGAAACGGCTACTATCAATCGGTCAACTTCAACAGGTTCCACGTCATTTCCGTCGCTGGCAACAACGGTAATTTTTCCTCCGGCATAATTCAACCAAAAATAAGTTGAAGCACCACCATTAGAAATTCTCAAACGCACTTTATCTCCAGCCTTAAATTTCCTCACCCCCGACCCCTCTCCAAAGGAAAGTGGAGAAGAAACTCCATCTATTTTACTTTCGTTTTTTCCATTAATCAGGAATTTATTATAATAGACATCACTTACGTCCATAGCATTCATTCGTTTCCATTCGTTAGCTACTTTGGTTTTAAAATGCCCTGCTTTTACAGCTTCAGAATAACTTTGAGTAGTTCCTTTTTGAATCGCAAACCAGTCCGTAGCATTGTGCAACATTCGGTGTACATTTTCCGGTTTCAAATCGGTCCATTCACTCAAAATAATGGGAATGGTTGGCAAATCATCAATTCCTGCTCTAAAAGTTGGGTCTTCATTTCTTTTATTCATCACAAAAGAACCGTACATCCCAATTTGCTCCTGCAAACCCGTGTGACTGTGATACCAATGCGTTCCGTGCTGAATAATCGGGAATGTATATTTATGTGTGGTTTTCGGCTTGATGGGCATTTGAGTCAAATTCGGTACTCCATCTTCTTTATTCGGTAAAAATAAGCCGTGCCAGTGCAACGAAGTATCTTCATTTAATTCGTTATGCACATAAATCTCAGCAATATCACCTTCGGTAAAAGTAAGTGTTGGCATCGGAATTTGTCCGTTTACAGCAATCGCTCTTTTGGGTGTATCGCCAAAAGTGACAATCGTATCCCGAACATATAAATCATAGCGAACGGTTCGTGGAGGGTCATTTTTAACTATCTTTTTTATCGGCTCCACTACAACTTTACCTTTTTCTGCGACAATGCTTGTTTGATTTTTAGACAAATCATCACTTGCTGCTTTAGGTTCGATAATAGTTGTTTTTACAGGTACTGCTTTTTTTACAGCTGCTTTAGGTACTTGTTTTTGAACGACTGCTTTTCTGGTTGGTTTTGCCTTTTCTTTGATTAAATCCATCCCACATTTGGGACATTTTCCGGGTTTACTGGCATGGATTTCTGGATGCATTACACAAGTGTAAGTTACAGATTGAACCTCTTTATTTGTCCCTTTTTTGTCGCTATCCATACCTTTCATATTCTGAGCAGTCAGCAAAGTTGGGAATATGGCGAAGACAAAAATTAAAAGTAAATTTTTCATTTCATTATTTTTTTTAATCTGGAATACATTAAGTAAATCCGTTTGGCTACACAAATTAGAATCTCTGAGTGACCTATTATTAATTTAAAAAGCTGTCTGATACTTTTCTCTTTTTCACTACTAATTATAGCTCATTACAAATTTTAACATCCCAAATTAATTTTTAATATTGCTGAATTTAAAAAATGGGAAGAGGAATTCTAATTTTATTTGTTGTTTTTTAGAATTAATTCCCATTCATCAATTTTCGCTTTCAATTTTTCAGCACCTTTCAGTTTTTTAAGTCCCATAATTGCTATAGCCTTTTTAGTAGCTTCAATCGCCATCGGATAATCTTTTAGATCTACAGCTAATTTTTGTCTCAAATTTGGATAATAAAAATTCTCCGGATCCAATTTCTCTGCCTCAAGAAGCCAAGTTATTGCTTGAGAGGCATCTCTATTCGTTATCGAATAATAGTTTGCTGCCTGAAATAATAATTTATCATCCTGACTTTTTTTCTGAACTAGGTAGTTATCAATTAACGCCATAGTATCTCCATCTGCTTTACTTTTCAAAGGAATCTTAACCAATGTATTCTCCCAAAGTATTTTCATGAACCCTTCCCCTTTGCTATTGATGTCGTTTATTTCGATTGTAAAAGTTTCATAAAAATTTTGAATATGTTCTACAGGTACTTTAAAACGAAAAATATCTTTTTTTTCATCGTAACCATTTTCACCGTGCAAAGACGTATCCGAATTAACAATGATAATCCACTCCGTATTTGAAGAAATGGTGAACAAGGAATAACTGCCCGCTTTTAAAATAGTATCCCCAAAAACAATATCTTCATCCGTAGTTAGTGTGGTACAATCACTAGCACCAGTTCGCCAAAGTTTATCAAATGGCACTAATTCGCCAAATATTTTTCGGCTTCTGGCCAAAGGTCTACTGTAAGCAATTTTGATTGTTGCACTACCCAATTCCTGTTGCAATGAAGCAGATGGACTTGTAGAAGTTAATTTTATTTGAACTTTTTCCTGAGCAGAAAAAATCGATATTTTAAAAAAGAGAAGGACTAGTAAAAGTAATTGTCTCATATGTTATTATAGTTATTAATTATTTTAAAGTTTTAAACTACGTAATCGTAACGCATTTGCAATTACAGAAACAGAGCTGAAACTCATCGCCAAAGCCGCAATCATTGGCGAAAGCAACACTCCAAAAAACGGATACAAAACACCCGCCGCAATAGGAATTCCCAATACGTTATAGAAAAAGGCAAAAAATAAATTTTGCTTGATATTTCGCATCACCGCATGACTTAAGTTTTTTGCTTTAACAATGCCTTGCAAATCACCTTTCACTAACGTGATTTTGGCACTTTCAATGGCTACATCTGTTCCAGTCCCCATTGCAATTCCTACATCGGCTTGCGCCAAAGCAGGAGCATCATTGATTCCGTCACCCGCCATCGCAACAATTTTCCCTTCGGATTGCAATTCTTTAATTTCTTTCAGCTTATCTTCTGGCAAACAACCAGCTTTAAACGAACTTAAATTCAATTGAGCCGCTACTGCTTTTGCCGTATTTTCATTATCTCCGGTAAGCATGATGACCTCAACTCCTTGACGCATCAATTCTCTTATAGCTTCAACGCTTGTTGCTTTTATAGCATCTGTAATTGACACAAATCCAACCGCAATTCCGTCCACTGATATGTAAGAAACCGTTTTACCGAGTTTTTGCTCGTCTATAATTTTATTTTCTAATTCCTCCGAAACAGTAGCATTCACTTGCTCCATCAATTTCTTATTCCCGAGTGCCACTTTATTATTAGTAACAGTGCCAATGACTCCTTTGCCTGAAACCGCTTCAAAATCCTTAACTTCGATTAATAAAACTTCTTTTGCTTTCGCAAAATTGACTACGGCTTGCGCCAAAGGATGTTCGCTGTACTGATTTAGAGAAGCGATACTTTGTACTAAAATATCTTCTTGATTATTCGAGGAATAAATTTTCTCTACAGAAGGTTTTCCTTCTGTAATTGTTCCTGTTTTATCAGTAATCAGAACATTTACTTTATTCATGTTTTCGAGTGCCTCGGCATTTTTTATCAAAACTCCTGATTGTGCACCTTTTCCAACACCAACCATCACGGACATTGGCGTGGCCAATCCCAACGCGCACGGACAGGCGATAATTAAGACAGCAATCGCATTAATAAATCCATAAACTAGTGCAGGTTCCGGTCCGAAATTTGCCCAAACAAAAAAGGTAACTACAGAAACAATTACAACTATTGGTACAAAATATTTAGCGATTTTATCCGCTAATTTTTGGATAGGTGCTCTGGAACGACTGGCATCATTGACCATTTGCACAATTTGTGAAAGCAAGGTTTCTGAACCTACTTTCTCAGCAATCATGACAAAGGATTTATTTCCGTTTATTGTTCCTGCTATAACGGCATCTTCTATTTTCTTATCAACGGGGATTGGTTCCCCTGAAATCATTGATTCATCAATCGTACTTTCTCCATCTGTAATTTTACCATCAACGGGGATTTTATCTCCAGGCTTAACACGCAACAAATCTCCTTTTTTGATATCGTGAATAGAAATCACTTTATCAGCTCCTTCGATAATCAAAGTGGCTTCGGTTGGTGCTAATTTTAATAATTCTTTTATTGCTCCACTGGTTCTGCTGTGTGCTCTAGCTTCTAGTAACTGCCCCAATAAAACCAATGTTAATATCACAGTTGTCGCTTCAAAATAAAGATGCACCGCTCCATTATGAGTCTTAAATTCGTCTGGGAAAATAGATGGGAAAAATAATCCAACCAAACTAAACAGAAAAGCGACTCCAGAACCAATTCCAATAAGGGTAAACATATTGAGATTCCAAGTAATAATGGATTTCCATGCTCGCTCAAAAAACATCCAACAGGCATAAAAAACGACAGGAAGCGATAAAATCAGTTGTACCCAATTCCACTTTTCTGTATCCATAATTTTCATTAATGGATTATTATGAATCATATCTGACATGGCAATAATAAAAATAGGAACCGTAAAAGCTACCGCTATTTTCATTTTGCGTACCAAGTCATCGTACACCTTATTTTCTTCGGCATCTGTAGGCTCCATAGGCACTAAATCCATTCCGCAAATGGGACATGATTCAGGACCTTCTTTGATAACTTCGGGGTGCATGGGGCAGGTATACATTGTTTTACTGCTCATCATTGAAGCTTCTTTGACTAAATCCATACCACAAACTGGGCAATCCCCCGGTTTATCATATACCTTTTCGCCTTCACAATGCATCGGACAATAGTACTTCCCTTTTGCGTTTTTGGGTAAAATCACGATTGCTTTTTCTTGTGGTTTATTCGAACTACAGCACGATTTTTCGACTGGATTGGCAGTCGTTTCAGGAGATTCAACCCCATTATTCATTACAATAGTATAGTTTCCCACGACAGTCAAAGCCTCTTGTAATTGAGTAGTAGGAATATGAGTAGCCATCGTTATTGATGCCACTGGAGGATCCAAAGTAACTGTCGCTTGAATCCCGTTAACAGCATTTAATGTTTTTTCCACTTTAGAGCGACAACCATCGCATGACATTCCGGTAATTGTGTAGGTATGCTTCATTTTTGTATGTTTTTAATCAAACCTACAGCGATATACACCACAAGGTTAATTAGAGTAAATACCGTAAAGCCTTATTTACTTTGTGCTTTTTACCTCATTTTCAGGAACAAGCTCCGTTAATTTCATTCCGCATTTTGGACATTTGTCATTCAAATTACCTTGAACTTCAGGATGCATCGGACAAGCATAAACTGCCGCTTTGTTTTTCATCATCTCAGCATCATTGCTCATCATCGTAGAATCATTATCCATCATTTTAGTGGAGTCAGTATTCATCATAGTAGAATTATCATCCATCATGTGAGAATCATTTGTTGTGTTTTCATTGTTCTTTTGGTTACAGGAAACCATAACTGTAGCAGTAATTAGTGCTAAAAAAAGTATTTTTTTCATCTTATTTATTTATTAATTGTAGAATAATTTCTACTCAGAAAAGGTACCAAAAATTGTATCCAAACAGTTGTGATTTTATTTTTCTTAATTACAAAATTCACATATATATTAGAGAAACGTTTGTACTAATTTACCACAATTCAACATTTCAGAACCGTAATATGGGTTAATAACTTCTTTGGTCTCAGTAATCCAATATCCTGTTTTTCCGTCGCCAAACATTGGACAATAATCCTGATATACCGTTTGTTTTGTACCAAATGTCTTTATTAAACCATAAACATCTTTGCTTAACAAGGAGAAATAATCTCTTTGGTGCTCCATATTCCCTGCATTATCACTGATATGTTTCACGTGCGCTTTGGCATCAGCCACAAAACCATTGTATGTGTTTTTTAATTTGGCATCCAAAGAACTTGAAACGCTGTTATCCAAAGTGGTAATTAATTTTTTTGCTTCAGCAGCGGCTTCTTTTGAATCGTCTTTTGTTAATGCATTTTTAATTTTGAGATACTGAGAAGCAATAGCATCCGTTTGAAAAGTAGCTTTATCAGCATTTCTTGTTTTTACCATTGTAGTTGGTTCTTCCTTATCATCAGCTCCAGAAATAGAAGTTGCCTTTTTTTCAGTTAAAGTTGTTGGCATCACTTTTTCAGTTAATTCCATTCCGCATTCAGGACAATCACTGTCGGCTATACCTGTAATTTCAGAATGCATAGGACAGGAGAATAATTCAGTTGTTTTTTCTGTTTTCTCAGAATTTAAAATTGATTTATCTTTATTTTTTTGATTACAAGAAACCGTTAGGACAGTCGCTATCAGAGTCAAAAATAGTATTTTTTTCATTGTATTTTTTTGTAATTAAATTTGCTGCTATTTAAATCAGCTATTCACTGTTATTGTTTTTAGTTCTTACGATTTATTTTAGTAAATTGAAGAAGTTATATTCTAAATTTAAATAAAATCCATTTGGTGCAGACCGCAGCATAGAACTGTATAATTCTTGTCTATATGCAACATCAATTCGTGCTTGGCTGTTTATGATAAATTGAATAGAAGGCACAATATCTAAATATGATTTCCCATTTTCGTTTAATGTCTGCCCAACAAATTCAAGCATTGTATTAATATTTGTTTGTTTAAAATTTGTGTATTTTTTTGGGTACATCAATCTTCCTAACGAAACAGTATAATTGGTTGCATTATCACTTTGTGTTTCAGGAAATCTGTAATCAGGTTTATTGTCAAGTGCTTTTTCAAAACTAACAGAAGCACTAATAGCTACTTTTTTAATAAGCTGAGTAGCCACGATACCAGTTTCAAAACCAGTATTATGCCCCATAATTTCTATTTGTTCTTGGTGAATATCGGCATTATTAAAACTATACCTTCCAAATGCTGCCATCCTAAAATGACTATGCAAATCATCCGTGGAAAGGAAACGATATTTTGTATAAAAACTGGCACCTTCAGTTACCAATTGATTACTTCTATTGCTTACAAACATGGATGTTCTGACCATCAAATTTTTATTAATTCCAAAAGTAACTTCAGGCATGAGATGATAACTATATCCTGGTTTAAATTGCTCTTTAAAAATAGATTGTCCCAAACGAATTCCTAATGAACCCGCAGGAACATTACTTGCTGGATCAGTGACTACAAAAAGCTCTTGAGCAGTTATGCCCTGAATAAAAAAAAGCGTAAATACGATTACTAATTTTCTCATTAAATTACAGTTTTAATATGGTAATCATCTTCATTTTCTAATGGATATGAAGTAGTTTTTGAAAAGGTTTTCAGCAGTTTTTTATACTCTTTTTGAGTTACATAACCTTTGTCAAATATTTTCATTTTTGTTTCTCCATTACTTTTTTTGACTTCCCCATTCAATAAAACGAAAGTGGAACCGTTTAATGAAAAGGTATTATCACCTTTTATTGTTAAGCTTTCTGTAGGTACAGAAATTATTAATGACCCGATAAAAAAGCCAGCTTTTTCAACACCTTCTTTTAATACTCTTGGCATTATTTTACTTTCTTTTTTAAAATAAACCGTGAAGGTATTCGTATTCAAATCAGTACTTACACTATCCACGCCAACAGTTGCTTTCAATTGTTTGTTTATAGCATTGGAACACATAGAACACGTTAAACCTGTGGCTATTATCTCTGCTTTTGAGATTTGAGAATATGATTTAAAGCTTGTTATTAATAGAAAACAAGCAATACCAATGAATTTTAAATTTATATTTTTCATTTTACTTTATTTTTTTATTTGAGTTATTATTTCTTCCACCGTTGGGTTAATGGCAACTAATTTTCCTGATGCATCAAACAGATACGAATTAGGTAATTCTTCTACTCCAAAAAGCAGCGCTGATTTTGAATCAAAACCTTTTAAATCAATTAATTGCTCATAAGTTAATTTATCCTTTTGTATGGCAGTTATCCATTTCGTTTTATTGGTATCGAGTGATATTCCAACAATTTCGAAGTTGTTATTTTTAAATTGATTGTATAAAGGAGCTAACTTTTTATTTGCCACTCTACATGGCGCGCACCAAGATGCCCAAAAGTCAATCAAGACCATTTTCCCTCTCAACGAAGCTAAATTTACGGCTGTCTCTTTATCATTCTTGAGTTCAAAGTCAGGCAAACTATCTCCAATCTTCATTTGAGCAGTTGCTGTTGATACACTGATTATCAAAATGAATAGCAACATTATTTTTCTCATATTAAATTCCTTTAAAATGATTATTGAATCGTTTCGACTGTTTTTCCACAAGTCATCATTTGAGAACCGTAATATGGATTCTTAACAGCACTCTCTTTGCTCAACCAGTTTGCGCCTTTGCCATCATTAGCCATAGGACAAAACTGAAGATAAACTGGAGTCTCATATTTAGCAACTTTTATCAATTCGTACATTGATTTTGAAAAAGGAATAAAAATTTCTCTTTGACGTTCAATATCCTGAGTTTCCGAAATATTCTTGCCATCAGCCATTAAACCTTTCATTTCTTTCATCCAGATCATGTGAACATCCATAGCAAGTTCATCCATTTTTACTGCATTTAATGCTGTAAGAACGTCTTTAGCTAAAGTAGCAGCAACTTTTCCATCCGTTTTTACCAAAGCATCTTTCAAAAGAAAATAGGTATCAAAAACAACTTTTAATTTATTATCTACTTGTTGTTTTGCAACTGTGGCATCAGAATGATTGGCGTGGTTTGCGTGATTCTCTGTAGTAGTTTCCATTTTCATCTCTGTAGAAACAGCAACTTTTGCTTCTCTATCATATTGACAACATCCATGTAATGCATCGTAAGTAGCATCAGGAGCAAGAAATTTATCACTGTCGTAACCTGCTAAAGCAATGCGTTTCAAAATCTCGTCCTGACTGGTTTTACTTGAATCATATGTAAGTGTTGCCATTTTTGTGTCCTTATCCCAATCGACTTTCGCAAGTTTTTTAACGTTTCCGGCAGTTTCTATTTTGGTTTTGCACATACCACAGTTACCGTATATTTTTACCGTTTCTGTTTTGCTGTTTTTTATTTGCGCGCTTGCAATTGTAACTGAAAGCAATAATATAATTGCCATCAATAATTTTTTTATTGAGTTCATTGTATAAATAATTTTGAGGTGAATTAGTCGCAAAAATTTAAAAAACATTAGCTTATTTCGCTGTGTTTTAAATTGTAGTCGACTAAAAATTAATGTTTAAAAAAGCATAAAAATGCTAAGAAAAAGACAGTCTTTTGGCTGTCAGAAAAAGAAATTTAGCTTATTTTAGGTGGAAGCCAAATAGAACGGAAATCCGAGGAAATAAAAATTTCCGAGTAATAATAATTTTGTTTTTCAGTCGAAAAACTAAAAATTTGATTGTTTAATTCAGTGTAAACCGTAGAAGTCAAACCTAATTGAAAGGACGAAGCACTGCAAGTAAGGTCTTTACATGCACCTTTGCATCCGTCATGTGATCTTTCATTCTGATTTTTTTCTTTCTTACAACAGTCTTTTTTGTCTTTTTCTGATGTAGATTCTTTTTTACAACATGCCATCTCCGTTTTTGTTGCACATGCAAAAGCTTCACTTGGCATCATAAAGAAGCCAAGCATAACTAATAGTATTGTGTAAAACTTTTTAGACATTGTTTATCTGATATATAAATACAAAGGTATAAAAATTAACAAATACTGTGAATTAATTGATTCACAAATAGATGTTAAAAATATTTTTTTACTTTCCTTCTCCTAACAATCCATTCATTATAGACTGTAAAACGGACAATATGATACTAAAAAATAAGGCTGTCCAAAATGTATCGACGCTAAATCCGCCCACAATTTTGGTACACAACAATATCATAAGCGCATTGATGACCAATAAAAACAATCCTAAAGTAATAATGGTAACTGGTAATGTAAGTATTACCAATATAGGTTTGATAAATATGTTAAGTAAACCAAGAACTATAGCTACTATCAAAGCGGTCGTAAAACTAGCCACATGTACACCTGGCATAAAGTGAGCAATCAATAATACTAAACCTGATGTAATAAGGATTCTAAGTAATAGATTCATAATTTTTTATTTTAAAATTTAAATAAATGTAAGTAAAATTTAAATCTGATTAATTTATTTTAAGAAAGAAGTGGCTTTTTGGTAAAATTCAGCCGGGTTTTCGGCATGAAGCCAATGTCCTGCGTTAGCAATTGTTTCGATAATTGAAACCGGGAAATGCTGTTTTATATTTTCGAAATCACTATCCAAAATATATTTGGAATTTCCTCCACGAATGAACAACGTGGATTTTTCGAAAATTGCATTCTCGGGTAGCGGAATTCCTATTTCATCTATTTTATGATTGAAAACTGCCAAGTTAAAACGGAATGCCAATTGCCCCGGCTCTTGCCAAAATAAATTTTTCATTAAGAATTGTCTGGTTCCAAAATCAGGAATGTACTTTTCCATAATTTCTTCAACATCGCCTCGACTTGGTTTTATTGAAAAATCTACCGCATTTAATCCCGCCAAAATATCCTGATGGTGTTGCGGATAAAATTTAGGCCCAATATCAGCCACTATTAATTTATCTACTAATTCCGGATGAGTCGTTGCTAAAAGCATGGCTACTTTCCCGCCCATCGAGTGTCCTATAATATTGATATTTTCTAATTTATGAGCTTGGCAATACTCGTAAACATCTTGCGCCATGATTTCATAGCTAAACTCTTCTGTATGTATGCTTCGTCCATGGTTGCGTAAATCGAGAATATGAACTTGAAAATCAGTCGCAAATTGCGTTCCGAGGGTTTTCCAATTATCAGACATTCCTAAGAATCCGTGGAGAATTAAAAGTGGTTTTCCTGAGCCTTCTATTTTTGCAAAAAGCATATAATTTTAGATTTTAACGTTATAATTTAAATTACAAACCACTAAGAAATTAAGATAGATTAAGAGTAAAGCTTAATAACCTTAATTTCTTAATGGCTAATAAAACTATTTTAATTTTTGCAAATACATATTTACCACATTATCCAAGCCTAAATAAATAGCTTCGGAAATTAGCGCGTGACCTATAGAGACTTCCAATAATCCAGGAATGTTTTGTTTAAAAAACTGAATATTATCTAAACTTAAATCATGACCCGCGTTGATTCCTAATCCAAGTTCATTCGCCAAAATGGCTGATTCTGTATACGGCAAAATTCCGTTTTGATTTCCTAAACCGTATTGATGTGCAAATGCTTCGGTATACAGTTCGATTCTTTCTGTTCCAATTTTTTTTGCACCTTCAATCATTTCCAGAACAGGATCTACAAAAATAGAAGTTCTGATTCCGTTGCGTTGAAATTCCTGAACAATTTCGGTCAAATATGCTTGATGCCTTATCGTATCCCAACCAGCATTAGAGGTAATGGCATCAACTGCGTCTGGCACCAAAGTCACTTGAGTCGGTTTTATTTCGAGTACAAGATCAATAAATGTTTTCTCTGGATTACCTTCAATATTATATTCGGTATAAACGACAGACTTTAAATCTCGTGCATCTTGATAGCGGATGTGACGCTCATCCGGACGAGGATGAATGGTGATTCCTTCAGCTCCAAACTTTTGAATGTCAGCGGCAACTTTTAATAAATCGGGAACATTTCCTCCGCGCGCATTACGTAAAGTGGCTATTTTATTGATATTTACACTTAATTTTGTCATTGAAACGTATTTTTATTTTGATACTACTATTTACTTGGAACAAAAATACAAAGTAAAACTTAGGAGTTTTTGCTTATTTTTGATTATTTTGCATGAAATATTGCCAATTGATTTATGACAGAAATTACAGAATATATAACTAATGACTTTAAAGCCATTGACAGCCAAGATTCTATTGCGGCAGTACAAGACTTTTTTAGTGATTTACACTTTTCACATTTCCCAATTGTTGAAGAGGGAGTTTACATAGGCAGTATTGCATCCGAAGACATAGAGACTTTTGACAGTGATAAAAAAGCATCTGATTATCGATTTACACTTGAAGGATTTTTTACTAGAACAAACACTATGTGGCTAGATGTTTTAGAAGTTTTCGCAAAAAATCATACTAATTTGGTCCCAGTTTTAGACGAAAACAATGCCTATGTTGGCTATTATGAAATAGAGGATGTTATGAAGTTTTTTCATGAAACCCCCTTTTTGAAAGAACCAGGTGGTATCATTGTTGTCAAAAAAGGAGTCTTAGATTACTCTATGAGCCAGATTACTCAAATTATAGAGAGCAATAACGGAAAACTTTTAGGGATGTTCATCTCTGAAGCAGATGTTGATAGCGTTGAAGTAACTTTGAAAATAACTTTGGGACCAATGAATGAAATCATACAGACTTTTAGAAGGTATAATTATGAAATCATATCAGAACATCAAGAAGATGATTATATCAATAATTTAAAAGAACGCTCTGATTATTTAGACAAATACCTTAATATATAGTTTAGATTTAACCGGTTACTTGTGTATCCTATTAAATGCTAAAACAGACATATCAACATAAAAAGATTAAGCAAAAAGATGAAAGTAGCTATCTACGGTCAATATTATCAAAACAGTACAGAACCCATCATAAACGACATCTTTGTTTTTTTTAACAAAAACAATGTAGAGATGATTATCGAATCTCATTTTTTGTTGATGCTTAATGAACGGAAGATAGTAGAAAATAAATATAAAACTTTTACATCACACACAGAACTAGATTCTAGTTTTGACATGTTGATAAGTATTGGTGGAGACGGAACTATATTGAGAGCCGCGACACTAGTGCGAGATTCTGGGATACCAATTCTAGGTATAAATGCCGGCAGGCTTGGTTTTTTAGCAACCGTTCAAAAAGAGAATATCGCTGAATTTATGCAATTTGTTATCGATAAAAAATACACGATTTCCAAGAGAGCTTTACTAAGCTTGACATGTTCGCCTCCCAATGAAGCAATAGAAGAAATCAATTTTGCAATGAATGAAATCACGGTCAGTCGAAAAGACACGACTTCAATGATTACGATTGACACCTATTTGAATGATGAATTTTTGAATTCCTACTGGGCTGACGGACTGATTATTTCTACACCAACGGGTTCTACCGGATATTCCTTGAGTTGTGGCGGACCTATTTTGACACCTGATGTAAAAAGCTTAGTCATTACTCCAATAGCACCGCATAATCTTACCGCAAGACCGCTTGTAGTTCCTGACGAAACTGAAATCAGATTGAAAGTTTCAGGAAGAGAAGAAAATTATCTCGTATCCTTAGATTCAAGAGTAACTTCAATAAAAAACGAATCAATTTTGATTTTAAAGAAAACACCCTTCCAGATAAACATGGTAGAAATTCCTGAGGAAACTTTCTTAAAAACACTTCGCAGCAAATTACTTTGGGGACAAGACAAGCGGAATTAAATCAATTTATTCTCCAACTATACGATTTTATCAATTTTTCCCGTTTTAATCAAACAAATACTCATAAAGTGTTAGTTAGCTCGCTAATTATTAAAAAAACACACATTTAACTTAATGGGTATTGAATCGAATTGATAATTATTATATTTGCACGCAATTTTTGATTTAATGAAGAAGCTTTTTTATTTAATTTTCTGTTTTTTTCCTTTGATGGCGGCCCAAGCTCAAATTCATGAGATTGGTGTTTTTCTTGGCGGAAGCAACTTCATTGGAGATATAGGACCTACCAGTTATATTGCACCAAATGAACCAGCTTTTGGTTTGTTGTACAAATGGAATAAAAGTCCAAGACACTCCTATCGCTTTTCTTACACACAATCTGAAATTACATCGAGTGATTTAGATTCAAATGAAGCCAGCAGAAACCAGAGAGGGTATCAGTTTGAAAACGACTTAAAAGAAGTATCTTTAGGTCTTGAATTCAACTTTTTTGATTTTAATCTACATGAATCGAGTACTAAAATTACGCCTTATGTAGCATCTGGGTTGAATTATTTTTTTGGGAAATATACATTAACCAATACAATTACTGACCAAACGGTAGATGGCAGAACAGAAACTAGAAAATCAATAGCTATACCTATGATTGTAGGAATTAAATCAAATATAACACCTAGATTAGTTCTGGCATTAGAAACCGGAGCCCGATATACTTTGACAGATAATATAGACGGAAGTTTTAATCAAAATTTTGGAAATATAAATAACAATGATTGGTATGTTTTCTCAGGAGTTACTTTATTGTATACTTTTGGCAACAAAGCCTGTTATTGCGCAGAATAAGAAGATGGATTTACTAAAGAATATCGATACAACAAAATTACCCAAACACCTGGCCATTATTATGGATGGAAATGGTCGTTGGGCAAAACAGCAAGGACTTTTACGTGCTTTGGGACATGAAAGCGGGACAAAATCAGTGAAGGTAATTATAGAAGCTAGTGCTAAACTTGGCATTGAGTTCCTAACCTTATATGCTTTCTCCACTGAAAATTGGAATAGACCAAAATTAGAAGTGGAGACTTTGATGAAAGTACTTATTAATTCTTTGAAAAAGGAACTTACTACTTTACAAAAAAACAACATCAAACTAAATGCTATTGGTAATTTAGAAAAACTACCAAAATCAGCACAAAAAGAACTTCTTGATGTAATGGATAAAACTAAAGACAACTCACAAATGACTCTGACTCTAGCTCTAAGCTATGGCTCCCGGGAGGAACTTGTAAGTGCAGTCAGAAACATCTGTAATAAAGTTAAAAATAATATAATTTCAATAGACACTATTGACGATTCCATTATTAATGAGCATCTTTACACGCAAAATTTACCTGACGTAGATTTATTAATACGAACAAGTGGAGAACATAGGATAAGTAATTTTTTGTTGTGGCAAATAGCCTATGCAGAATTGTATTTTACTGATATATTGTGGCCAGACTTTAAAGAACAAGATTTATATGAGGCTATCATTAGTTATCAAAAAAGAGAACGTAGATTTGGAAAAACAAGTGAACAAATTAAATAATTTTTTAGTGTTAAATAAAAGCATAAAAATAGTCCTAACCGTTTTGATTTTTGGAATTTTCTCACAAGTTAAAGCTCAAGAAAGAGTCCCTTTCGATCAAGGAAAAATATATATATTAGCTGATGTAGCGGTGGTTGGAGATATCAGTTTCAATTCTCAAACTGTAGTCACTTTTTCTGGTTTAGTAAAAGGACAAGAGATAACAGTTCCGGGCGAAGAAATTAGTGCTGCAATAAAAAAACTTGGAAAATTAGGTCTCTTTGATGAAATCTCGTTTTACATAAATAAAATACAAAACGATAGTATTTATCTTGATTTAAACATTATAGAGTTACCTAAATTAAACCAAGTGAAATTTATTGGTGTTAAAAAATCCAAGACAGAAACTTTGATAAAAGACAACAGTTTAAACAAAGGCAAAGTGGTTAATGAGAACTTGATAACCACTACAAAAAACTACATCGAAAACAAATTTAAAAAAGACGGCTTTTATAATACTAAAGTAAATATTAACACTGTTAAGGATACTTCAACAATAAACTCTGTAAACATGCTTGTCAATATTGACAAAGGTGAAAAGGTAAAGATTCATAAAATTGATTTTGTAGGAAATACAAAAATATCAGATAAGTCTTTACGAAAAGCGATGAAGGATACTAAACAAAAAAATCCTATACGAGTTCTAAAAGCATCTAAATTTATAAAAGACAAATATAAAACAGATTTAGAAAAAGTAATTTCAGCATACAAAGAAAAAGGATACAGAGACGCCCGAATACTTTCGGACTCCGTAACTTTTGACAAAGAAAAAAACGCATTATCTATTAAAGTAAATGTTGAAGAAGGAAACAAATATTACTTTGGAAACATTAAATTTTTAGGAAATACTGTTTATCCTGATCAATTTTTAACGAGAGTATTAGGTGTAAAAAAAGGAGAAACATACAATGGTGTATTGTTACAAAAAAGAATTGCAGATGCATCAAAACCTGATGGTGAAGACATTGACAACTTGTACAAAAACAATGGTTATTTATTTTCTAATATAAATGCCGTTGAGGTAAAAACAGCAAATGACACTATTGATTTTGAAATACGAATCACTGAAGGACCAATTGCTTATTTCAACAAAATTACTGTTGTTGGGAATGACAAAACAAATGACCGAGTAATTTATCGAGAATTAAGGACAAAGCCAGGAGAAAAATACAGCAAAGAAGAATTAGTTAGAACCATTCGAGAAATTGGACAACTTGGTTTTTTTGATCCAGAAGCTATTGACCCAAAGTTTAAGAATGTTGATTCAGGAGCAGGAACTGTTGATATTGAATACAACCTTGTAGAAAAAGGTTCAAGCCAAATTGAACTACAAGGTGGTTACGGTGGTGGAGGTTTCATAGGAACACTTGGACTATCGTTTAACAACTTTTCTGCACGAAATATGTTTAATAAAGAAGCGTACAAACCATTACCTATGGGAGATGGTCAAAAAGTATCTTTACGTTTGCAAGCTAGTACATTTTTTCAAACATATAGTTTATCGTTTTCAGAACCATGGTTTGGCGGTAAAAAACCAGTATCCTTTAGTACCTCTTTATCTTACAGTAAACAATTTTTAAATAATTTTATAACACAAAGAGCTGATAAAACTAAAAGTTTTGACATTCTGACAATATCTGTAGGTTTAGCTAAAAGACTAACTGTACCAGATGATTTCTTTGTATTGTCCCAATCGTTAAGTTACCAACATTATGATTTGAATAATTACAATACTGGATTATTTACTTTTGGAGATGGAACGTCAAGAAATTTTTCATATACCTTTGGATTATCAAGAAGTAATAAAGGTGTAAATCCAATATTCCCTACTTACGGATCGGAATTCAGTATTTCAGCTAAATTAACTCCTCCTTATTCAATGTTTAACGGAGTTGATTATTCTACATTAGAGGATAAAGAAGAATACAAATTAAAAAATACTGTGGATCGTTTAAATGTTCCTGATGCAAATGGTAACATTGTACGAATAGGAGATTATATCGACACTGAAGGAAACAAAGTAACCGACTTCAATCTTGCCGCTACAGACGTTAGTAAAGTTGATCAAGAGCGCTTTAAATGGTTAGAATACTACAAAATAAAGTTTAAAGCAGATTGGTATACAAAAATTTACGGTAAATTCGTATTGAGAGCTTTGTCAGAATTTGGATTCCTTGGAGCATATAATCAAGATCGAGGTTTAGTTCCTTTTGAAAGATTCTATCTTGGTGGTGATGGACTAGCAAACTTTGCTATGGACGGTAGAGAAACGATACAGTTGAGAGGATATCCTAACAACTCTTTGACTTCTGTCAATAGCGCAGGTGAACAAATTGGAGCAACTGTGTATAATAAATTCTCTATGGAATTGCGTTATCCTATAACACTAAAAGCATCAGCTTCAATATATGCCTTGGCATTTGCTGAAGCAGGTTCATCGTTTCCCGATTTAAAAAGCTACAATCCTTTTGCCCTAAGTCGCTCAGCTGGAGTTGGATTACGTATATTTATGCCAGCATTTGGTTTGTTGGGAATTGATTTTGGGCATGGTTTTGATACACTACCAGGTCAAGAAAAAGCTAATGGATGGGAGACCCATTTTATTATAGGGCAACAATTCTAAAAAAAAATTGCTTTTTAAATTTTCTAATACAGAATCGTTATGAGAAAACAATTTTTATATCTATGTTTGGCATTAGTTGTGACAAAAACTATTAATGCACAAGTCAGAGGAACCAGAATAGGTTACATTGATATGGAATACATTTTGCAAAATGTATCCGATTATTCGGAAGCTAAGACTCAATTAGAGTTAAAAGCTGAAAAATGGAAACTGGAAATCGACACAAAGAAAATTGAAATCAATAAACTGAAGGAATCTTTAAAGGCCGAGAGAGCGTTATTGACAAAAGAATTAATTGACGAAAGAGAAACAGAAATTAATTTTCTTGAAAAAGAAAGTTTAGAATACCAACAAAAAAGATTTGGTGCCAACGGAGATTTGGTGAACCAAAAATCAGTTTTGATCAAACCAATACAAGATCAAGTTTTTACAGCAGTTCAGGACATTGCTGAAAGATTAAAATATGATTTTATTTTTGATAAAACTTCTGACTTGACCATGTTATTTGCAGCAAAAAGATTTGACATAAGTGATCAAATCCTACGAACATTAAATAGGATAGAGAAAAGAGAACAACTAACAAAGAAACAACAAAAAGAAGCAGAAGCAAGAGAAAGCAAAGAAGACGCAATAGATGAAAATCCAGCATTAGCTGAACGACAAAAACTCTTAGACGAAAAAAAGGCTACTAGAGAAAAAGTTTTAGAAGACCGCAAATTGTTGCAAGAGCAAAAGAAAAAAGAATTTGACGATAAAAGAAAACAAATTCTGGAGGATAGAGAAGCTAAAAAAAATGGCACGGTTTCTGCAAATGTTAAAAAAGAAGATACGCCAACTAATTTAACAGGAAATAATGTGGCTACAGAAGAGGCGAAACAAAAGCAAGCTGATGCAAAAGCAAAATTATTAGAAGACCGCAAAAAAGTATTGGAAGACCGCAAAAAGATATTAGAAGAAAAAAGAAAAAAAATACTCGATGATCGAGAAGCTATTAAAAAAGCCAAAGAAGAAAAATTAAAAGAAAATACAAACAATAATTAATTACTAAATATTTTAAAAACGATGAAACAAATTAAAACTCTATTAATTGCCGCAATTTTAATGTTAGGAGCAAATCAAACAATTAATGCACAAGCAAAAACAGCTCATGTAGATGTAAGTGAAATTATGACAAAAATGCCAGCAATGTTAGATGCTCAGAAACAATTAGACAAATTGAGTACTACTTATGATGCTGATTACAAAAAAATGGTTGAAGAATACCAAGCAAAATTAAAAAAATACGAAGCTGAAGCTGCGACAGTTACCGAAGCTGTAAACGTTGACCGTTCTAAAGAAGTACAAGATATGGGAAAAAGAATTTCTGATTTTAGAGACAATGCTCAAAAAGAATTGCAACAAAAAGAATCTGATATCGTAAAACCATTAATGGAAAAAGTAAGAGCTTCTATCCAAAAAGTAGGTAAAGCAAAAGGATTCCAATACATTCTTGATGGCTCTTCTCTTTTACTTGCTGATGGTCCAAACTTGACATTAGATGTAAAAAAAGATTTAGGTTTTTAAAAAAAATTACTTAATGCATAAAAACTGCTCAGCCTAAAATAAGGTTGAGCAGTTTTTTTGTTTAAAACAAATCATAGGAAATTTAAATCATAGCATGTAACTTTGTTTTTATGAATAATAACAATCAACCTATAGGAATTTTTGACTCCGGTATTGGCGGAACTTCTATTTGGAAAGCAATTCATCAACTGCTGCCAAATGAAAAAACCATATATCTCGCAGACAGTAAAAATGCACCTTACGGACAAAAATCTAAAGAGGAGATTGTTGTATTAAGCATGAAAAATACAGAATTTCTGCTTGAAATGAACTGCAAGTTGATTGTAGTTGCCTGCAATACTGCTACAACAAATGCTATACAGGAGTTAAGAGCTAAATACAACGTTCCTTTCATAGGAATTGAACCTGCCATAAAACCAGCAGTCACACATTCAAAAACTCAAATCATAGGAATCCTAGCAACACAAGGCACGCTAAATAGTGAACTTTTCAATAAAACCACCGAGAAGTACCAAGATACCAAAATAATAGAACAGGTTGGGCATGGATTAGTCCAGCTTATAGAAAATGGGGGAATCAACTCACCAGAAATGGCACAATTGCTTCACTCCTATCTGAATCCGATGATTGAAGCTAATATTGATTGTTTAGTTTTGGGTTGCAGTCACTATCCTTATCTAATTCCTCAAATAAAAAAAATACTTCCAGATCATATTCAAATTATAGATTCTGGTGAAGCCGTCGCTAAACAAACACAAAACATATTGCGAGATAAAGTAGGTTTTTCATCTGCTGAGAATAATCAGCCTATTTTTTTTACCAATACAAATCCAAAAGTTTTGAATGAAATTTTAGGCAATAAATTTAAAGTTGAAGAAAAATATTTTTAAAAGAATTGTCTCTATTCTTCCTCTTTAAACCAACTGGAATACATGACGTAATTATTAGAAATACGTTCGATTTCACCTGCAAAATCAGATTGATCAATGTCTTTCACTTTCTTAGCAGGAACTCCCGCCCAGATTGTACCAGATGTTACCACTGTATTTTGTGTAATTACAGCACCAGCTGCAACAATAGAATTACTTTCGATTAAACAATTATCCATCACAATCGCTCCCATTCCTATTAGCACATTATCGTGAACTGTACAACCATGAACTATAGCATTATGGCCGATAGAAACATTATTTCCTATAATTGTTGGATGTTTTTTATATGTACAATGAATAACGGCTCCATCTTGAATGTTTACTTTATTGCCAATTTTGATAAAATTTACATCTCCTCTAATTACAGCGTTAAACCAAACACTACAATTTGCACCAAAGGAAACATCACCTACAATAGTGGCATTTTCAGCAACATAACAATCGTCAGGAATTGAAGGCGATATGCCGTTAACAGATTTTATTAGCATGATAGAACAAATTAATTAATTGCAGGACAGTTACAATCGTATTTCACAGGCTTACAAAACAAATCAATACCTAAAGTGATTTGGTGATAGCCACCATTATCGAACTTGACAGCACCCGATAATTGAGAATAAGTATAGGCAAACATAAATTTGTCAAAATTAACTCCTATGATAGGGGTAATGTATTGTAGTTTTTGTTTAGAAACAGAAATTCCGTCAAGATATTCTGCACCATCAAAACTTCTTCTATATGATAATCCGCCCCAAAGCTTTCCAAAATCCAGTGTCTTATAAGCTTTGATGTTAATATCAATTGCTTTTTCATTCGTTCTTTCAACCATTTGGAATAAAAAAGAAGGCTCCCATAATATTTTATCTCTGTCACCAAAAATATACCCGGCACTCAATAAATACTTTCTTAAATTATCGCTTTCGTATTCAGTGTATATATCTCTTCTGGTCTCAATCGCATTCTTTACCGTAGCATGAGCATAAAAATCCAAGTAGTTATATGATGCCCCTATATCTACATTAAAATAAGAATCCTTTTGCACGATAGTTCCATCAATAATAGGATCAAAATCACCAGATTGCATAAATTCCGTTTCATCTAATTGACTTTGAATTAATCCAGCACTCATTCCAAAAGACAATTGGTTCAAATCAATTTCATTTCTTGAAAACATCAAATGATATGCGTAACTAAACTTGACCCCTTTTTGAGAATGATATCCGTTTTTATCATTAAAAAGTATAATTCCAACACCTGCATTTTCCCCCACGCTACCATTAACACTCAAAGTTTGAAGTTCTGGAGCATCTTGCTGATCAAACCATTGTTTACGACCTGTAAGTCTGATTTTGGCACAATTTGAAGCACCAGCCATTGAAGGGTGAATTAAATAATAATTATCTGAAAGGTAATCGGAATAAACAGGAATTCCTTCCTGCGAAAAGGAATAAAATGATATGAAAAAAAGAGCAGATAAAAATTTAATTTTATTATACATTTAATTACATTTTACGAGAATGAACAATTTTAAATCAATAAAATTTTTGTGGAAAATATAGACAAAAAGCTTATCTAAAAATTAAACTAAAGTTAATTTATTCATTAAAAACCCAAATATAGTTATTCGTAGAAAATAACTTTACTAAATTTGTAAAAATTTAAAAATCATGAATAAAGTTAGCATAAAAGAAACACAAAACCCAACTATACTAAAGTTTGAATTTCAAGATTTTATAACACAAAATGAAAGTTTTGAATATAAAAACATTGACGAAGCTAAAACCTCTCCACTTGCGCAACAATTATTTTATTTACCCTTTGTAAAAACTGTATATATTTCCGGAAATTTCATTGCAATTGAAAGATTCAGTATTGTGGAATGGGACGATGTCAAAGATGCCGTAGCAGAACAAATAGAAACATTTGTAAACAATGGTGGAATAATTATTACAATTGACAATAACAAATCTAAAAAACAGCCTGTGACCGTGTATGGAGAAACTACTCCAAATCCAGCTACATTGAAATTTGTAGTGAGTAAGATGTTGACTAAAAACGCTATCGAATTCAAAAATATTGATCAAACAGGTGCATCACCATTAGCCAAAGAACTTTTTAAATTTCCTTATGTAAAAGAGATTTTTATCGATGAAAACTACATATCGGTAACTAAATATGAAATTAACGAATGGCAGGAAATATCATTAGAATTAAGAAGTTTCATCAAGCAATATATTGAAAATGGTGGAACAGTTTTAGATGAAAATTTCATTCAGGCAGTTACTGCAGAAGAAGACAATAAAGCAAAAGAGTTTGATAATCTAGATGTAACTTCACAACAAATAATTAATATATTAGAGGAATATGTAAAACCCGCAGTACAAGCTGATGGTGGAAATATTGCATTCGATTCCTATAATGAATCCGACAAGACCGTAAAAGTAATCCTTCAAGGAGCTTGCAGTGGTTGTCCTTCATCAACATTTACTTTAAAAAGCGGTATCGAAAACATGCTAAAAAGTATGTTGAACGACAATGAAATAAAAGTGGAAGCAACTAACGCATAAGCACAACAAACTGTAAATTTTATATTTACAAATGCGCAGTTGCCGTATTAAATTTAATACATATTATTCTTGATTTAAATGCAGAAATTATTTTAGTATACAGTAATTAAAGTACTTGTTAGTTCAATTATAAGTTGGGAAAACGCTACTCGAAAAGGGAAGCAATGATGGATAAACACAAACAAACTAAAGTTAAAATAACTGCCATAAGTGGAGTTAAAATCACATAATATAGAGCAAACCTAAAATTTAATTTGAACTTCAATAGTTTATTTTTATAGTTACATTTAAGCGTTCGATATATCGAACGCTTTTTTTATTTCAAGATGTTATTTTTAAGACTATTCGTTGACTTACTTTCTACTGTTAATAGTTTTATTGTGTTTTCAAACAGAATCAATCTGGCGGAGGAAAAAATTGAAATTATTTATATCGGTACACTAGACAATATAATAAACGTTAATTTATGCTTGATAAAACAAGACAAAATTGACATCAAATACTGATTTACAGTAAATTATTAGTAATTTAATAAAGCAATCCTAAAAAAAATGTTTAATATTGCGAGTCTAATCAAATAAAAAAACCATGGGACTGTCTACATTTTTTAAGAATTTATTTGGCTCAGCCAAAGAAACTGCCAGCGAACTAGCTGACAAAGCCGAAACTACTTTTGATCAAGCAAAAGAAACTGCCGCACCTTATCTAGAAAAAGCAGAAGCATATGCAGAAGAAACTTTTGAAAAAGCAAAAGAAACCGCTGCTCCTTACCTAGAAAAAGCAGAAACATATGCAGAAGAAACTTTTGAAAAAGCTAAAGAAACCGCAACTCCATACTTTGAAAAAGCAGAAACATTTGTAGAGGAAACATTTGAAAAAGTAAAAGAAACTGCCGCTCCAATTATAGATAAAGTAGAAGAATTTGCTGGTCATGCAAAAGAAACTGTGACTGAATATTCAGAAAAAGCAGTAGAATCCATAAAAGAAAAAACTGCCGCGACCACAACAAAAATCGAAGAAATAGGTAGTAAAACTAAAACAATAGCTACTGATACTGTTGAAACTGTTTCTGAAAAAGCAAGTGAATTGGCAAATGATGGTGATGGAGACACTCTTGAAAAAGCTAAAGAAACTATAAATAAAATAGAAGAAGACGCAGATTAATTTTAAAAAAAATAACCCGTTGGGTGAAATTAAATTAAGGAAAAAAATCGGGGAAAGATATTGGTCAAGATACTGAAATTCAGTATCTTGAAGTTGCAAAACAAACCAA
>NZ_QQBA01000008.1 GCF_003350545.1 Flavobacterium glaciei
CGCTTATAACGGATGTTTAAAATCCTGTTATAAGCGTTTCTTTATTGTCTAAAAAACGACTCTAATCAAAATAAGCGAAGTTTTTCAGTGCCCTCCAAAAAAGACAAGTGTTGATATCTTCAACCAAGCTTCTAAGTTTATCAATTCCTTCAATTGTGTGCCCATTTGTTTGATCGCTCATAATTCTATTTTTTATTTCTACAGAAATGAATTGTAAATTTATTTTACAAAGTTGAGAAACAAAACAGCCAATAGCATTACATAATTCATTGCAAAAGTTTCATTTTTCGCAGATTTATTATTGTTTAACTGCTAATTGCATCTATTTAAATGCTTAAAAAAGAATTGTTACAAGCGTTTCAATTTCAAAATGGATTTATTTTTCATCACTATTAATCTCAATCCAGTATCCATCAGGATCTTGAATATAGATTTGTTTGATGCCATCCGCACGAACAGTAATTTTATCTAATGTTCCCGGCCAATCAGAATAGGTAATGTTCAGGGATTTCAATGCCTTTATTAAAGCGTTAAAATGAGTGACTTTAAAAGCCAAATGAACTGCTTTATTTATTATCACGGGTTCTTTGATAGTAGAAACAAGATGTAACTCTTTTCCCTCTCCTAAAGAAACCCAGCGAATGCCTTCCTTTCTTGTAAGATTAGTAATTTCTGAAAATTTCAAAACGTTAGTATAGAAATCAATAGAACGATCCAAGTCTTTTACAGAAAGTGCCATGTGATCTAATTTCAAAACAAAAGAGTTAGTGTTTTGGGCATAAAGGGTTCCAATGAAAACAAAAACAATCAGGAATGCAGTTATTTTTTTCATGGGTAATTTGATTTTTATCTTACTAAAATAATATTTGTTGTTTTGTCGTTAAAATTAATTTTTACCAAGAATATCATTGATCACTTTGATTGATTCTTCAATTGTGCTGGTATTGGTGTTTATGGCTACACTATTATTGTGGTATGGTTTGTACATGTTTATATTTGGACGAGAAAACAACCCCACAGTAGGCGTTTGTGAAGCACTTGCCAAATGCATAATTCCGCTATCGGCACCAATGAAAATTTCAGTGTTGGCAATTACAGAACCTATTTCTCTAATGTCTTTACTATAAAATGTAGGAGCTTTAAATCCTATTTGTGAAATGTTTTCTACCGGTAAAACCTCTAAAATATTGTAATCTTCATATTTTGTTTTTAATTGCCCATAAAATTCTTCCCACCATGTTTCTGAATAGCATTTGTCGTCTGTTGCATAAGTGAAAATAGCAATAGTTTTTTTGTTATTAGGAACTATATTGTCTACTATTTTTTTGCCTTTAGCTAGTTCAGCAGCGCTTAATTTAAGATCTAATGGTGGAACAGGATTTTCATTTTTTGGGAACCCTAATTTGGTCAAAAAACTTCTAAATTCGTACACAGGATATTTTGCAATATGCTCATAATCGCTGTGTTTTGATTGCAAAGTTTCGTCTGCTTCACCAAAAAATTTGTATTTGGCATCAGCAAATTGTGCTGATAATCGCCCTGACGAGGAGTTTTTGTCCACGTTGATGACAATGTCATATTTTTGCTTTTTAATTTTCACCCAAACCTTGAAATAGTCGATCAAATTTTTGAAAGGTTTTTTTGGTAGTTCAATGATGTAATTGATGTTGGTGTAATTTTCAAATACAATTGGTGCCAAACCTCCTTTGACAAACAAGTCAATTTTACAGTCCGGAAAAGTTGTGATGATATCTTGTACTAGTGGTGTAATGAGTAACAAATTACCTAGTCTGTGATTGGGTCTGGAGATTAAAACCCTTTTGATTTCGACTTTTTGAGTTAAATCTATTTTGTAATCTTTTTGTGAACTGCCAATATTTTTGGTTAATCCATGTGTGACAATTCTTCGGAATACATTTACTTTTTTTAAGATACTCATGCTTTTATACTAGGATTAAGAATTGAATTTTATGTTTTAAATGAATTGCTGTACCAATGGAATAGTATCTTAAAAATACAAAACGGGTTTTCAGTACACACAAATGTACAATTTAGAAAGAAACAACATGATTTTCAATCTATAATATATAGGACACTTATTTTTTAGCAATATTCACAGGGCATTTTTGAACATGTCAAATTATACAATAGCTGTCTTGTAAGATTATAATTATCAGTTATACGCCTTGACTGTCTTAATTAGTTAGATGAAAATTTTTTTAACTCTGTATAAAAGATTACGTAAGACTATTTTAAAACTTTCAGTATAATAAGGAATCTTAGATTTTGATTTTTTGCGGACCATTATAGCTGTCGAAAGTCTTAAATTTTAATTTTGGGTAGCAACTTATATATTCAAGTGTGATTTTTGCATTAAACAATGTATTTAAATTACCATTTTAAAAAAAAATCAACCAATGCTAAAATGTCCTGAAATATTTTGCAATCTTTGAACACTAAAAATTTAAAAGTATTATGAGCAAGACAAAACTAACAATCAATCGCAATGGTTCTATAAAAATAGAAGGCGATTTCGAAATAACAGACTGCGAAGGAAACAGATACGGATTAGAAGGAAGAACCGCATTAGGGCTTTGCCGTTGTGGATTGTCAGCAAACAAGCCTTTTTGTGATGGTTCTCACCGCAATGGTTTTGAGCATGAGCCAGCTGCATTTGACTTGCCACCAGTAAAAACAAAGTAATTTCTTTTAAAACTAAAAAAGATAAAATACTATCGCTAATAAGTGATAGTATTTTATTAGATTTAATAGATTGTGAATAAAACAATTATACTTTGGAAAATAAGTTAAATTATACATTAATTAAAAAGTAACTTATAAATTAAAATTTTTTGTAAAAGTATACCTTCAATTACTTACTTAATTTTTTAAAGACTTTTTTTATCTTTTGTTTGTAATGAGTTCTTTTTTTCTGTGATAAATTTCGTTAAGGTTTAGGGTATATGTTTCCATCTCTTCTGAAACTTTTTTAAAGTAGGTTACGTATTCTACAAGTGTTTCATAACTTATATCCTTTTCGTTATCAATAAGATTGTTTAGCGTCATAAGCGTTGAAACTGGTCGTCGTAACACATGCGATATGTCAAACACAATTTGGTCAATGGCAATTTCATATTCTACGCGGTTGTTAATATTATGAAAACTGCCGTACCAAACCACGCTGCCATCTGCCATTTTTTCGGGGTTTCCTTTCATAGAATGCCAACGAAAATCCTTATCATATAGCACTCTATACTCAATGTTTAAAAAAGTTAAATTTGTAAATGAGTCCATTAATTTAGCTTTAAAATCTTCTAAATCATCGGGGTGGATTAACGTAAAACCTATTTCTGGAGAATTTAACCATTCTTGCATTGTAACAGTTGGGTGCAATTGAATCATACCTTCACTAATGAATTCAAAACTCAGAATTCCTTGTGAGGTCATTTTCAATTGAAAAATCCCATCAGGCACACTATTTGTTAGCTTTCTCAAACGTTCTACATAGGTTTTGATTTCTTCTCTTAAATCTAAAATTAGTTTGCGGAAGTTTAAAAAGTCCATGGCTTTTTTTGCCAAGATGTGTAAAACTTTAATTTGTTCGGATGATAATTGCCTTGGTTTATTATCAATGATACAAAAACTTCCTAATATATTTCCTGATGGAGTCGATAATGGTGCCCCAGCATAAAAACGAATGTTTGGATTGTTGTTTACTAATGGATTATTGCAAAAACGGGGATCGTTAAAAGTGTCTTCAATAATCAAGTTTTCTATATTTCCTGTCAATAAATGTTGGCAAAAAGAGTCTTCTCTTTTGGTTTGGGTAATTTCAAGTCCAATATTAACTTTGAACCATTGACGATCTTGGTCTACAAAAGTAATTAATGCGATAGGCACATCAAATATTAAAGAAGCCATTTCGGAAAGCTCATTTAACTCTTGTTCTGATTTGGTATCAAGAATTTGATAAGATAAAAGTTCCTCTATTCTTTTTATTTCTGATTCCATACATGAAAAATTTAAAGGCTTTTTTAATCATTGTCCAACAAGCTATTTTGTATTAAAAGCTCTTATCAAATATAATTAAAAGATTTGAAATTTAAAAATAAAATTAATGATTCATACTAAAAAGTTTACAAATTTTAATAATGTCAGAGATGCTTTTTAATTTTTTTTCTAACTTTTTAAAATAAATAGAAAAAAAGACGAATTCATATGCTTATTCTAATGGTATAAAGAAAAATAATGTAAGTGCTTCATTAATAGCTTATTTTAAAAACATTGCATTTGTTTATTCAACTGAAAATGATAGCTTTAACTGTCATCTTCATTTGAAATTAGAAATTAACTATCGTTTATTACGAGGAAATAAATTTGTTTTGTTTATGGGCCTTTTTTACAATAATACTTTGTGTATAGCTAAAGTTTCCTAATTTGAATGCATTTGGGTCTAAGAATAGGTTTTTAATTCACTTGTACTGCCTTCTAGAAAAAAGATAATCAGAGTTTACATAATTTCAATTTTTTTTCTTCTTTTTGAGAAAGTATTTTTTTTGCCCAGCGAAGTTATACTTTACGACCTGTAACAGACTTGCTTTGATATTGAGTAAAATTATCACTTATTTTTTAAACTGCTGATAATCGCCATTACATCTTGATCGCCCAATCCTTCTTGTTCTGCTGCAGCATAACTGTAGTACAAAGGATGAATAAGTGGAGAATCGAGTCCGGCTTCTTTGGCCAGTCTTAAATCTTTGACTAAATGTTTCAACGCAAATGCTGCCGGATAGGAATCATTCAGAATGGAAGGTGTTTTTATATTCGAAATGCCGTTGCCACAAGCGCCTTGATTGATGATGTTGAGCATGTCTTCTTTGCTCACGCCATTTTTCTCGGCAAATAAAACCGTTTCGGCTATGCCTTGAAGATTTAATCCTAATAGGTAATTGATAGCTAATTTAGCTGAACTTGCCACGCCAGGTTCTCCTACGTGAATGGCAATTTTACCCAAAACGTCAAATATGGGTTTGGCTACATCGAAGTCTTCAGTTGAAGCTCCTACAAGAATGACCAAAGTTCCGTCTTGTGCCGGTTTTACACTTCCAGAAACGGGAGCGTCTATGAAATGTACGTTATGTTGGTTGCAAATGGTGTTTAAATAACGCGAGGTTTCCGGAGCAACGGTACTCATATTGATGATAGTTTTGCCAGAATTGGATTTAGATAATAAACCTGTTGGACCTTCAAAAACTTCTTTGACAGCCGCGTCATTGGATAACATCGTCAAAACTATGTCACAGGTTTCCATTAGTTCTTGTAAACTACTTGCTGATTTTGCTCCTGCAGCCAGTAATGGCGCTTCTTTATCTTTGGTGCGATTGAAGACGGTAACTTCAAATCCGGCTTTGCGTAGGTTCATCACCATTGGATTTCCCATGTTGCCAAGGCCTGTCCATCCTAATTTTAATGTATTCATAGTTTTTGTGTTATTTATATTATTTGCTCATTGTGGGCACAGTTTGCAAAACTACGCTAACGATTGAGGCATATTAGCGCGGTCGGGATTACAGTCATTGCGAGGAACGAAGCAATCATATTTACTTTATTAGTTGTTTTATTTACTCCTCTTTGTGGGGAATGAATAGTTAAAGATAAAGTAAATGCGTTGCAAACGCTGCGATTGTGCTATAAATTAAAATTGGCACTCGTTGCAAGCGAGGGCCAGTAGGGAACGAACAATTACCGAAAATCTAGCCATGAGTTTTAGCATGTGCTATATGCTGGCGCTCTTTTTTATTCTTCTTCCATATTCCAATAAACATAATTAAAAAAACTATCAATTTCTAAGAATGAATTCATATTCAATTCGGTTTTAATTTTATTCAAAAGAACTGTATATTCTTGATAATCTGTTCCTTTAAATGAACCAACGGTTTTAAAATCTTTCCCAATTAGAGATAAAACAGTTAGTGGATTTTTATTTAGGTTTGGAAACTTATTGTAATTATAACTCATCATTATTTCTGCAACAATATTTTCTCCAATTCCAAATATTTCTTTAGCCTTTCGTTTTGTATTTAGAAAATTTATTGAGTTTGTAAAAGCAACGTCTATAGCTTGATTAGAGTTGTCTTTTACTTTTCTTACTAGTTCACGAAAAGCATTTGCATAATCTAAAGTTTCATGAGTTGTTCTGTGAATACTTCCTGAATGCCAAAGTTTTTTATAACCTGAATGTCCAACTAATGGACCGAATAAGTTATGGAATTGATTTGCATTTAAATGTTTATTGCTTGCAAGAATTTCTAGATTTTCTTTTGCTAAATCATATTGTTTCTCTCTGTCTAAAGGTATAATATATACACTCGATTTTTTATAGACTTCGAAGTAATGTCTTAATCTTGGCATGTCAATTCCTGCTATTGTTGTTTTTTTTCTTTTAAATTTGAAAATTGGTTTTCTAGAATATTCTTGATTAAATTCCTCTAATTGAGATTTATATTTCGCAATTAATTCAGCAATATTCTCAGTATAATAAGCTTTTGTTAATCGTGAAAAATATTGCATCAGTTGTAAATACTCGGTTGAATTAATGAAAGTTTCTTTTATCATAGAAACTTCATCGTTTACAATCCAACCCGCTTCGGTTAAATTAGCTGACCCAATAATTATGGTCGCATTATTTCCTTTTCGGAAAACATAAATTTTTGAATGAAATATTCCAGCATCTGGAGTGCAAAGGATCAAGCGATGATTAACTTTTGTTTTAATTATATTATTAAGATTTTCTAACGTTTTAGGGTCGGTTTCTCCAAGACCTGTTCCGATGAAAAAAGTTGATTTTTTAGTTTTGTCATTGCAAAAATCTTTCAAATGATCCTTAATGTTATTAAGACCGCTATTCTTTAAAAAACCTGCAGCAAATATTACTTCATCCGCTTCTTTGAAAAGTTCAATCAATTTTTCTTTATGCGATTCCTTATGGTTTGTTATTATCATTTGTTGAAATAGTTTATTCAATGTTTTATCGATTTGTAATGACTGGCTTGCGATTTAAGACTAAACTTTAGGAGCTCAAAACCAAATTAAGTTTCTCTGTGTTTTTTTAAGAAAAAAACAAAGGTTAAGTTATTAATTAAAAAAGCTAGTAGGATTTTATATTTAATTTATATTAAGTTCTTTCAAAAATTTTTCTTGATATGGATTTTTACTAAACATATTACTCTCATAACCAAGTTTCATTTCTTTGCTTAAATCTAATTGTAATCTTTCAACATAAGGTAAAAGGACCCATGCTCGTGGATATGTTTTAAAATTTCTTTTTGTTTTGTTATAATTTTGATTGACAGTAGCCTCGTAAATATGTGAAATTAGACTGACTAATGATTTTACTCTATTTTTTAAATCATTATTAGGCAAATATGTTGTAGCTAAAATATTTAGTCTAATTATTTTTTCACGAAGTCTTAGGTCATTTGAAATTAAAGTAAGAGCATTTATATATTTTTTTTCTTGTTCCATTAAAGCTTTCTTTTCAAGTTCAAAATCTTCAAAATCTGAGATTGAACGTATTTTTTCTTGAAGACAAAATAGATCATCAAATTCAGCATAATTACCAATTATTAAGATAATAATTTCAATCATTTCCTCAATTTTATGTATTCGTAATTGTCGTCTATCTCGTATAGTTGTATCATAATATGAAAGGACAGAAATGAGAATGGCAATTATTGAAAAAGTAATTGTTAAACCCTCAATAAATGTAAATTTTTCTGTAAATGATACCATATAATTATGTTTAATTTAATCAATCTAGTTTAGGATGGCTGATCCGTTAAGGTTGGGGCTAATATTTATATACTGTAAACATACTTTCTCGAAGGATAACCTAATTTGGGTAAATTGTCGCTATTAAATTGCGCTTTTGTTATCAAATATATTAAATTTTTATTACAATTTTTCTTAAAAAGAATAAAGGTCATGTCGATTGCGGTTTGCGTGAGGGAGGGAAGCGGCATCCTTTATTTTCTTTCTTTAAGAAAATAAAGATACAGCGTACCGCCCGACCCTAAGTGGCGAGGAGGAACGACAAAGCTGCTGCAGGGTCACGCCCAAAGGAATAATCAGTTTATAATATTCACGACATTCTCTATATTCTTTACTCTTTGTTCTATATTCTATACTCTTTCCTATTGGCTTTTATGAAATTTCCAAAAAAAGTATATCTTTAGCCAACTAATTCCTAAAACCAAAAACCAAATACCAAAAAAATATGGAAGACCAAAAACCAGATGATTTTAAGAGAGAACTAGGATTGCTTGACGGAACCATGCTTGTGGTGGGTTCTATGATAGGTTCCGGGATATTTATTGTGAGCTCAGATATGGTTAGGCAGTTGGGTTCTGCAGGTTGGTTGATTGCTATGTGGGTGCTCACAGGTGTGATTACGGTGATTGCTGCAGTGAGTTATGGTGAGTTGAGCGCGATGTTTCCTACGGCGGGCGGACAATATGTGTACATCAAGGAAGCTTACGGTAAACTGGTGGGTTTCTTGTACGGCTGGAGCTTTTTTGCCGTGATTCAAACCGGTACGATTGCTGCCGTGGGTGTGGCTTTTGCCAAGTTTGCCGCCTACTTGTATGCGCCTTTGAGTGATAAGAATATTTTATACGAAATTGGAGATTTCAAACTCAATGCGGCTCAGATTGTTTCGATTTTTACGATTATTTTGTTAAGTTATGTGAACAGCCGTGGGGTGAAAAACTCTAAGATTTTGCAAACGGTGCTTACGGTTATCAAAATTGTATCGCTAGCGGGTTTAATAATTTTTGGTTTTATAGCTGCTGATGCTACTGTATGGGATGCTAACTGGGCTAATGCCTGGACGGCGCAGAGCCTGAATGTAGATGCAGGCGAGTGGTTGCCCATAAGTGGAGTTGCGCTAATATCTGGTATTTCGGCCGCCTTTGTGGGATCGCAGTTTTCTAGTGTGGCCTGGGAAGGGGTTACGTTTATTGCTGGTGAAATTAAAAACCCTAAACGAAATGTGGGATTGAGTTTGTTTCTAGGAACGCTGCTTGTGAGTGTGATTTATATTCTTGCTAATGTAATGTATCTGGCTGTTGTGCCATTATACGAAATTGCTACTGCCGAATCTGATCGTGTGGCGGTGGTGGCTTCGCAACAAATTTTTGGTTCTGTGGGAACGTTGATTATTGCGGTGATGATTATGATCTCGACTTTTGCGTGTAACAATGGTTTGATTATGGCAGGTGCTAGGGTGTATTATACGATGGCACAGGATGGTTTGTTTTTTAAGAAAGCGGCCCAACTGAATAAAGCGAGTGTTCCTGCATGGTCTATATGGGCACAATGCATCTGGGCTTCGGCTTTGTGTTTGACGGGTAAATACGGTGATTTGCTTGATTTTGTGGTGATTATTGTTTTGATATTTTACATTTTAACTATTTTGGGTATTTTTATTTTACGTAAAAAAATGCCGAATGCAGAGCGTCCGTACAAAGCTTTTGGCTATCCGGTTTTACCTGCTTTGTATATCTTGATTTCTTCGGCGATATGCTTGGCTTTATTGTATACAAAACCTACTACCTGTGGCTGGGGCGTATTGATTATGCTAATAGGTATTCCAGTGTATTATTTGACAAAAGCTAAGGAGTAGTTTTTTTAGTTGTGAATAGTGAATAGTGAATAGTGAATGGTGAGTTGTGAGTTGTGAATTGTGAATTGTGAATTGTGAATTTGCGGATGTTAAATTAAATTTTCAAACAAGACTTTTTTGAAAATCAGTGAAAATCCGTTCAATCCGTGTCATCAGCGTTCCAATTCAGTACAAAAATGATAAATTAACACATAAAAAAAATCCGCTTAATCCGTGTCATCAGCGTTCCAATTCAGTACAAAAATGACAAATTATAACATAAAAAAATCCGTCTCGTTTTTATAACGAGACGGATTTTCTATTTAATTCAGGTTGGGTTGCTGCTTTTTTCAATCTAAATCTAAAAACTAAAAAACTAAAAATAACAATTTGCAACCCACAACCTGTAATCTAAAGGCTAGTAATATGTAAAGCGTCTTACTTTGGCAATATATTTTGCTAATCTAATAACTTGGTGGCTGTATCCGTATTCGTTGTCGTACCAGATATACAACACGATATTTTTTCCATCTGAGGAAACGATTGTGGCATTACTGTCATAAATAGCAGGGGCTGATGTCCCTACGATATCCGAAGAAACCAATTCGTTATTCAAAGAATATTTGATTTGCTCCACCAATTCGCCTTCTAAAGCATATTTTTTCATGATGGCATTGATGTCTTTAACGGATGTTTTTTTAGATACTTCCAGGTTCAAAACTACTAATGAACCGTTAGGAACTGGTACTCGAATTGCATTTGAAGTTAATTTTCCGGCAAGGCTCGGTAATGCTTTTGCAACAGCACTTCCTGCGCCTGTTTCAGTAATCACCATATTTAAGGCTGCAGCTCTTCCACGACGATATTTTTTGTGCATGTTATCCACAAGATTCTGGTCGTTTGTGTAGGCATGGATGGTTTCTAGATGTCCTTTGACAACTCCTAAAGTATCTTCAACAGCTTTCAAGACTGGAGTAATCGCATTTGTTGTACACGATGCTGCCGAAAAAATATTGATTTCGTCAGGATTGTATTCGTTGTGGTTTACACCATGAACAATATTAGGAACTCCTTTTCCTGGAGCGGTAAGCAATACTTTATCAACACCTTTTGAAACCAAATGGCGGCTTAATGCTTCGTGTGTGGTGAAAGCGCCCGTGTTGTCAATTACTAAGGCATTGTCAATTCCATATTGCGTATAATCAATCTCTTCGGGTCCGTTTGCTGTTATGATGTGTACAGTGGTTCCATTGATAATCAATGCATTGTTTTCAGGGTCAGCAGTTACAGATCCTTGAAAATCACCGTGAATAGAATCATAACGCAATAAAGAAGCTCTTTTTTCAAGTGAAGTGGTGTCATTTTTATCACGTGTCACTATTGCGCGCAATCGCAGTTGACTTCCTTTACCAGTTTTAGACATTAATTCTCGGGCTAATAAACGACCAATACGACCAAAACCATACAGCACAACATCTTTAGGTTGAATGTCCTCAGAGTTTTTGGCATTTTTCAATTTGTCGATGACAAAATATTTGGCGTCTGGATATTTATCTTCTTCTAAACCATATTCGTACGTTAGTTTTCCAATATCTAATTTTGCCGGTGGCAGATTCAATTCTAAAATCGCTTTTGCAATTTTAACGGAATCAAATACTGAAATAGGTTTACCAACAAATTCGGCTGCATATTCATGCAAGTTGATAACGTCACTGACATTTCTGTCAATTAATTGATTTCGGAATAATACCATTTCTATCGATTTATCATACCATAAATCGCTGATGATTTTAATCAGTTTAACTCCTGCACGTCGCCTGTCGGCTTGTAATGAAACTTCCTTCTCGTATAAAGTTGTGGTTGCCATGTTGAAAATTTAATGAAAATAAGTGATTGTATTTTTTAAAATTTGCGCAAAAATACCCATTTCAATCGATTTCGTAGCGTATTTTATGAATTATTTATAAAATAAAAAAGCCACCTTGTTTTTTCAAGATGGCTTAGTATTCAGTTTTAAAAAATCAACTTACATATAAAAACGCAGTAGTTCACCATTTTTACTGATCAGTTCTATTCGCACTTTTTGATTGTCTTCTATTTTTCCAAATTTTTTCGATACCGTTTCCACATCGGTTGCTTTTACGTTATCGATGCTTAATATAATACTTCCAACTAATTCCTCTTCGTATTGCTGCCATTTCTCATCGCTTATTCCTTTGATGCGTACACCGTAATCAATTTTGAATTTCTTTTTATCAGCAGCTTCAATATTTTCGAGTGTGATTCCTTTGAACTCAGCATTAAAAAACTCGTTTTTGCTCAAAGTCACAAGAACAGTTTTGGTTTTTCCGTCTCGGCTATAAGTCACTTGAACTTTGTCGTTTGGACGTTTGGTGTTGATGTATCCTGACAAATCCGCAAAAGTGCTGATGTTTTGCTCGTCTATTTTTACGATAACATCTCCTTTGGCCAAGCCAGCCTTGTCAGCACCTGAATTTTTAGTGACTTTATTGATGTAAAATCCTTGAGTCAAACTAATACCATAATCTTTAGAACTCATACTGTTCAATTCACCACCTTCAACACCTAGAATTCCGCGTTGTACATTCCCGAATTCCATTAAATCTTCAATAATTTTGCGGGTAATGTTAGAGGGAACGGCAAATGAATATCCGGTATAACTTCCGGTTGGTGATGAAATCATCGTGTTGATACCGATTAATTCTCCGCGAGTATTCACCAGAGCACCACCACTGTTTCCTGGGTTTACCGCCGCATCTGTTTGAATAAAGGATTGAATACCGCTTGTGTCAAGATTTCTGGCTTTCGCCGAAACGATACCTGCCGTAACAGTCGAGTTCAGGTTGTACGGGTTTCCTACAGCCAATACCCATTCACCTACTTTCACCGAATCAGAATTCGCGAAAGCGGTGTACTGAAGCTTTTCTCCCGCATCAATTTTAAGCAAAGCAATGTCCATTTTGGAGTCGGTACCAATTAATTTTGCTTTGTACGATTTTTTATTATTGAGTGTAATTTCAATTTCGGATGCGTCTTTAATCACGTGATTGTTGGTCACAATGTACCCGTCTTCCGAGATTATTACTCCAGATCCTGTTCCTACTTGTTGCTGTGATTGTCCGCCTTTGAAGCCATAAAAGTATTCTAGAATTGGATTTGAAACGGTTGTTCTTGAAACGTTTTTTACGTGAACCACCGTATGTATGGTCTTGTCAGCAGCCTCTGTAAAATCCAGCACTTCTGATGCTAAACCTACTCTTTTTCCGTATGAATTTGATGCCATGGTAACTACTGAACCATTATCTTTAGAAAAATAACCATCAGTATCAAATAATAGCTTGTAAGAACCTAAGGTAACTACACCACTTAATAAAGAAACTCCAAATAATGTTGATAAATTTTTCATAGTCAATTTCGTTTTTAAAAAAATGTGTTGGTAAAATTAAAACTTTTTTGGATTGTTAAAATACCGTTTAACGCTCTTTAACAATGATTAACATTTCATTAATAGTTTGTACTTTTGTATCTCACAAAATTAAAAAAATGCAATTAGAATTTTATAAATACCAAGGCACAGGCAATGATTTTGTAATGATTGACAACCGCACCGAGTTTTTCCCAAAAGAGAACACAAAATTGATCGCTCAATTGTGTGACCGCCGATTTGGAATAGGAGGAGATGGTTTAATTTTGTTAGAAAATGACTTGGATACCGATTTTAAAATGGTCTATTACAACTCAGATGGAAACCAGAGTTCTATGTGTGGTAACGGTGGACGTTGTTTAGTGGCTTTCGCCAAAAAGCTGAGCGTAATCGAGAACGAAACTACTTTCATAGCAACAGATGGTTTGCACCACGCAACAATTGGAATTGACGGATTAGTTTCACTTCAAATGATTGATGTAGATACCGTAAAAGTAAGTCCAGATTATGTTTTTCTGAATACAGGTTCTCCGCATCATGTGCAGCTGGTAGACGATTTAGAAAACTATAATATTAAGGAAAATGGAGCTGCTATTAGATACGGAGATTTGTACGGGAAAGCAGGAAGCAACGTTAATTTTGTAAAACAAATTGACGATACCACTTTTTCATTGCGTACCTACGAGAGAGGCGTAGAAGATGAAACGCTATCTTGCGGAACTGGCGCTACAGCAGTCGCAATTGCAATGAATGTATTAGGAAAAACAATGGAAACAGCTATTAATTTGAATGTAGAAGGTGGAAAATTAGTCGTTTCTTTTGATAAAAAAGAAGGACAGTTTACTCATGTTTTTTTGAAAGGTCCAGCGGAATTTGTATTTAAAGGAACGATTGAGATTTAACTAAAACCCAAAACCAAGAACCAAATACTTGAATGAAAACATTAAAAGGTCACAATATTTACATTCGTGCATTAGAACCCAATGATTTGGAGTTTGTATATGGCATAGAAAACGATCAAAGTATTTGGGAAGTCAGTAATACACAAACCCCTTACAGCCGATTTTTAGTCAAACAATATTTAGAAAATGCCCATCAGGATATTTATGAAGCCAAGCAGTTGCGATTAGCTATTTGCCAGGATCAGGATTTTCCCGCTTTGGGTCTAATAGATTTGTTTGATTTTGACCCAAAGAATAACAGGGCAGGCGTAGGTATAGTTATCCAAGACAATGAAAACCGGAAACAAAACATTGGTTCAGAAGCCTTGGGGTTATTAATTGAATATGCTTTTTGTAATCTTAATTTGCACCAATTATTTGCAAATATAGGAACCGAAAATGAAGCTAGTAAAGCACTTTTTACTAAATTTGGATTCGAAATGATAGGCATAAAAAAAGATTGGAACTTTGTAAACGGTGTCTATAAAGATGAAGCTGTTTTTCAGTTAATCAACACTAAATTTTAAATTTTTAAGTTTTGTACCATTATCGTTTCAAAATTAATGTACACGAAGAATAACGTCGTTGTGATTCAAAAATAAATAATGCCACTTATGAATATTAAGAAAATTATAACCATTGCTTCAGTTGTTTTAATATCAATATTAATGATTTATGGATTAATATTATTAAAACAAATTTTTTCTGCGAACACAAAATTTACCGATAAAGAAGTGTATGTGTACATTCCTACGGATTCTAAATATGAAGAAATAAAGAAAATAATTGCACCGTATATCGAGGATATGGAGCGTTTTGAAATGGTGGCTAGTAAGAGAGGTTATGTTGAAAATATAATTCCAGGTCGTTTTCTTTTCACAAAAGGAATGAATAGTTACGAATTAGTAAAAACCTTGAGACTTAATTCGCCTGTGAAATTAGCATTCAATAATCAGGAACGAGTGGAGAATTTAGCCGGACGTGTAGGTTCACAAATAGAAGCCGACAGTTTATCTTTATTGAATTCCTTTAAAGATTCTATTTTCTTGAATGAAAATGGTTTTAACGAAGAAAATGTCCTAGCTATATTTATTCCGAACACCTATGAGATTTATTGGAACACTACTGCTGAAAAGTTCCGTGATAAAATGATTAAGGAGTACCGTAATTTCTGGAATAAAGAAAGAGTTGCCAAAGCGCAAAAACAAGGACTTTCTCCAATTGAAGCTACTATTTTGGCTTCTATCGTGCACAAAGAATCCGTTAAAAAAGACGAGAGACCAAGGATTGCCGGTGTGTATTTGAATCGGTTAAGAGCAGGAATGCCATTACAAGCTGATCCTACTGTTATTTTTGCGATAAAAAAGAAATCAAATGATTTCGAACAAGTCATCAAAAGGGTATTTTACAATGATTTGACAATGAGTCATCCTTACAATACGTATATGAATGTAGGACTTCCTCCAGGACCTATAGCCATGCCTGATATTACAGCATTAGAAGCTGTTTTAGACCCTGAGAAAAATAATTTCATTTATTTCTGTGCTAGTGTAGAGCGATTTGGATACCACGAGTTTGCTGCCACTTTAGAAGAACACAATATAAACGCAAAAAAATATTCCGATTGGATCAACAGCCAAGGCGTAAAAAGATAGTTTTGGGGCGGGTCAAAAGCCTAATCTTTTTGGTGCTTTTTTGGTGCGTTTCTCAATCTGGTTTTTCACAAAACACATCGGATAGTTTCTTTAAACCATCGGATTCTTTAAATCATAAAAGACAAAATGCTGTTGTAATCTCCGAAGCAGTTTTGGCTACGGGAACTTTAATAGCATTAAATCAAGCTTGGTACGCTGAGTATCCTAAATCTGATTTTCATTTTATAAATGATAATTCAGAGTGGCTTCAAATGGATAAGGCGGGCCATGTATATTCATCATATCATTTGGGACGATTTGGTGCCGAAATGCTACAATGGAGTGGTGCCAATAAAAAGAATCAAATACTATACGGAGCTGGTTTAGGCTTTGCATTTCTTACAGCCGTTGAGGTTTTAGATGGTCATTCCTCTCAATGGGGCGCTTCTATGGGAGATGTTTTAGCAAATGCTTCCGGGACAGCTATATATGTATCACAAGAATTAATCTGGAGGGAACAGCGTATTACGCCTAAATTCTCCTTTCATACTACAAAATATGCCAGTTATAGACCAGAGGTTTTAGGAAGTTCATTAGCAGAAAACATTCTAAAAGACTACAATGGGCAAACCTATTGGCTTTCAATCAATTTGCAGTCTTTTGCCAAAGACTCAAAAATTCCAAAATGGCTCAACTTGGCTTTTGGTTATGGAGCAGATGGTATGATAACCGGAAATAAAGAAGAAAACACTCCCATTTTAGCTTCAAATCCACAAAGATTCAGACAATTTTACCTGAGTCTGGATGTCGATTTGACAAAAATTAAGACAAAATCCCATTTTTTAAAGACTGTTTTTTCCGTTCTTAACACGGTTAAAATTCCTGCACCTACGATAGAGTTCGTGCGTTTTAACGATATAAAATACCATTTCATCTATTTTTAGAAAAGTTTAACTACCTGATTATCAGTATAATTATTTTTGTTGTATCTTTGCGCGTAGAAATTTCTAAACGGGACAGCGTTTTGAAGAAAAATAATTTATGATAAAGAAGTGGTACTTTTACACTAGTCTGACTGTGATTACAGTTTTTTTAAGCTCGGGTTTTAAACCTTTTAACTTAGAAACCAGCCGTTGGTTTCTTATAAATGAAGAAGAAGGAACACACTACTTATATCCTTCTGAGAAGCATGAAGATTACATCAATTCAAATATCCCTTTTACTGGAAATTTTTTCGTTGGTTTTAAAGAAGCAATAGGATATAGAGAATCAGAAAGTAAATATAAAAAAATCAATTCTTTAGGATATTTAGGCAAATACCAATTTGGTATTGAGACTTTAAAGTCTGTTGGAGTGCATAATAGTTCTACTTTCTTGAACAGTCCAGAATTACAAGAAAAAGCATTTATAGCTCTCTTAGCTAAAAATAAGTGGGAACTAAAAAAAGAGATTGAAAAATACGAAGGAACAATACTCAACGGAATACACGTCACTGAATCTGGAATTTTAGCCGCAGCACATCTTGGCGGTGCAGGATCAGTAAAAAAATACTTTAAAAATAAGGGTAAACGTTATTTTAGAGATGCTTACGGAACTTCCATAAGAACGTACATGAAACTATTTGGTGGTTACGATACTTCGTTTATTGTAGCTGACGGTAATGCAAACGTTAAAAATATACAAATTTAAATTTGTTTATAAAACTTAAAAAGGCTGTCTGAATTAATTTTGACAGCCTTTTTTTTGATTCTAAATCAATTTATTTTGCTTTAATTATTTCCCCATTGGGACGCACCACTAATTTCATGGATTCGTTATCTTTTTTAATTTTAATGTTATATTGTTTATTGATAATGTCCCCATCCTCTTGAGTGTAAAGAAAACTATCGTTTACAATAGACCAACCGGGAAAAGTTCTGTAAATTGAGTAGATAACTTCACTGGGAAGTTTTACGTTTTTAAAATTTTCTACTACACGAATTAATTTTCCGTTTTCGTTATAAGTTGCGGTCAATGTGCCGTTTTGTACTTGCATTACTACTAGATATTCTTCGAACCCTTCAGCATCTTTACCTAAATCATAAGCAATGAATTTTTCTTGGACTAATTTTACACTTTGATCAGGATTGTTATTAGGTATATATACAGAAAAATCAGTTCCAACTCTTTTAATTACAATTCCAGGCAGTTCTTCAATTTTGATTTTTTCCTTATCCGTTACTTGAGCATTTGCTGTGATTGTCATGCTTAAAATGAATATTATGATAATTGATTTCATGAAATTTAGTTTTAAATTAATAAACAGGTAGTTGTATTCGTTATTAATAATTTAATGTTATGACTTGTTTTTCTTCCTCTCTTCTTAGAATATTTCACTAATCTGTATTCCCGTATTTAAATGTGTTTGTTATCATTAGCGTATGTAAATTTACCTTTTTTTTAAAGGTATGATAGTTAATGAATTCCCTTTTCAATGTTATAATATGAACTAATTTCTTTTTAGTAAGAGTTAAATGATTTTTTTTAGTGTTTTAACATAAAAAAAGCACCAATCTTTCGATTGATGCTTTGTAAGTAATGAAATTTTGTGAATAGCTTTTACTCGAAACTGTCCATCAAAATTTCTAATATTTTAATGGCGGCTTCACTGATTTTTGTTCCCGGTCCAAATACGGCAACTGCACCGGCATCAAATAAAAACTGATAATCTTGTGCAGGAATTACTCCGCCTACAACTACCATAATATCCTCCCGACCGTATCTTTTTAGCTCTTCAATCACTTGTGGCACCAGTGTTTTGTGACCTGCTGCTAATGAGGAAACCCCTAAAATATGTACGTCGTTTTCTACGGCTTGCTTGGCAGCCTCTGCCGGCGTTTGAAAAAGTGGACCAATGTCAACATCAAAACCTACATCAGCGTATCCAGTAGCTACCACTTTAGCGCCACGGTCGTGTCCGTCTTGTCCCATTTTGGCAATCATGATTCGTGGGCGACGTCCTTCTTTATTAGCGAATTCATCGGCCAGTTGTTTTGCTTTTTCAAAACTTTTGTCGTCTTTTATTTCTTTACTATACACACCGCTAAAGGATTTAATTTGTGCTTTGTATCTTCCAAAAACCGTTTCCAGAGCATCGCTAATTTCTCCTAATGTTGTACGGTTTCGGGCTGCTTCAACTGCAATTTCCAGTAAATTACCTTCACCAGTTTGCGCACAAAGGATTAATTTTTTTAGTGAATCCTGTACTTTTTGAGTGTTTCTGCTAGCTTTAATACGGTCTAATTGTTCCAGTTGTTGCTTGCGGACCATTTGGTTATCCACATCCAAAATCTGTAAAGGATCTTCTTTTTCTAATCGGTATTGATTGACACCTACAATAATATCTTGTCCACTGTCTATTCTAGCTTGTTTTCTTGCTGCCGCTTCCTCGATTCTAAGTTTTGGAATTCCTGATTCAATCGCTTTAGTCATTCCTCCCAGTTCTTCTACTTCTTGGATAAGTTTCCAAGCGTTTTCAGCTATTTCATTCGTTAAGTTTTCTACATAATAACTGCCTGCCCAAGGATCGACGGTTTTAGTAATTTTAGTTTCTTCTTGTAAATAAAGCTGTGTGTTTCTGGCAATTCTTGCCGAAAAATCTGTTGGTAAAGCAATAGCTTCATCTAAAGCATTGGTATGCAAAGATTGTGTTCCTCCAAAAGCGGCTGCGGCTGCTTCAATACAAGTTCGTGCCACGTTATTGAAAGGATCTTGCTCTGTTAAACTCCAACCCGAAGTTTGACAATGGGTTCGTAACGCTAGAGATTTATCATCTTTTGGTTCGAATTGCTTCACTAATTTTGCCCAAATCATTCTTCCTGCACGCATTTTGGCAATTTCCATAAAATGATTCATTCCAATCGCCCAGAAAAACGATAATCTTGGAGCGAATTCATCAATTTTCATTCCGGTTGCTAATCCAGTTCTAATGTATTCCAATCCATCGGCTAGCGTATATGCCAACTCAATATCAGCTGTGGCTCCCGCTTCTTGCATGTGGTATCCGGAAATTGAAATCGAGTTGAATTTGGGCATATTTTTGCTGGTAAATTCAAAAATATCAGCAATGATTTTCATAGAAGGTGTTGGCGGATAAATATAAGTATTACGCACCATGAACTCTTTTAGAATATCATTTTGTATCGTACCGGAAAGTAATTCAGGTTTTACGCCTTGTTCTTCGGCCGCGACAATATAAAAAGCCATAATAGGTAAAACAGCGCCATTCATCGTCATGGAAACGGACATTTCATCTAAGGGGATTTGGTCGAATAATACTTTCATATCTTCCACGGAATCAATTGCGACTCCTGCTTTTCCTACATCACCTACCACGCGTTCGTGATCCGAATCATAACCGCGATGTGTAGGTAAATCAAAAGCGATCGATAGTCCTTTTTGACCCGCAGCCAAGTTTCTTCTGTAAAAAGCATTGCTTTCTTCCGCAGTTGAGAATCCGGCATATTGGCGCACTGTCCATGGTCGGCGAACGTACATTGTAGCGTAAGGTCCGCGTAAATTTGGTGCAAAACCAGCTCCAAAATCAAGATGAGTAAGATGCTCAATATCTTTTTCTGAATATGTTGGTTTTAATTCGATTCCCTCTGCCGTTAGAAATGCATCAGCCGCAGCATTTTCATTCTTCACTTTCAACGGTGTGCTTTCTAATTTTATATGTTGTAAATCTTTTCTTTTCATTTGTTTAGTACCAAATTTCACGAATGCTTATGAATTTTTAATTTTGATTAGTCTTAATCTCTGAAAATTATTCAAGATCCAATCTTTCTTGTTCTATTTTTTCTGCCAGACGTTTTTCTATTATTGGTGTAATCAAGGTTTTTCTTGGTTTGACTTTTACAAAAGGAAACAATTCTAAATCATGTTTCATTTTATCCTGTTTATTAGGATGTTTGTTTGTGCCTAATAGAATTTCTTTCCCAGAATCAAATAATTCCTGAGCTGTGTCAGCACTTTCCTGAATTTTCCTTTTGATGATTCCATCGTTAAGTTGTTTCAAGAAACCACCATTTGCCTCAATATCTTTGAACAATGCCAAAGCTTTTTCGGCTAATTGATTGGTGAGATTCTCGATATAATAACTTCCGTCAGCTGGATTATTCACTTTGTCAAAATAACTTTCGTTTTTAAGAATCAACAATTGATTTCTCGCGATTCTGTCTCCAAATTCATTGTCTTTGTGATACAAGGCATCATAAGGTAAATTTGCTATAGCATCAGCCCCACCAATAATAGCACTCATACATTCTGTTGTGGTACGCAACATATTTACATTGTAATCGTATAATGTTTTGTTTCGTTTGGTTGGTGATACGATAATATTGCAATCAATTTTGTGGTTGTACTCCTTAGCTATTAGATTAAAAAGTAATCGTAATGCTCGCAGTTTTGCAATTTCAAAAAAGTAATTTGTTCCAACAGCTACTTCAAAAACTATGGGTTGATTTATGCTTTCAATTCGATTCAAATATTCATTTGCTTGTCCTAAACTATAAGCGATTTGCTGCACCATATTGGCTCCGGCGTTTTGATATAAAGCAGAATTAATACTAATTAATGATGCTGATTCTGTTACTTCCGTAAGTAAATTGAGGGTGTCAAAATTGCTTTTTTCTGCGGTTGTAAACCAGTTTCCGTCTTTGGCTAATTGCCCAATTGGATCCAAATTACAAAAAATAACAGCATTATTTTTCTTTGTAAAAGCATCAATTTTCTTCACGAAATCGATTGAAATAAATGCTAGATTAAAATAAACGGTTACTTTTTTTAAAGGTAATTGCTCTAAAAGATTGATAATATCAATTGATTCATTTTCTATTGTAAATCGAAGGCTATCCGCACCACGATTCAAGGAGTCGATCGCTCTTTCTATTGATTTTTGAACATCGTAGACAAATATATTTTGACAAATTTTAAATTCAGAAGCTTTTGTGGCAACAGGTAAAACTCTGGTAAACTCATCTTTGTGGTAAAAAGGTTTTACTTGAATGTCTTCAGGAGAATTCCAAACTAAGGTTTCATTATAATCCGCTCCTTTGAGTTCAAATTGGATTTTTTGTTTCCATTGTTTAGAGGAAATGGAATCGAAATCATCGAAAAGGTTTGTAGCCATTTTGTCTGTTATTTTCCTCACCCCAGCCCTTTCCAATGGAGAGGCAGCCGAAACTTGGTGTTATGTTTTTAATAATTACTATATATTTTATGTTCCTTTTCCTTTGGGAATGGTTGAGATGGAATTTTTATTTTTTTTCAATCGTGTCACCTTCGAATTCGATGATATAAATATCTTCACTATCTTTTTTCATATAGTATTTTTCGCGGGCGTATTTTTCTATTTGTTCTGAATTTTTTAATTGCTTGATGTTTTCTTGATCCTTTTTTATTTCTTCTTTGTAATAGGACGCATTATCTTCTAAATCTTCAATTTGTTGATCCAAAATACGATGACCGAAGTAGGAATAATTATCCAAGAAAATCATCCACGTACAAAAAAACAACAAAACCCAAACGTATTTGTTACTTAAGAATTTAAACCAAGATTTGTTTTTATACGGATTTGTCATTTTTTATTTTTTAGCCCCGATTACAGTAAAAACCCTTTTAGTAGGTGATGATGACTAAGGAAGAATCATCTACTAAAAAAATGCAATCTCGTCTTCAGGACGAGAGAGGAAATAGCTCCTATTAATTATTCCAATAAAATTACAACTAAATTATAGAATTCTTTGATTTATTACCGCACGAACTACATCAATGGCTACGGTATTATATTTGTCATTTGGAATGATAATATCAGCAAATGCTTTTGTTGGTTCGATAAATTGCTCGTGCATCGGTTTTAATGTATTTTGATACCTGTTGATTACCTCATTCATATCTCGACCACGTTCTGCGATATCACGTTTCATACGTCGGATTAATCGCTCGTCAGAATCGGCGTGAACGTATATTTTTACATCAAATAATTCTCTTAATTCTGGATTTGCCAATATTAAAATTCCTTCCACAATCATCACTTTTCTAGGGTGTGTAAAAACGGTATCATCTGTTCTGTTGTGCGTAACAAAGGAATAAACTGGCTGATGAATATTGTTTCCCTCTTTTAATTCCTTAAGATGAGCTACTAACAGCGGAAAATCAATAGCACGAGGATGATCAAAATTAATTAATGCTCTTTCATCAAATGAAAGTCCGTGATTTTCTTTGTAATATGAGTCTTGAGAAATAATACCAACTTCAGTTTGTGGTAATTCATTCATAATCTGATGTACAACGGTAGTTTTTCCGCTTCCTGTACCACCTGCAATTCCTATAATGAGCATAAATATTTTTTTATGTTTTTATCGGCACAAAAATAGGAATTTAATCGGGAGCAGTTTTTCTTTTTTTGAGAAATATTGCTAAATTGCTATATTTATGAGTAGTTATTACTTGATGTTTTTCTATCTTTAATTTCTAAAATTTAAACGGTGTATTCACAAATCAACAAAAATATAAGTAGGTATGTTACTTTTGATACGAATGAATTAGAGATTTTTAATTCATTACTAGAGTATACAACGATTCCTAAGAAAACTATTTTATTGCATGAAGGCGAAATGTGCACTTTTGAAGCTTTTGTCATCAAAGGCTGTGTCCGAAAATATTATATTGATGCTAATGGTTTTGAAGTTATTTTACAATTTGCGATTGAAAATGCTTGGATTAGCGATATTTCTTTCAGTATCTACGAAGAGAAACCCAGTAGGGTGTATATTGAAACATTAGAGGATTGTGAATTTTTTATGTTTAGCCCAGAAACAAAAGAGGAGTTATTTGCTAAAGCTCCAAAGTTTGAACGCGCCTTCCGTATCTTGATGCAAAGGAGTCTAGCGGTTACTCAAGACCGTTTGTTTAATACGATTTCTAAATCCGCCACCGAGAAATATTTAGAATTTAGGGAACTATATCCCACACTTTCTCAGCGTGTGGCGCAGCATTACATTGCTTCTTATCTGGGAATTTCAGCTGAGTTTCTTAGTAAAATAAGAACTAAAATCGCTAAACTTTAAATTATCTTTATTTTTCATTTCTTGTCCTAGTTCAATGTATGCGCTTTTTTTTTGACGCAACTTTGCATCATACTATTAAAGAACAGGATAATGGAAAATACAGATAAAATTTCAGACGGTGTAATTACACATCATGTTTTGCACAAATCAAATACTCGCGGTCATGCTAACCATGGTTGGTTAGAATCCTATCACACGTTTAGTTTTGCCAATTACCAAAATCGGGAACGAATGAATTTTGGAGTATTGCGTGTTCTAAATGATGATAGAGTCAGTCAAGGAATGGGTTTTGGAAAACATCCTCATGATAATATGGAAATCATTTCAATTCCGCTCGAAGGTGATTTAGAACACCAAGACAGTATGGGAAATACTACCGTAATCAAAGAAGGTGATATTCAAGCGATGAGCGCCGGTACCGGAATTTTTCATAGTGAGTACAACAAAAACAAAGACCAGTTAGTTAAATTTTTACAGATTTGGATTTATCCAAATGAAAAAAATGTAACGCCTCGATATGACCAAATCACTTTAGATTTAAACGATCGTCACAATAAATTACAGCAAATTTTGTCACCAAATCCAGAAGACGAAGGGGTTTGGATTCATCAAGATGCTTGGTTTCATATTGGGAAGTTTGAAAACAATTTTTCTACTTTGTATGAATTGAAAAAACCAGGAAACGGAATTTATGCTTTTGTTTTAAAAGGTGATTTTACATTAGGAAACATCTCTTTAAATGAACGTGATGGATTAGGAATTTGGGATACGAATACAATAAAAATTACCGCTAATTCAGCTAATGCAGAGATCCTATTGATGGAAGTTCCGATGCAATTGTAATCTACTAGATAATAGAAATAAATAATAATAATTAAAATAAAATAATATTATGTCTACAACAAAATGGGTAATAGACCCTACACACTCAGAAATTGGTTTTAAAGTAAGACACATGATGTTTACTAATGTTTCAGGTAAATTTTCAAAATTTGATGCAACGATTGAAGCAGAAGACAGCAATCTAGAAAACTCAAAAATTGAATTTACAGGAGCAATTGATTCAATCACAACTGGGAATGCAGATAGAGATACGCATTTATTGAGTGCAGATTTTTTTGATGCTGCTCAGTTTCCAGAAATTAAATTTAGCGCGACTTCTTTTTCTAAAATTGATGAAGGAGAATATGTATTAGTTGGCGATTTATCATTACACGGTGTTACAAAATCAGTGAAATTAATTGCAGATTACGGAGGATTAATGAAAGATCCATGGGGAAATACTAAAATGGCTCTTGCTTTAGAAGGAAAAATCAACAGAAAAGATTGGGGATTAAATTGGAATTCGGCACTTGAAACAGGAGGTGTTTTAGTAAGCGAAGAAGTTCGTTTGAATATCGAATTGCAATTTTTGCAACAATAATTTTAAAGTAAATAAAAACAAATCTCACAGGTATATTTCCTTTGAGATTTGTTTTTTTTAATAAAATGGAATGATGGAAACCATAAATATTTTATACATAGGAAGACATCTCGAAATTTTAGCAACTGTAGTCCGATTGATAAATGCTAATGCTAATGCGAATTGGAATGGAGTAGGCGTAATGAATGATGAGGAAGCAAAGGAGATTTTTCTCAGAAAAGATTTTTCCCTTGTATTGTTAGGTTCCGGAATTCAAGAACAAAGTGAAGCCGATTTGTGTAAGTTTTTCATAAATCATAATCCAAATATTAGTATTGTTCAGCATTATGGAGGCGGAAGTGGTTTGCTGAAAAGTGAAATATTACTAGGGTTGTATAACAATAAAAATTAAAAACTCTTTTTTTACCATTAAGAAATTAAGAAAAATTAAGCACTACTTCATAATTTTTCTTAATTCCTTAATGGTTAAATTTAAACAATAGAATGTTGACTAAATATGTAGTAGTGTTAACTAAAAAAAGAGAGCCATGTGACTCTCTTTTTTTATTTTATATAAAGCTATTATTTATTTTTCTTTGCTTTGATCATCATTTCTAGTTGATCCCAAAGTTCTTCTGGAATTGCTTCAAGTAAATTGAATTGTCCAGCGCCTTTCAGCCATTCACCACCATCAATTGTAATCACATCACCGTTGATATAAGCTGAAAAATCAGAAACTAAATAAGCTGCTAGATTGGCTAATTCCTGATGATCTCCCACACGTTTTAGCGGAACTTTTTTAGCCATATCAAATTTCTCGGCTAAATCTCCTGGTAATAATCGATCCCATGCACCTTTAGTAGGGAAAGGACCTGGAGCAATTGCATTCGAACGAATTCCGTATTTTGCCCATTCTACCGCAAGACTTCGTGTCATGGCTAAAACTCCCGCTTTTGCTGTTGCGCTAGGCACAACATAAGCAGAACCTGTCCAAGCATAAGTCGTAACAATATTCAAAATGGTAGATGATTTTTGTTTGGTGTCTATCCAATGTTTTCCAAAAGCAAGTGTACAGTTTTTGCTCCCTTTTAAAACGATATCAATTACAGTATCAAAGGCATTCGCAGATAATCTTTCGGTTGGTGATATGAAATTTCCGGCAGCATTATTCAATAAAACATCAACTTTACCAAAAACTTTCAATACTTCTTGGAGCATATTTTCTACTTCTTCGTAATGACGTACATCACATTGAACAGGCAGACAAGTTCCACCGGTTTCTGTTTCCAGTTCTGCAGCAGTACTTTTTAGTTTTTCTAAATCTCTGGAAGTAATGGCGACTTGTGCACCCAATTCCAAGAAATATTTAGTCATTGCTTTTCCTAAACCGCTTCCGCCTCCGGTTACTACAATCACCTTGCCTTTTAGGGCATCATCGCGTAACATTTTATCTGTATAACTCATATTTTTGATATTTTTTTATTGTAAATATATAAAATTAAATAGTATGCATGCATAATAAAAGTAAATTTCAATGCTGATTTTAAATGGCACACAATCTTTTAGCGGCTTCTTCCAGCGTTATGTTGTCTTTAGCAAAGCAAAACCGAATTAATTTTAGGTCTTTTCCATCGGCATAAAAAGTAGAGATAGGAATTGCGGCAACACCATATTCCATAATAAGTCGTTTGCAAAAATCAACATCATTCTCATTTGATATAGCTGCATACGAAACGACTTGAAAATAAGTTCCTTCGCACGGCATGAGTTTGAAGCGGCTGTCCTTTAGTAATAGTTTAAAGTAGTCCCGTTTTTCCTGATATAATTTCCTGATTTCAGAAATTGAAACAATATCTAAATACTCGCTAATGGCTACTTGACAAATGCTATTGACACTAAAAACTAAAAATTGATGTACTTTTTTGATTTCTCTCATCAAGTATTCTGGTGCAACTAAATAACCAATTTTCCATCCCGTAACATGAAATGATTTTCCAAAAGAGGAAACCATCACACAGCGATTTAATAGTTTCTCCCGTGTATGAGCTGAAATATGTTTCTCCTCGAAAGTGATGTATTCATAGACTTCATCAGAAAGAAGTACGATGTCAGGATATTTATCCAACAGTATTTCCAAGGCTTCAAAATCAGGTTCCGTTAAAATTTTTCCCGTTGGATTGTGCGGATTATTGATGATTATCATTTTGGTTTTTGAAGTACACGCCTTTTCGATAATTTCCCAATATGGAGTATAATCATCATTCAGCGCTACCCGAACCGGATTTGCGTTGCACAATAATACGGGCGCTTCATAGCAATCATAACTTGGATCTAAGATAATTACATCATCATTGCTTTTTACTAAAGCTGTTATAGTGGTAAAAATGGCTTGGGTCGCTCCAGCAGTAATTAGTAATTCCGTTTCAGGCTGGATAGTTCTTTGATAAGAGTTCTTGATTAACAAAGTTATTTTTGATAATAAAGGCGGAAAGCCAGACATTGGTGTGTATTGATGTACATTTTCTTTGGCCAGCTTAGTTACAATATCAGTTAATCGTTCATCAACAGGGAAGTTTGGAAAACCTTGAGAAAGATTGATAGCATTATATTCAGCAGCCATTTTTGACATAACAGTAAAAATACTCGTGCTAATATTTGGAAGTTTACTCATAAAAAAAATCATTAATTCTAATTATAAAAATAGGTTTTTATAATTAGAATTAATGATTAGAAGTATTGTTTTATCTTTTATTAACTCTTTTGAGGCCAGAAATTCAAAGTTTACTATTGTTACATCAAATTGTAAGTTCTGGAATTTTTATTTATTTCATTCTCTAGGATTAATAAAATCATTTTCAATTTACATCTTATGAATAATAAAAATTGTGGGGCGTTTGTGCAAATCGATGGTTTCTTTTTTCCAGGCAGCAATTTTTTTGGTTTTGATATATTCTGTAGGCAAGGTAATGTCCGTAGCGATACATAAATGCGTTTCAGGATGTAAGGTTTGGATTAAATCTTCTAGTAATTTGTTATTGCGATATGGAGTTTCGATGAAAATTTGCGACTGATTTTTTTCGAAAGAAACCCTTTCTAACGTTTTAAAACTGGCTTTCTTTTCGTCTTTTTCGATAGGTAAATAACCATGAAATGTAAAACTTTGACCGTTCATTCCTGACGCCATCATTGCCAAAAGAATAGAAGAAGGACCTACCAAAGGAATAACTTGAATTCCTTTTTCATGTGCTAATTTTACAATTACAGCACCAGGATCAGCTACACCAGGACATCCAGCTTCGCTCATTAAACCCATATTGTGACCTTCGAGTAACGGTTTTATAAACTCTAAATGTTCTTTAGTTTCGGTGTGTTTATTTAATACAAAAAGTTTCAACTCAGCTTGTTTTTTCTCGGGATTCACACCTTTGATAGATTTACGAGCTGTTTTGTCGTTTTCAACAATATAATAATCAATGAGATCGATACTTCGTTTTATGGTTTGTGGCAAAACATCCATAGGATCACAATCGCCCATGGTGGTTGGGATTAGGTAGAGTTTTCCTAAAATAGCGTTTTGTTTCATGGGTGTAATTTATGTTCCTAAAAGTATTTTGTTTGTTTGATGGCGAGTTAACAATAGTGCTACCAACCCAAAGTAATTTTTCACAAAAAAAATTATGGATGCTTCTCTATTAGTTTTTTTGCAATTATCTCGCAAACTTCATCCAGCATGTTGTGAACAATTTCGAAACCATTAGGTAAACCAAAATAAGGATCGGGAACATCTACTTTTTCGTTTGGAAATAATTCATTCAAAATAAGCTGAACTTTTTCTTTTTGCTGCTGGTTTTTAGCAAGCTTAACAACATCCTGATAATTAGAATTATCCATCACGTAGATGTAATCAAAGGCATCAAAATCAGTTGTGCTGAATTGTCTGCCTTTTTGATTTGAAATGCTGATTTTATTTTTTTTTGCTACTGCAATAGAACGTTCGTCAGGTGAATTGCCAATGTGCCAAGAACCTGTTCCTGCTGAATCGACTGTGAATTTGTCTTTAGGAAGTTTTGAAGCCAAAATACCCTCTGCCAATGGAGAACGACATATATTTCCCAAACAGACCATTAGAATTTTTACAGACATGATGTGTTTACAACGTTAATTTTTTATTGATATCCTCAACAAATTTTTTGAATTGTTTGTCAGTAGCTACTAAATTGTCTACGGTTTTACAAGCGTGTAACACCGTTGCGTGGTCGCGATCTCCAATTTGGGAACCAATATTTGCTAAAGAAGCTTTAGTAAATTTCTTTGCGAAAAACATGGCTAATTGTCTGGCTTGCACCACGTGTCTTTTTCTAGTTTTAGATTGTAATGTTTCTAAATCCAATTGGAAATAATCTGAGACAATTTTTTGAATGTAATCGATCGAAATTTCTCGTTTTACATTTTTTACAAATTTCTCGACAACACTTTTAGCAAGCTCCAGTGTTACTTCTTTTTTATTGAATGAAGATTGTGCAATCAAGGAAATGATTGCTCCTTCTAATTCTCTAACATTGGATTTGATATTACGGGCAACATATTCGATAATTTCCTCAGGGATTTCTACACCATCTCGATACAATATATTTTTCAGGATGGAAATTCTGGTTTCATAATCAGGTTGGTGCAATTCAGCAGACAATCCCCATTTAAAACGAGAAAGTAAACGTTGTTCAATATCTTGCATGTCAACAGGCGCCTTGTCAGAAGTCAAGATGACTTGTTTACCGTTTTGATGTAAATAATTAAATATATGAAAAAATACATCCTGAGTTCCAGATTTACCAGAAAGGAATTGTACGTCATCAATGATTAAAACATCAATTAATTGATAAAAATGGATGAAATCATTTCGATTATTTTTCTTAACCGAGTCAATATATTGTTGTGTGAAAATTTCAGCTGAAATGTATAAAACTGTTTTTTCTGGGTATTTGTCTTTTATCTCTACACCAATAGCGTGAGCTAAGTGTGTTTTTCCTAGACCAACTCCTCCAAAAATCAATAGTGGATTAAAAGAAGTTCCACCGGGTTTATTAGCAACAGCCATTCCAGCAGAGCGGGCTAATCTATTGGAATCTCCTTCTAAAAAATTATCAAAACTGTAATTTGCATTTAGTTGTGATTCGATTTTCAAGTTTCGAATTCCAGGTATTACAAATGGATTTTTTAGTTCTGGGTTTAAGTTTTTAAATGGCGCATCAACTTCTTGAGGCTTCATTGGAGTTCTGTTGGCACTTGGCAATTGCTCCGTAAACGGTTGTTTGTTGCCATAAGTGTTTTCCATTCTGATTTTATAAAGTAACTTTGCGTTTTTCCCTAGTTCTTTGGTAAGCGCAACTTTTAACAATTTTACATAGTGTTCTTCTAGCCATTCGTAGAAAAATTTACTTGGAACTTGAATATATAATGCGTTATCGGTAAGTTCAACTGATTTAATTGGTTCGAACCAAGTTTTGTACGCTTGGTCTTGGATGTTGTCTTTTATAAAAGACAAACAGTTTTCCCATACTGATTGAGCAGTTTTGTTCATATATTCTATAAAATTGTTTTTAATTGGTAATTGTTTTCTTACTAAAAAAAAGATGTTTTGTTATTTATTATCGGGGTAACAAATATGTGAACAAATTTCTATAAAAAAAAATATATAGGGTAATAATTTTACGAATTATTGTTGTAAGGCAGTGTTTAAAATTTAAATTTTTAATTCATAATTAATGAAAGATCATCAAGTAGAAGTTAGGGTTCGATACTCCGAAACAGACCAAATGGGAGTTGTTTATCATGGGAATTATATTCCATATTTTGAAATAGGAAGAGTGGAATGGCTTAGAAACAAAGGGATTTCATATAAAAAAATGGAAGAAAGCGGTATTGCGCTTCCAATTGTTTCGATGAATATAAATTATAAAAAATCAGCTCGCTATGATGAGTTGTTGACGGTTCATACTGTTTTTAAAAGTCAGAGTTCTGTGAAGATAGAATTTGATTGTGCTATTTATAATGAGTCTGATGAGTTATTAACAACTGCCCAATTTATTTTGGTTTTTGTGTCCCTAAAAACGGGTCGTCCTACAGCTCCTCCGGATTATATTTTAGAATTGTTAAAAACGATGGAATAAAATCCCAAAAAAGCAATTTTGAAGTGAAATTAAAGTCGATTTATTTCGATTTCAAACATCGAATTAAAAATGTCGAATATCATTTCGGCATTTTTTTTTCGTGTTTTTAGTTCAATTTTGCCTACTGGAAGTGTAGTTATTTCATTTATTTCCATTTCTTGTGATACCATTTCTATTTTTTTTTCCTTGATTACCCGCATTACTTTATTCATGTTTTGATAATCAAAAGTGATGTTAAAATGGATGTCAATAGTTTTTTCGATAATTTCACAGCTTTCAAGTACCATTTGCGCTGTGGTTTTATAAGCAGAAATTAGTCCTCCAACTCCTAATTTGACTCCGCCAAATATTCTGACCACAACTATGAGTACATTGGTCACAGAAAAAGATTGAATTTGTCCAAAAATAGGCATTCCAGCACTATTGTTAGGTTCGCCATCGTCATTTGCTCTAAAGGTTGGGGTTTCGGAACCTATTTGATACGCATAACAAAAATGCCCAGCATTAGGGTGTAGTTTTCTTAATGTTTCGATGAGTGGCTTTACATCTTCCTCTGATTGTATTGGAAAGGCATAGCCATAAAATTTACTGTTTTTTTCTTTGAATAATACTTCTTCAGAGGGAAATTCAATGGTGTTGTAGGTGTCTTTAAATTCCAAAAGTTACTTTTCTAAATTATTTTTTTGTCTAATAAATGAACGACATCTTCTGTTCCTACTTGCAAATTCCAAACTTGTAACCCTAATGCAAGTGCTGCATCTGTATTTTCTTTTTTGTCATCAATAAACAAAGTGCGTTTAGGAATTAATTCATGTTTTTGTATTAAATATTTATAAATTTCGGAATCGGGTTTTCGCATACCTAATTCAAAAGAAAAATAAACTTTTTCAAAACATTGGTAAAATTCTCTATAAAATGTCATTCCTGCCTTATGTTGAAATTTGTCGATGTGTATTGCATCTGTATTACTCAGTAAAAATAGACGGTATTTTCTTGATAGCAATTGTAGAAATTCTAATCTATATAAAGGGAAATCTAATAAAACTGAATTCCAGGCATTTCTGATTTCTTCAATCGAAGCTGTTGGTACATGTTTTTGAAAACCATTTATAAATTGAAGTTCTGAAACCTGTCCCTTTTCAAATTTTAGATTTAAGTCATTTAAATCGTCATGCCATTCATGTAAACCTAACTTTTTAAACTCAATTATAGGGGCATCTTTATCTAAGTTGATAAAAATATCTCCGAAATCAAAAATTATAGTGTTAATCATGGTTTCTAAAAATTAAAAGTTCGTCTGTGCCTATGCAATATTTCTCGAATTGTTTTCTATCAAGAATAGGTGCTTTGATTCCATTTTTGAAAGGAGTGTTTCCAACAAATATTCGTGCTTCATCCCAAAGATTGGCATCGATAAAAGTATGTAAAGTTTGTCTTCCGCCTTCAATAATAACGGATTGAATGTGATTAGTATATAACGATTGAACAATTTGCTCTGCAATATTTTTTTTAAAATCGATTGTTTCAAAGATACCGTTTTCTTTTTCAAGATTAGGTTTAAATCCGGAAAACAGGATGGTTTTAGCTTGATTATCTAGAATATGGCTGTCTTTTGGGATGCGATTATTTTGGTCTAAAACTACTCTGATCGGATTGTTTCCGAACCAATCACGTGCATTTAGTTTGGGATTGTCGTCAATTACTGTTTGTGTTCCCACCAGAATAGCTTGTTCTTCCGTGCGCCATTTGTGTACTAATTGCCTCGAATACACATTGGTAATCCAAACGGGTTTTTTTTCTGATTTTTCTATAGGAGCAATAAAGCCGTCATGGCTTTCAGCCCATTTCAAGATGATATAAGGTTTTTTCTTTTCATGAAATGTAAAAAATCTTTTGTTAAGTTCGTTACATTCCGCTTCCAGAATACCTACGGTGACATGAATGCCAGCCTCCATCAGTTTTTTTATTCCGTTTCCAGCTACTTTTATGTTAGGATCTACTGTTCCTATAACCACACTCGGAATTTTGTTTTGGATTATCAAATCACAACAAGGCGGAGTTTTACCAAAATGACTACACGGCTCTAAACTTACATATATAGTCGCTTTTTTTAGTAAAGATTTATCTTTTACAGAATTTACGGCGTTAACCTCTGCGTGCGGTTCTCCTGATTTTTTATGCCAGCCTTCGCCAATGATTTTATTATCATAAACAATGACGCTACCCACTAACGGATTTGGATACGTTGTTCCCAAGCCATTTTTGGCTAATTCAATACAACGTCGGATGTATTTTTCATGTATTTTCACCTTGCAAAAGTAGTAATTTTGGGATTAGTCCTGAAACGTATGGTTTTGTTTTAATACTTTCTAAAATAATAGCAAACAATTTCTATTTTTGCAAGTATAATCAGATTTTGAAAAAATGGAAAATTACATTATCAGAAAAATAAATAAAGAGGATAATCCCGAAGTTGCACAACTGATTCGTTCAGTTTTCGATGAGATGGAAATTCCAAAAGTAGGAACGGCTTATGAAGATCCGTATTTGGATTTAATGTATGAAGAGTACAACAAACCAAAATCCGTATATTATGTGGTAGAGAATAACGGTAAAATTGTTGGTGCAGCAGGAATAGCTCCACTTGCAAATGAAGCCGAGACCATCTGCGAACTACAAAAAATGTATTTTCTCCCAGAAACACGTGGGATAGGAATTGGATCTGAAATGATGGAAGTTTGCTTGCAAAGTGCTCGAAATTTTGGCTTTGAAAAATGCTATTTAGAAACCATGCCTTTCATGCTTGATGCTCAAAAATTATACAAAAAGACAGGTTTTGAATATATTTCTGGTCCTATGGGAAGCACAGGCCATGTTAGTTGTCCGGTTTGGATGTTGAAAGAGTTGTAAGTTTGAAAATTAAATGTTTCTAGTGTTAATTCCTTAGGATTGATTTCCCGATAATATGAAGATAAAAGAATACAGAACTCAATTTATTCAAGAACTGACACCAATTTATGATGCTGGAGAAGCAGAGAGTTTTTTTTATTTGATTTTAGAAGAAAAAAATCAATTGAAAAGAATTGACTTGGCATTGCATCCTGATTTAGTTTTTTCGGAAGGTGAAATCGTTATTTGGAATTCGATTTTGGAACAATTAAAAAAAGAAATTCCAATTCAATATTTATTGGGGAAAACGAGTTTTTATGGTTTGGATTTTGAAGTCAATGAAAATGTTTTGATTCCAAGACCTGAAACCGAAGAGCTTGTTGAATGGATTATTGAAAGCCAAAAGTCAAAGGTCAAAAGCCAAAATATCCGAATTCTAGACATTGGAACTGGAAGTGGTTGCATCGCGATTTCATTGGCAAAAAACCTTTCAAATGCTCAGGTTTTTGCGATTGATGTTTCTAAAAATGCTTTGGCTACATCCCAAAAAAACGCAGAAAACAACTCTGTAAACGTTACTTTTATCCATCAAAATATTCTTGAAACGGAAGATTTACAACAACAATTTGATATTATCGTTTCAAATCCGCCTTATGTTCGAAATTTAGAAAAAGATGAAATCAAGAAAAATGTTTTAGACAATGAACCACATTTAGCACTCTTTGTAGCAGATGATGATGCGTTGATTTTCTACAAAAAAATAGCCGAATTAGCGCAACAACACCTCTCTGAAAATGGTCAGTTGTTTTTTGAAATCAATCAGTATTTAGGTAAGGAAATGATTGATTTACTCGAAAAAATGAACTTTAAAATCATCGAATTACGAAAAGATATTTACGGAAATGACAGGATGCTTAGTTGTCATTGCGAGGAACGAAGCAATCGCATCTAACTTTGGTTGTTGTTTATGCAAAAGTTCTCGTTTTACGCGGTTTGCGTGAGGGGTAGAAGCTAGTTACCATGTAACGCGGATGACCCGACGGCATTAAAAAAAGGGGCAACTAGCACGTATGATTAGTTAGCTCCTTTTTTTAATGTGGTCACGCCCAAATTGTTTTGAAAAATATTAAATGTGATCTTTGTTCCTCGCAATGAAGTTGATTACTACTGTTATTCGTATCGCAATGCTTCAATAGGATCCAGTACAGCAGCTTTGATAGCAGGATATAACCCGGAAGCAATAGCTACGATGAAACTGGTGATGAAAGCTGCCATAATAGCGCCCCAAGGAATTACGAATGCAAAATCCATTGCAGTCGCAATACCAAATCCAATTAGGATTCCAAAAATGATTCCTACTAATCCGCCAAATTGACCTATCAGCATTGTTTCTATAAAAAACTGAATCGCAATAGTTGTTTTTTTTGCGCCTAATGCTTTTCTAACTCCAATTTCTCTGGTACGTTCCGTAACTGAAACAATCATAATATTCATCAAAGCAATAGAGGAACCCAGTACGGTGATAATTCCTATCAACCACGATGCTAGTCCCAGATATTGTGTTATTCCTAAAATTCGATTAATCAAGTCGTCGCTGCGAACTATCCCAAAATTATTGTCTTCTACAGGATTTAGTTTACGAACCCTGCGCATCGTACTATTTGCATTGTCTATGGCCTGATTCAGTAATTCTTTTTTGCTAACCATAACGCTCACCGTATAATTGATATTGGGCGCTGTAAATATGGAACGGGCTAATTGTATTGGAATCAAAACTCGTAAATCCTGACTGTTTCCAAAAGTTGATCCTTTCTCTTTTAATACTCCAATAACTCTAAACTTAGCGCCTCTGATTGAAATTATTTTATCAATAGGATTCACGTCCTTTAGCAATCCTTTCTCAAAATCAGAACCTACAATACACACATAGGCATTGTTATCTATATCAAATCCAGTAAAATTTCTTCCAGCACTTGTTTCTAATCCGGAGTTCGTCATAAAAAATTCGTCGACACCCACGATAGAATTTTCTGGATCTGTTTTTGAAGATTCAAATTTTACTTCAGCACCAGAAGTAGCTGTAAATGAAAGAGAAGTTTCCGTAAATGGATAGCTGTATTTATTTTTGAAAGCCACTGCTTCAGGATACGAAATAATAGGATTTATTATTTCACGTTCGCCTCCACCACGATTTCTTGTAGTGTTTTCATACTGTCTTAGGTTAAAGGTATTGGCTCCCATCGAGGCAAAATCGGAGGAAATTGTATTTTCCAGCGCTGAAACAACTGTCAGAATACTAACTAATGCCGTGATTCCAATAGCGATAATCAACACAGTGAGAACCGTTCGCAACAATTGCGTTCTGATAGAGCCGAATGCAATTCGAATATTTTCTTTGAATAATTTTAACATCATGTAAGTTTGACACGAAAATACAAATTTTGTTACAATTTTTTTTAAGCTAAAAACTAATTTAATTTGAGTGCTTTGTTTTTGAAGCTATTGCCAGCTTTCCGTTACAATCCGGCAGCAAAAATAATTTGTTTTCAATTGCCCAAAAGGAGCTTCCTGCGGTCGCTCTTTTAGGCAAGAAAACAATAGTATTTTTTGCCGCCGTATTTCCACTTTAATCTGGGCTAGGCGATGTGTAATAAAATGCTAGAATTTGGAAGCAGAATAATTTTAAAAATAAGATATTTGCAAAGAATTAGAATTTGGAGTTTTTTAAATACTTCCAAAATCTGAAAATTTAATTTCCAATACTCATACCATGGCATCAAAACCGAGCATTCCTAAAGGGACTAGAGATTTTTCACCTGCAGAGGTAGCAAAACGACACTATATCATCCAAATTATAAAAAGCAATTTCGAGAAATTTGGTTTTCAACCTATAGAAACTCCATCTTTCGAAAATTCCGAAACCCTAATGGGAAAATACGGAGAAGAAGGCGATCGTTTGATTTTCAAAATATTAAATTCAGGAGATTATTTGGTAAAAGCCAATGCAGCACATTTAGAAAATAAAGACAGTACGAAACTGACTTCAAGTATTTCTGAAAAAGCCTTGCGTTATGATCTAACCGTTCCGTTTGCGCGTTATGTAGTACAACATCAAAACGATATAGAATTTCCATTCAAGAGATATCAGATTCAACCGGTTTGGAGAGCAGATCGTCCGCAAAAAGGACGTTTCAGAGAGTTTTTTCAATGTGATGCGGATGTGGTAGGCTCTAAATCGTTATGGCAGGAAGTAGAATTAGTACAATTATATGATACTGTTTTTTCAGCCTTAGGTTTAGAGGGCGTAACCATCAAAATCAATAACCGAAAAATATTATCCGGAATTGCTGAAGTAATCGGTGCATCAGATAAATTGATAGATTTCACGGTAGCGCTGGACAAGCTGGACAAAATAGGTGAGGACGGCGTGAAAAAAGAAATGATTGAGAAAGGGATTTCAGAAGATGCAATTCGCAAAGTGCAACCTTTATTCAATTTTACAGGAACCATTTCAGAGAAAATAAACCAACTTTCGGTTTTGCTTGCAGAATCACAGGAAGGAATGAAAGGCGTAGATGAATTGCGTTTTATTTGTGAAAACGTTTCGGAACTTGGATTATCAAAAGCAATTTTAGATTTAGATGTAACCTTGGCAAGAGGACTAAATTATTACACAGGTGCTATTTTTGAAGTGGCTCCGCCAAAATCAGTCTCTATGGGTTCTATTGGCGGTGGGGGAAGATATGATGATTTGACTGGAATTTTCGGATTGAAAAACATGAGCGGTGTGGGAATTTCTTTTGGATTAGACCGAATTTATTTGGTTGTCGAAGAATTAAATTTGTTTCCGGAAACCGTTACAGCAACTTCAAAAGCATTGTTTATAAACTATGGTGAAGCCGAAGCTTTTTATGCTATGAAGGCAATAAAAGAACTGAGAAATTCAGATATAAAAGTAGAATTATACCCAGATAATGCTAAAGTAGCAAAGCAGTTTCAGCATGCTGATAAAAGAGGGATTCCTTTTGCTGTAATCGCAGGGGAACAAGAAATGGCTACCAATTCTTTTTCTCTTAAAAATTTATTGAGCGGAGAGCAGACTTCAGTGGATTTTGAAGGTTTGCTAAATGCATTACTGTAGCTTTATTTTAAAAGTATAAAAAAAGCTTCGTATGTTTTACGAAGCTTTTTTTAATATAAAATAATGGTGAATTAATAATTGGTACAGATTCTTTGTTTTTTATTCAGAGATAAACATCAACAAATAACTGAAACAAATCTAATTAAACTATATCGAGATAGTCTTAAAATTATATTAAAATTTTAAGTGGTTGAAATTTTTTTAAAAACATGTAAAATTTATGTAGAATCATAAATTTAATAAAAAGGTGACAATTTGACATTTTAAAAGAATTGGCAGTACTTTTGTAATCCATAGAAAAGAATAAAAATGAAGTTTAAGAATATTTTTAAAAATACAAGTAATATGACTACTGAAAATACAGAAATTGATCAAGAAATAGATGATGTGACATTAGAAAATAATGCCAATGGGGAGCAAATCATTATTGAGGAATTAAGTCTGGAAGAGCAATTGACTCAGGATTTAGCCAAAGAGAAAGATAAGTATTTACGATTATTTGCTGAATTTGAAAATTATAAACGTAGAACTACAAAAGAGCGTATCGATTTGTTCAAAACAGCTAATCAAGAAGTTTTACTTGCAATGCTTCCTGTACTAGATGACTTTGACAGAGCCTTAGTTGAAATTAACAAATCAGATGACGAATTGTTGACAAAAGGAGTGGAGCTTATTCATGAAAAACTAAAAAACACTTTAGTTTCTAAAGGTTTAGAGCAAGTTGAGGTGAAGGCTGGAGACGCTTTTGATGCTGATTTTGCTGAAGCAATTACTCAGATTCCAGCGCCAAAGATGAAGGGAAAAATTGTTGATGTTCTTGAAAAAGGATACAAATTAGGAGACAAGATCATTCGTTTTCCAAAAGTTGTAATAGGGCAGTAATAGATTCGCGATTAATCGCTTATTTATATCACGCATGGTTGCGCACTACGGTGCGTTTCAACAAAAGATAAAATAAAAATGAAAAAAGATTTTTACGAAATATTAGGCATTTCAAAAAATGCTGATGCTGCTGAAATTAAAAAAGCTTACAGAAAAAACGCTTTACAGTATCATCCTGACAAAAATCCTGGAGACAAATCGGCAGAGGATAAATTTAAATTAGCTGCTGAAGCTTATGAGGTATTAAGCGATCCTCAGAAAAAAGCCAAATACGATCAATATGGTCATCAAGCATTTGATGGTTCTGGCGGTTTTGGCGGAGGTGGTCACGGCGGAATGAATATGGATGACATATTCAGTCAGTTTGGTGATATTTTCGGAGGCGGTTTTGGTGGTTTCGGAGGCGGAGGAGGCGGAGGCGCTCGACGTGCTAAAGGAAGTAACCTTCGTATCAAAGTAAAATTGACATTGGAAGAAATTGCAAATGGAGTAGAGAAAAAAGTAAAAGTAAAACGTAAAGTTCAAGCACCAGGAGTTACCTATAAAACATGTTCTACATGTAACGGTCAAGGTCAAGTGATGCGTGTTACGAATACCATTTTGGGTAGAATGCAATCAGCATCTACATGTCCAACATGTAGTGGTTCTGGTCAAATTTTAGACAAAAAACCATCAGAAGCAGATTCACAAGGAATGATTCTTGAAGATGAAACGGTTTCTATAAAAATACCTGCGGGTGTTGTGGACGGAATGCAATTGAAAGTTTCTAATAAAGGAAATGATGCTCCGGGAAACAGTATTCCGGGAGATTTGATTGTTGCAATTGAAGAATTGGAACATGAGTTCTTGAAACGTGAAGGAGAGAATTTACACTACGATTTATATATTAGTTTTGCTGAAGCGGTTCTTGGTATTTCTAAAGATATTGAAGCTATAAACGGAAAAGTGAGAATCAAACTGGAAGAAGGAATTCAGTCTGGTAAAATTCTAAGACTTAAAGGAAAAGGAATTCCAAGTATTAATGGCTACGGAAATGGAGATTTATTGGTACATGTAAATGTTTGGACTCCAAAAACATTGAACAAAGAACAAAAACAATTTTTCGAAAAAAATCTTTCGGATGATAATTTTATTCCTAATCCAGAGAAGTCAGACAAATCATTTTTTGAGAAAGTGAAAGATATGTTTTCATAATAAAAAACGTTGAGATGCTATTTATCGCGCCTTATATAAAAACATACATTTACCCATCCTTGTTAAAATAAGGATGGGTTTTTTATGAAATCGCTACTAACAATTTGTTTGTTGCAAACAATTGAAAATCATCGAACTCCAATGAAAATAAAATATTGTGAGATAAACACCAAAAAATATAAGGCGATAACGTAAAGAACAGCTAAAAATTAAATGCTACATATATGAAACTATTCTAAGTATTTCGGTACTAATTATTTACTTTTACACCAATTAAAAAATAAGCATGAGTAATATTCTTGAAGTGAATAAAGTTGTTAAGCAATACGGTGACTATGTGGCGCTTAACGAAGTTTCATTAATGGTTCCAAAGGGGAGTATCTACGGACTTTTAGGTCCAAATGGAGCTGGAAAAACATCACTTATCCGAATAATAAATCAGATTACATTGCCTGATAGTGGTGAAATTATTTTGGATGGTGAAAAATTGCAACCCAAACACGTTCAATATATAGGCTATTTACCTGAAGAAAGGGGATTGTACAATACAATGAAAGTGGGTGAACAATGCTTGTATTTGGCCCAAATGAAAGGGCTTTCTAAGGCTGAAGCCAAAAAACAACTAGAGTATTGGTTCGAAAGATTAGAAATTCAAGGTTGGTGGAACAAGAAAATCCAAGAGCTTTCTAAGGGAATGGCGCAGAAAATTCAGTTTGTAGTTTGCGTTTTACACAAACCTAAACTATTGATTTTTGACGAACCTTTTTCTGGTTTTGATCCCGTAAATGCCAATATTATCAAAGATGAAATTCTAGCATTGCGTGAAGAGGGAGCAACCATAATTTTCTCGACTCACCGTATGGAAAGCGTGGAAGAATTATGTGACCATATTGCGCTGATTCACAAATCCAATAAACTCATTGAAGGAAAACTGGATGATGTAAAAAGACAATTTAAAACCAATAGTTTTGAAGTGGGTATTTTATCGGAGAATGTAGAAAGTTTGATGTATTCGATTACACAAAAATTCACTGTTGGTCCAGCTAATTTTAAATCATTAAACAACGAATTAAAGCTTGAAATTCAACTGGGGAATGCCACGCCAAATGAATTATTGAATCTCTTAACGCAATGTGGACAAGTAACTCATTTTGTAGAAAAAATTCCAAGTGTCAATGATATTTTTATTCAAACAGTAACAAAATAGATTTTTTGACTTCTTAGATTTTCTAAAAATCTAAAGTTTTATAATTCTAACAGTCTAAAATGTCTAACAATCTAATAATCTAGAATGTCTATAATAACATTAATCATAAAAAGAGAGTTTATAGCCAAAGTGCGCAATAAATCTTTTATTGTTATGACTTTTTTAAGTCCCTTATTATTTGTTGCAATAGCATCATTTGTAGCGTATTTAAGTTCGATGAAAGCAGAAACAAAGCGAATCGCTGTTCATGATGAATCGGGTATGTTTGTAAAAGAATTTACTTCACAAAACAAGAAAAATGATGAATACAAATACCTTGATTTGTCATTGATTGATTTAAAATTCCTCAGAGACAGTATTACAAATGAAAGCTATGAAGGATTATTACACATTCCAAAAGCGAGTAATTCAAAGGATTTCGAGAGTAAAATTCAGTTTATTTCTAATAGTAGTCCTAGTATTTCATTTATTGAAAATGTTCAGGATATAATTGCCAATAAATTGACCAAAAACAATTTAGAAGCAGCAAATTTAGATACATTGGCTATTAAAAATGCCCAGTCAAGAGTGAATATCAGCTTGACAAAAGCATCTGGAGAAGAGAGCGTCAAGGGACTGAACGAAATCAAAATCGGTATTGGAGGTGCATTTGGTTATCTTATTATGATGTTCATAATTATCTACGGAAACATGGTGATGCGAAGTGTCATCGAAGAAAAAACCAGCCGTATAGTAGAAATCATAATTTCCTCAGTTAAACCCTTTCAGTTGATGATGGGAAAAATTATTGGAACTTCATTAGCAGGATTGTTGCAATTCCTAATTTGGGCAATAATTGGAATGTCATTAATGTTTGCAGCATCTGTATTTTTTGGAGTAAATGTGGGGTCTACAGCCAGAGTTTCTCCAGAAATGATGCAAACTGCACAGCAAGAAATGACCGGAACTGCACAAATGTATATTAAGGAATTATGGAATTTACCCATTGCAAGTATCTTGATTGGATTTGTGATTTATTTCATTGGCGGTTATTTTCTGTACAGTTCCTTTTACGCGGCAATTGGCGCTGCAGTTGATAATCAAACCGATTCACAGCAATTTTTGTTACCTATCATTATGCCGTTAATGTTGAGCGTTTACGTTGGATTTTTTACAGTTATCAATGATCCGCACGGGACAGTTGCAGTTGTTTTCTCCATGATTCCGCTTACCTCACCAATAGTAATGTTGATGCGCATTCCGTTTGGCGTACCTTTGTGGCAAATTGCAATATCAGTTACGTTATTATTTGGAAGTTTCTTTGGCGTCGTTTGGTTTGCCGCAAAAATTTACCGAATAGGGATACTGATGTACGGCAAAAAACCAACGTGGAGTGAAATGTATAAATGGTTAAAATATTGATATGGAAGTTTTAAACAAAATCATAGATTTATTTGGTTTAAGTATTATTAAAACCAAAGACGTAAATTTAACTGTAGGAGCTCTGATAGCATTAGTAGTAGCTTTTATGCTAACGAGTTACATCTTGAAATTTGTTAGTAAAGTAATTACCCGAAATATACCAATTGAAGATAAAAATAAATTTGTTAGTATTTTTCAATTTGTGAAATATCTAGTTTATTTGTTTGTAATAATGTTCACTTTGAATGCTTCGGGTGTAAACATTAGTGTCTTGCTAACAGCTTCTGCAGCTATTTTTTTAGGGCTAGGTTTTGCACTCCAACAACTTTTTCAAGATTTAATTTCAGGAATATTGATTATTTTAGAACAATCACTTAAGGTTGGCGATATTATTGAGGTGGAGGGAAAGGTATGTCGTGTTGAAAAAATAAGTCTTCGCTCAACCAAAGCAGTGACTCGCAATCAGCGGGTTATGATTATTCCAAATCATAAATTTTTGTCGGACGTTTTGTTTAATTGGACCCAAAATAGTACCATAATAAGGGAAAGTGTAGAAGTTGGAGTGGCTTATGGATCCGATACCGAACTAGTGAAGGAAATTTTGATTTCATGTGCGAAAAACAACTCTAACACATTGGATGATTGTGAACCAATTGTAATGTTTGAAAATTTTGGAGATTCATCTTTAGATTTTGCTGTCTACTTTTTTGTAGATGATGCTTTCACAGTTCTAAGAGTAAAAAGCGAACTACGGTTTGAAATTGACAAACAGTTTAGAATCAATAACATTACGATTCCATTCCCACAAAGAGATGTTCATTTTTTAAATCCCAATGCATAAATTAAAATTCTTATGTCAAAAATACTAATCATAGAAGACGAAGCTGCAATCCGAAGAGTACTCACAAAAATACTATCTGAGGAAAATGACACCTATCAAGTTGAAGAAGCTGAAGATGGTGTTGCAGGTCTTGAAAAAATAAAAAACAACGATTACGATTTGGTTTTGTGCGATATCAAAATGCCAAAAATGGATGGTGTTGAAGTTTTAGAAGCAGTCAAAAAAATCAAACCCGAAATTCCGATGGTGATGATTTCTGGTCATGGCGATATGGAAACGGCAATTAACACGATGCGTTTGGGAGCGTTTGATTACATTTCGAAACCACCAGATTTAAACCGATTATTGAATACGGTTCGTAATGCTTTAGACAAAAAACAACTCGTAGTTGAGAATAAAATCCTAAAGAAAAAAGTCAGTAAAAACTACGAAATGATTGGCGAAAGCGACGCAATCAATCACATCAAAGTGATGATTGAAAAAGTAGCACAAACTGAAGCCAGAGTTTTAATCACGGGGCCCAACGGAACCGGAAAAGAACTCGTTGCGCATCAATTGCACGAGAAAAGCGAACGCGCTAATTTTCCTTTAATCGAAGTAAACTGTGCTGCGATTCCATCAGAATTGATAGAAAGTGAATTATTCGGTCACGTAAAAGGAGCGTTTACTTCGGCAGTGAAAGACCGCGCAGGAAAATTTGAAGCAGCGGATAAGGGAACAATTTTCTTGGATGAAATTGGTGATATGAGTCTTTCGGCCCAAGCCAAAGTATTACGTGCTTTACAGGAAAGCATGATCACCAGAGTAGGAGCGGACAAAGATATCAAAGTCGATGTTCGTGTGGTTGCAGCGACTAATAAAGATTTGAAAGTAGAAATTGCCGAAGGGCGATTCCGTGAGGATTTATACCATCGTTTAGCAGTTATCCTAATAAAAGTTCCAGCGTTGAATGACAGAAGAGATGATATCCCAATGTTAATTTCTCATTTTGCAGATAAAATCGCCACAGAGCAAGGAAATGCTGTAAAAAAATTCTCTGCAGCAGCTATTAATTTGCTGAAAGAATACGATTGGACAGGAAATATCCGTGAATTACGAAATGTAGTGGAGCGCCTGATTATCCTTGGTGGAAGCGAAATTTCAGAGAATGATGTGAAGTTATTCGCAAGTAAATAATTTATTTCGCAAAGATTCGCAAAGTTAACGCAAAGAAACACTAAGATTTTTTTAATTAAATCTTCGTGAATCTTCTTTTTACTTGGTGAATCTTCGTGTAAAAACGATAAAAATGAAACTAAAAAAAATAAACGAAGAGTTACAACAAGCTCTAATTGAAAACGGTTTGACAGAGGCTAATACGATGCAAAAAGAAACATTTTCGACACTGAAAAGTGGTTCGGATTGCATTATTATTGCGCCAAAAGGAAGCGGGAAATCAACAACAATTGTGCTAAATGTAATTCAGAGATTAGCCGGTGCAACTGAAGAGTCTCCAAGGGCTTTGATTATTGTTGAAGATAAGGTCAAAGTATTAGAAATGGTAGATCTTTTCGAAAAATATGGTAAGCATTCGAATTTAGAAGTCTATGGTGTTCATGACAAAGGCGATATGGAATATGATAAAAATTATGTATCTACCGGAATCGATGTGTTGATAGGGACGCCAAATAAATTAAGTGATATGTTCACTACTGCGGGGTATAATGTAAACCGATTGAAAATGTTTATCCTTGATGATGCTGATCCAATTTTGAAATTACGTCATGAAACTAAAATCATGCGTATTTCGAATAGTATCGTAAAAACGCAACGTATTATCTTTACAGAACAATTCACAGAACGAATAGAAATTCTTGCTGAAAAAATGCTAGTGGAACCTTATGAATTCGATTTTGATGGAGAAGAGGATGAAGATGAAGACGAAGATTTCGAAGAGGATGAAAACTTGGAGGCAGATGAAAATGATGACTTCCAGGAGCAAGAAGGTGATGAAGAAAACGGAAATAAATAATTAAATAAAGAGTAAAATGGGATTAATGAAAGTGTTTTCAGGAAGTGAAATTTTAGCCTTGGCGTTACAACAGAGAATCGAAGCCATAGGTGTGGATACCGTTTTGAAAAATAATATACAATCGGCTCGATTGGGAGGTTTTGGAACTTCGGGACAAGCAGTGGAATTGTTCGTTCAAGAAACCGAGTTTGCAAAAGTAAACCCTGTTATTGAAGAATTCAGAATGAGTATTTAATTCATTTACAATAAAAAAATAGAATGAAATATAAAATGTTGGTTTTGGACATGGATGACACTTTGTTGACTGATGACCATACTATTTCAAACGAGAATAAAGTGATGTTGGCTAAGGCAAGGGAATTGGGGGTGCATATTGTTTTGGCATCCGGAAGACCAACGCCAGCAATGATTACTTACGCTAAAGAATTACATTTAGATGATTCCTATATGATATCGTATAATGGCGCTGTCATTACAGATTTGAAGGAAGATAAGATTATTTTTGAGCAAACGTTAACCCAAGAACAAATCCATGAATTGTATGACTACAGTTTAAAAAGTAATACTCACATTATTACTTATGTTGGTGGGAAAATTGTGAGTGAAACGGATTCTGAATATATTGACATCGAAAAAAACATTACTGGTTTAGCACATAATAAAGTGGTAAGTTTTAAAGAGGAAGTGCAGTCTTCAGCTGTGAAATGTATTTTATTAGAAGAACCAAGCTATTTAAAAGAAGTAGAAAAAGACTTGAAAGCAGCGATGCCACATCTTAGTGTCAGTATGTCAAAGCCCTTTTTTCTTGAAGTAGCGCAAAATGGAATTGATAAAGGAGTCAGTATCAAATTTTTAGCCGAAAGACTAAATATTCTTCAAAGTGAAATTATTGCTGTAGGAAATGCAGGAAATGATTTAACCATGATTGAATATGCAGGATTGGGTGTTTGGGTAGATAATGTAGATCCTGAATTGAGAGATAAAGGAGATGTGATTGTAGCATCCAATAATAATCATGGCGTGGCTGAAGTGGTGAGACGATTTATCTTGAATTAGAATTTAAATCAAAAAGATAAAATTATTATCCGATACTTTGTTTTGTAAAAGAGCAGAGTATCGGATTTAGTTTTTAATAAAATATGCATTATAGAAAAATTTATAGATTTAGTTCGTAAATTTGCGCACTCAATTTTTTGACAACGATTTCATTAATTGAGTTATCTTATGGAAAACAGAAAAAAAGTAGCCTTTTATACCTTAGGCTGTAAACTAAACTTCTCAGAGACTTCTACAATTGCCCGTAACTTACAAGACGAAGGATTTGACCGCGTTGATTTTGAAGAAGTGGCTGATATGTACGTGATTAATACCTGTTCAGTTACTGAAAATGCTGATAAGCAATTCAAACAAGTTGTGCGAAAAGCAATGAAATTGAATGATAAAGCATTTGTTGCGGCTGTGGGTTGTTATGCGCAATTGAAGCCGGAAGAATTAGCAAGCGTAGATGGAGTGGATTTAGTTCTTGGAGCAACTGAAAAATTTAAATTAGCGGATTATATCAATGATTTGTCTAAAAATGATTTTGGCGAAGTGCATTCGTGTGAAATTGCCGAAGCTGATTTTTATGTAGGAAGTTACTCAATAGGAGACAGAACCCGTGCTTTCTTAAAAGTACAAGATGGTTGCGACTACAAATGTACCTATTGCACGATTCCCTTAGCAAGAGGGATTTCAAGAAGTGATGAACTGGAGAATGTATTGAAAAATGCTTCAGAAATTTCGAAACAAAATATCAAGGAAATTGTTCTTACCGGAGTAAATATTGGGGATTACGGAAAAGGAGAATTTGGGAATAAAAAACACGAACATACCTTCTTAGAATTGGTTCAGGAGTTAGACAAAGTAGAAGGAATCGAAAGATTGCGAATTTCATCTATTGAACCGAATTTATTGAAGAATGAAACGATAGAGTTTGTGTCTAAAAGCAGGACTTTTGTGCCACATTTTCACATTCCGTTGCAATCAGGAAGTAATGATATTCTAAAGTTGATGAAACGCCGTTACCAACGCGAAGTATATACGGAAAGAGTAAATAAAATTCGGGAAGTAATGCCACACGCTTGTATTGGTGTGGATGTGATTGTTGGTTTTCCGGGTGAAACAGATGAGCATTTTCTAGAAACCTACCATTTCTTGAATGAAATGAATATTTCGTATTTACACGTATTTACGTATTCAGAACGAGATAATACGGAAGCAGCTACAATGCAAGGTGTTGTTCCTGCTAATGTTCGTGCCAAACGCAGCAAAATGTTACGCGGTTTGTCCGTAAAAAAACGACGTGCTTTTTACGAAAGCCAATTGGGAACTAATAGAACTGTTTTGTTCGAAAGTGAAAATAAAGAAGGGTATATTCATGGTTTTACCGAAAATTACGTAAAAGTAAAAACACCTTGGAATCCAGAATTAGTCAATACATTACACGATATTAATTTGACGAAAATTGATGAAGATGGAAGTGTACGAATGGATTTTGTTTCGTCTTTGGTGTAAGTTTTTTTCAACCATATAAGTCATTTAAGTTTTTAAACCAATAAGAGATTAAGTTTCATTAAGTCTTCCGCTTAATTTTCTTAATCTCTTAATGGTTTTTTTACTAAATATTGATCATCTGACTTTAAGACTTTTGACTTTCGACTACTTTTACGGATTCGTAGACCAAATACTACTGTTTTTGATAAACACGCGTCGGTTTAGTTTAAGTTGCGCAATGATTAATTCAGCCATATCTTCGGCTTGCATTACGGTTTCCGGATTGCCGTCTGTCAATTTTAATTCTTTTGCCATATCTGTAGCAACAGTACTTGGCGTTAATGCTGTCACGCGAATATTATGCTTGCGAACTTCTTGCATCAAGGATTCTGTTAAACCTAAAACAGCAAATTTAGAGGCACTATAGGCGCTCGTTAACGCATTTCCGCTTAATCCAGCTGTGGAAGAAATATTGATGATATCACCCGTTTGTCTTTCAATCATATTAGGCAATACGGCACGAGTTACGTAGTATGTTCCCATTAAGTTTACTTGGATAATGCGTTCCCAATCCGTTGGTTCTAATTCTAAGAATTTTCCAAAAGCAGCTATTCCGGCATTGTTGATTAAAATGTCGATGGTTCCAAATTCGGCTAAAGCTTTGGCAACGGCAGCGTTTACCGAATTGATATCGGCAACATCAGCGGCTATTGCCAGTGCTTTTACTCGTAAAGAACGCACTTTTGCAGCTACACTGTCTATTTCTTCTTGTGTTCTTGCTACCAAAATCACATTTACACCTTCTTTTGCCAATGCCAAAGCGATTGCTTTTCCAATTCCTTTTCCTGCGCCGGTGATTAGGGCATTTTTATTTTTTAAATCTGTCATTTTATATATTATTTTAGGCCAATAAAGGCTTAGTTTACTGTAAAAGTAGTACGTTTTATAGTTGAAATCTATTTTGATTTTCTATTTAATCTAAATTTAACGTTCTGTTATTTGACTGAAATGAATATTATTTTTTGTCTAAAGTTAATTTGTAAATATCTGTTTCCAAAACTTCGGTGTCTTTGTCTTCACAAAGTAAGAATTCGATTTTTTCTTTTGAATTGGTGTGTAAAGTCAATCCTTCAAATTTATGAGAACTGCTAATTTTTTGGGTAAAATCGATTTTCATAGTTTTCAGGTTAATGCTCCCAATAAAACTCTCTAAAACTTCGCCATCATCATACGTTGATTCGGTATCTTCGGCTGTCGCTAAAAAATAAATACTGTCTCCGACTATAATTCCATCGGTAAAACTACTGCGTACTCCTTTAATTTTAGGGAGTTTGTAGTCGTTTGAGAGAATAGTGAAATCGTTAGTGAGGTTTTTTCCTTCGATGGTGAAAATAACATTTTTATGGGAGCTACCGTTCCCACGATTTAATAAAAACCAACTTTCGCCATTATAGATGGCACCTTCGAGGTTGAAATCTTCGGGTTTTATATCTCCGAAATTTTGCATAACGGCATACAAATCGCTGAGGTCATTTGTGGCGATTATCTTTTTATCTGTAGCATTGACTTGTATCATTTTGTTTCTTTTTTCGGTAGAACCGGAACCAAAAATATATATACTATCCCCGAATTGCGTTATGGCTTCAAAATCTGCTTTGTCTTTTTTGAGCGTGTTCTCTATGGGGTTTTCTAGTAACGGATGGCGTTTTAAGTTTTTGGTATCCGTGTTGTATTCGTAGAGAAAACCGCTGTTGTCACCTATAATCAGTAGGGAATTGTCTTTGTAAATGAGTCCTGATGCAGAACCAATACCGATGATTTGAAATAATAATTCGAGTTTGAATTTTTCCATTGTATGTGTTTTTAAAACGGGTGCCTAGCCCAGATTACTTCACCTAATTTCTATTTTCATAGGAGTTCAGTGAACTTTGTTTGAAGTGAAAATCCTTTTATTATTTTTTTTTAAATAATAAAAGATTGCAACGGATAGCTGGAAAATGCTCCTGAAATTCATCAGGATTAATCCTTATAATTTGTTATATTTGAATATACAAAGATAAAATATTTCATATGAAGTCTATAAATCCCGATGATTTTAAAGTGATTGGCAAAATTGATTTGTCAAAAATTCCTACGAACTTGTTTAATGGAGCTAGTGATGATGATAAAGAGGAGAAACTGGATAAAGTTCAGACAAAATTGAGTGAGTTACAGGATGTGATGTATGCGCACAATAAATACGGTGTATTGATTTGTTTGCAAGGCATGGATACATCAGGGAAGGACAGTTTGGTTAGGGAAGTTTTTAAGGAATTTAACTCGCGTGGTGTTGTGGTACATAGTTTTAAAACACCCAATTCTACAGAACTAGAGCACGATTATTTGTGGCGACATTATTTGGCTTTGCCAGAAAAAGGAAAGTTTGCAGTATTTAACAGAACTCATTATGAAAATGTCTTGGTGACCCGAGTGCATCCCGAATATATTTTGAATGAAAATTTGCCAGGAATTGAAAAAGTAGAAGATATTACGCCTCAATTTTGGGAAAATAGAATGGAACAAATCAATAATTTTGAAAAGCACATCACGCAAAACGGAACGATTGTTTTGAAGTTTTACTTTCACATGAGTAAAGAAGAGCAACGCAAACGCTTGCTTCGACGACTGGAAGAAGTGGAGCACCATTGGAAATTTTCACCAGGAGATTTGAAAGAGCGCGGACATTGGGATGAATACATGCAATATTATCAGGAGGCAATTAATAAAACAGCCACTGAAAATGCACCGTGGTATATTATTCCTGCTGATGATAAGGAAATGGCGCGTTATATAGTTGCAAAAATTATCTGGGAAGAAATGCAAAAATATACTGATATCAAAGAGCCACAATTAGACGAAAAAGTAAAAGCTAATTTTGAAATGTATAAAGACCTTTTGAAAAAAGAATAGAACAAAAAAAATGCGCTGAATTTCAGCGCATTTTTTAAGTATTATAGAATAGTTTATAGTTTGAAACCATAAGCTAAACGAACTCCAACTTGTCCAACTCCTCTACCTAAAGAACCGTTACTGTTTAAACGATCAAAATGATTGTAGTGTGTATAGTTCAAAGAAATATCTATGTATTTAGTAGCATAACCGATACTTGGAGATAACAACAAAGAAGTTTTGTCTCTAGTATTACTTACGTTACTAGTTGCAAATGCTGCACCAGCTTCACCCATAACATAAAATTGGTCTTCCCAAATAAATGCTTTGAAACCTGCTTTTGCTGGGATGATACCTAAATCTAAACCTTCTGTTTGACCAGGAAACGTATCAGCTTTGCTTACAAATAAATTAGTGTAACCTGTAGTCAATGTCAAAGAGTATGTTTTTGATAAATCATATTGTCCTCTTACATCTGCACCAAGTGCTAATTTATATGGGTCATGTACTGAATATCCAACATTTGCACCAATACCTAAACGGAAACCTTGATCATAATTTGTTGCGTTGCTAGTTTCTTGTGCTTCTACATTACTAGCAAACATCATTGAGATTGTAAGTGCTAGTGCGAATTTAATTTTTCCTGCGATTTTCATAATTGTATTTTTTAATATTCTTGTTGTTTTTACGGGTTTTGTTTGGTTAAAAACAACTGTGCAAAAGTAAGTCCCCCAGTATGTAAAAAGTTATATAATTATGACCATTTGTTATAGAATTCATTGTTTTGTATGTTACTGTAAAAAAACAATTGTTTAAAGTGCAATACTAACCACACAATTAAAAGCTTCTAATTATCTTTGCTATCAAAAAATACTAAAAGTGAATTTATCTCAATACTTCAAAGAGTTTTCTTATAATATTAAATTAGCGTATCCTGTAGTTTTAGGAATGTTAGGGCATACATTAATAGGAATAGTTGATAATTTCATGGTTGGGAAATTAGGTTCGACTGAATTGGCTGCAGTTTCGTTAGGAAACAGCTTCATTTTTATAGCTATGTCTTTAGGTATAGGTTTTTCTACAGCGATTACTCCATTAGTTGCTGAGGCTGATGCCGAAAAAAACGATCAAAAAATCCGTACTACTTTTCACCACGGATTGCTTTTATGTACGGTTTTGGGTGTGGCATTATTTATTTTGACTGTACTGTCTAAACAAATTATGTATATCATGCACCAGCCTAAAGAAGTGGTAGAAATGGCTGCTCCGTATATTGATTGGGTTGCATTTTCTTTGATTCCAGTAATTATATATCAGGGATACAAACAATTTGCTGATGGATTGTCTAAAACAAAGTATTCCATGTATGCTATATTTATGGCAAATGTGGTGCATATCTTTTTTAATTACGTTCTCATTTATGGAGTTTGGATTTTTCCAAAACTAGGTATTTTAGGTGCTGCATTAGGAACGGTATTGTCTAGGATAATGATGGTCGTTTTTATGCATTACCTGATGAAAACAAATTCAGTGTTAAAAAAATATTTTAAGAATTTTAGTTTCAAAGAAATACGAAAATCAATTCTGAAAAAAATTATTGATATTGGTATGCCTTCAGCGATGCAAATGTTGTTTGAAGTAACTTTGTTTACCGCTGCTATTTGGCTTTCAGGTTCTTTAGGAAAAAATAGTCAAGCGGCTAATCAGATTGCGCTTATTCTGGCATCCTCCACATTTATGGTAGCAATGGGTTTGAGTGTTACTGCAATGATCCGAGTGAGCCATTGCAAAGGAATAAACGATTATAAAAAATTGATTGTTGTAGCACGTTCTATTTTTCTCTTGGCCATTATATTAGAAACAATCTTTGCGATAATATTTGTGGCATTTCATAATTTTTTACCGCATTTATTCTTAAATATGAGCGATTCGGCTCAAATGCTGGATAACGAAGAAATCATCTTAATCACTTCTAAACTGCTATTGATTGCGGCTATTTTCCAAATTTCAGATGGAATTCAAGTAGTTGTCTTAGGAGCGTTACGTGGTTTGCAGGATGTAAAAATCCCAATGTACATAACATTTGTAGCCTATTGGGTTATTGGATTTCCTATTTCTTATTATTTAGGAAAATACACAGAACTGAAAGCCGTTGGAATCTGGATAGGACTTTTAGCAGGATTAACAGCTGCCGCTTTATTTTTGTATATTCGCTTTGCGAGATTGACAAAAAGGTTGGTGATGCAAAACGAGAATAAATAAAACAATAAATTACTTAAATATTAAATTCATGGAATTACCAAAATTTTTACTAGGCGATAATACTGATTTTCCCGAAGATATTTTCATCATACATCTTGATTACCCTAGATTTATCATTAATCTTAAAGATGATGAGGTAGAATTTATGGAAGAAGCTGAAGATCTAGACGAGGCAGAATTAAATACAGAAATGGAAGGATTAATCGTTCTTGCCAATGAGTTTTATGACCGAGAAATGGAGCGCTACGAGAAAGAGTAAGTTTATTTTTTAAAATACTTTTCCAACAAACTTACAGCAGCTGCAAAAGGTGACAATTCATCATTTTGCACTGCTTTTTTATTTTTTTCTATCAATTCGATAATTTCTGGATGGTTGTAGAAATTTGATTTCAGTTGCTCATTAATCGTTTCCAACATCCAATATTGGTTTTGTTCTTTGCGCTTTGTAAAAAAGTAATTATTGCCTTTTGTCAGTTCCAGAAATTTCTGAATCGTTTCCCAAACATTGGATATTCCTTCATGGGTAATAGCGCTACAGGCAGCAGTTGTAGGAGTCCAACCTGATTTTTTGGCTGGAAAAAGATGTAAAGCTCTATTGAATTCTAATTTGGCAAGATTAGCTCTTTTGATATTATCGCCATCGGCTTTGTTGATGACAATAGCATCTGCCATTTCCATAATGCCACGTTTAATGCCTTGCAATTCGTCACCGGCGCCAGATATTTTTAACAGCAAGAAAAAATCAACCATACTGTGAACGGCGGTTTCGCTTTGGCCTACGCCAACGGTTTCAATAATAATGGTATCAAAACCAGCAGCTTCGCAAAGCGTTATGGTTTCACGGGTTTTACGAGCCACACCACCTAATGTTTCTCCTGAAGCAGATGGTCGTATAAAAGCATTTTTATCTTTAACGAGTTCTTCCATTCGGGTTTTATCGCCCAAAATACTTCCATGCGAAATCGTGCTACTGGGATCAACAGCAAGTACGGCTACTTTTTTTCCTAAACCGGTCAGGTATTTTCCAAAAGCTTCAATAAAAGTGCTTTTCCCAACGCCTGGTACGCCGGTAATCCCTATTCTTACGGATTTATTGGCATAAGGCAAGCAGGCATTTATCACTTCATTGGCTTTAGCTAAATGATTGACATTAGTGCTTTCGACTAAAGTAATCGCACGGCTAAGTGCAGTAATATTTTCGTCTAAAATTCCTTCAACAAGTTCTTTTGCCGAAGGTTGTATTTTTCTAAAACGCTGAATATTCCCTACAGATGTGGCACTAATAATCTCTGGAGCTTGAATTCCTGGTTTTTCGTTTAAAGCGCTTGGATGGTGTTTTTTATTTGACAAAACTATTTTTTAGAATAGTAAAAATAATAAAAAACTATCTTGAATAGACGGTCATTTTCTTAAAATATCATTTCATTTTGATGGTTCCTCTTTTGCAGAGGATAAATCACAAATTTTATTTTTTTTGAATTCATTTTATTTCTCATTAGTCAATATCTTTGCGATATTATGACCAACTTCATCCTAATTTTTGTTTTCCTATTCCTTGGAATTGTATTCCAAAATATAAAGGGGTTTCCGGTAACTATTTACAAGTTATTAAACAAGATTGTTATTTACATCTGTCTTCCAGCGCTGGCTTTATATTATATTCCAAAAATAAAATGGAGTAACGAATTGTTATTTCCAATTGGAGTTGCATGGATTGGTTTTATTATTTCCTTTTTCTTTTTTAGTTTTTTAGGCAGCAAATTTGGTTGGTCTAAAAAGCTTACAGGTTGTTTAATTTTAACGGCCGGTTTAGGAAATACCTCCTTTTTAGGTTTTCCAATAATTGAAGCTTTATACGGTGAGGAAGGTTTGAAAACGGCAATTCTGGTTGATCAACCTGGTTCTTTTGTGGTACTTTCTACCTTAGGAATTTTAGTGGCAACTGTATATTCTAGTGGGAACCCAAATGGTTTTCAAATCGCCAAAAAAATTCTTTTATTTCCGCCATTTATAACTTTTTTGATTGCTTGTTTGATGAATGGTTTTAATGTCGATTTACATGGATACGTGCAGCTTTTGCTGCAAAAACTAGGAAGTGGAGTAACACCTTTGGCTTTGCTTTCTGTTGGTTTGCAACTGCGCTTTGACCGGAATAGCTTGCATTGGAGGTTCTTAGGATTGGGTCTGTTGTACAAATTAATACTGACTCCGGCTCTTATTTATGTGTTGTATGTTGTAATTTTGCAACAACATTCTAAAATTATTCAGGTTGCTATAATGGAGTCAGCGATGGCGCCCATGATTACCGCATGTATTTTAGCCTCTACCCACGGTTTAAAGCCCCGTTTAAGTAGTATGATGATTGGTTATGGAATCCCATTATCGTTTATTACTTTGTTATTTTGGTATTTTGTGGTTCAATATGCTTAAGATTTAAATACCGATTAAAAACCAATATTTAGTAATATGTTTTTTATTTAAAAATATGAATTCATCTCTTGATACTGCATCAAAAACAGAAACAACTCCTATTGCACAGCAAACCGTTTATTCTATATTATTTTCGATAGCATTTGCCCATTTATTAAATGATTTGTTACAAGCCGTAATTCCGGCAGCGTATCCTATTTTAAAAGAAAATTTTAATTTAACATTCACACAAATTGGTTTAATCACTTTGTCATATCAATTGGCGGCTTCCATATTACAGCCCTTAGTTGGTTTGTATACTGATAAAAGACCAAAACCTTTTTCTCAAATTTTCGGAATGCTGTTTACTTTATCTGGAATAGTATGTTTATCCTACGCTTCCAGTTTTGAAATGATTATAATTTCGGTAGTTTTGGTCGGAATTGGTTCTTCTATTTTTCATCCAGAAGCTTCCCGAATCTCCTTTTTGGCTTCTGGTGGAAAGCGTGGTTTGGCACAATCCATCTTTCAGTTAGGAGGGAATGCCGGAACAGCCATCGGACCTTTGTTAGTAGCCTTAATTGTAGTTCCTAATTCGCAATATTACATCATTTGGTTTGTGGTCGTTGCCATCATCGGATTGATTGTCTTGAGTAGAATTGCACTTTGGTACCAAAACCATTTAAGTTTAAGAAGTGCAAAGAAAGCCGTAATCGATTTGCCTAATTTATCCCAAAAAAAGATTGTCATCTCAGTGGTAATTTTGCTGGTTTTGATTTTTTCAAAATTCTTTTACATGGCGAGTATGTCTAGTTATTTCACCTTTTATTTAATCGAAAAATTTGGATTGTCGGTTCAGGAGGCGCAATTTCATTTGGTTTTATTTTTAGCATCTTGTGCCATTGGAACTTTAATTGGTGGGCCATTAGGTGATAAATTCGGAAGGAAATATGTGATTTGGTTTTCAGTCTTGGGAGCAGCGCCTTTCACATTATTGTTGCCGTATGTTGATTTGTTTTGGACAGGCGTTTTGTCGGTCGTAATTGGAATTGTAATCTCCTCTGCATTTCCGGCAATCTTGGTTTATGCGCAAGAATTATTGCCTAAAAAACTCGGAATGGTTTCTGGTCTTTTCTATGGTTTTGCCTTTGGAATGGGCGGTTTGGGTTCCGCTTTATTGGGTAATCTTGCCGATCACACCAGTATAACGTACGTGTATTATCTTTGTGCCTATTTGCCTTTGATAGGGATTATAGCGCTCTTTTTGCCTAATCTAAAGAAAAAATAATACTTCTTTTTAGGAGCTGTTTCCTGCTCTTCACTATATTCCCGATTAATAAAAACTACGGCTGAAAAAGCCTTGTTTTTCTAAATCGGGAGATGCTGTTGCGATCAGGGCTAGGGCATTTCGTTTCCTGATTGCTTTCTGTTTTCCGTAAACATTAGTACAACTTTAAGATTAGTTTTCTCCTTTATTGCTTTTATTTCAATACCTTACAATGTTACTAATCAATAAATTAAATTACTATGGCAACAGTACGATTAGGCGATATTGCTCCTGATTTTGAAGCAGAAACGTCACAAGGAAAAATAAAATTTCATGAATGGTTAGGAGATTCTTGGGGAGTTCTATTCTCTCATCCTGCTGATTTTACACCTGTTTGCACCACCGAGTTAGGAACAGTTGCGAATTATTATCCTGAATTTGAAAAACGAAATGTAAAAGTTATCGCATTGAGTGTTGATGGTGTAGATTCGCACATGGAGTGGATTAAGGATATTAATGAAACTCAAAATACAACTGTAAATTTCCCAATAATTGCTGACGAAGACAAGCATATTGCTGAACTATATGATATGATTCACCCCAACGCGAGTGAGAGTTTCACGGTTCGTTCGGTTTTTATTATCGGACCTGATAAGAAAATAAAATTAACGTTAACCTATCCGGCATCAACAGGAAGAAATTTCGATGAATTATTGCGTGTAATAGACAGTTTACAATTGACAGCTAATTATAGCGTAGCAACGCCAGCAAACTGGAAAGATGGGGATGAGGTGGTAATCTCGACCTCGATTAAGGACGAAGATATTGCAGCTAAATTTCCAAAAGGATACGAAAGAGTAAAACCCTATTTAAGAATGACACCACAGCCTAATAAGTAGTAATTTTTAGTTTATCTTTTAAATAGAAAAGCAGAATGAATTTATTTTTCATTCTGCTTTTCTATTTCGTCAAAAGTTTAATGCTTTACTTCTTATTCGTAATTAATAACCCGGAAATAATGATTCCCATGCTTATGATCTGGGTTAGTAAAATGTCTTGGTTAAGAAAAAAATAAGCCAGAATTCCACTGAAAACGGGAATCAAATAATAAATTAAAGCTGTTTTTGACGTCCCAATTAACCGAATGGCCTCGTTCCATAAATAAAATGAAATTAAGGAAGCGCAAACGCCAACGTATGTGGTTACCAGAAATGTTTTGGTGTCAAAAATCACTTTTTTATAATAAAGGTGTTCATACAGATAAAATGGAAACAGTAAAATTGTACCAATAACAAAAACACTGAACAAAAATACTTTTGGACTTAATTCATTTGGTTTTTGTCGCACTAATATCGTGTAATAAGCAAAAAAGAAGCAAGCTAATAGCATTAATAAATCCCCAATGGTGAAGTTAATATGCAGTAATGCGTCTAATGAACCTTTAGAAATAAGAACAAGCACTCCTGTGATTATGGTTGCAATTCCTACTATTTTTATATTGGATACTTTCTCTTTAAAAATAATTCTGGATAGTACAACAATAAATAACGGAATCGAAATGGCGATTAACGATAAGTTGACTGCACTTGTTGTTTTTCCTGCAAAGTATATCAGCGTATTAAAAATAGTGATGCCTAATATTGCTGTAAGCGTAAGATAACGAATGTGTTTTTTTACGATTTTAAAATTTTCAATAGTGCTTTTTATAGCAAATGGAGCCAAAACAATACAAGCAACTGTCCATCTCCAAAAAGCCAATCCAACAGGTGGAATGTGTTCTTTTATGCCACTGGCAATTACCATATTTACGGACCATAACAAGGTAGCGAATAAGGCAAATAAAACTCCTTTAGTCGTATTGCTCATTAAACTAAATTATGAATTTTGGCGTACTGTAATAAAATAATCGTTTTTGCGTCTTGCATTTGACCAGATTCAATCATAGCATACGCTTCGTCGAAAGGCATTTCCATTACATCTATATTTTCTTCTTCATGTGCTACTCCGCCACCGTCGCTAACTTTCATAGATTCATCGTATTCACCAACAAATAAATATAAAATTTCAGTTACAGCACCTGGCGACATATACGTTTCCATCACCTTTTTGACCTTAGAAATACGATACCCTGTTTCTTCTTCAGTTTCTCGAATGATACATTGCTCCGGATTGTCAGCGTCCAAAAGTCCGGCACAAACCTCAATCATCATTCCGGTTTCATTTGCGTTAAGATACGTTGGCAAGCGAAACTGACGTGTTAGAATAACTGTTTTTTGCTGAGTATTATAAAGTAAAATTGCAGCTCCATTTCCTCTGTCGTAGACTTCTCTTTTTTGGGTAATCCAAGAGTCGTCTTTTTTTTGATAGTCAAAAGTTACCTTGTTTAAGATATACCAATTGTCTGAGAGTAATTCGGTTTTTTGTATTTTGATAATTGGGTTTTTCATGGATGTATTGAAAGTATTTTTTTTCTGTTTAAGTAGAAAATTATTAGTAAAAAAGAATCCAGTCTCGACTCCCTTTCCTTTGGAGAGGGTTGGGGAGTGGAAAAAAAAACGTCCCGATTTATCGGGACGTTTCGTAATCTTATTTTAGAATAGTTTGCTTTCTGTCTGGACCTACAGAAACTATTTTGATAGGAACTTCTACTTCTTTTTCAATGAATGCAATGTATTCTTTCAACTCTGTCGGTAATTCATCATAAGTTGTCATACCTGTCAAGTCTTGTTTCCATCCTTTGAAATCTTGATACACAGGAGTTACATTTTCAGGCTCAATGTTATAAGGGAAATGAGAAATATTCTCTCCTTTGTAGTTATATTCGGTACATACTTTTAAGGTTTCAAATCCTGAAAGCACATCACCTTTCATCATCATCAATTGTGTTACACCATTGACTTGAATAGCATATTTCAACGCTACTAAGTCTAACCAGCCACAACGTCTTTGTCTTCCGGTTACAGATCCAAATTCATTTCCTACACGTGCCATTGTTGCGCCATCCTCATCAAAAAGTTCTGTTGGGAACGGGCCACTTCCTACGCGAGTAACATACGCTTTAAAAATTCCGTAAACTTCTTTAATTTTATTTGGAGCAATCCCTAAACCGGTACAAGCACCAGCAGCAGTAGTATTTGATGAAGTTACAAATGGATATGTTCCAAAATCAACATCTAATAATGAACCTTGAGCACCTTCACACAAGATTGATTTACCTGCTTTTTGAGCTTGGTGTAAATACTCTTCACTGTCAATAAAATCTAATTTTTTTAATTCTTCGATTGCTTCAAAGAATTCAGTTTCCATTTCAGCTAAATTGTATTGAATTGATACATCGTAAAATTTGATCATTTCTTCGTGCTTGTCAGCCAATGCTCTGTAGCGATCTGCAAAATCTTCAAGTTCGATATCACCTACACGAATACCATTTCTTCCTGTTTTGTCCATATACGTTGGACCAATACCTTTTAATGTAGAACCTATTTTAGCTTTTCCTTTAGAGGCTTCAGAAGCGGCATCTAACAAACGGTGCGTAGGCAAAATTAAATGTGCTTTTCTTGAAATGATTAATTTGCTTTTGATGTCTAAATTAAATTTTTCAAGACCTTCAATTTCTTTTTGAAATACAACAGGATCAATTACTACTCCATTTCCAATGATGTTTACAGCAGTTTTATGAAAAATACCAGAAGGGATAGTTCTAAGAACATGCTTTATACCGTCAAATTCTAAAGTATGCCCTGCATTTGGACCTCCTTGAAAACGTGCGATAATGTCATAATTTGAAGTTAGAACATCAACAATTTTTCCTTTTCCTTCATCTCCCCATTGTAATCCTAGTAATAAATCTACGGTCATTCTATCTGTTATTTGTAGTTAGTTTTTTATGTTTATGAACGATTTTCTTCGTCCAAGTTGTTCTTTTGCTTTTTAGTTCCATAGAGATACAATGAGTGATTGGTTATCTCTATATCGAATATTTCTTCAATTGTTTTCTTGATACTTTGAATTCTTGGATCACAAAACTCAATTACTTCGCCAGTATCCGTCATAATAATATGATCGTGTTGCTTATCGAAATATGATTTTTCGTAATGTGCTTGATTTTGCCCAAATTGGTGTTTACGAACTAAAGCACAATCTAATAGCAATTCTATCGTGTTATAAAGAGTTGCTCTACTCACACGATAATTTTTATTTTTCATTTTGATATAAAGGTTTTCTACATCAAAATGTTCTTCGCTATCGTAAATTTCCTGAAGGATTGCATAACGTTCAGGAGTCTTGCGATGTCCTTTTTTTTCAAGATATATTGTAAATACATTTTTTACAATTTCTTGGTTTTTGGTGTTATCTGTGGAAATGAGTGTCATATGCGGGCAAAGATAAATTTTTTAGTTTAAAGTATAAAGTTTAAGGTTTGTTTAGTTTCAAGTTTTTTAGTTTCATGTCGTACAAATTGAGATTTGAATCTAAAAACTATTTTTTTCTACGTTTTATAAACCCTTGTTACTTTGTCTATTCCGTCAATTTTTTTGATATTACTGATCATTTTTTTCAAAATCGTATTGTTTTGAACAATTACGGCAACTTGACCATGAAAAATTCCTGCATCGGTACTCAAAGAAATACTCTGAATATTAACATTCATGTTGTTCGAAATTACTTTTGTCAATTGGTTGGTAAGTCCTAAAACATCCATACCAGTAATATTTATAATAGCTTTAAATTCCTCCTGAGAAGAGTCGATCCATTTTGCTGACATGATTCGGTACGCATAATTTGACTGCATACCAATGGCGTTTGGACAATCTTTCTTGTGTACTTTGATACCTTCGTTTATAGTCACAAAACCAAAAACATCATCACCAGGAATAGGGTTGCAGCAAGGCGATAATTTGTAATCGAGTTTATCATGTTCTTTGCCAAAAACAAGCATGTCATAATTGCTACTTATTATTGGTTTGTGGATATCCTCATCAGAAGTGCTTGGCGAGCGTTTCATTTTATTTTTAAAAAAATTAATGAAAGAATTGCTCTTTTGTGCTGCGTAATCTTTAAGTTGCTGGTTTTCAATGGCGCCAATTCCCACTCTGTAAAATAAATCAAGACTTGTTTTCAGTTTGAAAAAATTGACTAATTCATTAATAACTTGTTCACTCAACGTTATTTTTAAATGTTTTAGTTTTCGGGTCAATAGTTCTTTTCCCTCTTCACCGATTTTCTTGGTATTTTCGTTTAAAACATTTTTAATTTTTGTTTTAGCTCTTGAAGTGGTAACATAATCCAGCCAGTTGATGGTTGGTTTTTGATGTTGTGAGGTAATAACTTCAATTTGGTCACCACTTTTTAATTCGAAATTCAAAGGGACTAATTTCCCATTGACGCGAGTTCCTCTGGTTCTAATTCCAATTTCGGAGTGAATGCTGAACGCAAAATCTAATGAAGTTGCACCCTTAGGAAGTGATTTTATTTCACCTTTTGGAGTAAACACAAAGATTTCCTTAGAATATAAATTCATTTTAAAATCTTCAACAAAATCTACTGCATTAGTTTCAGAATTTTCTAAAGCTTCTTTTAATAGATTTAACCAAACATCCAAACCACTTTCTTCGGTGGCACCATTTTTATATTTGTAATGTGCAGCGTATCCTTTTTCGGCAATTTCATCCATGCGTTCGCTTCGAACTTGGACTTCAACCCACCGACCTTTTGGTCCCATAACGGTAATGTGCAGCGCTTCGTAACCGGTTGATTTTGGTGATGATATCCAATCGCGTAACCTACTTGGACTTGGTCTGTAATGATCAGTTACTATAGAATATATTTTCCAAGCAAGAAATTTTTCGTCGTGGGGATTGGACTTATAAACAATTCGCAATGCAAATTTATCATACACTTCATCAAAACTCACGTTTTGAGCCTGCATCTTTCTACGAATAGAATAAATAGATTTTGGGCGTCCTTTTATAATATAATCAACTCCTTCAGCGTCTAATGAGCTTTTTAATACATCAGAAATGTCTTTTATGTAGGCATCCTGTTCCTCTTTGGTTTCTTTTATTTTGCTGACAATTTCATTATATACAGCAGATTCAGTGTATTTTAAACCTAAGTCTTCCAGTTTTGTTTTTATATTATATAAACCTAGTCGATGTGCTAATGGAGCATATATGTATAAAGTCTCTGAAGCAATTTTTGTCTGCTTGTCCTCCTGCATTGATTCCATAGTTTGCATATTATGCAAACGATCAGCTAGCTTTATCAAAATTACTCGTACGTCATCATTCAGTGTAAGAATCATTTTTCTGAAATTCTCTGCTTGTAATGAGGCGTTTAAATCCTTTTGAACCATAGATATTTTTGTTAATCCCTCAACGATTTGAGCCACTTTAGGATTAAATAAATGTTCGATATCTTGTATGGTAGTTGGCGTGTCTTCTACTACATCGTGCAATAATGCAGCTGCTATAGATGTAGCACCCAAACCGATCTCAGAAGCAACAATTTTTGCTACAGCAATGGGGTGAAAAATATAAGCCTCACCTGATTTTCTGCGTTGCTCTTTATGAGCTTCTACTGAAACATCAAATGCTTTTCGGATTAGTTTCTTATCTTCAGGTGTTAAAGTTTGATAACTTATGCGAAGCAATTCTTTATATTCTTGGGCAATTGCCTTGTTTTCTTTTTCTAAATCTATTTCTGTCATAACGGCATTGTTCATTTCCTAAAAATAACTATAAGTTGGGATATATGCAAATGTATCTTTGCATTTTTAAAAGTAAGAAATTAGAGTTTTTTTTTAAATTTGCTTTCAAATACCTAAAACCCTCTTTGCCTTTTGGCTTCAAAAATCAATATGGCTGCGGCAACCGAAACATTCATAGAATCGATTTCTCCTTGCATTGGAATAATAATATTTTGGGTTGCTTCTCTTCTCCATTCTTCCGTCAATCCTGTGGCTTCTGTGCCCACAACTAATGCCGTCGGAGTTGTGTAGTCCTGAGTATGATACGAAGTAGAATTTTGTAAAGTCGCACAATAAAAATTAATGTTTCTTGCTTTCAAAAAAGCAATAATTTCTGATGTGGTTCCAGTTGCAATTTGGTTGGTAAATAAACAACCTACGCTAGAACGCACGATATTAGGATTGTATAAATCACTTTTTGGATTGGCAATAATCACCGCATCTAGATTGGCAGCGTCGGCGGTACGAAGCAAGGCTCCAATATTTCCGGGTTTTTCGGGAGCTTCGGCAACCAGAATCAAAGGGTTTTCAGATAATTTCAAATCGGCTAATTGCATCGATTTGGTTTTGGCTACAGCCAAAATTCCTTCGGTGGTATCACGATACGCCAGTTTTTGATACACTTCTTTGTTGATTTCAATTAGCTCCGCATTTTTTGATAATGTTCTGGCATCCGTTTCGGAACAAATTTCAGGTAAAAACAATAGCGTTTCCATTTCGTAACCGCCCTTGATAGCAATCGAAATTTCGCGTTTTCCTTCCATTAAAAAAGTTCCGGTTTGCTTGCGGGATTTCGCTTTTTCCTGCAATTGGACTAAAGATTTGATATATGGGTTTTGTATCGAAGTAATTTGTTTCAAGACTTTCAACTATTTAATTAGTAACAACAAAGATACATAGAGAAAATCCAGTTTTCTAATCGGATTTGAATATTTATTTAGAAGTAACAGATTCATTATATGTAAGTATTTCTAACTGTTTTCAAGAGTATTTTCTCTATTTTTGTCAAAATCCCAATCTAAATGTTTCACTTACTAGACATCATCGGTACGATGGCTTTTGCCATGTCGGGCGCATTGACAGCCATGAGTAAAAAACTCGATCCATTTGGGGTTTTTATCATTGCATTTGTGACTGCAGTTGGTGGTGGAACCTTGCGAGATATAATGATTGGGCGAACTCCGGTAGGATGGATGCTAGATTTAAAATATGTTTATGTCATAATTATCGGGTTTGTTTTGGCAATACTTTTTCGAAAAAAATTCGACAGATTACGAACTTCCTTGTTTTTATTTGACACGATTGGGTTAGGGGTTTTTACTTTAATAGGTCTTGAAAAAGGAATAAATATTGGACTTCATCCTGTAATTTGCATTGCTTTAGGGACCATGACGGCTTGTTTTGGAGGTGTTATTCGAGATATTTTGTGTACTGAAATCCCTGTTATTTTCAGAAGAGAAATTTATGCTACGATTTGTATTTTGGGCGGGATTGTCTTTTTTCTGCTTCGAAAATTGAATTTTGATAGTGATATTTTATATTTAACGACCTCAATAGTTATCATTTTAGTACGTTTGATGGCTGTGAAATTCAAATGGTATTTGCCTACGTTAGAACATAAATAAAAATTGATTACTTTAACGGAATCTAAAATTTAATAGTGAAAAATTATTCTGTCAAACTATATCGGGAAAGTGATTATGCAAATTGGAATGCCTTTATTGGTCAGGCCAAAAATGCTACTTTTTTATTTCACCGTGATTTTATGGAATACCACAAAGATCGATTCGAGGATTTTTCGTTGATGGTTTATGATAGTGAAAAATTAGTCGCTGTTTTGCCGGCAAATAGAGTTGGAGATATCGTTTATTCCCATCAAGGATTGACCTACGGCGGATTAGTTTATTCATCTAAATTGAATGGAGAAAAAGTAGAAGATATTTTGGATTCTCTTTTGCTTTTTTTAAAAGAAAATGAGGTACAATCATTCTATTTTAAACCTATTCCTTTATTCTATGCTTCAAAAGGCAATGCTGAAATGGAATTTTTTATGCTAAAAAAAGGAGCGTTTTTGGATAAAAAAGAAATGAATTTAGGTATCAATTTATCCCAGCCTTTGTCAATTTCAAAAAGTAAACTAAAACATTTCAGAAAAATTGAAGAACTCGATTTGGAAATGGTCGAAGAGCAGCAATTGGAATCTTTTTGGGAATTAGTTTTAGAACCTAGATTATTGGAAAAATATGATGCTACACCAGTACATAATTTACAAGAAATAACAGCATTAAAAAGTAAATTCCCGAATAATATCAAACAGTTTTCATTGTATTTTGAAGAAGTTATTATTGCAGGAATTACGCTATTCGAAACAGAAACCGTTGTCAAATCGCAATATGGAGCTACTACCAAAAAAGGAGAAGAATTGCGTGCATTGGATTTTTTATTCATTAATTTGATAGAGAAATTCAAGAGTGAAGGCAAACTTTTTTTTGACATGGGAATCGTAAATGAAAACAATGCAAAAGGATATCACGCTGGACTCTTGAAACAAAAAGAAGAACTAGGCTGCTCTGTTTACAGCCAGGATTTTTATAAAATGAATCTTATATGATACCTTTTCTTGATTTAAAAAAAATAAACGAACCGTATGAAACTGCTTTTCAAGAAAAATTGAAAGTGGTTTTAGATACTGGTTGGTATATTTTAGGGAATGAAGTCAAGGAATTCGAGACCAACTTTGCCAACTATTGTGGCACTAACTATTGTATAGGTGTTGGGAATGGTTTTGATGCTTTAGTTTTGATTTTCAAAGGATATATTCAGTTGGGAAAATTGCAAAAAGGAGACGAAGTTATTGTTCCTGCAAACACTTATATTGCCAGTATACTTGCTATTTTACAAGCAGATTTAATTCCTGTTTTGGTCGAGCCAAAGCTGGAAACCTACAATATAAATCCCGAATTAATATCAGAAAAAATCACTTCAAAAACAAAAGCGATTTTGGTCGTTCATCTGTATGGACAATTGGCTGAAATGGATGCAATACATAAAATTGCTGATGCGAATGATTTATTGGTTGTTGAAGATTCGGCTCAGGCTCACGGCGCTTCATTTGAAGAGGGAAGTTTTAACAACCAGAACCTAAAATCCAAAACCCAAGCGTATAGTTTTTATCCAAGTAAAAATTTAGGCGCATTAGGTGATGGCGGTGCAGTTACCACAAATGATTTTGAATTGGCTAAAGTGATTCAATCGCTCAGGAATTATGGTTCGGAAACCAAATATTACAATAATCATGTTGGTATAAATTCAAGATTAGACGAACTTCAAGCGGCTTTCTTGAACGTGAAATTACCGTTTTTAGATACTGAAAATGAAAAGCGCTGCATTATCGCTAAACGTTATTTAACCGAAATTAGAAACGATAAAATAATTCTTCCCACTACTTTATTACGAGGAGTGAAGCAATCTCACGTTTACCATTTGTTTGTCGTTCGAACCCAAAATAGACTTGATTTACAAGACTATTTACATAAAAATGGAGTCCAAACCGTTATTCATTATCCCGTTCCGCCACACAAACAAAAGGCGTTATCGGACTGGGATAATTTTTCTTTTCCAATTACAGAAAAGATACACGATGAAGTACTGAGTTTGCCTATCAGTCCAGTTTTGACTATCGAAGAAGTGAGTCATATTATTGCTATTTTAAATCTATATTAGAGAGTGTCTGATTCTAAAACGTCATATCATCAAATTGTAAAAACGACTTCACTTTTTGGTGGTGTTCAGTTTCTAATGATTATAATTGCTATAATCAGAACAAAACTAATTGCGGTTTTTATAGGTCCTGCAGGCATGGGAATCATAGCTTTATTGAATTCCGCTATTGGAATTATTAGTGGAATTTCAGGATTAGGATTAGAAACAACTGCAATCAAACACATTTCGGCAGATTATAAAAATGAGGATGTAAATACAGTTTCACCTTCCGTTTATGTGATTAAAAAAATAGCATTTGTAACAGGGATTCTGGGAACACTGTTAACTGTAGGGTTTTCCAATTGGCTGAGTATAATTACCTTTGGGAATTCAGATCAAATGTATGCCTTTGTTTTTCTGTCCATTACATTGCTTTTTAAACAATTGACAACTGGTGAATTAGCCGTTTTGCAAGGATTGAGAAAAATGAGATTTTTAGCGAAAGCTAATTTGTATGGAAATATATTCGGCTTATTATTCTCAATTCCGCTCTATTATTTCTATGGAATTGATGCAATTGTGCCTACAATAATTGTTGCTTCGTTATCCGCTTTATTGTTTTCTTTTTATTATTCCAAAAAAGTAAAAATCGAAAGAAAAAATATTTCAAAAGCTCAGTTATTGACCGACGTGAAGCGTATCGTTACCCTAGGATTCATGCTGACACTAAGTGGTTCGCTGACTTTGCTGACTACATATTTAATCCAAATTTATGTTGGAAAACAAGGGAATTTAGAACAAGTGGGGTTTTACAATGCGGGATTTATTTTGTTAAATTCCTATGTAGGCGTAATCTTCACGGTTATGAGCACCGATTATTTTCCAAGACTATCTTCAATATGTGATGAAAACGAAAAAGTCAGAACGAGTGTTATTCAGCAATCGTTCTTTTCGATATTAATTATAACGCCTGTAATTATTTTGTTTTTAACGTTGATTCCGCTTATCGTTAAAATTGTGTTTACACCACAATTTACTGCAATTATTCCGATGGTTTGTTTTGGGATATTGGCCATGTTGTTCAGAGCGGTTTCCTGGTCGATGGGTTATATTTTGATAGCCAAAGGAGATTCTAGTATGTTTCTGAAAACGGCCATAGGTTTCAATGCGATGTCGTTACTTTTAAATGTTTTGGGCTATTATTTTTATGGTTTGGAAGGTCTGGGTTTTAGTTTTGTAGTATATTATATGATTCACTTTTTGGGTTTGAAAATAATAACTAAAAAAAGATATGAATTCTATTTTGATCGCAATTTTTATCAAATATATTTAATTTGTATTTTGATGTGTTTAGCAACTTTTTTGTTTCGATACATCTCAAATCCAATTTTAAAATACAGTTTAATGTCAGTAATGGTTTTGCTTTCCATTGTTTTTGTTGTGTTTCAAATGAATAAAATCATGGAGCTAAAAGCATTGTTCAACGCTATAATTAAGAAAAAGAATGATTGAAATTTTAAAACATAATTATAGAAAAATCAATACGGGATATCAAAAACTTAAAGTTTATTATTCCATAAATTGGACAAAAACGCTATATTTTAATTTTAAAAAATTTCCTTTTAGCGTTGCTAAACAGCTCCCTGTGTTTTTTTATGGAGATGTAAAATTTACTTCAATAGGGGGAAAAATTGAAATTAAAGGCGCGATTAAAAAAGGAATGATTGGTTTTGGACAACCGTATGAAATGAACACTTTGCACAAAGGAATTGCAGAAATAAATATTTTGGGAACGCTCGTTTTTATGGGTCATGTACAATTTGGGAAAGATTATTTTATGTACATTGGCGAGAAAGGATATTGCGAATTTGGGCACATGGCTTCATTAGCTTCTAATGCAAAATTGATTTGTATGGAACGAATTATCTTGGGAAATTACGCTCGTTTTGGTTCGGAATCCCAAATTATAGATACTAATTTTCATCAAATGATGGATACTCAAACCGGAGAAAAGTTCAAACTCACGGCTCCTATTTTTATTGGGAATTACAATTATGCATCCAGCAGAGTGACTGTGCTTCAAGGTACTACAACGCCAGATTTTTGTACAATAGCATCGAATACTTTGTGCAATGCAGATTATACATCTTTTGGCTCTAATATTTTAATTGGAGGCATTCCTGCAAAATTCTTAAAAGATTCTATTTCCAGAGATTGGGAAGGAGAGAAAGCAGCATTAGATAATTATATGATGATGTAATTATGCAATTAGCATACGGAATCTGAGCTTGATTTCAAGCAAAATATACTTTCCTAATAAGGTGTAGTTTGTAGTTTTATGGTTTAAAATGATTTCGAAATGAATGCGTTTTAACAACGCTTGATCCTCTTTTTTTGTTCTGTTTAGCTTAATTGCCTTTTTTATAATCAAATAAGTAGATTGATTTATTTTTCTGGCTCTAGCATCATTCTCTATAAAAAAATGGGTTCCTAAAGAGTTATCCACTATCCTTTTTCGAATTAAAATTTCATCAATAAAGTCAAAATCGTAAATCAGGGAAGCGCGAATCCATAAATCCAAATCTTCGTAAGCAAGCGTTTCATCGTAACCATTTAAATGGTCAAATACGGATTTTTTTACCATTGATGAAACTGAACACATGCAGTCGCCACCAGAAAGTACTGACTTATAAATGTCTCCCGTTGCACGCGGTTTTATTACTTTTTTAAAACGGTCTACGGGAAAATAATAAGAGTTAAATATTCCTTTTTCAGAAATTAATTCTGCATTTCCATAAACAACACCTAGATTTTTGTAAGTTGTATTTTTGAATGCATTCATTTGCGAAGTAACACAATTAGACACTAAAACATCATCTGCAGCTAAATCAATGATATATTCACCTTTGGCTTTACTCAATGCTTTATTAAACGATTTTGTACTTCCTAAATTAGTTTTATTTGCAATAAATTGGATTTTTGGGAAATCAAGCAGCCATTTTTCGATTACAGCTTTTGAATTATCCGAACTGTAATCATCAACAATAATTAGCTCTATTTCCTTATAGTCTTGATTAGTTACTGAACATAAACTCTCAAAGACGTATTCTTCCTGATTGTAACACAAGCAAATAATGGTAACCAATGGATTGTCTTGCATATTTTTTTAAAAGAGTTATATTTGATACGAAAATAACAAATCGATAATGATTTTGCCTAACAAAAAAATTAAAATTGCTTTAATTGGTTATCGATTAAGTCATGGTGGAGCTGAAAAAGTAATGGCTGTCTTGTCGCAGTTTTTTGAGGAAAAAGGAATAGAAATTCATAATATTATTGTTCTCGATGAGGTTTCTTATACTTATGCAGGGAAATTAGTCAATTTAGGCAAGATGAAAAATACGACTAATGGACTTTTTAATAAATGGAATCGATTAGTTTTTCTTAAAAAATATCTTGACGAAAATCAATTCGATTTTATTATAGATTTCAGATTTAGGATAAAACCCATTCAAGAAGTATTAATAGCAAAATGGCTTTATAAAACGAATACCATATACACAGTTCACAGTTTTTTGATAGATCATTACATGCCAAATTGGCCTTTACTCAGCCGTTTCATGTACGGAGATTGTTATAAAGTTATAAGTATTTCGGATGAATCTAAAGCATTGATTGAGCAAAAACACCAGCTGAAAAATGTTGCTAGAATTTACAATCCAATTGATATTGAAGATATTGCATTACAAAGTCAAGAGGGAAATGTACTTCCGTTTGATTATATTATTGGCGTAGGCCAAATGGAAAAAAACATCAAGCAATTTGATAAACTGATTGAAGCTTACTCTAATTCAGTATTGCCACAAAACAATATTCACTTGGTTTTTTTGGGTGATGGTGAACTCAAAAAAATGCTGCAAAACTTAGCCAAGAAAAGAAAAATAGAAGAAAAAGTTCATTTCTTAGGATTTCAGAACAATCCTTTTAGGTATTTGAAAAACGCTAAATTCTTAGTTTTAAGTAGTCTAAATGAAGGTTTACCCACCGTTATTTTAGAATCACTAGCTTGCGGAACTCCAGTTGTTGCATTTGATTGTTCATCAGGTCCCAGTGAAATGATTCAGCACAGAGAAAATGGATTACTAGTCGAAAATCAGAATGTTGAAAAACTTTCGGAAGCAATGGATTTATTTATTGAAGACCAAAATTTATATCGATATTGCAAACAAAATGCGTTGCAAAGTGTGCAATCTTTTTCTGTTTCAGTTATCGGAAAACAATGGCTGGATTTGATGAAAATCAGTTTAAAATAGTATTATGACAACTTTAAAAGACATACAATTACTTAAAATCCCCGTTGTAGAAGATACTCGTGGGAATTTAGCTTTTATTCAAGAAGATGTATTGCCGTTTGAATTCAAGCGAGTGTACTATCTTTTTGATGTGCCAAGTAATTCTTTTCGAGGTGGTCATTCACACACTAATCAAAGCGAAGTCCTTATTGCTTTAAGCGGAAGTTTTGAAGTTGTGCTAAACGACGGAACCGAAAAAAAATCATTTCTTTTAAACAAACCAAATGTTGGATTACTGATACCAACAGGCATTTGGAGAGAATTGCAAAATTTTTCTTCAGGAGCTGTATGTTTGGTTTTGGCTTCGGATGTTTTTAAAGAAGATGATTATATCAGAGATTTTGATAAATTTTTGGAATCTAAAAAATGAAACTACTTTATATAGTTCCTAACATAAATAATGAAGGCGGAGTTGCCAGAGTACTCTCGGTAAAAACTAATTATCTGGTTGAAAAATTAGGATATGAAGTGCATATTCTGACTCAAAACGAGGGCTTTCAGCCTTTGTTTTATTCTTTTAATTCAAGTATTGTTTTTCATGATATCCTTTTAAAAGGTAACGTTTTCCAGTTTTTTAATTCGTTTTCCAATGGGTTAAAAACTAAAATTAAAACTATCCAACCCGATATAATTATTGTTTGCGATAATGGTTTAAAAGCATATTCAATTCCTTTTATTTTAAAAAATAAAATCCCTCTTGTTCTGGAAATGCACAGTTCTAAGTTTATAGAAGAAATAGATTTAAGAATTGATATCTTATCCAAAGTTGTATCAAAGTGTATTTATGCTTTAAAAAAAGTAGGAATAAAAAAATATGATCGATTTGTTGTTTTAACGCAAGAAAGCATTTCTGAATGGAATATAAAAAACACCATTGTTATTCCAAATCCCTTATGGTTCGCTGCAGAAAAATCGAGTGCTTTAGAAAATAAAAGAGTTATTGCTGTAGGACGACATACTTATGAAAAAGGTTTTGACAGATTGTTGCAAATTTGGAAAAAAGTCGTTCAAAAACACCCAGATTGGATATTGGAAATTTATGGAAAATCTGCTGGAAAAGTTGATTTACGATTGTTAGCCGCAAACCTGAATATTTCGGAGAATATAATTTTTCATGAACCGGTTCAAAATATTATCAAAAAATATTCAGAAGCTTCCTTTTATGTAATGACATCTCGATTTGAAGCTTTCGGAATGGTTCTAATTGAAGCAATGGCTTGCGGATTACCTTGCGTCGCATACGATTGTCCGTGTGGACCAAGAGCAATAATTGCTGATAACCAAGACGGTTTTTTGATTGAAAATGGCAACGAATCCAATTATGTAAGAGCAATTGAAACTCTGATTGAAAATGCAACATTAAGAGGAGAAATGGGAAAAAAGGCAAAATTATCCAGCGAAAAATACAATATTGAAACGATTATGGAAACTTGGAATCAACTTTTCAATGGTATCAAAAAAAATTAATTTTTCTGTTTTATTGAACATAAATATCCTATTCGAAACCAATTAAAAAGAAATAAATTAGGACTCTTTCCAGTTAAATTTTGCCATAGATAGTGCTCAAAAGCAGAATGTATTTTTGAAAAAATATATTTGATTTTTGTTCTTTTTAAAAATTGATAGAGTTGAAGCAGCCGTACAAATTCAATATCAATTTTTTCTTCTTCGTATAATAAAATCAAATTTTCTAAGGACTCTTTGGTTTTGTTCAAATAAACTAAATTGGTATCAATGTCTCCATGTTCTACAGGATTTTCAATATGATTTATTTTTACTTGTAATAGACTTAATTGATAGGAGAGTTGTGTGTCATCATGACCGTATTTTTTTATGTCTTTGTCAAATTTTACTTTGTTGAAACAGTCTTTTTTGATTAAAGTATTATTAAAAAGTAACGATTGATAATTTTTTTTCTTGCGATTTAATGCGGATTTGTCCTCAATAAATCTACCATATTTCCAGCGTAGTTTTTGATTCTCAGAAGGGCATTTTTTAGGATGCAGTCTTCCGCCATAAACCACATCAAAATCCTGTAGATTGTCAATGTATTTTTTTATAAAATTGTCATGGATTATGATAGAGTCTCCATCGATAAAAAGTAAATAATCAAATTTTGCTTGCTCAGCAAGGGAGTTTCTGTTTCCTCGATGTGCCAGATTTTCTTTTAAAGAAACAAAACTGCAATTAGATAATACATTTACTTTTTCATTATATACATTCAAACTTGATTGTGAAGCGTCATCTTGACATAAAATTTCAAAATCTATAATGCAATCCATACATTGTTTGTGCAACTCTACCACAAGTGGGTAAACATTGTAATTGTATAGAGGAACAAGAATAGAAAGCATTACACTGTTCTCTGAACAACTTCAAAGATTTTTGCATCTTCACATTTCAAAGTTTTCGAAGGGAATTTCATCAATAATGCATAATCATGTGTGGCCATAATGATGGTTTTTCCGTTAGCATTGATGCTTTTTAATACTTCTAAAACTTCGCCACTAGTTTGTGGGTCAAGGTTTCCCGTAGGTTCATCTGCAAGGATTAATTCAGGATCGTTAAGCAAAGCACGAGCGATAGCTACCCGTTGTTGTTCTCCTCCAGAAAGTTGATGTGGCATTTTTTTGCCAAAATCTCTCATTCCAACTTTTGCTAAAACTTCGTCAATCTTATTTTGCATTTCTGCGTTGTTTGTCCAGCCAGTTGCTTTAAGTACAAAAAACATATTGTCATTTACACTTCGGTCTGGAAGTAATTTGAAATCCTGAAAAACGATTCCAATTTTTCTTCTCAAAAACGGAATGTCATCTTCTTTTAGTGTGGCTAAGTTAAATTCTACAACACTTCCTTCTCCCTCAGTCAAAGGTAAATCAGCATATAGAGTTTTCATTAAACTACTTTTTCCGGAGCCTGTTTTCCCAATGATGTAAAGGAATTCACCATGTTTTACCTCTAAGTTTACCTCTGTTAAGATAGATTTTCCTTCTTGATAAATAGTTACATTTTTTAAAGACAGTACGGATTGTGACATAATTTGCATTTGTTTATTGGGTAAAAGTAATAAGATAACGCTTCTATTCAAAATAAATTCTATTCTATTAGGAAGAATTTAAAAAATTACAAACATTACTAAAAACTCGGGAGGCGTGATTTGATTTATAATACGCAATGTCGCATAAATTGCTAACTGTAAAAAAAAATCATAATAAAAGCTCAAAGGAATTCGTTATAGAGTACAGAATATATACATTTGAATTATTAAATAAAATCACAATGCGTAAACTTTCTTGGGGCTATTTCTTATCCTTTTTTATTATAACGGCCAGTATTTCGGCACAAAAATCAACTATTTACACACACGATTCTAAAGATTTCAATAAAGCGGTTTCTTTATTTAAAGATGAGCAATATGCCTCGGCACAACTTATTTTTAATAAAGTAAAGGAAACTGCAACAACTGATGAATTAAAATCAGATTGTGCTTATTATGCCGCTAATTGTGCCATTCGAACTAATCAGTCAAATGGGGGTGAATTGATGGAGCAATTTGTTTCGGATTATCCTACGAGCATAAAACAAAACCAAGCGTACATTGAAGTGGCACATTTTCATTTTAATCAAGGGAATTATCCACAAGCGTTACAATGGTTTGATAAAGTAGACGAAAGCAGTTTAAGCAGAAAAGACCAAGATAAATTCAATTTTCAGAAAGGTTATAGTTTTTTTAATGCCAAAAATAAAAAACAGGCAACTGTATATTTGAATAAAGTCGTGAACTCTGCCGAATATGGTTCTCAAGCAAAGTATTATTTAGGTTTTATGGCATATGAAGGTGATGATTACAAGCAAGCAACAAAATATTTTGACGAAGTTTCGGGCGAAGAAAAGTACAAAGAAAAGCTTTCGTACTATCAAGCGGATATGAATTTTAAATTGGGAAATTTCCAAAAAGCAATTGATTTAGGTCAGAAAGCAATGGCTAAATCGACTCCTTTAGAAAAATCAGAACTTAATAAAATTATTGGCGAAAGTTATTTTAATTTAAAAAAATACGATACTGCAATTCCATATTTAGTAGATTATAAAGGAAAAAAAGGGAAATGGAATAATACGGATTTCTATCAATTGGGTTATGCGTATTACAAACAAAAAGATTACGAAAACGCAATTTCTCAGTTCAATAAAATCATTGGCGGTAAAGATTTCGTAGCTCAAAACGCCTTTTATCATTTGGGAGAAAGTTACCTTAATACTGATAAAAAGCAACAGGCTTTGAATGCATTCAAAAATGCTTCAGAAATGAGTTTTGATGCTGCAATTCAGGAAGACGCAAGTTTGAATTATGTTAAGTTAAGCTATGAATTAGGGAATTCGTATCAAAGTGTGCCCGCAGTTTTGCAGGCATTTTTAAAAAAATATCCAGATAATGCAAGCCGTTCTGAGGTAGAAAAATTATTGATTGATTCTTATATTTCTTCTAAAAACTACAAAGAAGCCATAGTTTTGTTGGAAAAAAATAAATCACCAGAGAACAAATTAGCCTACCAAAAAGTGCTTTTTTATAGAGGTTTAGAATTATACACTGATGGAAATTATCCGGAAGCACTTAAAATGTTTTCGAAATCTGTAAACGAACAAAAAGATGCTGTTTTTACCGCTCGTGCTACTTTCTGGAAAGGCGAAACAGAATATGTTTTGAATGATTTTAGAGAGGCGTTATTGAGTTTCAAGCAATTTATTGGTTTGAATCAAGCAGCTACAACAATGGAATTCAAAAACAGTAATTACAATATTGCATACACGTATTTCAAATTGAAAGAATACGAGCAAGCAGGGGATTATTTCCAAAAACAAATAGAAAAAGCACCTAGTGATAAAGTGCGTTTGAATGATTCGTATTTGCGTTTAGCGGATTGTCGTTTTGTGACTTCAAAATACGGTGCGGCAATGGAAGCATATACAAAAGTAATTGATTCTAAAAGTGTAGACGCGGATTATGCGTATTTCCAAAAAGCAATTTCTTATGGGTTTTTAGCTAAAAACGACAAGAAAATTGACGAGATAAACGCATTTTTGCAATTGTTTCCAAAATCTGAATACAGAGACGATGCACTTTTTGAATTGGCAAATACTTATGTTGCTGAAAATAAAAATGACCTTGCTATCAAAACGTATGACCGATTAAATTCAGAATTCAAAAAAGGATCTTTCACTTCCAGAGCTATTTTGCGTCAGGGTTTGGTTTTTTATAACACAGACAAAGACGAGCAGGCATTGTTGAAATTTAAAAAAGTTGCGGCTGATTTCCCTAGAACTCCTGAGGCTTTAGAAGCGGTTGCGACTGCTCGATTAATTTATGTGGACAATGGCAGAGTAGATGAATATGCAACTTGGGTACGTACATTAGATTTTGTTGCTGTAACTGATGTAGAATTAGACAATGACACGTATGAAGCTGCTGAAAAACAATTTCAACAAAACAATACCAAGCAGGCATTAGCAGGATTTAGTAGTTATGTAAGCCAGTTCCCTCGTGGGATTCATGCCTTGAAAGCTAATTATTACCTGGCACAATTGTATTATGCAGATGGGGCTGAGAGTAAATCTATTCCTAATTATGAATATGTAATTGCACAATCCAGAAGTGAATTTACAGAACAATCACTGTCAAGATTGGCTCAAGTTTACTTAAAAAACAAAGAGGATCAAAAAGCTATTGTGATTTTGACTCGTTTAGAAAACGAAGCGGATATTTCTCAGAACAAAACATTTGCACAATCAAATTTGATGAAATTGTATTACGATAAGAAAGATTATCCAAATTCAGTTATTTATGCAGAGAAGGTTTTGATGAACCCAAAAACAGATGATAATGTAAAAAGCGATGCGCAAATTATCATTGCCCGTGCCGCAATTGAAACCGGTGACGAAGCGAAAGCTAAAGAGGCCTACGCAAAATTAATGACGATTGCTAAAGGAGAATTAGCTGCTGAAGCTTTGTATTATGATGCTTATTTTAAAAATAAAGATGGAAAATTTGAAGCTTCAAATACTGCAGTTCAAAAATTAGCGAAGAATTATTCCAGTTATAAATATTTTGGTGCCAAAGGATTAGTGGTAATGGCGAAGAACTTTTACGGGCTGAAAGACAGTTTTCAGGCGACTTATATTTTAGAAAATGTAATTCAAAATTTCACAGATTATCCAGATATCGTTTCAGACGCACAAAGAGAATTGGATTTAATAAAAACAGAAGAATCCAAAACGAACTCATCGATAACAAAATAAAAATTAAGGTTTGAGAGTTGGAAACAACTTCAATCAAACGTAAATTTTTAATAATCGAAAGCCAAAAAATAAAATTGAATGAATCTATCTTTTTATATAGTTGATGTTTTTGCGGAGAAAAAATATGCGGGGAACCAACTCGCAGTTTTCGCAGGTGCCCATGCTCTAACTGACATACAGATGCAACAAATTGCGCGAGAAATAAATTTTGCGGAAAGCACTTTTATTACAAAACTCGATGCTGAAAATAATTCGGCAACCATAAGGATTTTTACTCCGGAACACGAAATGAAGTTCGCCGGTCATCCTATTATTGGAACATCTTGGGTGTTGATGAATACCATATTTGAGCACCAACCAGAAAAGATTACGTTATCGGTTCCTATTGGAGAAATTCCGGTGCATCAATCAGGAGATTTGTTGTGGCTTCAGGCTGCTCAACCCGAGTTTCTAGATGTTTTTGAAGCAGAAGATTTTTTGAATTTCAGTAATTTAATCGCTGCCGATTTTGATGAAGCTTATCCTATTCAGGAAGTTACTACAGGCAGTGCTTTTGTAATAGTTCCTGTAAAAAGTAAACAAGCGTTGGAGGATTTAGTTTTAGATAAGGACAAGATGAACGAATGGTTACACCAGCATTGTAAAACCAATCACAGGGCGATATATTTTTATTGTATAGAAAACGCAAAACTCATTAGCAGAATGCTCTGTGTTGAAAATAATCAGCTTATTGAAGATGCAGCAACGGGAAGCGCAAGTACTTGTTTACAGGCTTTTCTGTTAAAGTATAATGCGCCAAAAATTCAAATTATCAATCATCAGGGCGATTTTATCAACAGACCATCCCAGATTTATTTTGATGGTAAATTAACCGAAAATCATTTCGAGATAAAAATTGGAGGCAAATCGCAATTCATTGCAAAAGGCGACTGGGAAGTTTAAGCAGAAGGTTAGCAGGTTAGAATTACAAATTAAGAAGTAAAAAAAATATAACATGACATTTAAAGATAAAAAAACGACATCATTTATTAATACGAAAGTAACATTCATGGCACCCTTCCCTTCGGGGAGAGTTGTGGTTGGAGTTTTGTTTCTTTTGGTCTCTCAAATTTCTTTTGCACAAAAGAAAGAACAAATAGGCACCGAAACTGTAAATGTTGTAAAACCATATACTCCTAAAATTTCGGATGCTTTCAAAGCCAAAGAAATTCCGGAGCTGGATGAGGAAGGAAATGCTAAAAAAGAAACCATCAAATATTCTATTTTTTCTTTTCCAGTTGCTTCAATATTTACCCCATCCAAAGGAAAAGCTGAAGGAGTAGAGAAAGAAAAACAAGCACACTTGTTTAAGAATTATGCCACTTTTGGGGTGGGGAATTATGGAACTTTTATTGGGGAATTATTCGTAAATCATGATATCAGTAACACGGATTATGTTGGGGGAATGTTTCGTCATCATTCATCGGAAGGTGGCATCAAAAATGTAGCATTAGAAAATCGTTTTTATGATACATCGATAGATTTAATGTATGGTTCCAATCAAAAAGACGTGTCTTGGAATCTGGATTTAGGTTATCAAAACCAGATTTATAATTGGTACGGATTACCTGAAAATTTTGGAAATACTTTGACTCCTCAAGACAGAGTGACTTTGATTAGCGGGATTAATCCTCAGCAAACTTATGGTACGATATCATTAGGTGGAAATGTAGCATTTAATGAAAGTATTTTAAATAAAGCAAGCTTAAAATACAACCATTTTTCGGATGCTTCCGGATCTTCAGAAAATCGTTTTTTTGCAAAACCAACAGTAGAATTTGATGTCATGGAAAGTGCTGTAAAAACAGATGTAATCGTAGATTATGTTGGAGGAAGTTTCAAGAAAAATTATTCAAATACAAATACGGAAGCCATAAAATACGGCTTTACAAATTTTGGAATCTCACCAAGTTTTGTGATGCAAGAAGATGATTGGACATTAAACATTGGTGCCGCTATTTTTTATAGCATGGACAATCAAAACAGCAGTAATTCGGTTTATGTCTATCCAAAATTTAATGCTTCGTATAAAGTGGTAGGTGATTTAATGATTTTCTATGCGGGTGCCGAAGGAAATTTGGAGCAAAACTCCTATCTTGATTTTGTTAATGAAAATCCATTTTTATCGCCAACACTGAATATCGTACCTACAGATAAGCAGTATGATATTTTTGCAGGATTAAAAGGGAAATTAACGAATAAAGTGAGTTATAATGTAAAAGCTTCGTATGTCAATGAAAGAAATAAAGCCTTGTTTAGAAGCAATGATTATAATGAAAATTCGAGTAATGAAGATTATGCGTTTGGAAATTCCTTTCAGGTGGTTTACGATGATATGAAGACATTAAGTTTTTATGGAGAACTTAAAGCTGATTTTTCTGAAGATGTGTCTTTTGGAATCAACGGAACTTTTAGCAGTTTCACCAATGATTTTCAGCAAGAAGCTTGGAATTTGCCAGCGATAAAAATAAATTCAAATCTTGATTTTAATATTACAGAGAAATGGTTTGCTGGTGCAAATGTGTTTTATGTTGGGGAGCGTAAGGATTACAAGACAAATACTGATTTCGTATATGTAGTAGCTCCAAGTGATGCCCCAATAACACTAAAATCATATTTTGATGTAAATGCAAATGTAGGATACAAATACAGCGACCGATTGACAGCTTTCGTAAGAGCTAATAATATCATGAATAGTGCCTACCAAAAATGGCTAAATTATCCAGTTCAGGGATTTCAGGTGGTTGCTGGAGTTAACTATAAATTTGATTTTTAAGGTTTTACTTAACCACCAAGTTCACAAAAAAAGCGCAAAGATAATTTTGTTTTTATTTTTTAAATTTCAATATTTTGATGCGATCTTTTTTACAAAACTTCTTTGTGAACCTTGCGAAAAACTTTGCGTACTTTGCGGTTAAATTTCCCAGATGACTTTCAAACAAAAAATACATACTCATTATCTTCAATTAGTACAGGATCGAATCGATGTTTTCAAAGACATGATTGTGGCGCTTACCGAAGATTCTATGAACGATGCCAAAGGTTCTGCCGGAGACAAACATGAAACCGCTTTATCAATGATGCACATTGAGCAGGAAAAACTCAATCGTAAATTGAGAGAAGTATTGGATCAAAAAACAGTTTTGGATAAAATTGACGCTACTACAATTGCTGAGACTATTATTGTTGGGAGCTTGGTAAAAGCGAACGGAATTTATTTGTATCTGAGTGTGGCGCTTCCTAAAATCAATGTCGAAGGAATCAATATTATCGCATTATCACCACAATCGCCTTTAGGAAACAAATTGATGGGAAATCAAGAAGGGTTTACTTTTGAGATTAACGGTACGAAGTATTTGGTGGAGACTATTGAATAAAATCCGTTATAATTCGTCCTAAAGCTTCGGGAATTGCATCCGTATCATCTGCGTCCCATTTTACAATTTTCAACTTCGATTCTTTTTTTATTCCTTTTTAATTACATTTTAAATACAAATGCTATTTTTTGGTTGTCAATTATAACTAAAAAAGGCATTTGTGTTTTTCAATTAGAACTATAACTGCATCTTTGCCCTATCAAAATAAACAAAACATTAAAAATATATAGTTATGTGTGGAATAGTATGTGCCTTTGACCTAAAACAAAAAGCGGAAGTTTTAAGACCACAAGTTTTAGAAATGTCTAAAATCATCCGTCATCGTGGACCGGACTGGAGTGGAATTTTCAGTAATGAAAAAGCGATTATGTCTCATGAACGTTTAGCAATTGTGGATCCTGCTTCAGGTAAACAACCTTTGTTCAGTGAAGATAAACAACTTATTTTAGCTGCAAATGGTGAAATTTATAACCACAGAGAATTACGCAAACAATTTGAAGGGAAATACAACTTTCAAACAGAAAGTGACTGCGAAGTAATTCTGGCACTTTACAAAGAAAAAGGACCTCATTTTATAGATGAAATGAACGGAATTTTTGGATTTGCCATTTATGATGTAGAAAAAGACGAGTATTTCGTAGCTCGTGATCACATGGGAATTATTCCATTATACATTGGTTGGGATGAGCACGGAACTTTTTATGTTGCTTCAGAATTAAAAGCGCTAGAAGGATATTGTACAAAAATCCAATTGTTTCCTCCGGGGCATTATATGACTAGTAAAGACGGCGAGTTTGTACAATGGTATAAAAGAGAATGGACAGATTACGATGCCGTAAAAGACAACGTAACTAACATTGATGAAATTAAAGTGGCTTTAGAAGCTGCGGTTCACAGACAACTGATGAGTGATGTGCCTTATGGAGTATTACTTTCAGGAGGATTAGATTCTTCTATTACTTCGGCTGTAGCCAAAAAATATGCACAAAAACGAATTGAATCTGGTGATGTTGCCGATGCTTGGTATCCGCAATTACACTCTTTCTCAGTAGGATTAGAAGGTTCTCCGGATTTAGCTGCGGCTCAAATCGTGGCGGATCATATTGGAACGATTCACCACGAAATTAAATTCACTATCCAAGAAGGATTGGATGCTGTTAAAGATGTGATTTACAACTTAGAAACCTATGATGTGACTACGATTAGAGCATCAACTCCTATGTGGTTAATGGCGAGAGTTATCAAATCTATGGGAATCAAAATGGTATTGTCAGGCGAAGGAGCAGATGAACTTTTTGGAGGGTATTTATACTTTCACAAAGCGCCAAACGCAAGAGAATTTCACGAAGAAAACGTACGTAAGTTAGGTAAATTGCACATGTATGACTGTTTGCGTGCGAACAAAAGTTTAGCAGCATGGGGAATTGAAGGACGTGTACCGTTTTTAGATAAAGAATTTATGGATGTGGCGATGCGCGTTAATCCTCAGGATAAAATGATCAATGCAGAACATCCAATGGAAAAATGGGTCGTTCGTAAGGCTTTTGAAGAGATGTTACCGCCAAGTGTAGCTTGGAGACAAAAAGAACAATTCAGTGATGGTGTAGGATATGGTTGGATTGATACTTTGAAAGCTACTGTTGCTGTAGAGATTTCGGATGAACAATTAGCAAATGCTAAATACAAGTTCCCTTTACAAACGCCAACTTCAAAAGAGGAATATTACTATCGTTCTATTTTTCATGAGCATTTTCCAAGTGATGCCGCAGCTTTGTGTGTTCCGCAAGAAGCAAGTGTTGCGTGTAGTACAAAAATTGCATTGGAATGGGATGAGGCATTCAAAAATATGAATGATCCATCTGGAAGAGCAGTGGCCAGCGTGCATGATGATGCGTATGTAAAAGCATAAATACAATTAAATAACATTTTATAAATAGATATAACGCTCTCCTTTTCGAGAGCGTTTTTTTATGGAAATAATCAGAATGGTCAAGTTAAGAATCTAAAATTTCCTTTTAATTCCGTTTGTTTAAAATAATTCGGTACAGTTTTTTTATATTAGCACAACTAAAATGTTTATTATGAGATCTATTACTTTATTTCTTGCTTTGTTTTTATTGATTTCCTGTGATCAAAAAAATAAAGTTACCGTTGATACTATTATTACTGATGCAACTATTTATTCGGTAAATAACTCTTTTGGCAAGGCTTCGGCTATGGCAATTGATAAGGGGAAAATTGTCGCTATTGGAAGTAATAGTGAAATTTCGAAACAATATGAATCCAAAAATATAATAGATGCGAAAGGGAAATTTATTTATCCAGGTCTAATTGATGCACATTGCCATTTTTATAGCTATGGATTGAGCTTACAAGAAGCTGATTTGCGCGGTACCGAAAGTATGGAGGGAATAATTACTCGTTTAAAGGCTTTTCAAAATGATAAAAATCCAACATTCATTGTAGGTAATGGTTGGGATCAAAACGATTGGAAAGTAAAAAAGTATCCTACAAAAGAAGATTTAGATGTCGCATTTCCTGATATTCCAGTAGTTTTAAACAGAGTTGACGGTCATGCGATTATCGTTAATAGTAAAGCCTTGAAATTAGCAGGAATCACTAAAGATACGAAAGCAGATGGCGGACAAATTGAAATTGAAAACGGAGAACCAACAGGAATTTTAGTTGACAATCCGATGGAATTAGTGTTTAAAATAATTCCAAAACCAACCCGTAAAATACAAATAGCCGCTTTATTGGATGCCGAAAAAGTGATGTTTGACTATGGATTGACAACGGTGAATGATGCAGGATTAGATCCGGACATTATTCATTTGATGGATAGTTTGCAAAAAGCAAAAGTGCTGAAGCTTAATGTGTACGCTATGATTACGGCAAATCAAAAAAATATCGATTTGTATCTGAAAAAAGGAATTTATAAAACGGATAATTTGAATGTGCGTTCTTTTAAAATGTATGGTGATGGCGCTTTGGGTTCTCGTGGTGCATGCATGCACAAACCGTATTCTGATAAGCCAGGCCAATATGGCGCTTTGTTGGCACCAATTTCTGGATTAAACGATGTTGCAAAACAAATTGCGGCTTCAAAGTTTCAGCTGAATACGCATGCAATTGGGGATTCGGCAAATACGGTGATTTTGAAAATTTACGGAGATGTTTTGGCTGGAACCAAAGATAGAAGATGGAAAATTGAACACGCACAAGTTTTGCGTGAACAAGATTTTGATTATTTTAAATTTGGAATTATTCCTTCAGTTCAACCTACGCATGCCACATCCGATATGTATTGGGCAGAAGATAGATTAGGGAAAGAAAGGCTTAAAAATGCCTATGCTTATAAAAAATTACTTCAAAAAGCAGGAATGGTGGCTTTAGGAACTGATTTCCCTGTAGAAGAAGTGAATCCGATGTTGACTTTTCATTCAGCAGTTGCAAGAAAAGACAGTAAGGAATATCCAAAAGGCGGTTTCCAGATGGAAAATGCGTTGACCAGAGCCGAAACGTTAAGAGGAATGACAATATGGGCTGCTTTTTCTAATTTCGAAGAAAAAGAAAAAGGAAGTTTGGAAGTGGGGAAATGGGCTGATTTTGTAATGTTTGATCAGGATTTAATGAAAGTGGATGAAAGTAAAATTGTGAAAATGAAACCAACGAACACTTTTTTAAAAGGGGAGAAAGTAAAATAATTGAATTGTCAGCCTTTTATAATTTACGCTTAATGCTGAAAATATCAGCATTTTGTAGAATACATTGTTAAAACAGATGAGTCAGATAAGTTTTTAATTTGAATAAAATAAAATATAACTAAAAGTTCATTTAAGTAAAGTCTCACAGTTTTGCAAAGAACTTTTTTAACTTATATTTCCTTTCAATCACGATATGAGAAACTAACTTTTTTAAACTTATATGATATATATGTTTAAAATTAATGTTGTTTATTTTATAATGTAGCAATAATTTTCAGTTGTAATTGAATATTTTAATTTATTGGTCTTTGAATTACAATTTTAAGATAAATTACATCTTTTTGTTTTAAATAGTAACTAAATACACTAATTATGTTTTGTGTTTGTAACTGCAATTGCATATTTGTTGGCTTAGATTAGATTTAGAATTGGTAAAAAATAAAAATACAGACTTATGTGCGGAATATTAGCCATTATCGGAAGAGGAAAAGATGAACAGTTGTTTGGAGAGCTTTCAAAAAGAATGACGCATCGTGGTCCCGATGAAAGTGACATACTTGTTACTGAAAAAGGGTATATTTTAAGTCATGAAAGGTTGTCGATAATTGATTTACATTCCGGAAAACAACCGATACAAGGCACGAAAACTGCCTACATGGTTCATAACGGCGAAATATACAATCATCAGGAATTAAGAGATGGCGTTTTGAAAGAGCATACTTTTAGAACAAAATCAGATTCTGAAGTTATTGTGCATTTGTACGAGGAGTTTGGTTACGATTTTTGTAATATGCTGGACGGAGATTGGGCTTTTGTAGTGGTGGATGGGGATGATTTTATTGCCGGTAGAGACCCAATGGGAGTGAAGCCATTGTATTATGGTCTTGACGAAAGAGGTAGAATCTATTTCTCATCTGAAATGAAACCTATTGCAGATCAATGTAAAACATTTTCTACTTTTCCACCAGGACATTATTACACTCAAAAAACAGGTTTTGTAAAGTATTACAAACCGGAATATGAAGATTATTTAAAAGCCGACCAGGAATTAGATTTAGAGTTAATTAGAGAAACGTTGATCGAAGCAACTCGTAAACGATTAATGAGCGATGTGCCTATTGGAGTATTGCTTTCTGGAGGGTTGGATTCTTCCTTGACTTCCGCAATTGCCTCAAGATTATTAGCGGAAAGCGGTAAAAAATTAAAATCATTTTCCATTGGTTTAGATGCGGATGCACCTGATGCGGTCGCTGCTAGAAAAGTTACAGAATTTTTAGATACGGAACACCATGAGGTTTATTTTACTGTTGAAGAAGGAATAAAAATTCTGGATAAATTAATCTGGCATCTTGAAACGTATGACGTAATATCGGTAAGAGCAAGTGCGCCAATGTATTTCTTATCAAAAGCGATTACTGATTTAGGCGTAAAAGTGGTGCTTTCGGGAGAAGGAGCCGATGAGATTTTTGGAGGGTATTTGTATTTTAGAAATGCCCCTTCAGTAGAGGATTTCCAAAAGGAAACTATTGAAAGAGTACAGAAATTATTTACCGCCGATTTATTAAGAGCTGATAAGTCAACTATGGCTCACGGTTTAGAGACTAGAGTTCCGTTTTTAGACAAATCATTCTTGGATGTGTCAGTTCGTATCAAAGCGGAAGAAAAGATGCCTAAAACGTACGATGGAAAGGAAAAATACATTCTAAGAAAAGCGTTTGATACTCCAGACAATCCCTATCTTCCAGAAGAAATTTTATGGAGACAAAAAGAACAATTCTCGGATGGAGTAGGATACAGTTGGATTGATAAATTGATTGAATATTGTGCAACCCAAGTTTCGGACGAGCAATTAGCTGGAGCTTCAAAGGAATTTCCATACAATCCGCCAGCAACAAAAGAAGCATATTTTTACAGATCTTTATTTAACAAACATTACCCACAAGTAAGTGCTGCACAAACGGTTAGAAAGTGGATTCCAAAATGGCAAGACAACCTCGATCCAAGCGGAAGAGCTAATGCAGCACATGTGCAGGCAGATACTGAAATTGCTAAAAGAGGAATTACAGTTTAAAATAATTTTATTTTATATAAGTAGAAGAACGCTCTCAATTTTGGGAGTGTTTTTTTTGGGGGTTATATGAACAAATGTTAATAACTTAAGAGCTTAAAAAAGGATTTTAACGGTTATATAATTTGCGTTTTTATATATTTGCGTGTTAGACAAAAATTACATTTTTTTAGAATAAAATATATGAGCGAAGAAATCAAGAAGGACAATTATTCAGCGGATAGTATTCAGGCATTAGAGGGGATGGAGCACGTAAGAATGCGCCCTTCGATGTATATTGGAGATGTAGGTGTTCGAGGACTACACCATTTAGTGTATGAGGTTGTAGATAACTCTATCGATGAGGCAATGGGAGGCCATTGTGATACGATTAGAGTTGATATAAATGAAGATGGTTCTATTTCTGTTGAAGATAATGGACGTGGTATTCCGGTTGGTATTCATAAAAAAGAAGGTGTCTCGGCATTGGAGGTTGTAATGACTAAGATTGGTGCCGGAGGAAAATTTGATAAAGATTCCTATAAAGTTTCTGGAGGTCTTCACGGTGTTGGTGTTTCTGTTGTAAACGCTTTATCGAACCATTTGAGAGCAACTGTTCACAGTAGCGATGGAAAAGTATACGAACAAGAATATGAAAAAGGTAAGGCGTTGTATCCTGTTAAGCAAATTGGTGAAACGACAAAAAGAGGAACAATTGTTACTTTCTATCCTGATCCAAGTATTTTTACCCAAACGATTGAGTATTCTTATGATACTTTATCCGCTCGTATGCGTGAATTGTCTTTTTTGAATAAAGGAATTACAATCACTTTTACAGACAAAAGAGAAAAAGATAAAGATGGAAATTTCGTTTCTGAAATTTTTCATTCTGATGAAGGTTTAAAAGAATATATCCGTTACTTAGATGGAAATCGTGAGCCAATTATTGCGCATGTTATTTCTATGGATCACGAAAAAGGAGAAATTCCAGTTGAGGTTGCGTTAATATACAATACAAGTTATACAGAGAATATTTTCTCTTACGTAAATAATATAAATACACACGAAGGAGGAACGCATTTACAAGGTTTCAGAACAGGTCTTACGAGGTCGTTAAAGAAATATGCGGATGCTTCTGGAATGTTAGACAAACTGAAATTTGATATTTCTGGTGATGACTTCCGTGAAGGGTTAACAGCTATTATTTCGGTAAAAGTTGCAGAGCCACAATTTGAAGGACAAACTAAAACTAAGTTGGGGAATAGAGAAGTTGTTTCTCCGGTAAGTCAAGCGGTGAGTGAAATGATTGAAAATTATTTGGAAGAAAATCCAAATGATGCCCGTATCATCGTTCAAAAAGTGATTCTTGCAGCACAAGCACGTCACGCGGCCAAAAAAGCGCGTGAGATGGTGCAACGCAAAACCGTAATGGGTGGCGGTGGATTACCAGGAAAATTATCAGATTGTTCAGAACAAGACCCTGCTAAATGTGAAGTGTATCTTGTCGAGGGAGATTCGGCAGGTGGAACGGCTAAGCAAGGACGAGATCGTGCTTTTCAAGCTATTTTGCCATTACGAGGTAAGATTTTGAATGTTGAAAAAGCAATGCATCACAAGGTTTTTGAAAACGAAGAGATTCGAAACATATTTACTGCACTTGGAGTTACAATAGGAACTGCAGAAGATAGTAAAGCCTTAAATATTGAAAAATTACGCTACCATAAAGTAATTATTATGTGTGATGCCGATGTCGATGGTAGCCACATTTCTACTTTAATCTTAACGTTCTTCTTCCGTTTTATGAAAGAATTAATCGAAGAAGGTCACGTATACATTGCAGCACCACCTTTATACTTAGTTAAAAAAGGAAATAAAAAAGAATATGCCTGGAATGATGTACAACGCGATCAGGCAAATGAAAGAATGGGTGGAAGCGCAGGAATTCAGCGTTATAAAGGTCTTGGGGAAATGAATGCGGAGCAATTATGGGAGACCACAATGGATCCAAATTTCAGAACTTTACGTCAGGTAACTATTGACAGTTTAGCGGAAGCCGATAGAGTTTTCTCAATGTTGATGGGTGATGAGGTTCCGCCAAGAAGAGAATTTATTGAGAAAAATGCAGTTTACGCAAATATTGATGCGTAATAAAATGTAATGATTCGTTTTCATTCGAATGGATTACAACAATAACAAGTAACCAAATTAACAAATAACCGAATAAACTTTAAAATATGAAAGTTACCATTGTAGGAGCAGGAAATGTAGGAGCGACTTGTGCGGATGTGATTTCTTATAGAGGAATTGCAAGCGAAGTGGTGTTATTGGATATTAGAGAAGGTTTTGCTGAAGGTAAAGCATTGGATATTATGCAATGTGCTACTAACACAGGTTTTAATACCAAAGTATCAGGGGTTACCAATGATTATTCTAAAACAGCAGGAAGTGATGTTGTGGTAATTACATCAGGGATTCCAAGAAAACCAGGGATGACCCGTGAAGAATTAATAGGAATTAATGCTGGAATTGTAAAAACCGTTGCTGAAAACGTATTGAAACATTCGCCAGATACTATAATAGTTGTAGTTTCTAATCCTATGGATACCATGACTTATTTAGCATTGAAATCTACGGGATTACCAAAAAACAGAATTATTGGTATGGGTGGAGCGTTAGACAGCTCACGTTTTAGAACGTATTTGTCATTGGCCTTAGATAAACCTGCAAATGATATTTCAGCGATGGTTATTGGGGGTCACGGTGATACTACGATGATTCCACTGACAAGATTAGCTTCTTATAATGGAATGCCGGTTTCTCAATTTTTATCAGAAGAAGAATTAAAAAAAGTAGCTGCAGATACTATGGTAGGAGGAGCCACACTTACAGGACTTTTAGGGACATCAGCTTGGTATGCTCCGGGTGCTTCAGTTGCTTTCTTGGTAGATAGTATTTTGAACGACCAAAAGAAAATGATTGCATGTTCTGTTTTTGTTGAAGGTGAATATGGACAAAATGATATCTGTATAGGTGTTCCATGTATTATTGGTAAAAATGGAGTGGAGGAAATTCTTGACATTAAACTAAATGATGCTGAAAAAGACTTATTTGCTAAAAGTGCAGATGCTGTCAGACAAATGAATGACGCTTTAAAATCGATTTTGGTATAAAAATTTACAAATAAAAAAGAGAAGACTGCACCATTGCAGTCTTTTTCTTGAGATTAATCTATAAATTAATTGGTTAATCTTAACGTTAATTATATATTTGCTCGGTTTAAAAAAAATGAGATAACTCTTTAACTTCTTTTTTAACTTTTAAAATACAAGGTAAAGTATTGTTTTACATGGTTTAAAGCAAAAATAAATAAATAAAAAATAATTAATTTTTAGTAATAATGCAGAATAAAGGACTTATTAAATTTTTCGCAATTCTATTTGCATTGGTAAGTATTTACCAACTTTCTTTCACTTTTGTGGCCAATAACATCAAGAGCGATGCAAAATCTTTTGCAGGTGGAAATCCTGAGAAAGAAGTAAAATATTTAGATTCTATTGGTAAAGAAAAAATATTAAACCTTGGGTTTACTGATTTTACTTATGATGAAGTAAAAAACAAACAAATCAACAAAGGTCTTGACTTAGAGGGAGGAATTAACGTAATTCTTCAAATTTCTATAAAAGATGTTTTGAAAGGATTATCAAACAACTCTAAAAATCCAGTTTTTAATAAGTCTTTAGCTGATGCTTCGGCTAATTTTGAAGGAAACAAAACGTATTTGAATAAATTTTACGAAGCTTTTGAAGCTAATTCAAAAGGGACAGTAAAGTTAGCTTCTCCAGATATTTTTGCAAACAGATCTTTACAAGGTGAAGGTGGTGTTAGTTTTCAAATGACTGATGCCGAAGTGCAAAAAGTAATCAAAAGAAAAGTAGACGAATCTATTGAAAGCGCTTTTAAAGTATTAAGAGAGCGTATTGACAAATTTGGAGTAACGCAACCTAACATCCAAAAATTAGGAGAAACTGGAAGAATTCTTGTAGAACTTCCTGGTGCAAAAGATGTAGATAGAATTAAAAAGTTATTAGGAGGTAAAGCACAACTTGAATTTTGGGAAACGTACAAAATTGAGGAAGTTGGTAATTTCTTAATGGCTGCTAATGAGGCCTTGAAAAAGACAGAAATCAAAACTGCTGAAGTTAAACCAGTAGTTAAAGATTCATTAAGCGCATTATTAACAGACACTAAAGATTCTACAGCGGCAAAAAAAGGACAAAATCCTTTGTTTGATAAAATTGTAAGTCAAGGTGGCGGTCCAGTTCTAGGTTTGTTTTCGCCAAAAGATACTGCTACAATAAACGCTTATTTTAAGAGACAAGACATAAAAATATTATTACCTGCAGAATTGACTTACGCTAAATTTGTTTGGGGTAAACCATTAAATATTACTGACGATAAGAAAAAGCAAGTTGAAGTTGTAGAATTATACGCTTTGCGCGGTAACAGAGATAATAATCCAGCTATGGTTGGTGCTGTAGTTACAGATGCAAAAGATACTTTTGACCAGTTAGGGAAGCCAGCTGTGTCGATGCAAATGAACTCTCAAGGAGCTAAAGGTTGGGAAGAGTTAACAGGAAGAGCATTTACTCAAAAAAGTAATATTGCGATTGTCTTAGATAATGTTGTTTATTCTGCTCCGGGAGTATCTAGTGGTCCTATTTCAGGTGGAAGATCTGAAATTTCTGGTGCTTTTGATATCACAGAAACTAAGGATTTAGCTAACGTTCTTAATGCGGGTAAATTACCAGCTTCGGCAGATATTATTCAGTCAACTGTAGTAGGGCCTTCATTGGGTCAGGCTTCTATTGACGCTGGATTGATTTCATCAATAATTGGATTTTTACTAGTTTGTTTCTGGATGGTATTTTATTACGGAAAAGCAGGTTGGTATGCTAATTTAGCCTTGTTATTAAACTTATTGTTTTTGTTTGGTATCATGTCTAGTTTTGGTTTTGTATTAACATTGCCAGGTATTGCAGGTATTGTATTGACATTAGGAACAGCAGTAGATGCAAACATCATTATATTTGAAAGAGCTAAAGAAGAGTTACGCGACGGGAAAACATTATCCGATGCAGTTGTTTCAGCTTACGGATGGCATGGTGCTATGCGTTCTATTATTGATGCAAACGTAACGCACGTATTAACTGGAGCAATCTTGTTTATCTTTGGTACAGGTCCTATTAAAGGTTTTGCTTTAACATTACTTATTGGTATAGCAACTTCATTATTTACATCTATTTTTATAGCTAGAATCTTTATCGATAGAAATATTGCAGGTAAGGCAGATTTAACTTTCTGTACTAATATGACTAAAAATTGGTTTACAAACTTTAACTATGATTTTATCAAAATCAAAAAGTTTACGTACATCTTCTCTTCTATAGTTGTAGTTGTAAGTTTGATTTCTATTTTCTTTGTTAATGGTTTAGATCAAGGTGTAGATTTTGTTGGAGGTAGAACTTTCCAAGTGAAATTTGAAAAGCCTGTAGATGCCTCAGTAGTATCTGAGGAGTTATCAGCTGCGTTTGCTACTCCTGTAGAAGCAAAAGTTTTAGGTGATGATGATCAATTGAAAATCACAACTAAATACAAAATTAAAGAAGACGGAATTGCTGTAGATAAAGAGGTTAATGAAAAATTATACAAAGCTTTAGCTAAGTATTTCCCAAGTACTTCTTATGATCAATTCACAAATTCTTTTGATGGTAAGAAAGTGGGGGTATTGCAAGCTTCAAAAGTAGGAGCTTCTATTTCTGAGGATATCAAAACAAACTCGTATTGGGCTGTTTTAGGTGCTCTTGCAGTAATCTTTTTATACCTTATGATCTCTTTCCGTAAATGGCAGTATTCATTAGGTGCGATTGCGGCTGTTGCGCATGACGTTATCTTTGTATTAGGTATATACTCTTTATGTTATAAATTCATGCCTTTCCACATGGAAATGGACCAACACTTTATAGCTGCAATTCTTACGGTAATTGGATATTCGATGAACGATACTGTAATTGTATTTGATAGAATTAGAGAATTCATTTTAGGAAAAAGAAAAGGAAGTTTTGAAAGCATAGTAAATGCATCTATTAATACTACTTTATCTAGAACTTTAAATACTTCTTTGACAATGATTATTGTATTATTGACGATGTTCCTTTTTGGAGGTGAGTCAATTAGAGGATTTATTTTTGCTATGTTAGTAGGTATCATTGTAGGTACGTATTCATCTTTATTTATTGCGACGCCAGTATTAGTTGATACGTTCTCTCAAGAAGATAAAACCACTATCGAAAAAGAGCACGCTGCTGAGTAATTAAAAGAAGTAGCTACTATAATAAAAATAGGTTTAACGTAAGTTGAACCTATTTTTTTTGTTATTATTGTAGCGTATAGATGATTTTTTTGATATGAGGTACTGCAATATTATTGTTTTTATTTACGGCTTGTATGCTTTATCTATTGCATGTAACGCCCAAGAAACTCCAGGAGATATAAAGATTGGTTTTGCGGTAGGTTTTGGTAGTGAGTTTGAAAATAGAAATTATACCTACACAAATCAATATGTAAAGCTTCAGTTTATGAAAACGATTATTGCTACTAATAGATTAAGTTATGATTTGGTAGTACAACCTGAGTATAATATGGGAACACACCAGCTTTTAAATCTTTACTTTGTTAAACCTGAAGAGGAAAATTATATCGAAAAAAGAGAACGGTATACAAAGCTAAAATCGTGCAATGAATACATATTTAATTTAGGATTATTAATGCGCTATTCTTTGTCAAAAAAGGCAAGTATGTATGTGTTAGGAAGTGTAGGCCCTATGTATATTGATACTGCCACCGAGCGCTTGTCAAAAGGTTTTGCTTTTTCGGATGTATTGGCCTTAGGTCTAACTTTAAAAATAAATAAAATGATTTTTGATGTAAGACCGAATTTCCGTCATGTTTCTAATGCTGGATTGCAAGTTTCTAATTCGGGTTATAATACTAAAAATATTGATTTTGGTTTTTTATTCTTTTTATAGAATTACTGCTAAATTTAATTCAAATTTATAATCTATTAATATTTATGTACTTACTTATTATGAAAGTATATAATTTATATATTTACCATATTGTTAAAGTGCTTTATACTTTTGATGAAATTAAAACCTATCTAATAATGGAAAATTTTATTAAGTCTACAGTTTTTATTTGTTTCGTTAATTTATTTTTTGGCTTTAGCATTTTTGGTCAAACTGCTCCACCAACTCCTAACCCTAAATTCTTATATTATTGTTTGAATGATAATGCTTCACCTTTATCAGCAACAACTTCTGGAGGTGGTACATTAAGATGGTATACAACAGCTACTGGTGGGTCATTTTCTACAAATGCTCCAACTCCGATAACTACTGCAACTGCGAGCCCAACTCCGCTTACATATTATGTAACTCAAGTAATTGGTGGGATAGAGAGTGCTCCTAGAACAGAAATATTTGTTTATGTTAACCAAAAATTAGATTTATACTGCCAAACAATAACACCAAATTCTATTAAATTTGATTTTGCAAATACCGGACAATCTAGTTTTACTTATAGTTATACGGTTGATGGAGGAGCACCAATAACAGGAACTCACACAGCTCCTTCTAATTTTACAGTTTCAGGATTGAATGAAAAACAATCTGTTATGTTTACTATAACTGCTGTAGGTGCAAAAGCTTGTGTGACTCCACAAACCGTAACTTGTACAACAACTTGTTCTCCAGCTAATATTAAGACTCCTGATTTTCCTGCTATAGTTCCTTTTTGTACCGGAACTCCAGCACCATTACTAAGTCCTACTTCTCCTAATGGAATCACGGGAACATGGTCGCCATCAACGATTAGTAATACAACCAGCGGGAATTATGTTTTTGTACCTAATGATTCTAAATGTATAAATAGCCAGACATTAGCAGTAACGGTAAGGCCTCTTGTACAACCTAATTTTGCCAATATTTCAATCTGTAGGGGAGGAGTAGCGCCTATTTTAAATACTACATCTCCAAATGGAATTAAAGGAACTTGGTTGCCAGCAACTATAAACAATATGGTAAGTGGTGCTTATGTTTTTTCTCCAAGTTCAAATGAATGTACAACTTCACAAACAATTAATGTTACTGTGATTCCCTCCAATACACTTTTAGATGTAAATTGGACAGTTTCAGAGGCTTTTGTTAAAAATCAAATAGTAACAGTTATTGCTACAGGAACTGGCGATTTTTTGTATCAATTAGATGATGGACTCTTTCAGGAAAGTGCAGTTTTTGAAAATGTTTCTTTTGGATCTCACTCTGTAACAGTAAAAGATAAAAATGGTTGTAGCCCACCAATTACTAGAACTAACGTATTAGTAATTAATTATCCCAAGTTTTTTACGCCTAATGCTGATGGATACAACGATACATGGAATGTATTTACGTTACAAGAACAATTAAATTCCAAAATTCAAATTTTTGATCGTCATGGTAAATTTTTAAAAGAAATTTTTCCCAATGGATTAGGTTGGGATGGAACTTATATCGGACAACCAATGCCAGCCAATGATTATTGGTTCAGCATTGAGTATACAGAAAATGATATCCCAAAAAAATTTAAATCGCATTTTTCATTAAAACGATAACACAAAAAAGCTCTTGTGTTGACAAGAGCTTTTTTTCTTAAGTAAGTAGGATATTATATTTTAATGGGTTTTTCAGCAGTGAAGATAAAGTAGAGTCCAATTAAAATAAAAGGAATACTAAGCCATTGTCCAGTAGAAAATAATCCTAAAGAACTTTCAAATCCGCCTTGGCTTTCTTTTACCGATTCTACCACAAAACGAACAGAAAATAAAAGAACTAGGAACATTCCAAAAATAAATCCGGTATAATTTCTTTTCTCAGTTTTCCAATACATGAAAAATAAGATTACAAAAACGAATACGTAACAAAACGCTTCGTACAATTGCGTGGGATGTCTCACAGGAACTTGTTCTAGTAAAGTTGCAAATTTAGGATCTGTTGCAATGGCTGTATATGCATCTTTAGGATTCGCAATTTGAGTAGCATTTACTGCATCCATCGGACTAAAATGATCTTTGATGAATTTTATTCCAAAAGCAGATGTGGTTTCATGACCAATAATTTCCGAATTGAAAAAGTTGCCTAATCTCACGAAAATTGCGCCACTTGCTACAGGAATAACCACGCGGTCTAAAATCCATAACTGTGGTCTTTTAAGTATATTTTTACTGTAAAAATACATGGCAACTATTATAGAAATTGCAGCACCATGACTCGCTAAACCTTGATAACCGGTGAATTCAAAACTTGGACTGAATCTAAACGGTAAAACAATTTCCATTAAATGATTGCGGTAATATTCCCAATCATAAAAGAAAACGTGTCCTAAACGGGCTCCTATTAAGGTTGCTAATACGGTCCAGATAAACAATGAATCCAGTTTTTCTATCGATTCTCCTTCTCGTTCAAAAATATGTTTCATGATGTACCAGCCTAATCCAAAAGCAATTACAAACATTAAGCTGTAATATCGGACGATAAAAAAGCCCAAATCTATTCCTTCTGATGGATTCCAGACTATGTTTAAAGCGTGTGTCATAAATTATGTGTTTTTATTTGTCGTAAAAATAGAGATTAAAAGTAAAATTCGTACTAAAAAAGCGAATCTTTATGATTATGCGTTTTCTTAGGAACCGGATCATAGCCTGTTCTTCCCCACGGATTACAACTTACTATACGTTTTATTCCTAAAAAACCTCCGTAAAACAAACCATGAATCCGTAAGGCTTCAATCATATAAGAGGAGCAAGTCGGTTCAAACCGGCAAGCGGAAGGTGTAAACGGAGAAATTGCAACTTGATAAAAGCGAACCAATAGCACAAAAGGAAATATGAGGATTTTAGAAATCATATTTTATTAGTTTCTGCATGAGATTTTCCGCTAATTATTAAAAAAGAATAACAAAACACTAAATGCTAAATGTTGTTCCTTCTTTGCCGTCTTTCAACTGAATTCCCAAAGCAATTAATTGATCTCTAATTTGATCAGACAAGGCAAAATTCTTATTGTCCCTAGCCTGTTTTCTCATTTCGATAAGCATGTTTACCGTTCCTTCTAATTTGTCATTATTGCTGTCAGACACTTTTTCATCTTCCAATCCTAAAACATCAAATACAAAACCATGCATTGCTTTTGCAAAATTGTTTAAGTCTTCAGTATTTAATGTCTCTTTTCCATCCTTTAACAAATTGACAAAGCGAACGCCTTCAAACAACTGCGCAATTAAAATTGGGGTGTTAAAATCGTCATTCATCGCATCATAGCAGGATTGTTTCCACGCTGCGAAATCAATAGTACTTTTTGAACCAGCGGTGATTTCTTTTAATGAGCTCATCGCTTCCATTAATCGTTTATATCCTTTTTCAGCAGCAACAATGGCATCGTCAGAAAAATCAAGAATACTTCTGTAATGCGCTTGTAGCATAAAAAATCGTGCAACCGATGCGGAGAAAGCTTTACTCAAAATTGTATTTTCTCCAGTCAAAATTTCTCTTGGCAAAATATTATTCCCAGTAGATTTTGCCATTTTTTTACCATTCAAAGTCAACATATTAGCGTGTAGCCAATAATTAACTGGAGTTTGACCGGTACAGGCTTCGTTTTGTGCAATTTCGCACTCATGATGCGGGAATTTCAAGTCCATTCCGCCACCGTGAATATCAAAATGATTACCTAAATATTTAGTGCTCATTGCAGTACATTCTAAGTGCCATCCCGGGAATCCATCGCTCCATGGTGAGGGCCAACGCATAATATGCTGGGCTTCCGCTTTTTTCCAAAGTGCAAAATCCTGTGGATTTTTTTTGTCACTTTGTCCGTCAAGGTCGCGAGTATTGGTAAGCATATCCTCAATATTACGACCACTTAATCGTCCGTAATGATTGGTTTCATTAAATTTTACGACATCAAAATAAACAGATCCATTGGCTTCATAACCAATTCCTTTATCAATGATAGTTTTTATGATTTCAATTTGCTCAATAATATGACCCGTTGCTGTTGGTTCAATACTTGGTGGCAAAAAGTTAAATTCATTCAAAATATCATGAAAATCTACAGTGTAACGCTGTACAACTTCCATAGGTTCTAGTTGCTCCAGACGTGCTTTTTTGGCAATCTTATCCTCACCTTCATCCACATCATCCACAATATGACCCACATCAGTAATATTTCTAACATAGCGTACTTTGTAATCCAAATGCAAAAAATACCTGAAAATCACGTCAAATGACATAAAGGTACGCACGTTTCCAAGGTGCACATTACTGTAAACCGTGGGTCCACAAACATACATCCCAACATTTCCTTCGTGAATGGGTGTAAATGTTTCTTTTTCTCCTGAAAGAGAATTGTATATTTTTAGATTTTGGCTACTGTATAAAGGCATTGTAGATTATTGTTTTCCTCACCCCAGCCCTCCCCAAAGGGAAGGGAGTTGAGACGTGAATGTGTTATTAATAATTGTTATAATCTTGTTCTGATTTTACCAGACCAAGCTCCCTCTCCTTTGGAGAAGGTCGTGGAGAGGACTAGAACTTAGTTTCTAATTTAATATAATCCAAAAACTCTCTACGAGTTACGGCATCTTTAAATTTCCCACCAAATTCGGATGTTACAGTGCTACTTTCAATATCACTGATTCCTCTTGAATTTACGCAAAGGTGTTTGGCATCAATTACACAAGCTACATCTTCTGTACCCAAAGCAATTTGTAATTCCTGAACAATTTGCATCGTTAAACGCTCTTGAACTTGAGGTCTTTTGGCATAATATTCCACAATACGGTTCATTTTAGACAAACCTATAACTCTTCCGTTAGAAATATAAGCTACATGTGCTCTTCCTATGATTGGTAATAAATGATGCTCACACGTAGAATACACGATGATGTTTTTTTCAACTAACATTTCACCGTATTTGTAATTGTTGTCAAATGTGGAAGCTTTTGGTTTTCTTGAAGGATTCAAACCTCCAAAAATTTCCTTAACGAACATTTTGGCAACACGATTAGGTGTTCCTTTTAAGCTATCGTCGGTCAAGTCCATTCCAAGTGTTTGAAGGATATTCTCAACGTCTTTTTTTATTTTTTCAACTTTTTCTTCATCAGTAAGGTTAAAAGCATCATGTCTTACGGGATTATTAGCGGATAAACTAACATGATTGTCTCCTATTTCGTCTTGAAATTCTTCGTTTTTTATCATTAAAAGCAACTATTATAGTGGGTATATTTATTTAAGCGGTAAAGATAAATAATAAAAATTAAAGAATTTCTATCGCTTCTACTATTTAAGACTACTTTATCGGTTCGTCAAGAAATTCTTCTTTGTATTTTGGACCCAAAAAGAAAGGCAATAACGAGTTCGTTATTGCCTTTTATAAAAAATCAATGAAGTAGTAAATCTAAAGATTGGATTTATTTACGCTTCAGTTTGGGTTGCATTATAAACTGGAATTGCTGCTTTTAGTATGCGTACTGCGCTAATTAAGTCTTCTTTTTTCAAAACATAAGCGATTCTAACCTGATTTAAACCCATTCCCGGAGTAGAATAAAAACCGGCAGCAGGAGCAACCATTACAGTTTCACCGTTTAAGTCATAACTTTCTAAAAGCCATTGTGCAAAAGCATCAGCATTATTAACAGGCAGTTGCGCAATACAATAAAATGCACCTTTTGGTTTGCTTACAATAACGCCATCTATTTTATTTAACTCCTCAATTAAGGTGTCTCTGCGTTCTCTGTATTCTGAAATTACTTCGTCAAAATAACTTTGCGGTGTGTCCAGAGCGGCCTCGCTTGCAATTTGTTCTATGGTTGGCGGGCTTAATCTTGCTTGAGCAAATTTCATCGCAGTAGCCATTACTTCTTTATTTTTAGAAACAATACATCCTATTCTTGCGCCACACATACTGTATCTTTTTGAAACCGAATCAATCATAATGGCATGATCTTCAAGTCCCGGAACATTCATTACAGAATAATGTATATCACCATCGTAAGTGAATTCACGATAAACTTCATCAGAAATTAAGAATAAGTCATGTTTTTTGACTAACGCAGCCAGTTTCATAATTTCTTCTTTCGAATATAAATATCCAGTTGGATTTCCTGGATTACAAATTAGTATTGCTTTTGTTTTTGGTGTAATCAGTTTTTCAAAATCTTCTACTGCAGGAAGTGCAAAACCAGTTTCAATTGTTGAAATTACTGGAACTACAGTTGCTCCTGAAGCTGTTGAAAATCCATTATAATTTGCATAAAAAGGTTCTGGAATAATAATCTCATCTCCCTGATCCATCGTACTTCCCATGGCAAACATAAGCGCTTCGGATCCTCCGGTGGTAATTATAATATCCTCGATATTTACTGAAATACCTTGATTGATATAATACGCCGATAATTTTTTTCTATAACTTTCGTTTCCAGCAGAATGACTGTATTCTAAAATGGTTAAATCAATGTTTTTAACAGCATTCATGGCAACTTCAGGCGTTTTTATATCTGGTTGACCAATGTTTAAATGATATACTTTATTCCCTTTTTTCTTAGCAATTTCTGAGTATGGAACCAATTTTCGTATTGGCGATTCTGGCATTAATTTGCCTTTGTTTGATATTGTTGGCATAGTCTTAAATTATTGAATTGCAAATTTGCAATTTTTTTTCCGAATTTATTCTAATCAAAAGATGTATATATTGTTAAATCTGCATTTTTGATGTGATTTATTTAGTATTTTTATGTAAAAGATTACCAATGAAAAAAACAATAGTTACTATATTATTTTACTTGTTTGTTTTCCCTGTTTTTGCACAACAGGGATTCCGGTTTGAAAAGGACGTAAAGAAAATTATTGTCCCTTTTAAATTGATTAATAATTTGGTTTTTGTGCCTATCAAAGTAAATGGGGTTGAATTAAATTTTTTATTGGATACTGGCGTAGCCGAAACTATATTGTTTAGTTTAGAAGATAAAAAGGAAGTTCGTTTTTTTAATGCCGAAAAAATATTACTAAGAGGATTAGGTGGTCAAGAGGCCGTTGAAGGATTAAAATCCACTAATAATATTTTAGAATTCAGTAGTATGAAATACAGAAATCACATGCTCTATATTATTTTGGATCCTGATTTTAATTTATCGTCACATGTTGGAATTCCGGTTAACGGAATTATAGGATACCATTTTTTTCGAAATAATTTAGTAGAAGTTAATTATAAAAAAAGGAATGTAATAGTTTATGAAGACAATAAGCAAAACCTGAAAAAAATTGAAAAAAAATACAAAAAAATCCCTATTACTATTGAAAAATCCAAGCCCTATATGTTAAGTAGTGTGTTTCAGGATGGTGAAAGAATTCCTTCAAAATTGTTGATAGATATAGGAAACAGCGATGCATTATGGTTATTCCATGATCGCTCCGAATTGATTAAAGTTCCAGCTAAAAATTTTGAAGATTTCTTAGGAAGAGGTTTTAGTGGTGATGTAAAAGGTAAAAGAGCAGTAATTAAAAAATTTGAGATGGGAGATTTTGAATTTAATAATCCTGTGGTGGCTTTTCCGGATTCCATATCAGTTAAAAATGTAAATATGGTTCCAGATCGGAAAGGCTCAGTAGGTGGAGAGATTATGAAGCGGTTCGCACTAGTTTTTGACTATAAAAACAACCAATTATATTTAAAAAAGAATAGTGATTACACTGCGCCTTTCAGCTACAATAAAAGTGGAGTTGAAATTCAACAAAATGGATTACAATGGGTTCAAGAAACCGTACGAATGGAAACGGTTCCCTTGTCCTCAAAATTTAATGAGTCCGATGGTATCAGAGTGTTTACGAATGATTTTAAATATAAATTTCAATTAAAACCTATTTATGAGATTGCTCATGTGAGGCAAAACTCTCCTGCAGCAAATGCGGGTTTGCTTAAAGGAGATGTACTTAATAGGATTAATAATAATCCCATTAATAAACTTTCATTGCAAGAAATTAATGCACTATTTAAGGAGGAAGAAGAAAATTGGATTACTTTAGAAATAGAACGTGATAGTGAAATTCTAAAATTCAGGTTTCAATTATATAATATTTTATAAATTAAAAACACTTTTGGAAATAGTATCCAAAAGTGTTTTTTAGTTTGTTTTGTTGTCTAAATTAATTAGAAATTACTTCTCCTTTAATTTTTAATGCTACTCGACCACCCTCATAGTTCACAGCATTAGACTCAACTGTTATTGTTTTTCTTATTGGACCGGGCGCCATGTTATATTTCACTGTTATTGTACCTGTTTTTCCCGGCATGATTGGTTGCTCTGGTTTTGTAGGAACCGTACAGCCACAAGTAGAAAGCACATTAGTGATAATTAATGGAGCATTACCTGTATTTGTAAAGATAAAATCACGTGAGCCATTTTCATTCTTAGTAACCTTTCCATAATCAATGGTATTGTCTTGGGCTGCGAATTCAATTTTTGGGCCATTCTGAGCAAAACCAATACTGCTGATTAATGCGAATGCGAATAAAGCTATTGTTTTTTTCATTTTATTTTATTTAAATTCATTTAGTAAATTTACTTTCTTTTAATTAACGCACAAATTTTTATTTCTCTTTTTATAGTGTACTTAATTATTTACTTTTGTTCCCAATTAGAATTACAAATATCAGACCAAAGTTTAATTTTGGTTTTAACAGTTGCTTTTTATGACAATTCCTGCACAATTTGACGCTAAAACCATTGAAAATAAGTGGTATGACTACTGGATGAAAAACAATTATTTTCACTCAGAACCAGACCATAGAACACCATATACCATAGTAATTCCTCCGCCTAATGTTACTGGAGTTTTGCACATGGGACACATGTTAAATAATACCATTCAGGACGTATTAATTAGGAGAGCTCGTCTTAAAGGATTCAATGCTTGTTGGGTTCCGGGGACAGATCACGCATCGATTGCTACTGAAGCTAAGGTGGTTGCAAAATTAAAATCCGAAGGGATTAATAAAAATGATTTAACTCGAGAAGAGTTTTTGGCGCATGCTTGGGAATGGACTGACAAATATGGCGGTGTTATTTTAGACCAATTAAAAAAACTAGGTGCTTCATGCGATTGGGAACGGACTAAATTTACAATGGATCCTGATATGTCAGCATCAGTAATTCGATCATTTGTAGATTTATACAACAAAGGTCTGATTTATCGCGGATACCGAATGGTAAACTGGGATCCCGAAGCAAAAACGACTTTATCAGACGAAGAAGTAATTTATGAAGAACAACAAGGAAAACTATATTTCCTACAATATAAAATCGAAGGAAGTGAAGATTTCCTGACGATTGCAACCACACGTCCGGAAACTATTTTTGGAGATACAGCAATTTGTATCAATCCGAATGATGAACGGTTTACCCATTTAAAAGGGAAAAAGGCGATTGTGCCAATTTGTGGAAGAGTTATTCCAATTATAGAGGACGAATATGTAGATATCGAATTTGGAACAGGATGTTTAAAAGTAACTCCTGCCCACGATATGAATGATAAAGCATTAGGAGAAAAGCACAATTTGGAGATTATTGATATTTTCAATGAAGATGCTACTTTAAATAGTTTTGGATTGCACTACCAAGGACAAGATCGTTTTGTGGTTCGCGAGGCAATTGCCAAAGAATTAGAAACAATTGGTGCTTTAGCTAAAACAGAAACACACTTGAATAAAGTAGGAACTTCTGAAAGAACCAAAGCCGTAATCGAACCTCGTTTGTCTGACCAATGGTTCCTGAAAATGGAAGATTTGGTAAAACCAGCTATTAAATCCGTTTTGGAAGATGGTGAAATCAAATTGCATCCAGCACGTTTTAATAATACATATGCACATTGGTTAAACAACATTCGTGACTGGAATATCTCCCGTCAATTATGGTGGGGACAACAAATTCCTGCGTATTTCTACGGTGATGGAAAAGAGGATTTTGTCGTTGCAGAAACAATTGAAGAAGCATTGAAATTAGCACAATCTAAAACTTCTAACTTCTCACTTCTCACTTCTGACTTACGTCAGGATGTTGATGCTTTAGACACTTGGTTTTCTTCTTGGCTGTGGCCAATGTCCGTTTTTGGGGGAATAATGGATCCCGAAAGCGAAGATTTTAAATATTATTATCCTACTAATGATTTAGTTACTGGTCCAGATATTTTGTTTTTCTGGGTAGCGAGAATGATTATAGCCGGTTATGAATACACAGACAAAAAACCATTCACAAATGTATATTTAACTGGTTTAGTGCGAGATAAACAACGTCGAAAAATGTCTAAATCATTAGGAAATTCGCCTGATCCCTTAGATTTAATTGAGAAATTTGGCGCCGATGGAGTTCGTGTTGGATTGCTTTTGAGTGCTTCTGCAGGAAATGACATTATGTTTGACGAAGAATTGTGTAACCAAGGAAAAGCGTTTACTAATAAAATTTGGAATGCGTTCAAATTGATAAAAGGTTGGGAAGTTTCTGATGCTATACCACAACCGGAATCATCGAAAGTAGCGATTGAATGGTATGAAGCCAAATTGCAACAAACGCTTTTAGAAATCGAAGATAATTTCGAGAAATACAGAATTTCTGATGCATTGATGGCAATTTACAAACTGGTTTGGGACGATTTCTGTTCTTGGTTCCTCGAAATGATAAAGCCGGCATATCAACAGCCCATTGACAGCGTAACTTTGGCGAAAGCCATAGAAATGCTGGAAAACAATTTGAAATTATTGCATCCGTTTATGCCGTTTTTGACAGAGGAAATTTGGCAGTATCTTGCTCATAGAACTCCAGAAGAAGCGTTAATCGTATCAACTTGGCCGGAAATGAAACCTTTTAATGCGGGTTTAATCGTTGATTTTGAACATACTATTGAAGTGATTTCTGGAATTAGAACGATTCGTAAGGACAAGAATATTCCTTTTAAAGATGCTATCGAATTGAAAGCAGTAAACAATGATAAAGTTTCTACTTATTTTGATACTGTAATAACTAAATTAGGTAACATTACATCATTACAATATGTTTCAGATAAAGTAGAAGGAGCATTATCTTTTCGTGTTAAGTCGAATGAATATTTTATTCCTATTACCGGAAATATCAATGTTGAAGAGGAAATAGCAAAACTGACTGCTGAGTTAGTTTATACACAAGGCTTCTTGAAATCAGTTCAAAATAAACTGGCAAATGAAAAATTTGTGGCAGGTGCGCCAGAGAAAGTTTTGGCAAACGAAAGACAAAAAGAAACCGATGCTTTATCTAAAATTGAGACTATCCAACATAGTTTAGCTGGATTAAAGTAAAATTTAATAGATTATAAAAAAAGAATCCCAATCCTGAAAATTATCAGTATTGGGATTTTTTATGTTTATATATTTAATTTTAAGCTAATAAGAATAGGAAAATTAATGGAAAAATTATTCCTGCTACTGCCAGTTTCCAACCTCTGTTTTTCCAACTGAATTTACCACCTTTAATCATTACAGTTCCAGTTAATGCAATGATAATTAGACTTAAAGCAAAAATATCAGAATAATAAATCCAAAAATTAGAAGTGTTTTTATGTAGACTCATAGACTGGCTTATAATTGGAGTTTTTACGAACTTGACAATTTCACCTTTACCGGTTTTCATGTCAATTTCAATATCGTGTTTTTCAAAAGAAATTTTAAAAACACCCTTCTTTATATTATGACGCCTGAATTTATCTTTGACGCCCAGTTTTTTACCCAAATCTTCTGCGAATTTATCGTTTATTTTACTTTCTTCGGGTAATTTTATATTTATGATTTTTGTTTCTGTAGTATATTTTTCAGGATGCCAAGAATCTCTGTGGTTCATCATAAGTCCAGAGATTGCAAACGAAATAATGAGTCCAATATAGAAGTAGCCTAAATCCCTGTGTAAATTTCTGAAGTTTTTCTTTTTCATTTGATTGTGTTTTGTGAAATGTATTATGCGTAAGAATAATTATCCGTAAAAAGGTTTAATTAAAATTTGTATTTCAAGTTTGTCATTACCTGACGAGGAGCAATTGGATTTACACTGTAATTTTCGTGTACCGTGTAATTTAATTCATTTGTAACATTAGATAATTTACATAGAATAGAGAATTTCTTCCATTCATATCCTAAAGAAACATCAATTGTAGTATATCCATCTATAGGAATTTCTCTATCCCAAATACCGTTAGGTCTTGTAGAATCATTTTGATTATTCCAACCCCCAACGCGTTTTCCAATGTAATTCCCTATGGCTCCAAGTGACATTCCTTTTAATATTCCTTCTTGTAAAGTGTAAAAAAAACTCAAGTTAGCTGTATTAGCGGGTGTTCTAGCTAATCGGGCTCCTACTATCGGGCTCCCGTTTAATCCTGAAGTTTTCTCATATCGCATGTCGTTATAGCTATAGCCGGCATTGATTCCTAATCCAGCTACAGGTCTAGCTGTAATATCTATTTCGATTCCTTTGCTTTTCGTTTCACCGCTTAACTCTCTTAAATTTGGATCTATCGGATTGATATTTAAGGAGCCGTCAGCTTTGTAAATAGCCGTTTGAACTAAGTTACTGTTTGTAATTTGGTAAACAGTTACATTAGTACTTAAGGCGCCTTTCCAAAAATCTTTTTTGATTCCTGCTTCGTATTGGTCTATAATTGATGGTTCTAAGGGTATTAAATCTACTGTTGTTCCTGTATTTGGGGTAAACGAGTTCGAGTAACTAGCGAACAATGATATGTCTTTTGTTGGTTGATACACTAATCCAATTTTTGGAGAAAAAGCAATGTCTAAACGTTTGGCGCCTTCGGTAATAGTAACTGGATTTTTAGTCAAGTTATGCGTATCCGCTTGTGATTCTTTCCAAGACCAACGCAGCCCTGCTAAAAGTTTGATTTTTTCAGTAAATGAAATTAAATCTTGTGCGTAGATTCCAAAACGTTGTGTGTCCGTGTAAACAATCTGGGTAGCTCTCGAGTTTGGTATAGCTGCCGCTGGTGCGCTTGGATTGTAGGTAAATAAATTTATAGTGTCATAAGTAGTGATTACTTTATTATTTGCATCATAAAAAGCGAAGGTGTTAGCTGTTGCTAAAGAGTTTTCATAATCTACTCCAGTAAATATTTGGTGTTTAATATTACCAATCGCAAAAATTCCTTGTAAACTCAATTGGTCACCAAAAATTTGTTCTGAGTTTTTATTCTGAACTAATCCTCTATTCCAGTCACCAGGAGTTGCATAAGTATCTAGATTTGATAATTGAGCAGTTGATTTAGAACTTCTATCATAATTTTGAAACGAGGTGTTAAAATTTAATTTCCAGTTTTCATTAAAACTATGGTTTAATAATACGGATGCACTAGCAGATTTTGTATTTCCAGTAGACCAAAGTGCACCATAAAAGCTGTTTCGAGGCAAATCTAAAATAGTTTTACCTATAATTCCTGTTCCAAAATCAGGTGTCCAATCGGCACTTAAATAATCACCTTGAACCGTAATTTGAGTTTTATCGCTTACGTTAAATAGGAATGATGGATTTGCATAAACACGCTCGTTTTTTACAACATCTCTAAAACTTTCAGCGTTTTCATAAGAACCTGTAAAACGGTAGGCGATATGTTTATTTAAAGGGCCATAAAAATCAACTGAAGGTTTGTAGTAGGCATAACTTCCGGCTTGCATGGTGATTTCGCCACCGCTTTTGAAAGAAGGTGTTTTAGTCACTAGGTTTAAAATTCCACCGGGAGCAACATTTCCATATAGCAAGGCAGAACCACCCTTTAAGAATTCTACTTTTTCTAAACCTGAAACTTCTGGGATAGATCCTGCATTATAACGGAAACCATTTTTCAGCATATTATTGGCTGACATATCGTATCCTCTAGAGAAAAATGATTCCTGAGCACCACCGCGAGCTGAACCAACATAGACACCATTGGCATTTTTGATTACTTCACTAAGACGAATCGCTTGTTGTTGCCCAATAATTTCAGCCCCAATAACTTGTAAGCTTTGTGGTGTATCCATAGGTTTTAAGCCTGACCTTAATGCATAAACTGGTTTTTTTTCTTTGTTGGCTGTAATAACAACTTCTTTAAGAACTCCACCTTTTTTGTTCTTTACAGTGTCCATTATTGTTCCAAAAGGGTCTGCAAAATTTGTATCTTCAGTTGTATGTACTGATTCTTGTGCAAAACAAGTCAAACTAAATAAAAATGTTAATGTGGGAAGGAAAATATATTTCATGTTTGTTTATTTGGAATAATTAAAAATAACGATGCAAATATATAATCTGATTTCGGTTTAACAAAACTTATTTAGATTAAATATAAATAGTGTTTTAAGAATATTTTTTATACTATTAGAAAACAGTGTTTTAAAGGCATAAAAAAACCTTGCTGTTTACGAGCAAGGTTTTGATTTAAGTATAAAAGATTGAAGTTTTATTTGATTTTTTTCATCGAAAACTGTTCGGAGCTAGGTTTTCCTTGTTGGATTCCCGAAATTTTTGCCACTATATTGTCTGTAGTAACCTGCGTGTAACTTATTTTTTGAGGATAATCGTGTTTGGCATTTTCAAAAACCATTTGCTTTTCTGTTGAAGTTGTCATTTTGAAATCGACCGGTTTGTCATTATTTTGTCCTTTAACGGCAGCGGTATAAGTCAACTCTTCCCCTTTTTGTTGCAAAGTTATAGTTTCAAAATGTAGCGTGTCTTTTTCTTTGATGAAGTACGATTGCGCTTGAAAGGTACTGTCGTTTACTTTTTTCCAAGTTTCGGTAAGGTTTCCCTCTACTGATTTGCTTTCCCAATTTCCCAAAAGCCAATTTGCAGCTTTTATTTTTTCTTTTTCATTTGCACCCGAATCTTTACAAGAAACCAAAGCAAGCAAAATTATTACAAGAGTCATTTTCTGGAACATATCTTTAGATTTTAAATGATTATTTTCTTTAAGCTAAGTTAACAATAATTAGAATAGTGTTCTTTTTTTAGTTTTTAAATTTTCAAAAAAGACCAGAGTTTTGAATACTTTTTCAAATTAATATTTCAAATGCAACCGTTAAAAAAACTTAACCATATAAGTCATATAAGCGATTGTTTAGCAGCTAACATAAATATTCTTATATGACTTATATGGGGAAAAATTAAACACTGGCTTTTAAAATAGTATAAACTAATTCCTTCGTAGGTTTTTGATCTTTTAGTTTCAATCGGACAGTGTCAAAAGTGACTTTGAAATAACATCCCAATTTATAGTGACTGCAACCATAGGCTGTTTTTCCTTTTAGAATCGTTCCTTTCTGGCATTTCGGACAGGTTAATTCGTCTGGCACGGTTTTCGCCAAAGTTTTCTTAGGTTCTAATACGAGTTGGAAATTTTCGTCAAAGCGAAGTAAACCCTCCACAGTGTCGGCATTGGTTTTGAAATCTTTTAAGTTTACGGTAGAGCCTTTTTGTAGCATTCGCAAGTATTGATTCTCTGATATTTTTTTCTCTGCAAAAGTGTAAGGCAATAAGAAGGTGCAACCCGCTTTATAATCAGAACAGCCATACGAAGTTTTCCCTTTGATAAGTGTTCCTTTTTTACATTTTGGACAGGCTTCCGCCAAAATTCCGGCTGCTTTCTTTTTCTCGACTTTTACCACTTCTTTTTGAACGCTTCCCGCATGCGAAATATTGGCGCGTCTGGTTTCGCTGCGTACTTCATTAACTAAAGTTTCGACCATGTTTTTCATGTTCTTGATGAAAGAACCTGCGGTAAAAGTTCCTTTTTCGATATCTTTCAACTGCTTTTCCCATGAACCCGTCAGTTCAGCTGACTTTACCAGTTCATTTTGAATGGTATCAATCAGTTGAATCCCCGTAGGTGTTGGCAAAACCTGTTTTTTGTTTCTTACTATGTACTGGCGTCTAAAAAGCGTTTCTATGATATTGGCTCGCGTTGACGGGCGACCAATACCGTTTTCTTTCATCAATTCCCTTAAATCTTCATCATCCACTTGTTTTCCGGCGGTTTCCATGGCGCGCAACAAGGTAGCTTCGGTAAATTGATTGGGTGGTTTAGTTTCTTTTTCTAAAAACGAAGGTAGGTGAGGACCTTTTTCGCCCACAACAAAACTAGGTAAGATATCGGCTTCTTTTTCTTTGGCGTTTGTGCTGAGCGCAGTCGAAGCATCAAAAACGATACGAAATCCCTTTTTCAAGATTTCTTTTCCGGAAGTTTTAAATAAAACATCGGCAGCTTTTCCGACTACGGTAGTATTGGCAACCAAACAATCGTCATAAAACACGGCAATAAAACGTTTGGTAATGATATCATAAACCTGTTGCTGATTGTACTGCAAATTATTTTGTACGCCCGTTGGAATAATGGCGTGGTGATCCGTTACTTTTTTATCGTTGAAAACCTTGGGCGATTTTTTTATCTTTTTTTCCAAAAGCGGCTGCGTCAACGCAGTATAATTAGTCAGGTTTTTCAGAATCCCAGGTACTTTTGGATATACATCATTTGGTAAAAATGTGGTATCGACTCTAGGATAGGTAACTACTTTTTGCTCGTACAAAGTCTGCACAATTTTAAGCGTTTCGTCTGCCGTAAAACCAAATTTGGTATTGCAAAACACTTGTAAACCTGTTAAATCAAATAGTTTTGGTGCAAACTCATTACCGTTCTTTTTTTCGACAGAAACAATTTCGAACTCACTTTCCTTGACTTTATTGGCGAGTAATTCACCATCTTCTTTTTTCAAAAAACGACCTTCCTCATAACTGAAAAGTGTTTCTCTGTACAAGGTTTGTAATTCCCAATACGGTTGCGGTTTGAAATTTTCAATTTCTTTGAATCGGTCCACGACCATTGCCAATGTTGGGGTTTGCACCCTTCCAATAGACAAAACTTGTTTGTAGCCACCGTGTTTTACGGTGTACAATCGCGTGGCATTCATACCCAGTAACCAGTCGCCTATGGCTCTGGAAAATCCCGCATAGTATAAATTATCGTAGTTGGCGGATGGTTTTAAGTTTTGGAAACCTTCTTTGATGGCTTCGGTTGTCAGGGACGAAATCCACAAGCGCTGTACTTCGCCTTTGTATTGTGCTTCATTCATTACCCAGCGCTGAATGAGTTCTCCTTCTTGCCCGGCATCCCCGCAGTTGATGACCAAATCAGCTTTGTCGAACAAACTTTTTATGATTCTGAATTGCTTTTGAATCCCCGAATTCTCCACCACTTTCGTCTCAAATTTGTCGGGAAGCATCGGTAAGTTGTTGAGGTCCCAGCTTTTCCAGTGCGGTTTGTAATCGTTTGGTTCTTTCAAGGTACATAAATGACCAAAAGTGTATGTGACCTGATAACCGTTGCCTTCATAATAGCCATCGTGCTTGGTATTGGCTCCCAAAACGGATGCGATTTCTCTTGCTACACTTGGTTTTTCGGCAATACAGACCTTCATTTTTCCCTATTGATTTAAGGGTGCAAATTAGGAATTTAGAAATTGGTATTAAAAATAAATCTATAGGAGTTTTGAACGGCTTGGGTGTACTATTTTTTAGGAGCAGAACAATTTTTTTTTTCAGTAACGAATCGTCCTGCTGTCCGCTGTATCTCTGCGCTACGCTTCGAGGATGCCGCTTCCATCAGGGCTATTGATTTCTTTTTGTTTTCAAAAAAAAGTAAATAGATAAAAGATTGGAAACAGATTTTATCACACATACTATGAAAAAAAAATGGCTCAACTTTAATAAAAAAGTCAAACCTTTATTTTTTATTATTAGATTATTTTTGAATCGTATTTCTTATAAAAGTAACCTTAAATATAGGGTAAGAATTAGTTATAGTTTTATTTTTACAATCTTATTATCTTGAATAATAACAAGTTCGCTTTTACGTTCTTTTTTGAAATCAAGCATTTTCTCATATGCTTTTTCAAGTCCTTTTATGATTTTATTTCTGCGCTCTATTTTTGATTCAGTTGTCATAAGTAATTTTCTAATTCATTAAACTTTTGTGCATCAAGAATTATTAATTCATCGCTACTAGATTTTTCAGCTATTAATTTATGCTTACCTTCTGAATTATCAAAGATAAGAACTTGATCCATAATTGGTAGATAAATTTCGAATAAGTTTTTTATTCCTTTCATATATCTTCTTTCAATAACATCAGTGGGGATATTATGACCGCCTTCCATAACCCTCGTTTTTACCCTTTCTATTGCTAATTCAGGATTTTTTAACCAAAAAAAAAGTAAGGTAACGTTGTAATTATTTCTTTTGGCTTCAAGAACTTTGTTTTTGTAACTTTTTGTTGAAAGAGTGGTTTCAAAGGCAAAATTTTCATTTTGTTGAAGTAACTCATTGACTCGGTGTAGCATAATTCGTCCGGCTTCAAAAGCTACTTTTTCGGGTTGGAAAGGAGAAAGACCTTTAGCGATTTCATCAGCATTTACAAACTCCTTACAATCCAAAATTTCAGGTAAGATTGTAAAGGATGCAGTAGTTTTTCCGGCTCCGTTGCATCCTGCGATTATATATAAATTTTTTTCCTCCATAACTACACAAATATAAATAAATTCAATCAATATATTGATAATCAATTGAATTCGGTGCTCATAGCATTTTACCCCTAATACTATTGTGATTTAATCATTTCTCAGTCAGTCTTTGCACCAAAAAAAAATCAATGGCTTATCATAAATATCGTTTTTTGTTATGTATTACCTGCTTTTGTTTATGGGTACAGATTAGACCCGTGCTATAGCAAATTGTCGAAGTAATTATGTGTTAACGCTTTTTGATATCAGATTGATTGGGCTACCTTATCGCGAGTAACGAAGTAATCCCTTCCAGTTTGTTATTCATTGTCGTGTTCACGGATGGCAATTCTGTGCTGAAGATTGTGGGTATCTTAGTGATTGGTAATTTATTTAACTACGGTGACGATTGTTAGGAATGGAACAATTGATAAAATAAATTATTGAACTGCAAATTAGTTTTAGATAACGTTGTCTAGTATATATTGCAGTTGCTATCTGAAGTTTAAAATCAAAAAAAAACCGTTACAAAAAATTGCAACGGTTTTAGAATTAATGAATTAAAACCTTATTTTGGCATAACAACACTGTCGATTGCATGTATTACTCCGTTTGAAGCAGACACATCAGCTAGAACAACTGTAGAAGTTCCTCCATTTGCATCTGTCAATAACACTTTTCCGTCATTCAAACTCAAAACAATAGTTCCACCTTGAACAGTTGTTACAGTATATTTTCCATTGTTTTTGTTTATTGCATCAATTACAGTAGCTGCATCAAATTTTCCAGCTACAACATGATACGTTAATACTGCTTTCAATTTGTCTAAACTTTCTGGTTTTAACAAACCATCAACAGTTCCTGCTGGAAGTTTTGCAAATGCAGCGTTATTAGGTGCAAAAACTGTAAAAGGACCTTCGCTACTTAACGTTTCAACTAATCCTGCTGCTTTTACTGCAGTAACTAATGTTGAGAAATCTGCATTTCCTGCCGCTACATCTACAATAGTTGATGACTCTACAACAACGGTAGTGTCCATAGCTACTGCTGTAGAATCAGTCATTTCTGTAGATTCTGCTTGTTTTTTTTCTCCACAAGAAGTAGTAATCACTCCTAATAATACAAATGCGCTAATTGTTTTTACTAATTTCATAGTCAATGTTTTAAGTTTAAATTATTTAGATTTCAAATGTACACATTAAAAACCGTTGTTTAATCTTTTTAACAAATAATTAAACAAAAATATATTTACACTATTATTAATGGAGATTGATTTTATTTATAAATCTTCAACGTTGTAATAAAAAGTAGAGAATTATTTAAAGAATAAATAAAAAAAAGCGGTAACCTTTTATAAAGCACCGCTTGTTGGGGAATATTATGCAGGATTATATTTTAAACATATCCAGTCGTTGCATCCAGGGAATTTCTGATTCAACAAACGTAATTTTGGTCTGGATGATTCGGTCACTTTTATCTCTGGGATTTTTAGTTATGAATCTCGCCTTAGATGTATTGAAATCCAACGTGTATTTTTCATCAAAGTCTTCTTGTTTGTTGCTAGAGAAAGTAATCACATTGTCTTTCGCAGTCCATTTTCCTTTTCCGTATTTATTTACTTCAGGTGGAAACCCGTTTTTGATTTTAGAATACGAATGAAATACAAATGTTCCATCTTGATGTAAGGTCAATTTGTATTCAATGAAATGATCGCCTGCTGTGCCCAAAGTACGATTGTAATCACCAGCAAGTCCGTTCGATTGCGCAAATGTTGTAAGACTGAACAGTACAAGTAATGTAGTTAGTAGTGATTTCATTGGTTTGTTTAATGGTTCGTACTTATTTGCTGTTTTGGTTTATTTGTTAGCGTTAGGCTTAAGTCATTCCGAGGAACGAAGCAATCCCTCCCAGTTTGGCTAATATTTATTCGCTTCTCGTTGCGGGGACAGTTTGCTAAACTGAGCTAACGATTGTGGATATCCGCGCGAGCGGAGATTCTTAAAATTAAAATGCCAACGTTGCTAACGCTAAGATAGTACTTTAAATTAAAATTGACACTCGTTGCAAACGAACGCCCAATGTCATTATGTTTAGGAATAACCCCCATGATTTTGTCATTCCGACGAAGGAGGAATGGCAACAAACGAGAGCAACAAACAGAGATTCCTCCTTCGTCGGAATGACAAATAAACTCTTAACTTAATGACATTCAACGAGCGCCAGTGGGGTTTGTTGATTATTGGGATGGCTACGAAGTCAGAGACTTTGCAGAGCAGTCACGTTTATAATTCCGGATACGACTTATTAATACTTCGCAGAGCTTGGATATTCCCATGATTTTGTCATTCCGACGAAGGAGGAATGGCAACAAACGAGAGCAACAAACAGAGATTCCTCCTTCGTCGGAAAGACAAATAAACTCTTAACTTAATGACATTCCGTTAGCGCCAGCGGGGTTTGTTGATTATTGGGATGGCTACGAAGTCAGAGACTTCGCAGAGCAGTCACGTTTATAATTGCGGATACGACTTATTCATACTTCGCAGAGCTGGTATTTGAGAGATCGGTTTCCACTAATTCTTTTTTATAAATTATTAAAGCTTATTTTTAGTTAATTCTGCAATTTTAATTAATAAATCATTACTAGTATCCATACTCAACTGTCTAGTATTTATTAGAATTTGATTTGAATTTTGATAAATGTGAATATTCTCTCTTTTTTTAAGAATGCTTTCATAATAACTTACACTAAAAATATTCTCTATTTGTTCTTTTTCTAGATAACTTCCACAAGCTAAAATAATAATTTCAAAAGATTTAAAGAATTTGTTATTTAACATATTTAAGCGTTCAAAATTATCAAATCTTTTAATTTCGCTATATTTCGAAGGAATAAAATTAATTTCACTTAAAAAAGCATATCTAAAAAATTCATTTTCTGATTTTGGAATTGAAGTATAAATATGATTTAATAAGGTGTAATATTTATTCCAAGTATGACCAGATTTATTTTTATTCAAATATGGAAAAAACGTATTTATGTAATTTTCACTATCGTAAAATTTATTTTTATTACTTCCAATATTATTTTTTATATAATTATCCCATTCTCTAGGATTATTTATACTTTCATATTCTAATTGTTTTAAATTATTTTTATCAAACCCCTTTTCTTTACCTAAAATTAAAATTTTAGCATTTGGATTACCAAAACCAATAAAGTATGGATTTGGAGAGTTTACATTTTCTGGATTATTATAAAAATTATTACTTTTAATTACAGCGAAATTCACTAAATCTTTAAAACTTTCTTTATACATTTTCAATTGATTTATATTTCAAATTATTTTATACGTGTTTTTCATTCCAAGTTTTTTTCAACAACCACCAAGCTAATTTGAAGGGAAAAAAAAGCAGCCATAAAATAATGCTGAGTAATGAAAATGAACTTTTTTGTTTACTGTAATTTGTTTTTTTTTCATATTCGTTTTTTTGAACTTTTGTTGTTTTAGGCAATCGAATGGCTTCTATATCGCATACTATTTGATTAGGTTTAATTCTCACACCTGGAAAATGAATTGCTAAAATTGCTAATTTAACTTCATCTCTTTTTAATCCTGTTAAAGTAGATGCTGTTCTATCGTCTAATTCAATAGTTTTATTAATAATTATTGGACCATTTAATTGTCCAGTACCTCTAAATGTTACTTGTTTCATGTTTTTTTAACTAGCTAGTAATTTACGTATATGTTTGAAGATAAATGACTTATTATCCATAAACTGTGTTGTTTTTTCTGATGAGCGTCATTAGTTATTTTCAAACATATAACTTTCTTCCGAAAATACTGATAAAAATATATCAGTTTTATATCATTCTCAAAACTACTTCCTTTTGTTTTATCAACTTTACGGGAAACCGTAAACGCAATTATTTTAACACAAATTCCCTAGCCCTGATGGAAGGGAAAATCCTTTATTGATAAAACGCGAAGCAAGTTTTATCAATAAAGATTAGAATGACAGCAGGAAACAGCTCCTAAAAAGAGTTTAACTGGTTAAAAGTTTACTGTTTAAAGTTTCTATCATTGTAGTGTTTGTGTTATCGATGGCTTTGTGTCTAGAAAGTTTTAAATGGATGGGGAATACGCCAAAAACGAGCCTTGCAAACTGAATACTTTTTTCGTATTTTTGCACTCCAATAAAAGGACTAAGAAAATGTTAGATAGACTTCAAATAGTAAAACAACGTTTCGATGAGATTTCGGATTTGATTATTCAGCCGGATGTAATCTCAGATCAGAAGCGTTATGTGCAATTGAATCAAGAGTACAAAAGTTTAAAAGCTTTAGCTGAAAAGCGCGATGAATACGTTATTTTGATGGCGAATATCGATGAAGCAAACGAAATAATTGCCGATAATAGTGATGCGGATATGACCGAAATGGCCAAAATGCAACTGGAAGAAGCAAAAGAAAGATTGCCGGAATTGGAGGAAGAAATCAAATTTATGTTGATTCCTAAAGACCCTGAAGATGCTAAAAATGTTATGGTGGAGATTCGTGCCGGAACGGGTGGGGATGAAGCGAGTATTTTTGCCGGGGATTTGTTCCGTATGTATACGAAATATTGTGAAAACAGAGGTTGGAGAACTTCTGTGGTGGATATGAACGAGGGAACATCTGGTGGATTTAAAGAGGTGATTTTTGAAGTTACCGGTGAGGATGTTTACGGAACTTTGAAGTTTGAAGCGGGTGTGCACCGTGTGCAACGTGTACCGCAAACGGAAACGCAAGGACGTGTTCACACATCAGCAGCGACAGTTATGGTTTTGCCAGAAGCAGAGGAATTTGATGTACAAATTGATATGAATGATGTGCGTGTGGATTTCTTTTGTTCGTCAGGACCTGGTGGACAATCTGTAAATACTACTAAATCTGCGGTTCGTTTGACGCACATTCCAACCGGATTAGTGGCGCAATGCCAGGATCAGAAATCACAACACAAGAATAAAGATAAAGCTTTTGGCGTTTTGCGTTCCCGTTTGTACGAACAAGAATTAGCCAAAAAACAAGCGGAAGATGCTACAACACGTACCTCTCAGGTAAGTTCAGGTGACCGTTCGGCTAAAATCCGTACTTACAATTACGCTCAAGGTCGTGTAACGGATCACCGTGTAGGTTTGACGTTGTACGATTTAGGAAATATCATGAATGGTGATATTCAGAAAATTGTAGATGAATTAGCGCTAGTCAACAACATGGAAAAACTAAAAGAAGCCAGCGAAGTTTTTTAAAAAAACATAATGTGATACTATACAAAAACCAGCAAAAATTTCTTTCTGCTGGTTTTTTTGCATTCATAACTAACCAATATTATTTTTCTAAAAGGTTTGTGCCTTTTAAATTTTTTTTTCGTTCTCGAATAGAATTTCTGAACGCTTCATATTTGGCTGTTGCAGAGTCTATTTTGGCATCAAAGGCTGCTGTATTTTCTAATTGATCAATTGTGCTATTGAGTTCCGTTGATTGTTTTTCAAAATATTTTTCAATAGTTGACCAATTGGCTGCTGCGTCTGCAGTAGTTTTTTGTGTGACAGAATCTACAAAGCGAACGTATTTGTTTGTAACTAGTTCGGCTTTTTTTTCTTTATCACTTTTACAAGAAGTAAAAGTGATTATCAGGAATAAAAAACCGAATAGTGCTAGTGCATTTTTCATTTTGGGTTTACATTATAGTTTGAAACCGTATGCCAATCGAAGCGATATTTGGCCTAAACCATCCTTTACAACGTTGTTTTTAATTACTGGAAAGTCATTAAAATGTTCGTATCTCAAACTGATGTCAATTTTGTCAGTTGCATATCCAATGGCTGGACTTAACAGTAAAGAGGTGTCATTATATCCGTTTGTCACTGCAAATGCGGCACCTACCTCTCCCATCAAATACAATTGGTCTTTAAGGACAAATGCTTTAAAACCGGCTTTTGCAGGAATATAACCCAAGTCATTGTTGTCACCTGACACAAACATATTATTGAATCCAGTAGTTAACGTTAACGAATATATTTTTGATAAATCATATTGGAGTCTCGCATCTGCACCCAAATTGAAATCGTATGGGTTTTCAAGAGGAAGTCCTGCGTTGATTCCAAATCCAAGACGGAATCCCTGATCATAATTTTGTACTTCCTGCGCACTTGTCGTAGCAATTCCTAACGCGATTGCTAATGTTGTGAAAACTGTTTTGATATTGAATGTGTTTTTCATGATTGTGTGTTTTAATTAATATTTGAAATAAATAAGTAACTTTTCGGTTATGTAAAAAGTTCGTTTGAAACGATTATGAATTTAAATTATTGGTTTTTATAGATATTTTTTAAATTGTTATTATTTGCAATTTCTTCTTATAAAATTTTTGAATTATTTTCAAGTAATTGTTCCGAATCCGTTTTGAGTTGTCTTACTGTTTGGGTAATTTTTTGTGCCCATTTTTCGGAAGAATCTTTGGTAATATCTTTTAAATCTCTGCTTTTATCCGCAATTTTTTTTCTGGTTTCGCAACCTTTCGCTGGGGCGAATAGTATTCCTAAAGCTGATCCAATTACTAAACCGCCTAGTATTCCTGCTACTAAATTTTTGTTTTTCATGATTTTAGTATTTAAAATATAAATTATTTATCCTTTTATTACTCGTAATAAAATGGCTATCACTGCTATGACCAATAAAAAATGAATCATGCTGCCCACGCTATAAACAAAGAACCCTAACGCCCAAAGGATTACAAGTACCACCGCAATTGTGTATAGTAAATTTGACATGACATTTTGATTTGTGGTTATTTTTTAAAATTTTATTGCTGCATACAGACTAAGTACACTATTTTTAGAATCTGGGATAGTGTATGTTTGACCAAGAACTGTTCTTTCTTTTCCAACTGTACTTAATCCATAATTGTATCTGGCACCAATTCCAAAGGTGTCAAAATCAAATCCAACTCCAGCAGCGACCCCAAAATCAAATGTATTTAAATCGTCTTTATCGATATTGTCTTCAAAGTTGTAAGATCCATCTGCAGATTCGTTAGTAATTTTTGAGTCTACCAGAAAAGCTGCGTAAGGACCAAATTGTACATTGAAATTCTTAGTTAGGTTTGCTTTCAACAATACAGGAACTTCAATATAATTCAGTCTGAATTTTCCAGTTCCCTGTGCAAAAGCATTGTCGTATTGTAGTTCCGCTCCTTTTGTAGTGTAACTAACTTCTGGTTGTAATGATAGGCTTGCTGTTATAGGAAGTTGTGCAAATAAACCAATATTGAAACCTGCCAGAACATTTTCGTCGTCAACATCTTTAGTATATAAATTAGACATGTTTAAACCTCCTTTTATTCCTAATGATGCTCTAGTTTCTTGTGCTTTAATTGCAGTTGTTGTTCCTAATGTCATTAATACAACAGCTAATACTTTCTTTAAGTTTTTCATCTTTGTATATTTTTAAAGTGTTCGTTTTTGTTTTACAAAGATGCAATGGTTGGATTGATTGGTTGTTACATCAATTTCGAATATTATTACAGAATTTAAATATGGGGTCTTAGAAAAATAGTATAAATAGGAAAGATAACTTAAAAGTAATCCTAAGTTAGTTTTTTAAAAATCGAAAACGCTATCGCAAATTATTTTCTTGTATATGAAGATGATGTTCTAAAGTAAGTTACAGTTGGATTACCAAAATATGATCCTTTATAAAAAACTTTTTTAGCTTACGGGAAGATAAATGATAAACGTTGCACCTTCATTATGAGTTCCGTTTGCAAGTATAAATCCTTTGTGGTTTTCAACTATTTTTTTGCAAATGGCAAGACCAATTCCAGTTCCTTCGTACTCGTTTTTGTTATGAAGTCTATTAAAGAGAATAAAAATCTTTTTAGCATATTGCTGATCAAACCCAATCCCGTTGTCTTCAATTGTAATTTTGTAATATTTAGAGTTGTGGTTCGGCAGGAACTCTTCGTCGTTGTGTGTGATTATCCTAGTGTTAATTTTGATAATTGGTGCAATTTCTACTTTGCTGTATTTCAAAGAATTGCTTATTAAATTGATGAACAACTGCTGAATTTGAAATGGAATTACTTTCAAAATTGGTAATTCATCACTTTCTACAATTGCTTTTTTGTCCTCTATAATTTGATTTAATTCTTGCTTAGCATTTTCAAATAAAACATTTAAATCCGTTTCTTCAAAAACTTTCTCTCCTTTATTTGTTCTCGAAAATTGTAATAAATCATGAATAAGATTTCGCATTCTATTTGCTGAGGATTGAATACTAGAAACAGATTGCTGTCCGGATTTTGATAAATTATTATAATCTTTACTAATTAATCGTGATAGGAAAGTTTCAATTTTTCGGAGCGGTTCTTGCAAATCATGACTTGCTATATAGTTAAAAGCAGTTAATTCTTTGTTGTTGATTTCTAATTCTCTATTTCGTTCTTCCATCAGGTTTTGAGCGTAGACTTCTTCAGTTACATCGCTTGTCGTGCCTATTAAAGTTTTGTCACCTGAAGCAATTGATACCATTCTTCCTAAAGCTCTGAAATAACGTATTTCTCCATCTTTTCTAATAATTCGGAACGTAAAAGGAGCAAGGTCATTTTCTGTAAGAATGTTTTTGGTTTTTTGAACTACAAATTCTAAATCCTCGGGATGAATAAAGTTTAAGAAAGATTCCAAACTAGCTTCAAAAGATTGTGGTTCGCAACCCAATAACCGATATTCATTATCTGAAAAAGTATAAGTTTCTGTTTCCAAATTTAGTTGCCAACTTCCAGATCTACTAACGATTTCTGCAAGATTATTAGCTTCATTAGCAACAGAAAGAGTGTTAATTGTATTTTTTAGTAATACTAAATTATTATTCATTTTAATAAAAGCAACAGTAATTAGAATCAATGTTACAATTAATGTCAAATAAATGAGCAGCGGTGTATAATTCATTGTTGATTTGTAGTCGTGTTGCCTACTTTTCAAGAGCATCTGCTGGGTTTTCATCATGTCTTCTACTTTGAAGCGAATAGAATCCATTGTTTGTTTACCAATAATTGAGTAGTTTTTAAAAGTGTTTTTTTCAAATTTACCCTGCTCAATCATATATAACGACTTAGAAAGGTAATTTTGTTTTTTGTTAATAAAATACAACAGTTTTTTTAAATTGCTTTGTTGCGTCCTGCTGTTTGAAGTTAATTTAGAAACTCTTTCATACGATTTTCTTACTAATACTCTCGAATTATAATAGGGTTCCAAAAAGCTTTTATCATTACTCAAAATGTAGCCTCTTTGCCCGGTTTCTGCATCTTTAATATATGAAATCAAACGTTCAAGTTCAGCATTAACCTCATAGCTGTTACTCACAAATGCCGACGATTTTTTTAAAACTGTAATGTGCTTGAATGTAATCCCGCCAATAAAAAAAATAATCGCTACCGAGATAACAAACATTATTTTTAAAAAAACAGGTGATTTATGAAGTTGAGTATATTTCATGCTACATTCGCATTAAAAAATTGTCTTTGTTTAAACCAGAAGTGTGATATTGCCAATTGATGGTCACCACTTCCGAAAGTATTTTTTTTAATTCCTCGAAATCATTAGGTTTTTTTATGTAAATATTAGCACCATTTATAAAGGTTTCTTCAATATGTTCTTCTGATGATGAGGTGGAATAAATCGCAATGGCAATACCATTTAGTTTTTCATTTTTTTTTATTTCCAATAAACATTCAACACCATTTTTTTTTGGCATGTTTAAATCTAAAAATAATACGCTAGGCAAGACAGAATCTTCATTATTTAAATAATTCATCAATTCAACCCCATCGTTAAAAGTACTCACTTTTGTATTCATTTTTAATTCATCAAAGGCATCCGTAAAAAATAGTCTGTCGTCTTCGTCATCGTCTGCAAGACAAATATTTATAAAATCAGTATTCATATATATGTGTGTTTAACTTTTATTTTTAGTAGTTAATTCTCTTCTTTTATTGATAATTCTCTGAAATGCTGAGGGTGTCATTCCTGTAGTATGCTTAAATTGGGAGCTCAAGTGTGCTACGCTCGAATAATTCAACTTAATGGAAATTTCAGTTAAATTGAGCGATGTATTAATCATTAATTGTTTAGCTAATTCTATTTTTTGAAGAATAACAAAATTTTCAATGGAAGTGTATGTGACTTCTGAAAAAACATTTGACAAATACGCGTAACTAAGATTTAACTTGTCCGCAATATACACAGAGCTCTTTACGTTTAATGGCTTATCGCTATGAACCATTTCAACAATTGCATCTTTAATTTTTTGAACTAACACTCTTTTTTGATTTTCAACGATTTCTATTCCATATTCTTTGAAAATAGTTGTTATTTCATCCAATTTTTCAGGTGGTATTTTTTCTAAAAAATTAAACTCACCAAACCCAATAATGTTAAATTTATATCCCAATTCGGATAGTTTTTCCTGTACAATTTTTTTTGTCAGTTGAACATAATCAAATTTTAAATATACTTGCATAAAGACTTTTGTTTAACAGTAAAGATATAAAAGCTTGCTTTTAAATTCAAGTATAAATTATTCTTGGAGTTTTTTTTTTTTCAAAAAAAAAGATTTAAAAGCTACTTTTGCTTAAATAGTAATTATTTCCCTAAACGTCAGGCCTTGAATGTTAGGTTTTTAAAATTGGAAAATCTTTATACTAACTTTTTTTAAGAAATGTAAAAAAAAGGTTAGCATTCGTAAGTTTTTGTAGTTTTTTAATAGTCTTTCTAAGCTTCAATTTTATTTGGGTTTTAATCTGTACTGATTTTCATAAGTGACAATGTTTATTTAGCAGTAAAAAATCAAAAAAATATTTCTTGCTTTTTCTTTATAAATTTCTCTTTTTTTTCTTTTATTGTAATTTCTGCACACAGCGATGATCTAATTTGATTTTGATAATTAAATTCGATTTTATTACAGGATTGTAATTGATTTTGAATCTATGTTTGTAATTTTGCCTCACAACTCATAAAAATGACTACACAACAACTTATTGACCAAATCAAAATCAAGAAATCATTCCTTGCTGTAGGACTTGATGTTGATTTGAACAAAATTCCAAAGCATTTATTAGAATTAGAAGACCCGATTTTTGAATTCAATAAAGCCATAATTGATGCCACGCATGACTTGACGGTATCCTACAAGCCAAATACCGCTTTTTATGAAGCTTACGGAATAAAAGGGTGGATGTCATTGCAGAAAACAATCAATTACATCAACACAACTTATCCGGACATCTTCACGATTGCTGATGCAAAACGTGGTGACATAGGAAATACTTCTTCGATGTATGCCAAAGCTTTTTTCGAAGACTTAAATTTTGACAGCGTAACCGTTGCGCCTTACATGGGAAAAGATTCGGTGGAACCTTTTTTAGCTTTCGAAAATAAACACACGATTATGTTGGCTTTGACTTCAAACCAAGGAGCGTTCGACTTTCAGACTTTAAACGTAGATGGAAGCCGAGTCGAAGTTAAAGAATTGTACAAACAAGTGTTAGAAACCTCTAAAACGTGGAAAAAAAGTGAAAACCTGATGTATGTTGTAGGTGCTACAAAAGCCGAATACTTTACTGAAATCCGCAAAATTGTTCCAGATAGTTTCTTATTGGTTCCAGGAGTCGGCGCGCAAGGCGGAAGTCTCTCGGAAGTTTGTAAATATGGAATGAATGATAATGTAGGATTGCTGATTAATTCTTCCAGAGGAATCATTTATGCTTCAAATGGAACTGATTTTGCCGAAAAAGCCAGAGAAGAAGCATTGAAAATGCAACAGGAAATGGAAGCGTTAATGAGTTTAAAGTTTAAAAAGGTTTAAGGTTTAAAGAGGAAGAATTTTAAACTGAGACTTTTTTTTAAACCATTAAGAAATTAAGTTTCATTAAGAATGCGCTACGATTTGAATTAAAAAATTAAACCTTAATTTTTCTTAATTTCTTAATGGTTAAATCTTAAATTTTACACAAGAAAACATTGTGTGCTTTGCGAAAATCCTTGCGTCCTTTGCGGTTAAATTTTAAAACCTTAACTTTTCTTAATTTCTTAATGGTTAAAAAACGGTAAATTGATGTTTTAATTCGAACACTCTTAAACTTAAAACTTGAAACAAAAAACTCTTACAGACCAGCTCGGAATTTTCCATTCTTTTGAAACGTCACCAAAACGTATAATTTCATTAGTTCCATCCCAAACAGAATTGTTGTATGATTTAGGTTTGGAAGACCGTATTATAGGCATTACTAAATTCTGCGTGAATCCGTATCACTTTAAATCAGTGAAGAAAATCGTAGGTGGAACCAAGAAAGTGCATTACGAGAAAATCAGATTGCTGCAACCGGATATTATCATTTGTAATAAAGAGGAAAACACACAAGAAATTGTCGAAGAATTGCGAAAGATTTGTACAGTTTGGGTAACGGACATCATTACGATTGAAGATAATTTTCAAATGATAACCGACTTTGGTCAGCTTTTTAATTGTAGAACCGAAGCCCAAAAATGGAACGACAAATTAGCTTTTGCCTTGAGCGATTTTAAAAATTTTATCAAAGATAAGCCCGCAAAAAAAGTAGCGTATTTCATTTGGAAAGACCCTTTTATGGCTGCAGGTTCAAATAATTTTATCAATGAATTACTGAGGCTAAATCACTTTCATAACATCTATGAGAATAAAGGGCGTTACCCGGAAATCGAACTCAAAAAAATACGTTTAGAAGGTGATCCGGATTTAGTTTTCCTTTCCTCAGAGCCCTTTCCTTTCAAGGAAGAAGAAGCTTTTGAGATTGGTCGATTTACGCATCATGCAAAAACAGTATTTGTTGATGGCGAAATGTTTTCTTGGCACGGAAGCCGATTGCTAAAAGCTTTTGAATATTTTAAAAAAATGCATCTTAAATTATAATTCGCATTCTTCTAAAATCAATTCTTCTGTTGGAACAGTTGACTTGATGGTAGCTTTTTCGATGTTGAAATTTAGTTCTGAGAGTAGTTGGTATTCTCTTTTAAGCTTTTCTATTTCACTTTTCTCTTTCAATAATCCTTTCATGGGTGTAAATTTTCTGCAAATTTACGTCATACAATTATAAAACAAGCATTATTTTTTGTTAAGATTGGGATTTAAAATTAAAGTCCTATTTTTACAAAAAAAACAAGTGATTAATTATACCATTTACGAAAATAAAAACAACGATCAATGGGTAACTTTTGTTCATGGTGCCGGTGGGAGTTCTTCTATATGGTTTAAGCAAATTCGTGATTTTAAAAAACAGTATAATGTATTGTTATTGGATTTGCGTGGTCACGGGGAGTCCAAACCTACTTTAAAAACCGCTTTCAAACAGAAATATACTTTTTCGGCTTTGGCCAATGATATTCTTGAGGTTTTAGACTTTCTTAAAATCAAAAAATCACATTTTGTTGGGATTTCCTTGGGAACAATCCTCATCAGACAATTAGCAGAAATGTATCCAGAACGGGTGCAAAGTATGATTCTGGGCGGGGCTATCCTCAAGATGAATTTTCGTTCTCAAGTATTGATGCGATTGGGAAATATGTTTAAATACGTATTGCCTTATTTGGTTTTATATAAGTTTTTTGCATTTGTGATAATGCCTAAAAAAAGTCATAAGCAGTCTCGCGTTCTTTTTATTAACGAGGCCAAAAAATTATACCAAAAAGAATTTATAAAGTGGTTTAAACTCACTGCCGAAATAAACCCGGTGCTAAAATGGTTCCGTCAAGTAGAATTAAATATTCCTACGCTTTATGTTATGGGTGAAGAGGATTATATGTTTTTGCCATCGGTTAGGAAAGTTGTCGAGAATCATTATAAATCGTCAAAACTCTTTGTGATTCAAAATTGTGGACATGTTGTAAATGTAGAGCAACCTAATGCTTTTAATGACGCAGTACTTTCTTTTATGAACACTGCTAGATAAAAAAATAGCCTGCATTGTACATGCAGGCGATTCTTTAACTAACCAAAACCAAAATAATAAATAACCAGTTTATTACTTTACAAAGGTCACTCATTATTAGATGTTTTGCTGTTAAGATTTTGTTATTACTTTGTTGTACATAAGTTAAGTTTCTTTAATTTTTTATTACTCATCTCATTTTCTATGGATAATAACATAGTTTAGATGCCAAAAAGTGAGAAGTAAACTATTCTAAAAAAGATTACGTTTATAAAAATACCACCGTTTTATTGTCATAAACCATTGTTTTTCTTTCGGCATGCAATTTTATGGCTCTGGCCAAAACCATACGTTCTAAATCTCGTCCTTTCATAATAAAATCTTCTATGGAATGACTGTGTGAAACTCGGGCAATATCCTGCTCAATAATCGGACCTTCATCCAATCCTTCGGTCACATAATGGCTGGTGGCACCAATGATTTTTACACCACGCTTATAAGCAGAATGATACGGTTTAGCACCAGGAAAGGCTGGAAGAAACGAGTGATGAATATTGATGATTTGATTCTTGTATTTTGCAATCAAATTTGGGGTGATAATTTGCATGTAGCGTGCTAAAACAATAAAGTCAATTTTATATTCTTTTAATAAATCCATTTGCTTTTGTTCGCCCTCTGCTTTAATATCTTTCGTGAAAGGAACATAATGAAACGGAATAGAAAAACGTTCTGCCACACACTTCAAATCCTCGTGATTGCTTATTATTAAAGGAATTTCAAGAGGTAATTCGGCAGCGCTGTAACGTCCTAAAATGTCATACAAGCAATGGTCGTATTTAGATACAAACAAAGCCATTCTTGGTTTTTCATCTTGGGTATACATTTCCCATGACATTTGGAACGGAGAAGCTAGCTTAGCTTGAAAATCAGTTTTAATAGCTTCTATATCCCAGTTTTTAGCATTGAATTCACATTCTAAACGCATGAAAAATACATTTTCATCGGCATCAACGTGTTGGTCTAAATAAATAATATTCCCATCAATAGTGGAAATATAATTTGTAACGGAGGCAATAATTGCTTTTTGATCTTTGCAATGGATTAGGATTGTAATTTTCTGCATTAGGGTTTTATTTTCTGCTTTGTTCTTAGTATTGAATAGTATTTTTCAAAACTAAACGTATTTGTTTTTATAAAAAAGTTGGATTGGGCTGTTTTATGTTTAAAAAAAGACAGCCCAATTTCAATCTATTTGTTGTCCTGCATGGCAAAAACTTTTTGTAATAAAACGGATGTTCTAGCACTCAAATTGGTTCTGATGTTTTTCTCTTCAACGGCAACCATTTTAAAAACGCCAATCAGTGCTTGATTCGTAACGTAATCCGTCAAATCAGGATTTACTTTATTTACCAGAGGAATGCTGTTGTATTTTGTAATAATATTGGTCCAAACTTTATCTGCACCTACTTTTGTAAATGAATTTTTAATCACTGGATTAAATTTTCCGTACAAAGCCGTCGTAGTGCTGTTTTGTAAATAATTCGTCGCCGAATTTTCATTTCCCATCAAAATTGTTTTGGCATCCATAAATGTCATGTTTCTTACGGCATCAACAAATATTGGAGTAGCTTCCTTTACCGCATCTTCAGCAGCACGATTCAATACTTTCAAGCCTTCATCAGCCAAAGAACTAAGTCCAATTCTTCTCAAACCCGCGTCTACTTTTCTTAATTCTTCTGGCAATAAAATTTTTACAGCTTCATTTCTGAAAAAACCATCGGTTGTGGTCAGTTTGGTAACCTGTTTCGAAATTCCATTATTCAGCGCTTCCTTTAATCCACCTGAAATATCAATACCGCCAATTCCTTGTACTTGTGGGAATTGATTCATAACTTGTTGCATTTCGGCACAACTGGAAAGTGAGATCGCTACCGCTAAAATTAAAATTTTCTTCATCGTAAATTCTTTATTGATTAATTTGCCAAACGGCATTCGTAAAAATACTACTTATTCAAAAATAAAGCCAACTATTCTTTAGGAGCACAAACTTTAGTTTTATTAATCACGATTTATCCCGCTTTTCGCTGTATTCCCGATGTATAAAAACTACGGCTAAAAAAAAGCCTCCCGAGGCTTCGGGACAATCGGGGCTAAATAACAAAATTCTTTCTTATTTATTAACAACGAGTAGTAACATCAAATAATTTTTAAAATAAAATTGTAAATTGCAGGCTTAAATTATCATATTCATAAAATGGAACAACAAAAACCATATATCCCTAACAATAAAGTAAGAATAGTAACCGCTGCAGCTCTTTTTGACGGTCACGATGCGGCAATCAACATCATGCGTAGAATAATTCAGTCTACAGGTGTTGAGGTAATCCATTTGGGTCACGATCGTAGCGTGGAAGAAGTGGTCAATACAGCGATTCAGGAAGATGCAAATGCTATCGCAATAACTTCTTATCAAGGAGGACACAACGAATATTTCAAATACATGTATGACTTGCTTCAGGAAAAAGGAGCAGGGCAAATTAAGATATTTGGTGGTGGTGGTGGTGTAATTCTGCCTTCTGAAATTGCCGAATTACAAGCCTATGGAATCACAAGAATTTATTCTCCTGATGACGGACGTGCTTTAGGTTTGCAAGGAATGATAAACGATTTAGTACAACAATCTGATTATGCTGTTGGCGATAAACTGACAGATGAAATCAATCATTTGGAAGAAAAAAATCCAAAAGCAATAGCCAGAATTATTTCATCAGCAGAGAATTTTCCTGATGTAGCGGCAAAAACTTTGGAAGCTATCCAAAAAAAGAATGAGAACAGCACAATTCCGGTTCTGGGAATTACAGGAACTGGAGGAGCAGGAAAATCATCACTAGTAGATGAGTTAGTTCGTCGTTTTCTTATTGATTTCCCTGAAAAAACGATCGGTTTAATTTCTGTAGATCCATCTAAACGTAAAACGGGTGGAGCACTTTTAGGAGATAGAATCCGAATGAATGCAATCAATAATCCTCGTGTGTATATGCGTTCTTTGGCTACACGTCAATCCAATTTGGCTTTATCTAAATATGTTGCAGATGCTATTCAAGTAATCAAAGCGGCAAATTATGACATCATTATCTTGGAGACATCCGGAATTGGACAGTCTGATACAGAGATTATGGACCATTCTGATGTATCTTTATATGTAATGACACCAGAATTTGGTGCTGCAACCCAATTGGAAAAAATCGACATGCTTGATTTTGCTGATTTGGTAGCCATCAATAAATTCGACAAACGCGGTTCTCTTGATGCATTGAGAGACGTGAAAAAACAATACCAACGCAACCACAATCTTTGGGATGCTAATTTAGATTCACTTCCGGTTTTTGGGACGATTGCTTCTCAGTTTAACGATCCTGGTATGAATACGCTTTACAAAGCGATTATGGATAAAGTCCATGAAAAAACAAATTCTGATTTGAAATCAACGTTTCAAATCACGCGTGAAATGAGCGAGAAGATTTTCGTTATTCCACCACACAGAACACGTTATTTATCTGAAATTGCCGAAAGTAACCGTAAATATGATGTTACGGCTGTAAGTCAAGAACAAGTTGCCCAGAAATTATACGGAATTTATAAAACGATTGAAACGGTAGCTAAAAAAACTCCTGAGTTAAACAAAGCAGGAATCAATGATGATTCGGTTTTGCCAAGTGCTTTGGAATCTGAAAAACTAAGTGCTGCTGAGGACAAAATCTTTTTGAATCTTTTGCTGAATCAGTTTGATAAAGTAAAAATGGATTTGGATCCGTACAATTGGGAAATCATTTTGACTTGGGACGAAAAAGTAAACAAGTACAAAAATCCAGTTTATACGTTTAAAGTTCGTGACAGGGAAATAAAAATGGCTACGCATACGGAGTCACTTTCACATTCTCAAATCCCGAAAATTGCATTGCCAAAGTACAAAGCTTGGGGTGATATTTTACGTTGGTGTTTGCAGGAAAATGTTCCTGGAGAATTTCCTTTCACCGCAGGTTTGTATCCTTTCAAGCGTGAGGGAGAAGATCCTTCTCGTATGTTTGCCGGAGAAGGTGGACCAGAAAGAACTAACAAACGTTTTCATTATGTAAGTGCGGGATTGCCAGCAAAACGATTGTCAACTGCTTTTGACAGTGTAACTTTATACGGAAATGATCCACATGTTCGTCCAGATATTTATGGGAAAATCGGTAACGCTGGTGTTTCTATCTGTTGTTTGGATGATGCTAAAAAGCTATATTCTGGTTTTGATTTGGTACATGCCATGACTTCGGTTAGTATGACTATTAATGGGCCAGCGCCTATGTTATTAGGCTTTTTCATGAATGCGGCAATTGATCAGCAATGTGAATTCTACATCAAAGAAAATGGTCTTGAAAAAGAAGTTGAAGCAAAAATCAACAAAATATACAAAGATAAAGGAGTCGAAAGACCGCATTATCAAGGGGATTTACCTGAAGGGAACAACGGATTAGGATTGATGCTTTTGGGCGTTACTGGAGATCAGGTTTTACCTTTGGAAGTGTATGACGAAATCAAAGCAAGAACGTTATCTCAAGTTCGTGGAACCGTTCAAGCAGATATTCTTAAAGAAGATCAGGCACAAAATACGTGTATTTTCTCTACAGAATTTGCCCTTAGATTGATGGGTGACGTACAGGAATATTTTATTGCTAAGAATGTTAGAAACTTCTATTCGGTTTCTATCTCAGGATATCACATTGCCGAAGCGGGTGCAAATCCAATTACACAATTGGCTTTCACACTTTCTAATGGTTTCACGTATGTGGAATATTATTTAAGTCGTGGAATGAACATCAATGATTTTGGACCAAATTTATCCTTCTTCTTTTCAAATGGAGTAGATCCGGAGTATGCCGTTATTGGTCGTGTAGCACGTAAAATTTGGGCGAAAGCCATGAAAAATAAATATGGTGCTAACGAACGTGCGCAAATGTTGAAATACCACATTCAGACATCAGGACGTTCTTTGCACGCACAAGAAATAGATTTCAATGATATTCGTACGACTTTGCAAGCGTTGTATGCGATATATGACAACTGTAATTCATTGCATACCAATGCGTATGATGAAGCAATTACAACACCTACAGAAGAATCAGTGCGTCGTGCGATGGCGATTCAGTTGATTATCAATAAAGAATTAGGTTTGGCCAAAAATGAAAACCCAATTCAAGGTGCTTTCATCATCGAAGAATTGACAGATTTAGTGGAAGCTGCAGTTTTACAAGAATTCGACAGAATTACCGAACGTGGCGGTGTTCTTGGTGCAATGGAAACGATGTACCAAAGAAGTAAAATTCAGGAAGAAAGTTTGTATTATGAAACGTTGAAACATACTGGTGAATTCCCAATTATTGGGGTGAATACCTTCTTGAGTTCTAAAGGTTCTCCAACAGTAATTCCAGCGGAAGTAATTCGTGCTACGGAAGAAGAAAAACAATATCAAATTGATATGTTGAACCATTTACACCAGTCTAATCAGGATTTAGTAAATGAGCATTTAAATACGCTTCAGGAAGCTGCTATAAAAAACCAAAACTTATTCGAACATTTAATGGAAGCAACAAAGGTTTGTTCTTTGGGACAAATCACATCTGCATTATTTGAAGTAGGTGGGCAGTATAGACGTAATATGTAAGCAGAGAACCACTTTTTGCATTGCAAAAAATGTGTGAATCGCTTATCCCGCTTTTGGGCGGGACAGATTGTATTAAATATTTTTAAAAGACCTTTCAGTGATGAGAGGTCTTTTTGTTTGTATGAATTAAAGGTCAAACGCATTAAAATAAGTTGAAGTTTAAACCACATAGAAACATAGTGTTTATTCCTGAAAAAACAAATTTTGACGATGATAAGAGTTCACAATAGAAAAAAAAGCATTGGCTTTTTTTCTATGTCACCTAAATTTCGACTGTTCAGAACCCATTTAAATCAAAAATTAAATTAATTTCTATGTTTCTATGTGGTTCAATTTTCAATGCGTTTGATCTGATATGAATTGTAGTATCTTAATTTTATTTATCCTAAATCAGTATATTTACATTTCACCTTAAAAAATAATGTAGTATGAAAAAACTTCAAATTGTATTCTTATTTTTTCTTTTCGGACATGTAGCCATTTCTTATGCAGCTAAAGCCGATACGTTGCAAATTCCTAGTATGGCGATGAATAAAACCTACAAAGCAGCTGTTGTTTTACCTAATTCGTACGCAAAAAGCAAAAGTAATTACCCAGTTTTGTATTTGCTACACGGTGCTTACGGACATTTTAATGATTGGCTATCTAAAACTCCAGATAAAATGCTAGTTCATAATTTAGCCGACAAGTATAACATTATTATCGTTATGCCAGAAGGAGAAACATTTAGTTTTTATCTGGATAGTCCAGTGAATAAAGGAAGTCAATTTGAAACGTACATAACAAAAGAAGTAATTCAGAAAATTGATACTACTTACCGTACCATAAATAACAGGAAAGGTCGAGTAATTACTGGGCTTTCCATGGGAGGTCACGGAGCATTATATCTTTCGACTAGACATCCTGAATTGTTTTGTGCCGCTGGAAGTATGAGTGGAGCAGTGGATATGGGAAGCATGATAAATCCGGAATCTAAGGATAGAGTAACTAAATTAATGGAGCCTGTTTTTGGAATTGAAGGAGCGCCTCAGGAAGTATATGCTGCTAATGCGGTTTTGAATATGGTGGATAAGATAAAAAGCAACAAACTGGAATTGATAATAGATTGTGGAGTAGATGATTTTTTGATCGAATCTAATAGAGAATTACACCGTAGACTCGTTTACAATAAAGTTTCTCATGATTATACAGAACGCCCGGGAGCACATACTTGGGAATATTGGGAAAATGCGTTGCCAACTCATTTGTTATTTTTTCAAGGAGTTTTTAAAAGTAATGGAGTTTTGGTTCCGTAAATTAGTGTGATTTAATTTTAAAAAAAGGTCTCTCAGAAATAACTGAAAGACCTTTTTTGTATTAGCAAGGATAAATAAAGAAAGTTGCAACAGTATTATTTTAAACTACTAATTTTTACATAACCAATATGTAACTGATCATCTTCGATAACAGTTTCTGATTTTGTTATTTTTAAACTGTAGAGTAATTTCGATGCTGCTGGAAGCATATCATCTACTCGATAACGATCATCCACATCAACTCCATATTTCTCGTCAATATGCGACTCCGCTCCTTTAAAACCGCAATGCTTAAAAAAGGCGGTGGTTTTAGATTTTCGTGTTGCCAATCCCAAGGTTTTTGAAACTGCAAGCATTTTGTAATGGTATTCTTCAAAGTCATTTTCTTTGTAACCACCTAAATTGAGAAAAAATAATTTTTCTGTGATACTTTCGTCCGCATGTTTGCGTGGCACAATTTCAATATGATGATTATTTACATGAGTCACTTCGCGCCAAGCATCAATATGAATTTTACCTTTGGCTTCAGGCCAAAAAGCTTTCATTTGAGGCACTAAATCTTTGAGTGAAGTACCTATTCCAAAAAAAATATCATGCTGCTCTGTAAATCGTCCATCCGGCTTACAGCCTAGCATTATCATGTATAATTTGAGTTTTTTATCCATAATTCAATAGTACATTATTCTTTACAATATAGTTTGGCATAATTAATGGATACAATTTTCAGTATAAATTATTAAAGCTATAACTAATGAAAAAAATTACCTTATTGTTGGTTTTCATCGGGATGATGACACTACAAAGTTGCGAAGTTACTGAAATAAACGATACTATGGATAATGATACCATTAGTGAAGTGTTTGAAGTAACAACTTCGTTTAATCCTAATAATAATTACAGTAGGTTGGTCGCTTTTAATCCACCAATTTTTTCTTCTGATGTCGTTTTAGTGTATCATTTGTATGATACGGTAAATGGGGAAGATGTTTGGAGACTAATGCCTCAAACCTATTATTTTAGTGATGGTGGAGAGTTAGACTACAATTTTGATTATACTAGAAATAACGTTAATATTTTCCTTTCTGCTAATTTTAGTCTTAATACATTGTCATCAAGCTGGACACAAAACCAAACTTTTAGAATTGTAATTATTCCTGCTAATTTTGCAAGTACAGTAAATAAAAACAGTATCGACGCAGTAATGTCAGCGCTCAATGTTAACAAGTCTGAGATCCACAAAATTAATTTATAAAATATATTTTGCATCAAAAAAAAGGAAATCGTAAGATTTCCTTTTTTTGTTTATTCTACTTTTTATTAGACCGTTTCTTTACTGCTTTTTCTTAAAGATGCTATTATTCCTGTTATAAGCGAAACGGCTATGAAAGCCAGTGACACCCATTCTGGTAGTTTTATGTAATCATGAAGTAGCATTTTAATACCCACAAAACTCAAAATAGCAATAAGGCTGTATTCCAAATGTGCAAATTTGTCTAGCATGTGAGCCAAAAAGAAATACATAGAACGCAACCCTAAAATGGCAAAAATATTTGAGCTAAAAACTAAAAAAGGATCACTTGTAATGGCTAAAATTGCAGGAACACTGTCGATGGCAAATACAACATCCATTACTTCGATAACGATGAGTGCCACAAATAGAGGAGTAGCTGCTGTAATGTGTCTTCTTTTTACAAAGAAATGTTCGCCGTCGATGTGATTTGAAATAGGCATAACTTTTTTAAGAGTCTTATATACGAATGATTTTTTAGGTTCAAATTTTTCATCTTCACCACTAAAAAGCATTTTCATGGCAGTATATATTAGAAAACCTCCAAAAATGTAAGTCATCCATGTGAATTTATTAATCAATAAAACACCAAAATAAATCATGAGACCTCTAAAAATGATGGCACCTAATATTCCCCAAAATAATACACGATGCTGATATTTTTGAGGGATTTTAAAGGCAGAAAATATAATAGCGATTACAAAAATATTATCAATACTAAGGGAAAGTTCAATCAAATATCCTGTGATAAATTTTATTGACGCATCCGCAGGTTTCAAAGTATCTGGATTTGAAATATATTCTGTGGTATAAAGCCAATAAACTACTCCTGAAAATATAAAAGATAGTGCAACCCAAATAGCAGTCCATTTGCCTGCCTCTTTTGAACTTATGATATGTGGTGTTTTGTTGAAAACTCCTAAATCCAGTGCAAGAAAAATTAAAACAGCTGTTAAAAAAGAAATCCAGACAATCATAATTATTTTTTTAAAGTTGAGCAAAGATACTTTATGAATTTTAACTTCCGTAAAAATTTAATTTAAAGTTTTGATGTAGTAAATGGAGTTCAAATATTTTTGATGAAAATAAGAGTAAAAAAATATATGGCATCTAAAATTATTATGTTGTTATAATTAGATGTCTTTTTTGAGAATTTGACAAATTTAGAGCATTTGCCCATAAAAGTGAGAGGTAAAATTTCATAAAAGTAATAATTAAATTATATTTGCATCGAAATATTAGGGGTTTAATCTATAAAATAATTTTTTATGTCAACATTACGTTTTCAAGCTTTGAGAGAAGCATCAAACAGAAAGCCTGTTCAATTTGAAGAAACCGATAGAAAATCAACTATTTTTGGTTCAAATGTCTTTAATGACAAAGCAATGAAGCAATATTTAACTTCAGATGCTTTTAAAGGTGTGCGCGATGCAGTACAGCATGGAACTAAAATAGACAGGAAATTAGCTGATTATATTGCTATGGGTATGAAAGAGTGGGCTCTGTCAAAAGGAGTTACTCATTATACACACTGGTTTCAACCACTTACGGGAACTACTGCTGAAAAGCACGATGCATTTTTTGAAACTTCATATGATGGTAGTGATCCAGTAGAAAAATTTGGTGGTGCTCAATTAGTACAACAAGAGCCAGATGCATCTAGTTTTCCAAATGGTGGAATTAGAAACACATTTGAAGCAAGAGGTTACACTGCTTGGGACCCAACCTCTCCAGCATTTATTTTTGGTACTACATTGTGTATTCCTACAGTTTTTATTTCTTACACCGGAGAAGCTTTAGATTATAAAACACCATTATTGCGTGCTCTTATGGTAATGGATGAAGCCGCTACTGAAGTATGTAAATATTTTGATAAAAATGTAAAAAAGGTTACGGCAACTTTAGGATGGGAACAAGAGTATTTCTTAGTAGATAGATCATTGGCAAATTCGCGTCCTGACCTTATGATGACCGGAAGAACTTTATTGGGTCATACTTCTGCAAAAGGACAACAATTGGATGACCATTATTTTGGTTCTATACCAACACGTGCTTTAACCTACATGAGAGATTTAGAGCAAGAATGCATGTTATTAGGTATTCCAGTAAAAACGCGTCATAATGAAGTGGCTCCTAATCAATTTGAATTAGCGCCTATTTTTGAAGAAACGAATCTTGCCGTAGATCACAACTGTTTACTGATGGATGTGATGGAAAAAGTGGCTGAGAGACATGATTTGAAAGTGTTATTTCATGAAAAACCGTTCAAAGGCGTTAATGGTTCAGGGAAACACAATAACTGGTCGTTAGCTACTGATACTGGAGTAAACTTATTGAGTCCAAGTAAAACTCCAATGAGTAATTTGCAGTTTTTGACTTTCTTTATCAACACTATTAAAGCGGTAAATGATAACGAATCATTGTTGAGAGCAGCGATTGCCTCTGCAAGTAATGACCATAGATTAGGCGCTAATGAAGCACCACCGGCAATTATATCAGTGTTTATTGGAGAACAATTAACTAAAGTTTTAGCTGAATTAGAAGGTGTTACTGCTGGAAAATTATCTCCGGAAGAGAAAACCGATTTAAAATTAAATGTAGTTGGGAAAATTCCAGATGTACTTTTGGATAATACGGACAGAAACAGAACTTCACCATTTGCTTTTACAGGAAATAAATTTGAGTTCAGAGCGGTAGGTTCAACAGCGAATTGCTCTAACGCTATGACAACATTAAATGCAATTGTTGCAAAACAATTGAGAGATTTTAAAGTTGAGGTTGATGCCTTAATTGACTCGAAAGACATGAAAAAAGATGATGCTATTTTTAATGTTTTAAGAGAATACATCAAGCAATCTAAAAAAATCCTTTTTGAAGGGGATGGTTACAGTGATGAGTGGGAAGCCGAAGCAAAGAAAAGAGGTTTAAGTAATTTTAAGACTACTCCTGAAGCACTAAAAGCAAGAATTTCTAAACAATCTTTGGATTTGTTTTCGGAACTGAACATCATGAACCATGTCGAAGTGGAAGCACGCTACGAAATTGAATTGGAAGAGTACACTAAGAAAATTCAAATTGAAGGTAGAGTTCTAGGCGATATTTCTAAAAATCACGTGATTCCAACAGCAATCCGTTACCAAAACACTTTGATTACAAATGTAAAAGGATTGAAAGATATTTTTGGTGATGATTTTGAAACAATCGCTAAAGAGCAAATCATTTTAATCAGAGAAATTTCAGGTCATATCGAAGGAATCAATTCTAAAGTGGAAGAAATGACTAACGAAAGAAAAAAAGCAAACAACATGACTGATGCACAAGGAATGGCTGAGGCATATTGTAATAATGTAAAACCATATTTTGAAATCATCAGAAACCACTGTGATAAACTTGAGTTACTAGTAGATAACGAGCTATGGACATTGACTAAATACAGAGAATTGTTGTTTACAAAATAAACATAAATCTTTAAATTACTAGACCCGATAGATTTTAAAACCTATCGGGTTTTTTTATACTATATTTTTTAATTGTACGTTATCTTAAAATAATGGTGAATCGTTTTAAATGAAAATAAGACTTTTTTTAATTTTGTTTTTTTATATAATTAATTTGTCTGCCCAGGATAAACTAGTGTTGTTTTTTGATTTTAACCAAGATATTATTAATGAAAAATCACAACATGATTTTTGTACATGGTTAGAGCATTCAAAAAATAAAGAAATTTTAAAGATTCAAGGTTTTTGTGATAGTGTAGATTCTAATTCTTACAACAAAGAATTATCTTCTCGAAGAGTCACTACTGTACTTGCACTTTTAGAATTCAATAAAGTTAATCTAAGTAAAAAACTTGAATTAGATAGTCTGGGAGAAGACTTTAAGCAATTAAAAAATCAAAGTGAGAACAGAAAAGTAATTGTTTATTATCAAGATAAGGTATCCGTCAAGCAAAAAAGGGAAGGTAAAAATGTAGTTTTTGAAAAAACATCAGAGAAAGAAATTCCGCTTAATGAAACTAAAAATGTGATTTCTCTAGCAGAAAAAGTTAATAAAGCTAAAGTAGGAGATTTAATAAAACTTGAAAATTTAAACTTCTATTTTAATTCAGAAAAAATAATTATCGAGTCAGAACCAATTCTTTCTGATCTTCTCCAGGTTTTAAAAATGAATCCTCAATTAAAAATCTACATACACGGACATATTTGCTGCAATGATAATCAAAACGACGTAAAGCTTTCGTACAGAAGATCAAAGTTTGTATTTGATTATTTAATAAGAAATGGAATATCCACTTCAAGATTGGGTCATAAAGGATTTGGAAGCAGTAGACCAATATATGTTTTACCGGAAAAAAATGAAGCTGAACGAATTGCTAACAGAAGAGTTGAGATTCTAGTTGTGAAAAAATAGTATAATAAATCCTATTTCCTAAAACTGAATTCCTAAATCAAATTAGTATCTTTGCCGCACAACTACCTGTTATAAATCAGGCTTCACAACTAAACTACATGAGTTCAGATACTTCAAAAAGATATGCGCTTCGCGGTGTTTCGGCATCCAAAGAAGATGTTCATAATGCCATAAAAAACATTGATAAAGGTTTATTTCCACAAGCTTTTTGCAAGATTGTCCCAGATTATTTAACGCAAGATGAGGATTACTGCCTTATCATGCATGCAGACGGAGCAGGAACAAAATCTTCTTTGGCGTACATGTATTGGAAAGAAACAGGAAATATTTCTGTTTGGAAAGGCATAGCTCAAGATGCTTTAATCATGAATATTGACGATTTATTGTGCGTAGGTGCAACAGATAATATTTTGCTTTCGTCCACAATAGGAAGAAATAAAAATCTTATTCCAGCCGAAGTAATTTCAGCAATTATCAATGGAACTGAAGAACTGATTAAAGAATTAGATTCTTTTGGGGTAACCATACATTCAACTGGTGGAGAAACCGCAGATGTAGGCGATATTGTTCGAACTATAATCGTAGATTCAACAGTTACAGCGCGAATGAAACGTTCTAAAGTGATCGATAATGCTAATATCAAAGCTGGTGACGTAATTGTAGGATTGGCTTCTTTTGGTCAGGCCACGTACGAGAAAAGCTATAATGGCGGGATGGGAAGCAACGGGTTAACATCAGCGCGTCATGATGTATTCGGGAAGTATCTGGCTACTAAATATCCAGAGAGTTTTGATGCTGCAGTCCCTGAGGAATTAATCTATTCAGGACAAGTACAATTGACGGATGCCGTGACAAATTCACCTATTGATGCCGGACAATTAGTGCTGTCACCAACCAGAACCTATGCGCCAATCATCAAGAAAATTTTAGACCAATATTCTTCTAATGAAATTCACGGAATGGTGCATTGCAGTGGAGGAGCGCAAACTAAAATTTTACATTTCGTAGAAAATTTACATATTATAAAAGACAATTTATTTCCAGTTCCGCCATTGTTTCAGTTAATTCAGGAACAATCTAAAACAGATTGGAAAGAAATGTACCAAGTGTTCAATTGTGGTCACCGTATGGAAATTTATGTTCCAGAGGCTGTAGCACAAGACATTATTGCGATTTCAAAATCATTCAATGTTGATGCTCAAATTGTAGGTAGAGTTGAAGTTGCTACTGCAAAAAAGCTGACTATCAATAGTGAATATGGAACCTTTGAATACTAAAAAGAATTAGTTGAAACTCAGTTTTCAATCTTTCTATTCCATAATCTATTAATTTTTTATCTATGTACGAATTGGTTTTTTGGAGATATTTGGAGGGAATTTATCTCAACCATCACTTAGTTTATGAAGCTATTACTGAAGAGCAAGCTGAAATTGAAGGTTTGGAAGAACTTCCAGTTCAAGTGATTTTAAACAGAGTCGGTTCCGTATTTTCCAAATGGGAAAAAGTAGATGATAATAGTTGGAAAAACAACAATGGAGTAGGTGCGTTTCATATCAGAACGACGCCTCAAAGTATAAAAATCGATTGTTATGGCACTGAAGGAAAAACAATGGATACTTTAGTGAATGTTATGGAAGAATTCAAATGTCCGCTTTATGATCCGCAAGTTCCGGAACGTCATGACGAAATGAATGAATAAAATTTTCAGGAGCTTATCCAGCACTCCGTTACAATACTCCCTTAAAAAAAATATTTTTCTAAATCCTGAAAGGAGCTTCCGTTGGTCGCTCTTTCAGGACAAGAAAAATTATTTTTTTTTACAGTCGTTATTTTCACTTCGATCTGGGCTAAAACAATCAGTGATGTTTGACCCAAATTAGTTTAAAATCAACTTATTTTACCGCTGGTTTATTCAAAAGAATTGGTTCTCCAAAACCTATTTGCTCCAGCTTTTTCAATTGTGTTTCAGCATCGCCCACTATTAAATAAATCATTTTATCAGCATTCAAATACTTTTCTGAAAGTTTTTTTATGGCGTCTGTAGTACTGTTTTTTACAATGTTTTCCTGTTGTTTAGCATAATCATCGGCATAATTATAGTTACTAATATCATACAACATTTGTAGTTTAGAAGATAAAGTTTCAAATGCTCTAGCATTACTTTTTATTAAATATCCTTTAGTTACCTCAAGATCATTCTCGTTGAAGTTTTTTCCATATTGCGAAAGAATTTCTTTAATCAAACTAACGGATTCATAAGTTACATTCGAACGCACACCACTTGCAATAGTAAATGGACCTTTGTTTACAGAACCGTTAAACGAAGAACTGATGCCATACGTATATCCTTTTCCTTCACGTAATTCTTGCGTCAATTGTGAGGCAAAACTACCACCACCCAAACGATAATTCATGATTTGAACAGGATAAAAATCAGCATCTGTGGCAGCAAGTGCAGGATATCCAATTTTAATTACAGATTGTTTTGCTCCCGGAACATCATAAAAATAAATTTTAGAGGGTGCTACAGTATTCGAAACAATTGGTTTAGGAACCATAACTTTTTTAGCCTCCCAGTTTTTATTTAGAGTAGCTAATGAATTGGTCACTTCCGCTTTTGCAATAGCGCCAACAATTTGAAAATTAGCAACTGATGGAGCTACATTTTTAGTATAATAATTTTTTAAATCATCAACAGTAATGCTGTTTACAGAATTTTCGGTACCAATCCTATTGTTCGCTAAAATCGATTCTTTACCGTAAAGTAATTTTTTGAATTCATTTCTGGCAATACTATTTGGATCTGCTTTTTGCTGTAGAATTTGGCTTAAAGTACTTTGTTTAATTAAATCAAATTCTTTTGTGTCCCAGCGCGGTTGCAATAGTATTTCCTGAACTAAAGTCATAGTTGCATTGTAATTCTTTGCCAAAGTATTGCCTGATATAAAAATGGATTCATCAGTTGCATACGCTCTAATGGTTGCTCCCAGACTTTCGATAGCATTTTCCAGTTGTTCCGGAGTTTTATTTTTGGTTCCTTTCGTCATCAGTTCCGCCAGCATATTCGAAACACCTATTTTACCCGTGTTTTCAAGTAACATTCCGCCTTTTATTTGCAATTGAAATTGCACAAGCGGTACCTCATGATTCTCGATTCCTAAAACATTCAATCCCGATGATAACTTATTTTTCCATACCGATGGTAATTTTACATCAGGGCTTTCTCCATAAGCTGGTTCAACAGTTCGGTCAAATTTAGAAGGTGTTTTTTCATACGTTGCTGCAATACTGGCATCAAACGCATCTTCTTTTCCTTCAACGATTTTTTCCTCAACAACTTCGGCTAATGTTGATCCAACCAAAATTAAATTTGACTCTCCTTTTGGAACAAAACTAGTGGCTACAAAATGTTTTCCTTTGATGTATTTTTGATACACTCGCATTACATCTTCGGTGGTAACTGCAAGAATATTTTTTACATCTTGATTGATATAATCCGGAGTTCCCGCAAAAATCTCATATTGCGCCAGTTGAAAACCTTTTCCTAATACACTGGATAAATTCGTGTAAAAAGCAGTTTCTTGTCCCGCTTTAATTCGGTTTAAATCACCTTGCGAAATCCCTTCGACTTCAAAGTTTTTAAAAGCTTCATTGACGCCGTTTATTACGTCATTCAAATTTGTTTTTTCAAATGCCGTTACGCTCAACATATATTGACCCGCAATTTCTGAATTGTATTGAAAAACATCTGCGGCATCAGTTAATTTTTTTTCTTCTACTAATGTTTTGTACAAAGGCGCTTTTTTACCTTTGGAAAGATAACTAGCCAAAACTTCTAAAGCATAACTGTCAGGGTGGTATTCGTAAACTGAAGGCCAAGTCAGGGTGAGTTGTGGTAACTTGGCAAAGTTATCTTCATAATATAATTTTTTTGTTTCATTCAATGTTACAGACTGCTTTTCCATTTTAGGAATAGCTTCACCGCGTTTTATTTCTCCAAAATATTTTTCGACCCAAGCTTTGGTTTGTTTCACATCAAAATCTCCAGCAATTGTTAATGTCACATTGTTAGGAACATACCAGCGATTGTAAAAACTTTTTACATCTTCAAGCGTTGCATTTTGTAAATCTTCTAAGGAACCAATGACATCCCAATTGTACGGATGCGTTGCTGGGTATAAATTTTTAGAAATTACAGAAAAATTGTGTCCATAAGGTCGGTTATCATAACTCTGTCTTTTTTCATTTTTAACGACCTGCTTTTCTTTAGCTAAAACCGGTTCTGTTACCGTGTTGATAAAGAAACCCAATTTATCTGCTTCAGCCCAAATCATTTTTTCAAGTGCATCTTTAGGCACAGTCTGAAAATAATTGGTTCTATCTCTACTAGTAGAACCATTGGCACCTTCACCACCAATACGGGCGCTCATTTTATCAAGTCCTCCTTTTCCTAAATTCTCTGATTCCAAGAAAAGTAAATGCTCAAACAAATGTGCAAATCCGGTGCGACCGGCTTTCTCTCTCGCAGAGCCTACATGACTAGTCAAGGCAACTGCAACTACAGGATCTGAGCGGTCAATATGCAAGATAACTTGTAATCCATTATTTAAAGTAAATTTTTCAAACGCGACTTTAAATTCTTTTGATTTATCCGTTTTACTTTGATTTTGACAATACGAACTGAATGTTGAAAAAAGAATGAAAGGAAGGATTAGAAACGAAATTGATTTCATTGTTTTGTTTTTAAAATTGGAGTTCGTTGCTATTTGTTGAATTCAACTAATTTTTAGCAACCGATAACGAAATTAAGAAAATTATAATAATAAATCCCTAAAAAGCAAGAAGTTAAATTTTAATATTTGTTTTAAATTTATGACTTTAATAGTTGGTATTCAGTTTTTTAATTTCCCATTTTGCAATTTGAATTAGGGAATTCTAAATATATTTTTTACTTAGGGCTACATTAGTAAAGTTTAATACATGCAAAAACTTTAAATTGGTAGTTTTTACAGCCATAATTAAAAATAAATATGAGCATATCTTTATCTCAAAACACCATTTTAGAGGACGAATCTGTTTTATTGCGTCCGCTAATGGAATCAGATTACAAAAATTTATTAGAATTTTCTATTAACGAACCTGATACATGGAAGTATTCCCTTGTTCAGGCAAATGGAAAGGAAAATCTGGAAAAATACATTCAAATAGCGCTTAAAGCCAAAGAAAACGAAACTGAATTTCCCTTTATAGTTTTCGATAAGAAAACAGGAAAGTATGCGGGAAGTACTCGTTTTTATGATATTAATTTTGAATTCAAAACGCTGCAACTAGGATATACCTGGTACGGTCGAGCGTTTCGTGGAACTGGGTTAAACAAGCATTGTAAATTTTTATTATTGCAATTTGCATTCGAAACTTTAGGAATGGAACGAGTTGAGTTTCGCGCTGACAATAATAACGAACGAAGCATTGCAGCGATGAAAAGCATCGGTTGTAAAGTAGAAGGTGTGTTGCGCAATCATATGCCTACCCAAGGGAGCGAGGCTCGACGAGACAGTATTATATTAAGCATCTTAAAAAATGAATGGTTTGATGCTGTGAAAGCGAACCTAAAAAATAAATTATAATGGATAAATATGGATACCGGAATTTTGCATAATGCTTAAATCATTGTATTATTACTGCTCTTTTCGGAATCCAATTAATTTTCTGTATTTTGATTCAGATTCTTTCAAATCTTGTTCCATTTGTTTGTATTTACTGATGTCTTTTATCGTTACAACAGCTGCAACTACATGGTTGTTTTGATCAACTAAGGGTCTGCCGCTGATAAGTACTCTTTTCTTTTCCCGCAACTTTGGATTCCAAAGGATTATTTCAATATCTGTAGTCACTTCACCCCTTAGTGCGCGTTCCATGGGTAAGTTTTGCGAAGGGAAAATGGTTTTTTCATCAGGAAAGTAAAGCTCGAAATGATTGCTTAAATTTGGGGATATTTGGTCATCTTCTTCGATTCCAAAAATTTCATTGGCCATATCATTAGCCATTATTATTTTTTTATCGGCATTTGCAACAATAATTCCTTCACTAATATTTTCGACAATTAATCGTAATTTTTCTTCATTTTCATAGAGATTGTCTATGGCTAGTTGTTGTTCATTTTCGAGTTCTACCAATTCCGTGACATTTCGCCCTACGGAATAAAAAACTCCGTTTAGTAGATCCATATTACTATTCCAATCAAGCCATTTATACGAACCGTCTTTGCAGAGAAACCGAGTTCTAAAATTGACAATTGATTCCCCTTTTATATGTTTTTCCAGAACATCTCCGGCTGTTTTCTTATCATCAGGGTGAATTATATCCATGAATTTTATCCTATTCATGTCTTCCTGATTGTATCCAAGGGTTTTTGTAAAAGCTTGATTGATTTTGATAAAATGATTGTCTTTAGCCACGGTTAAAATGTCGAATGCCATATCAAAAAACATATTTGCTATCTTTAAGGATTCGTTATTTTTAATCATTTCAGAAACATCTCTGGCAACAGCATAAATTATTCCCGTTTGAATATCAATTGTACAAGTCCAGTCAAACCATTTGTAAGAACCGTCTTTTAATCTTTCTCGAACTCTGTTGCTGATAGCGGAGCCGCTCACTTGTAATTTTTTAATTCCATCCATAAAGATTGAAGCATCCTCAGGATGAATAAAATCTAAAAATGGCTTGTTGATGATTTCTTTTTGATCGTATCTAAGTATTCTTGTAAATGCAGGGTTTACTTTTACAAATTTTTCATTTTTAATTACAACAAACATATCAAACGACATATAAAAAAACGTATTTGCAACATTTAAGGCTGTTTCGGTTTCTTTTTGAGCAGTAATATCGCTGGCTACAGCATACAATAATCCCGATATGACGTCAGGGAACACTGACCAAACGAGCCATTTAGTAGACCCATCTTTGCAAATGTATCTGTTCTCGAATTTTATGGAAGGAGCTCCAGTTTGAAGTTTAGCAACTTCTTTTTTAGTGATTTCAATATCATCGGGATGTGTAAATTCTAAAAAGCTTTTGCTTAATAATTCTTCTTCAGAATACCCTAATATTTTACTAACTGCGGGATTCACTTTTACGAATTTATTCATAGAAGAAATAATCATCAAATCCACTGACATGTTAAAGAATTTATCAGCGGCTTTTGAAGATTCCTCTAGTTTTTTTCTTTCGGAGATATCTGTAAAAATCCCACCAATAGCATAAATTCTTTTTGCGGAGTCGTAGATGGGGAATTTTACAGCAATGTACGTGTGTTCGCCATCAGATTGTTGAATTGTTTCCTCAGTTTTTAATTCTTTTAATACTTTGACAACCTCAAAATCAGAATTTCGGTTGGCATCAGCTATTGAAACAGGTAAAAAATCATGATCTGTTTTGCCTATGATTTCTTCATTTGTGATTTTATACAAAGTTTCAAATTGTCTGTTAATCAATAAATATTCGCCATTTATTTTTTTTATAAACATAGGGCTCAATGTATTGTCAATAATCGATTGCAGCAGTTGTTTGTTCTCTAAAAGTAAATCTTGAGAAATTTTCTTTGCCTTAATTTGGGATCGAATGATAAAATAAACAACAGTCAACAATATTACGGAAAGAATAATTAATGCAAATTCTATCCACTTTAATGTTGTATCCAAAGCTTGATTTCTTTGTTTGTCAATTCTTAAAATAAACACCCAGGCAATGGCAAAAACAACGAATAGGTTTAGGATAAATCCAATGATTATTTTTTTTTCTATTGAAATTTTCATAATTATATGGTATAAAAATTAAATAGTAGTAATTGCAATATCTAAGATATAGAGAATCACTTTAAGTGTATGAAAGTTAGTTAATTAAAATGAATTAACAAGTAGTTCTTGAAGATTTGTTGGGTAGTGTCACTCTAATATAAAGATTAAAAAAAGAGATGCTTATTTTTAATTGTAGCTTGTCTTCAATTTTAATTCGGATAGATTTGAATACAATTTATTCTTTACAGTTTTAGCAAATAGATTGAATTAAGATCGTTATTTGAATGTTGTGATAGAATCAGGATCAGATGCGATTTGCTATAACAAAGAATTATTTATCATAGATATACATAACGCATCTGAAGCTTTTGAGTGTGTTTATGTGATCTTAATGTTATTTTCTCGTCGTTTAACGAATGAGTTACCTATAATTTAAGGATTAAGAGACCTAATGCTAAATTTTATTTTAGCCATAACATTATTGTATCATCATTATATGTTAATAAAAGGACTTGTGTCCAAAAGTGACCGAATACACTAAACTAAATCTAAAATGCTACTCAAAAAAAAAGAGGACACTACATCCTCTTATAATTCTTTCTTAAATCTTTACGATAACTTCTTAATTCTTAACAGAGTATAGTTCTCCTGCACAAATGGTACAGAATGTTCAACTCGGGTTTCATTGTTTGGCTTGAAGACACAGCGAAACTCTAATTTTAAGTATATGGTTTGTTATTTTTTATTGAATGTAATTTTCACAACTAAATAAATTTTAAGGTTGATTGCAAGACCGTTAAAAAAAATATTTATTTAACCTATACAATGCACATACGAGCATTGTGAATTAATTATATATTTTATTGTATTTTTTTATTTATGATTTCTTGATCATATTATTACCTCAAAATTTGCCAATTATAGCTAATTACAATTATGATACATGATTGCTATTAGTACTATTTTCGATCTTATATGCACTTTTAAAATCCTGTAGTTCTACAATGATATTTTTATCTTTTGAACCATATTGTTTAAAATCTTTTATCAATTCTAAGACATCGTAGTCAATATATACAGTGTTTTTTGCACTTATAATCACTTTTGAATTTTCAGGCAAATGTCTTAATGTTTCTTTTATTGCTGCTTTGTTAAGAAAAGAAACCTCCTGAGCTAAATCAATATTAATATCTTCTCCTTCTTTATGTTCCTCTTTTTTGAAAAAATAAGCCAATTTCATATTGCCCGAAAGAATAAAGAAAACACTTACTAATAAGCCAATTCCCACTCCCTTTAATAAATCTATGCCTACTACACCTATGACTGTCACTATAAATGGAATAAACTGGAATTTACCAATTTTCCACATGTGCATAAAAACCTTAGGGCTCGCTAATTTGAAACCAATCATGATTAGTATTGCCGCCAAACATGCCATTGGAATTTTATTTAATAATCCTGGTATTAAGACTACCGTTAAAAGCAAGAGTAAACCATGAAATATGGCTGAGAATTTAGTTCTTGCTCCTGCCTGTATATTTGCTGATGTTCTCACGATAACGCTAGTCATTGGTAAACCACCTATTAAACCAGAAATAATATTTCCTATACCTTGAGCCTTTAATTCAGTATTAGCGCTTGAGTATCTTTTTAAAGGGTCTAATTTATCACCGGCTTCGAGACACAATAGTGTTTCAATACTTGCCACTGCTGCAATGGTAGCTGCCGTTATCCATACTTTCGGGTTGCTAATTCCAGCGAAATTAGGCAATGTAAATTGAGCAATAAATTCATCAATTGAACCTGCTACGGGTAATGTCACTAAATGGTCTCTAGAAATTAAAAGCTGTGAATTAGCTAAACGAAATGCTTCATTTAATAAAATACCGACTACAACTACAACTAATGCCCCAGGCAACACTTTAAGTTTTTTCAGAAAAGGGAGTTTGTTAAACGCCACTAGAATTCCTATTGATAGTAAGGTTAAAATAATAATACCCGTATGAGCAAAGTTTAATGAATGTATAATCTCATTAAAAAAACCACTGTCAGCTGAGTCAGTAAGGTTATAATTAAAAAAATCACCATCGTGTTCTTTGTCATATCCTATGGCATGTGGCAATTCTTTCTTGATTATAATAATACCAATACCTGTTAACATTCCCTCAATTACACCTGATGGGAAATAATTTGAAATAGTTCCTGCTTTTGCAAAACCTAGTATCAACTGTAAAATTCCTGCTAAAACAATAGCTAATAAGAATGTCTCAAAACCCAAATCTTGAATAGCAAGTAATACAATGGCAATTAAGCCTGCAGCCGGACCAGAAACACTTACGTTTGAACCACTAAAATAACCTACAATCAAGCCGCCAATGACGCCACTAATAATACCAGCAAATGGAGATGCTCCTGAAGCAACTGCGATGCCTAAACACAAGGGTAATGCAACTAAAAAAACCACCAAGCCTGAAAGGCTGTCGGTTTTTAACGATGAGAATTTTAAATTGTTTTTATTCATTGTATTCGAATATTGTTTTTTGAAGTATTATATCTTTTTAACTAAGCGATGAAAGTAGTATCCGCATAGTAAGTAACAAGTCCTGTTGATATATCGTGCATTCCACCAATTATACCAATTTCTCCACTCTTTATCATGTGTTCAAGAATAGTACTTCTCTCCATGATTGCTTGTACGGTTCTTTTTACATTAATGGCAGCAACATTTTCAACAAAAACTGCATTTTTAGAAGTGCGATTATCTTTTGTTTCTAACTCGTCATCTACAGCTGGTCTTATTTTGGCAAGTAAAGCAGTTAAATTACCCATTTCGGCATGGTCACAAGCTCCTTTTACTGCCCCGCATTTACTGTGACCTAATACTACAATTATTTTTGAACCAGCTAATTTACATGCAAATTCCATGCTTCCCAATATGTCTTCGTTAACAATATTTCCAGCAATTCTCACACTAAAAATATCTCCAAGTCCTTGATCAAAAATTAGTTCAGCAGATGTTCTGCTATCAATACAGCTTAAAACTACTGCAAATGGATGTTGCCCATCTGATGTTTCATTTGCCTGTTGTAACAGGTTGCGATTTGCCTTTAAATTATTGACAAACCTCCTGTTTCCCTCTTCAAGCAATTTCAAAGCCATTGCTGGTGTAATAGATTCTTGTAATTCTTTTGTCAATGTCTTCATTTGTTTATTCTTTTTTTCGTTGCTATTTTAAATCTGTTAAAAAAGTAGTTTGAAGCATCACGAAGAGTCTAACTTCGAAATGGATTATTTTCTTATAAAGATAAAATTTCTTGCTGAAAATAAAATTAAATTCACAAAAAAATCTATAATTATCTGAAACCGCTCATATGAGTTCGTTTTTTATTTTTGCTATTTGGGTTATTTACTTTTTTCTTTCTTTAAAGCCAAATCTTATGTTTATTATATAATTAAGCTCAATTTACTTCTAAATTACATGATTATTTTATGTTAGCATTTTCTTTAATAGTACAATTTGTCCTAAATGATAATAACTATGTTCAATCATTGCTTCAATATTTCGCTGATAAGTTCCGTATTTTTCTTCGACAAAGTGTTCTCTGAGTTTGTTTTCAGGAAGTTTTTCTACAAAATCCGCAAATAGTTCAGCATTATTCCACAATTCATTTAGTATGCTATTCCATTCTGTTTGGGATTTTATTTCTGTAAAATCAAAACTATATTTATCTTTTATGTCCAAAGTCCCGCCAGCAAATACATTATTTATTCCGTTTATGTAATAATTTATATGTTGAGTTAATACACCAATTGTATTTAAGTTTTCAACTTTTTTATTAGCTAATTCATAACTGCTATCGGTTAACTGATCTTTAAAATTCGTATTTGCAATCCAAGTTCCATTTAGAATTACTTCTCTAAATCTGTTAGCAATTTTAATATTAGATTCCATATAAATTAATTTTATCTTTTTTTTTAGTTTCGTATCGCTCGAAAGTCACGTACAACGGTTTCGGGCTTGGTGAAGTTGGTAATTTACAATGTAAATGTTGATGCGGCGAACCATTTTGATCAGCCAAAAACGTCTCTGTAGAGCACTAAATTGACTTTTTTTCTATACCCATGATGAGCGTTCGTACTTCTATTCAATAACAGAATTGCCTTGTAAATGGGAGGAAGCCATAGAGCTATTATTTAAACATCATAATAGATGCCATCATTACTATTCCGTCAAATAAATTGCCTATTCGAATGTTCTCATTTTCTGCATGTTGATTGTTGTCATGGTTAGCTATTGGAATTGTAACAGTTTTTGCCTTTAAATATTTTTCAAACAAAAAAAGTGGTAAAGTACCGCCCATTGTTGGCTGTAGCACAATCTGGTCCTGTGTTGTCATTTTGACTGCAGCAATGACTTTTTGTATAATTGGCAAATCCATAGATGTCCGTTGTGCATTTACACCATCGTTTCCAGATACAACTTTTATAATTTTTGCATTTTTTTCTCTTTCTTCGTCTGTAGGTTCACCTTCGATTACATTATAACCTTGGGCTTTTATATGATTGATGACTTTTTGTCGCTGCCTTTTCCAATCGTTGCCTAATACCAATCTTAAATCAAGAACAGCAGTTGCGTACGTTGGGATTTGATTAGAAGCCATTTGACCAACATTACCACTTTGCATGCCATTGATGTTTAATGAAGGTTGGTTTATTGCCTCACTAAGTGTTACTCCTTTCATTTCTAATGCACTAATTCCCAATTCTCTTTTCATTTGTTCATCAACTGTGGGAACTTCATCCAAAGATTTTTTTTCTAAAAGAGATAAAGGGGTTACATCGTCATAAAATCCTTTTATGGTTACTCTTCCAGTGTCGTCTTTCATAGAAGATAATAATTTAGCCAACATCATTGCAGGGTTAGGAGCCCAGTTCCCGTAATGTCCACTATGCAGTGGCCTTTTTGAAGCATACACAGTAAGTTCGAGATTTACATCACCTCGGACACCAAATATAATTTGCTTTTTGCCTGACTGATGAATTGGTCCATCACAAATAATCCATAGGTCTGATTGAAGTAATGACTGATTCTTTTCTAATATTTCATGAAGATGAGGAGAACCTGCTTCTTCTTCTCCTTCAAAGAAAAATTTGAGATTGTAGTTGGGAGTAAGCCCGCTTTTTTTAATGGCATCATATGCATTTAAAATAGCATTTATACCAGCCTTGTCATCAGAAGCTCCACGTGCATATATCCTCCATTCGTTGTTATAGCTACCATCTGCAGGAAAAGGAATGTTTGCCCCGCCTTTATTTATGGCTTCAGAAAATAACTTAGGCTGAAACGGTTCAAGTCCTTTAGCCCATTGCGTTGGGTTAACAGGTTGTCCATCATAATGTGCATAAAAAATAAGCGTTTTTGTAGCACCAGGAACATTTACTTCGCCATATACTGCCGGAGGTACGCCTTCTGTGTTAGCTCTTAATAGTTGCACTTTTTGAATACCACTTTTGGTCATCATATTCATAATGAAGTCAGCATTTTTTTGTTGGCCAGCAGGATCAGTAGCAACATTAGGTAAATAGAGAAATTCGAAGAACTCTTTTATGATGTTGTCTGCATTTTCGGTTCCGTATTTTTTTATTGTTAGAACTTCTGGGGATTGTGCAAAAACTGATTCTACAATCAGAAAACCTAAGATAAAAAAGATAAAATATTTTTTCATATCATAAATTAATTCGGGTTATTAAATAAAGACTATTAAAGATTTCGTCTATAGCCTGTCGCACAGAGTCAGTTCATCTAAAAAACTCTAAATGAACTTTATTAGATTAATTTTATAGTAAATATATGTGATTTAACCTTCAATTAAAATTCTTTCTATAAAAAGGTATTTTGTTAGTTACAAAAAAAAGAGGCTCACTTGCCTCTTGAAATTCTTCTCTAAACTTTACGATAAGTACATAGTTCCTATCATTTACCAATTCTCCCGATAAAACGGGAAAGGCTGTTCAAACGGAGATTTATTGTTCGTGATGAGGACGCAGTGAAAAATTTGAATGTTGGTGGAAGTTTTTTTAGTAATTTCTATTGTATTTTTTCTTTTCTGAAAGTATCTCTCTGGTTTGGCCATCACCGGTTTTAAATATTGTTTGTAGTGTTTGTCTCCCTTTGCTTGTGGGTAAATACACCACTAAATGAAGATGAGGACCGCTGCTCCAACCAGTATTACCGCTTAATGCGATTACATCTCCTTGTTTAACCAAATCTCCTACTTTGACCTTACTGCCATTTTTTTGAATGTGAGTATATTCAACAAAGGTCCCGTCCGGATGTAGGATAATGATATAATTGTTATACTGTTTACAACTTTCGTCTTTACATCCAAGAGAATTCGCGGTGACAGTTTTTACAACTATACCTTCCCTAATTGCTGTAACAGCAGTTCCAATTTTCATTGTGAAGTCAAGTGCATTTTCGTTTTTATGTGAAAAGGAACCGTAATATCCTTGATAAACTTCGTATACTTCTCCAGTTTTGAATGGTAAAGTGTAAAGAAAATCTTTATCGTAACTTGACTTGGTTATGTTTCCAAGGTGTATCTGCGATTGAAATGAGAATTTTGATTTCTTTGTTCGGTCTACTACGTTAATTTGGTCAATCAAATATTTTTTAGCATTTGCTGGTATAACTATGGGTTTGTTCGCTGGGTTCACATTTTTCATGTTCAACAAATCGTAAGAGAGCAATACTGATACTTCGCAAACTTCATTGTTGTCAGCGAAGACTTTGTACGCTCCATTTTCCATTTCATGATAAAATTTCACATTTGTTTGAGCAAAAAGAGAAGTAGTTAATGTTGTTAAGCTGAATGCAATAAAAATTAAAAATTTCATTTGAGTTTTTTGTATTAATTAAATATTACTGCCAAAGTAAGTTCGTCTAAAAACCTCCAAACGAACTCTATTTTGTTAATCTGTGAGTAAATATATGGGATTTAAACTACAATTAAAATTCTTTCTATAAAAAGTCATTTTGTTAGTTTCAAAAAAAAGAGGCTCACTTACCTCTTAAAATTCTTCTCTAAAACTTTACGATAACTCCATAGTTCCTGCCAGTGACCGGTTTCGTTCAACCGGAGTTTCATTGTTCGTGCTGCGCACGTAACGAAACTCTAGCTGTTGGCGAGGTTCCTTATAGTCTGCTTTTTAAATCTATCATTCCATGAAGAATTCTTGCGATTTCTATTTCGTTCTTTGATACAATTGAGTAGAAAATAATATGTTCACCTGATTTAAAACCTAATATTCCTTTTGTAACTATATCATAGTTTCTACCAAGCTCTGGATTATTTGCTAGATCATCACATGATGCCATAAGTAAATCATAATACTTTTCAGCTTGCATTTCAGACCAAGTTTCGATTGTATAATCCCAAATTTCAGTTAAGTCATCAACAGCTTTATTTGTTAAATAAAATTTAGCCATTTGATGTTTTTCTTGCTTTTAAAACGTTAAGATGTTTTTTAGCATCAAAATCCATTGCACGTCCACTTTCAATTCCATCATTAATTGCTTTTCTTAAAGCTACAATTTTATTTTCCTCATCTTCTAAAAGACGAAGACCGGCTCTGACAACTTCACTTGCGTTATTGAATCTTCCATCATTTACACTGTGTTCGATAAAACTTTCGAAATGATTACCAAGCGATATAGAAGTATTTCGTCCCATAATTTTTTTTTTTAGCTAAGTTACCAAAAAATGGTAACTTTTCAAATGATTCCGTATTTTTTTTGGAATCTCACATAACGGCAGTTCGTCTAAAAACCTCTGAACGAACTTTATTAGGTTAATGATTGATTAAATATATGTGATTTAAACTACAATTAAAATTCTTTTTTAAAAAGCCTCTTTCGCTTTCTCAAAATAAAACAAAGTGTAAAAAGCAATGAAAATCGCTCTTAGAGTCCCAAAATACAAAGCCAATACTTTTAGATATTGTTTTAGTAGATTGTGGTCAATCAAGTTAAAAATGCGACACAGATTGTAGGCGCAGAAAATCAGTCCAACATCTGCTGAGGCATGTTTGATCGTTTTTTTTGTCATGATATAATAAAAATCCTCCCGAGGCTTCGGGATCGCTTTATAACTCACCCGCAAAGAGGGGACAGGCTGTAGGGTGCTCGACGATGGCTTGTCTTTTACGATAGATTTCATAATTGTTTTCGATTCTTACTATATTTTGATAAATCAAATGGGCGTACTGGGAGCATTCAATAAGTCTGCCTTTTGTATTTTTGGTGCATTTTTATAAAGTTCACAAGTCAAACACGCACTGGTTTTGTAATGCTTCATCTGGGTTATTGATTTGCCGTTATTTTTGGCGTACCAATTACCGTTTGTGGTCAGAGTTTCATTGGCTGGGTTAGTATGGGAATCGGTAGTTATATTGTATTTAAAATGTTCTACATCAAAAGTCAAATCAGGTGCGTGAGCAGAAACTCCTGGAATGGCAACCAAAACATCAATACATATAGGAATGATAGCGGTTTTGTATACTTGGGGACAGCAATTGAGCTTGCATCCGCACCTGCATTGCATTGTTCCGGGCGGTGGGGTTAATAAGAACGGACAGTGGAGAAACGCAAGAACCGATGGCAAATTTTTGTTCCCAGTCAAAGCGTTGTCAAAAGTTTTTAGGGCGAAGTTTTGCGCCAAACTCAAAGTAAAATCACCTATCCAATACGAACAAATCCGGCAGGATTTATGGAAAAAACCTTGGGTGGTATTTGCTAAAAAACCCTTTGGAAGTCCAAAGTCGGTGGTAGAATATTTGGGAAGATACACCCATAAAATCGCCATCAGCAACCAGAGAATCAAGAGCATTGACAATGAAAAGGTAACTTTTGATTACAAGGATTACCGAGTAGCGGGCGTTAAAAAACAAATGACACTGACGCATCAGGAATTCATCAGGCGTTTTGCGTTGCATATTTTGCCTAAACGTTTTGTAAAAATAAGGCATTACGGTTTTTTGAGTAGTACATTGAAACGTCAAAAGCTCAAGCTTTTGCAGGATAAACTCCAAGTAAAAGTGATGGAAAAGCGGGAGAAGAAACCCTTTTTACCCAAGTGTCCGTGTTGCAAAACAGGAAATTTACACCGCATAGCAGTCTTTGACCAGCGAGGTCCACCTGCTTGGTATCTTGGCGGCAGCCGAAGTTCTACTTCTTGTCCCGCTAATTAGCGGGATGGGTAAGGGCACGTATGCCCGAAAGTGAAGGAAAACACTAGAAAACTATATTTAAAACTACTTCAAAAAAAAGAGGATACTAAATCCTCTTAATATTTTCTCTCAAAACTTTACGACAAATCCATAAGTATTGACGGTATGTAATCGGTTCCGTTCAACACGAGTTTCATTGTTCGGCTTGCAGCCGCAACGAAACCCTAGCTGTTATGCGACGTTATTTTTATGCTAAACCAGCAACACTAAAAGTTTCAATTTTCTTTTGTGTTAAATTCAAGACAATAAAAATATTGCATTTTCCACCATCGTTCATTTCAATAACACTTTTCCTGAAATTTTCTAATTGATATCTGCTTTCACAAAAACTTTTTATAATCACATATTTTTCTCCATTAGCTTTTTTATATCCAATAAGTTGTTTTAGATATCTGCCATATTCGTTTAGGTTCTTTCTCTTTTTAAATTCAGGTTTTAGCAAGTTTTCAATTTCGTAAATATCTTTTTCATTTAAATCGATATTAAGATTTTCATCATTTTCTCGTTCACTTTTTTCGTAGTTGAAAACCGCATAATTTTTGAATTTTGAAAAATTAATTAAGTTATTGACTTTTAATTTGGTAGAATCAATTTTCATTCTAAACGGTACATCTCCATCTATAAAATCTATATATCCATTTTTTAGATTTGCTTTATCCGCCCTAATGAACTCAAATCTTGAAGGAAAAAAGTCAAGACTATCATTTTTTATTTTTACATATCCCTTAAAATTTTCAACTTTATTGTAAAGTTGACCATTCACATTTACATTGAAAACATATGTACTATCAGAGAAAATTTTTAAAGTTAATTCTGTTTTATTTATAAACGAGCTTTTATCGGTTGCAATTAATAATAGTTCTTTTGCCTTTTCATTTTTTTTGTGACAAGAGAACAACAAGATTAAAATTAAAAATAGGAAAGTTCTTTTAGCCATAATTTTTGAAATAATGTCGCATAACGTCAGTCTGTGAAAAAACCTCCGCTGTATTATTTTCAAATATAACAAAATACTAAAATAAAAAGAAGATTTTTCGTATTTTTAATCATGCAACACATCACAGGTATTTCCCGTCAACAACTGCGTTTTTCAAGTTTAGAAGACACTATAA
>NZ_QQBA01000009.1 GCF_003350545.1 Flavobacterium glaciei
CAGCATTAACATTGGTTCAATATATCAACAAATTCATATTTGACAGACCAATCAATAATATCAAAATTCAAATAAACTAATTTCACCCAACGGGTTATAAAAAGTAAATTATAAGTGCTTATTAAAACATTTTCATAAAATTTGTTTTGGTTAATTTTAGAATGATGTAGCACTTTTGCTAAAGAGTACTCAGAAGTTGAAAAACTTCAAGTGCTCTTTTTCTATTTTTTTAATAGAATGTTAGTCAGTCGTATCAAATAAAAGATGTTGGTATGTTTAAAAAAAAAGCATTTTGTATTAAATTTTATATAAAATCTAAGCCTTCACAAAGTAATGAACAGTAAAAATAGGTAATTTTACACCCATCAAGTAAATGAATCAAAAAAGTTTTAAGATAGTATATAAAATATCTTGAATCCAGTATTGATACGAGAAGCATAAAAAAACACTCCGAAAATGATTGCACCTGAAAAGCATATACATGAACATGATAGAATTAAATTATTAGAATCCTATTCTATTTTAGATACTCTTGAAGAGGAAGAATATGATAATTTGACCATGATAGCTTCACAAATATGTGGAACTCCAATTGCTCTTATCTCGTTTGTAGATGAAGAACGACAATGGTTTAAATCACATCGAGGATTAGATATATCAGAAACTCCAAGAGATTATTCTTTTTGTGCTCATGCAATAAATGATCCAAAAAATGTTTTTATTATTCCTGACGCTAGAAATGATATTCGTTTTCATGATAATCCAATAGTTTCCGGTCAACCTAACGTAATTTTTTATGCCGGTGTACCTTTGACTAGCGAGAATGGATTGTCATTAGGAACCATCTGTGTAATTGATCACAAACCAAAAGTTTTGTCTCCAGACCAAATTCGTTCGTTAAAAGCACTTTCTGAACAAACCATGAAATTATTGGAACTAAGGTTAAACAAATTACAATTAGAAAAAACTTTGGAAACTTTAGAAGAGAAAAACAAAGAACTGGAACAATTTGCTTATATCGCTGCACATGATTTAAAATCTCCTTTGGTTAATATTTCGGGGCTTACTGACATTTTTATAGATAATTATAGTCAAACACTTGATGATGAAGGTAGAGAAATAATAAATTTAATTAAAAGTTCTTCTTCTAAGTTAAAAGAAATGATTGAAAGTCTGTTATCGTACAGCAAATCAAGTATTACAAACAAAGAAAATAATACCGAAATCAACCTTTCAGTGTTGGAAAAAGATCTTTCCAATCTTTTTATTTTCAAAAACAACTGTTCCATTACTTTTAAGTCAAATGTTAGTACATTATACACCAATAAAACGGCATTAGAACAAATATTGATTAATCTCGTTACGAACGCTATTAAGTATAACGATAAAAAAAATATAGAGATTGAGATTGAAGTAATTGAGGAAAATGATTTTTATACAATTGTTGTTAGCGATAATGGGCCGGGAATTTCAAAAGAAAATCATAAAATTATTTTTGAAATATTCGAAGTTGCTTCAACCGTAGATAGATTTGGAGTAAAAGGAAACGGAATAGGATTAGCTACTGTAAAAAAGATTGTAGATGCTTTGAACGGTACCATAGATATCGAGTCTGAAATGGGAAAAGGATTGAAATTTAAATTCACATTAGCTCGCGAAAAAAAATTAGTAGTTTAGGATTTTCTAATTATAGAAACTATTTAGACACTAAATCACAATACCAAAATCCAAAATCAAAGGCATCAGTAGCATTAGAATCGCAGGCTGTGTTTGAGGAATCTTCTTTTTCTGGTTTTTCATATTTTCGGTACACGATTTCTCCAATTTCAAAATCAATTGGTTTCGAGAAAATAGGACCGTCAAATGTAAAGGTGTGAAACTCTCCATTTTCTCCACAAACATCCACATTATCAGGTAAATCATTGATGAAATCTTGGTCAATTACACGTCCTACAAAGTTTTTATCTAAGAATCGTTCGTTGACACATACTACAATTGTTTTAAATCCTAAACTGATAAATTCCTGAATGATTTCGTGAGTTGGGATTTTCCAAAGTGGAAAAACACCTTCGAAACCTATTTCGGTTAATTTATCTTCTCGATATTTACGTAAATCTTCAAGAAATATATCACCAAAAATAGAATGTGTGATTCCTTGGTTTTTTAGTGTCGTCAATGTTTCACGTATCACATTTTCGTAAACTTCCATCGAAGGCATTTCTGGAATTTGCATGATTTCAAGAGGTAATCCAATACTTTCGGCCTGTTGTTGCAATAATTCAACCCTTACACCATGCATCGAAATACGTTGATATTGTTGGTTTACACTGGTTAACAAACCGGTAATTTCAATTTCGGAGTTTTGTAATGTTTTATATAAGGCCAGCGCAGAGTCTTTTCCGCTGCTCCAGTTAAATATGGCTTTCTTTTTCAAGGTAATTTTCTTCTGAATTATTGGAGGTAAACTTACAAAATTAGTCTGATTAGTTTGGGAAACCTTTGTAACTTTGAAAATATCAGTTTTAACCTTTGAAATTCATGAAATACCTTTTTCTCTTAATATCTAACATTACATTTGCGCAACAAACCCAATTTGTTGATTTTAAATCGGTTTTGGGTAAAATTTACGTAAACACAAATGAAAAAACTGTTTCTGGAGATGTTGATTATTATTTTGAGGTTTTAAAATCTATTGACACAATTAAAATTGATGCGCAAAATATGGAATTTTCTCATTTGAAATTGAATGGAAAATCAGTTAATTTCATAAATACACAAAAACAATTGCAAATCATTTTTCCGTTTAAAAAAGGAAAAAACAAACTCACTTTTCAATATTTGGCTAAGCCAAAACAAACCATGTATTTTGTAGGTTCAGAAATTAATGATAATATTCAGGTCTGGACACAAGGACAAGGCAAATATACTAGTCATTGGTTTCCCAGTTTTGATGATGTAAATGAGAAATTAGTTTTCAATTTGAATATTGTATGCAATAAAAAATATCAGGTCATTTCGAATGGAATTTTGAAATTTAAATCTGGACTTGATGAACTTTCGGTTTGGCAATACCAAATGCAAAAACCAATGAGTTCGTATTTATTGATGCTTGCTATAGGAAAATTTGAAAAATACTATCAAAAAACTAAATCTGGAATTCCTTTAGAAATGTATTTGGAACCAAATGACACAACTAAATTTGAACCATCTTATCGCGATTCTAAAATAATGTTTGACTTTTTAGAAAAGAAAATAGGAGTAAAGTATCCATGGGGAATATACAAGCAAGTTCCTGTTCGAGATTTCTTGTATGCCGGAATGGAAAATACATCAGCAACGCTTTTCAACACGCGTTATGTGGTCGATTCCACAGGTTTTGAAGACAGAAGTTACACAAATGTCAATGCTCATGAATTAGCGCATCAATGGTTTGGAAATTTAGTCACTGCCGAAAGTGGAAAACACCACTGGTTACAGGAAGGTTTTGCAACGTATTATGCGCTGTTAGCCGAAAAGGAATTGTATGGTGAAGATTATTTTTATTCTAAATTATATGACTCGGCTTCACAATTGAAATTTGCTTCCCGAACGGATACCATTCCTGTTTTGAATGCCAAAGCCAGTTCATTGACTTTCTATCAAAAAGGTGCTTGGGCACTTTTTGTTTTACACGAAGAAATAGGCGATAAGGCGTTTAAGAAAGCAGTAAAAAACTATTTGAAAAAACATGCTTTTCAGAGTGTGAACACAGAAGATTTCTTTGCTGAAATCAAAAAAGTATCTCATTATGATTTAGATAAATTTAGCAAAGTATGGCTTGAAACCACTGCTTTTAATACACTACAAGCCAATAGTTTACTACTTAAGAATAAAGCGATTCAGATGCTGTTTGAAGTTGATAAATTAAAAAGTATATCGCTGGCAGAGAAAGGTGATTTATTGGAAAAAATAATGCAATCAGACGTTTATTTTTCGGTAAAAGAAGCGATTCTGAATCAATTGAAAAATGAAAAATGGGAAGACAAAGAAAGTCTTTTTATTTTAGCTTTAGAAACTAATAATGTACAATTACGTCAAACAGTTGCCACATTATTAAATGAAATTCCAGAAGATTTTAGAACGCAATATGAAAGTTTATTAGAGGACAATTCGTATCAAACAAAAGAAATCGCTCTGTATAACTTATGGAATAATTTTCCGGAGCAACGCATTCGATATTTAGATAAATCAAAAACTTGGATGGGTTTTAATGATTATAATTTGAGAACCTTATGGCTTACTTTAGCATTATCAACATCAAATTACACAGAAGATAACAAAGCGTTGATAAACGAATTAATTCAATATTCATCATTAGATTATGAAGCAAATACAAGACAAAATGCTCTGGAAAAACTACTTGCTTTTAAATTAATAAATGATGTTGTGTTACAAAATCTCGTAAATGCAACTACGCATCACATGTGGCAATTCTCAAAATTTGGTCGGGATAACATTCGGAAATTATTAAAAAATCCAGAAATGAGAGTTTCTCTAGAAAGAATTATCCCAGATTTAAATGAAGCTGAGCAATTTCAGTTGAATCGATTATTGAAAGAATAAGTTTTAAAAATAATAAGGGCTCAAATTTACCACATTTGACTCACTTCGTTTTTAATGTACGCCAAGGCAGCATAACTTGGTGATTGTTTTTCCATCAAATCATGCAAAAGTATTTCTCGTAATTTATCGGCACTGTCTACACGATCACTCATATTCGCTTTTCGAATCATTTGGATAGTACTATTTTTTGCTGTGACAATGATTGTCCAGCATTCATCAGAAATGTATATTTGTTGGGTTAGATTATGCTCAAATTCCTGTTCGATTTGTGCAATAATCAAGTTTTCGTAATCGTTTTTGTCATTAGAAACTGGAGTAATTCTAATCAATAATTTGGTAGGATTGATACGTTCCATAAATAAAACCATTCTTTCGTAGGCTTGTAAACGCAATGGTAAAGCTTCTTTTTGAGTTTCTTTTTGCAACAACCAGCGTCTTGTATTTTGTTGGTCTTTAAAATATGCGTTAAATAAATAATACGCAACTCCACCGGTAATGAGAGATGGTATAGTATAGGCCAGAATTTCTATGATTTTTGTCGAATCCATTTTTATATGAAAATTTAAAAGCAAAAATATACTTTTTTAAGTACAAAACAATTTCTATTTAATAGCAATAAATGAAACCGAATAGTATTTTTGTCCATCATAACAACAGTATTTAAATTTAAATATCATAATGGAGACTTATGTTCTGGTTTTACTTTGTTTAGCTGCATTTGCTGCAGGATTTATTGATGCAATTGTAGGTGGAGGTGGATTGATACAAACTCCCATGGGTTTGATTTTATTGCCTAATCTTCCTGTCTCTACAGTAATTGGTACCTTGAAAGTTCCTGCTTTTAGTGGCACTTCCTTTGCAGCATATCAATATTTGAAAAAAGTGGATATGAACTGGAGATTGCTTGCTATCATGATGCTTTTGGCATTTCCTTCGGCATTTTTAGGCTCTACTTTATTGACGTATGTGAGTAATGATTTCATGAAACCGTTATTACTGGTTGTTCTTTCTTTTTTAGTGATTTATACTTATGCCAAGAAAAATTTCGGACAACACATTGAAAAAAATCATTCCCCAAGAACTCAAATCTTGAATGCTATTGGGATCAGTTTCGTAATTGGTTTATACGACGGATTCATTGGACCAGGAACAGGAAGTTTTTTGGTGGTCGCTTTTATTGCTATAATGGGTTTCGATTTCTTACACGCTTCTGCAAATGCTAAAATGGTCAATCTATCTACAAATTTTGGTTCTATTTGTCTTTTTATTTTAAAAGGTAAAATAATTTGGGCTGTTGCATTGCCTATGGCTGCAAGTAACGCACTTGGAGGTTGGATTGGCGCTAAATTAGCCATCAATAAAGGAAATAGTTTTATCCGAATTTTCTTTTTGGTAGTGGTTGTTGGGACTTTAATCCGTTTTGCATACGATGTCTTCTTTAAATGAATACAGATGTTAAACATATAAGTTACATAAGTTTTTAGTTTGAATACCGACAAGTAAAACCGATAGTTCATTTAGGCTAGCAGATAGCCATACAAAGAAACATTTAGCTTATATTCACTTATAAATCAATTATTTGAAAACTTAGTTTCTTCAACTTACATGACTTATATTTTTAAAATTAAATACTGTTTATTTAAAATAAAGCATTAAAATAGCATTAGGTCGTACTGATATTCCCTATTTGGTTCCACAAATAAAGAATGGTTTTTAGCTTCATATAAAAGTATAATTATACATCTTTAATGCTTATTTTTGCATACAATAATTTAAAAATTTCCATGCATAAATATATCGATCAACTCAACGAAGCCCAACGCGAACCTGTCCTTCAAAAAGACGGGCCAATGATTATCATTGCTGGTGCGGGCTCCGGGAAAACGCGTGTGTTGACTATTAGAATTGCTTACTTGATGAATCAGGGCATTGATGCGTTTAATATTTTATCGCTTACGTTTACCAATAAAGCGGCACGGGAAATGAAAACCCGAATCTCTCAAATTGTAGGAGCAAGCGAGGCTAAAAACCTTTGGATGGGAACATTTCACTCGGTTTTTGCTAGAATTTTACGTTCCGAAGCCGATCATTTGGGATATCCTTCGAATTTTACTATTTATGATTCCCAAGATTCATTGCGATGTATTTCCGGGATTATCAAAGAAATGCAATTAGACAGGGATGTGTATAAACCAAAACAGGTTTTAAGTAGAATTTCCAGTTATAAAAACAGCTTGATTACGGTAAAAGCCTATTTTAACAATCCTGAATTACAAGAAGCAGATGCAATGGCTAAAAAGCCAAGATTAGGGGAAATTTATCAAAATTATGTTGATAAGTGCTTTAAATCCGGAGCAATGGATTTTGATGATTTATTGTTGAAAACTAATGAGTTATTGACACGTTTTCCTGAAGTATTAGCTAAATATCAAAACCGTTTCCGTTACATATTGGTCGATGAGTACCAAGATACGAATCACTCTCAATATTTGATTGTTCGTGCTTTATCAGATAAATTTCAAAATATTTGTGTGGTGGGTGATGATGCGCAAAGTATTTATGCGTTTCGTGGTGCGAATATCAACAACATTTTGAATTTCCAAAAGGATTATGAAGGTGTGAAAACCTTTAGACTAGAACAAAACTATCGTTCAACAAAAAATATAGTAGAAGCGGCAAATACTATTATCGATAAGAATAAGGTAAAACTGGATAAAATAGTTTGGACTGCGAATGATTTTGGTCCAAAAATAAAAGTCCACCGTAGTATGACTGATGCCGAAGAGGGACGTTTTGTGGCCAGCACGATTTTCGAACAAAAGATGCAAAACCAGCTCAGTAACGGCTCATTTGCAATTTTATATAGAACCAATGCGCAATCCCGAGCGATGGAAGATGCCCTAAGAAAAAGAGATATTCCGTATCGAATTTATGGTGGTTTATCTTTTTATCAAAGGAAAGAGATCAAGGACGTATTGTGTTACTTACGATTGGTTATCAACCCAAAAGATGAAGAAGCTTTAGTGCGTGTAATCAATTATCCAGCGCGCGGAATTGGTGATACAACAGTCGAAAAACTTACAATTGCAGCCAATCATTACAAACGTTCCATCTGGGAAGTAATGCAAAATATTGATAAAATTGACTTAAAACTGAATTCGGGAACCAAACAAAAATTGCAAGATTTTGTCACGATGATTCAGAGTTTTCAGGTTATTGATCAAAATCAAGATGCGTTTTATATCACTGATCATGTTGCTAAAAAAACAGGGTTGGTTCAAGAATTAAAAAAAGATGCTACTCCAGAAGGGATGGCAAAAATCCAGAATATTGAGGAATTACTCAACGGTATCAAGGATTTCACTGAAGGGCAAAAAGAAATTGATGGTGCTCGTGGCGCCTTGTCTGAGTTTATGGAAGATGTGGCTTTAGCAACAGATTTAGACAAAGACACCAGTGATGAAGACCGCGTGGCATTAATGACAATTCACTTGGCAAAAGGGTTGGAATTCCCTCATGTTTTTGTGGTGGGAATGGAAGAAGATTTGTTTCCGAGTGCAATGAGTATGAGTACGAGAAGTGAACTCGAAGAAGAACGTCGTTTGTTCTATGTTGCCTTGACACGTGCGGAGCATCAGGCATATTTGACGTATGCACAATCACGCTACCGTTGGGGAAAATTGACGGATAGCGAACCTTCACGATTTGTGGAAGAAATTGACGCCCAGTATTTAGAATATCTCACTCCAGCAGAATCAAATTATAGGTATAAACCAATGATTGATAGTGATATTTTTGGCGATGTGGATAAATCTAAACTGCGTCTTGCAAAACCAGCTAATGGAACTCCACCGGTAAAACATAGTTCAGATTATGAACCTGTTACAAATGTAAATATTCGTAAATTGAAACCTGTTAGCAGTAACACTGCAGCTAGCGGGAGTGCAAATTTGTTTGATAACAAATTGGTTGCCGGAAATATTGTAATGCACGAACGATTTGGTAAAGGTGAAGTTTTAAATCTTGAAGGAGTGGGAGCTGATAAAAAAGCTGAAATTAAATTTGAGGTTGGTGGAATAAAAAAATTATTGTTACGCTTTGCGAAACTTGATATTATTGGATAGTACCAGTGTTCAGTTTTTCAGTGTTCAGTGACAGTTTGAGTAAATCAAAAATCAGATGACTGAAGTTTTAAATCAGGAAATCAAAAATCATTAATCAAAAATCTTAAATCTGATGGCTCAATTTATAAAAATATACGAAGACAAACCTAACGAGGCGGCAATTGCCAAAGTAGTTAAAGTTTTAAAAGAGGGAGGATTGGTAATTTATCCTACGGATACTGTTTATGGATTGGGTTGTGATATTACCAATACTAAAGCTTTAGAACGCATTGCTAAGATTAAAGGAATAAAGCTAGAGAAAGCTAATTTTTCTTTTATTTGTCACGATTTGAGTAATTTATCAGATTATGTAAGACAGATTGACACGCCTACTTTTAAACTATTAAAAAGAGCTTTACCGGGACCGTATACGTTTATTTTACCTGGAAATAATAATTTGCCTAAGGAATTCAAAAAGAAAACTACAGTTGGAATCAGGGTTCCAGATAATGCAATAGCATTAGAAATTGTAAAAAAGCTAGGAAATCCAATTGTTTCCACTTCCATTCACGATGATGATGATGTAATTGAATATACTACAGATCCAGAACTTATATTTGAAAAATGGCAAAACCTTGTCGATATGGTTATTGATGGCGGTTATGGTGATAATATGGGGTCAACGATTATTGATTTATCAGGCGATGAGCCTATTGTAATCAGAGAGGGGAAAGGGAGCTTGGATATTCTGTAAAATAGTTTTCAGTTTTCAATCACAGTTTTCGGTAAAAACAAAAAAGTCGTCTTGAATTTTCAAGACGACTTTTTTTATTTAAACTAGGAATGTAAACTGTGACTGAACACTGATTACTTTCTTATTTTGATTGTTTTTTCATTTCTTTTTCAATCATTTCGTAAAATTGATCGATTTTTGGTAAAACAACAATACGAGTTCTTCTGTTTCTAGCTCTGTTTTCAGCTGAATCATTAGCTACTAAAGGAATGTATGAACTTCTTCCCGCTGCAATCAATTGTTCTGGTTTAACTCCTAATTGATTTGTTAAAACACGAATGATTGAAGTAGAACGTTTTACACTTAAATCCCAGTTGTCTAATAAAATCCCCGATCCGTTAAATGGAACATTATCAGTATGACCTTCAACCATACATTCAAAATCTGGTTTGTCATTTACTACTTTAGCTACCTTCGCTAAAACACCTTTTGCTTTATCAGTTACATCATAACTTCCTGTTTTAAACAACAATTTGTCTGCAATAGATATAAATACAACTCCTTTTTCAACATTAATTTCGATATCTGGATCAGAAATTCCTACAGCGCTTTTTAAACTAGTAACTACAGCAAGTGTTACACTATCTTTTTTAGTTAAAGCATCTTGCATTCTACTAATTTTTAAATCTTTCTCTTTGATAGACTCTAAAGCTTTTTCAATATTTTCAGCTCCTTTTGTAGACAGGATAGTCATGTCTTTAGAAGTGCTTATTAATCCTTGATTTTGCTCTTTCAAAAGAGATGCAGTAGCTGATAATGCTGCTTTTTCCTCTAAACAAGCATTCAATTTTACTGTTGCAGTGTTTAATAAGTCTTGAGTTTCTTTATTTCTAGCTTCTAAATCAGTGTATTTCTTTTTAGAAACACATGAACTTAATAGCGCTAATACAGATAGGGCAATTACTATTTTTTTCATAAATGTTATTAATTTAAATTAAATGTTAAAGACAAATTTAGCTTTTTAAAATTTATTTGGTACTAAATAAATCGTTAAAAACGTTTATTTTTCTAATAAAATAAAAGAAAACGATACTTTTAACAGTATAGTATGTTGGCTGCTGAAATTTGTATCTCTTTTTATAATTAATAGAAAAAAGGGTGTAAAAAGCACCATGAGCTTTTAATATTGCCCAAAAATGCTTGAACTTTCCTTGTGCTAAAAATTGAATTCCAGCAATTCCGTCCAAAATCATTCTGCCAAAAAGGATCGAAAATAATTTTTCTTTAGGTAGGTTTTTAGTCAGCATCAATAGGGAATTTCTGAAATTTAAATACGTTTTCATCGGATGGCCTTGTTGCAAAGTAGCACCGCCTACATGATAAACCACTGATGCTGAAATGTATTTTATTGTATAACCTATATTAATGGCGCGCCAACACAAATCTATTTCTTCTTGATGTGCAAAAAAATCATCGTCAAAACCGTTTAATGCTTTATAAACTGAACTTCGGATAAAAAAACAAGCTCCTGATGCCCAGAATATTTCACGGGTGTCATCATATTGGCCGTTATCTTTTTCCAAAGTGTCAAATATGCGACCGCGACAAAAAGGATATCCGTATTGATCAATAAATCCTCCGGCAGCACCTGCATATTCAAAGTACTCTTTGCGTTTATAATCTAAAATTTTAGGTTGGATAATAGCCGTTTTAGGTTCATTTTCGAAAGTTTTAAGAATAGGTTGTAACCAATTCTGTGTTACTTCAATATCCGAATTTACTAATGCATAAACATCCGCATCAACTTGCTTTAATGCTTCATTATATCCACTTGCAAAACCAAGGTTACTGTTATTTTTAATAATTGTTACCGTTGGAAAAAAAGCTTTGATATATGAAATCGAATCATCAGTTGAAGCATTATCAGCAACGTAAATTGTAGCTTCTAGAGAAAATTTTATAACCGACGGCAAAAACTTTTCTAATAATAAAATTCCGTTCCAATTAAGTATGACAACTGCTATTCTCATTGTGAGGCTTTGTTTTATAGACTATTAAGTTTGTAATCTGGTAATTCTTTCAGAAAATGATACTTTTCATTCTCGAAATCCATTTGGCAAAAGTAATGATTCAAACCATTGGTTACCATCAAATAACTAGCTTTCATGGTCATATTATAACGCGCAATTTGGTCGAAGGTAGCTTGTGCAATTTTAATTTCGGGTGCTTTACATTCTATCAAAATAAAAATAGAGCCATCCGAATTAAAGACTACTACATCGTATCTTTTTCGTAAACCATTGACTTTTAAAACTTTTTCAACATTAATTAAGGAGTGTGGATATTTTTTTTCTACTAATAAAAATTGTACAACATGCTGTCTAACCCATTCCTCAGGTGTAAGAATGATGAATTTTTTCCTTATTGCATCAAAAATGGATACTTTATTTTCGCTATTTTTGAACCGAAAGTTATAAGAAGGAAAATTTAATTGCTGCATGAAGCAAAAATATAAAATAGTTTGAAGTTTTAGGTTTAAAGTTTCATGTTATTTAGAACATTGAGACTGAGTACTGCGACTGAATACTGAACACTTGAAAAATGGACGAGGTTTTAAAAATTGTAAATGATATAAAAAGCGGCAACATCAAACCTATTTATTTTTTGATGGGCGAAGAACCGTATTATATAGACAAACTATCGGATTATATTGAGGATAAAATCTTATCTGATGAGGAAAAAGGTTTCAATCAAACCGTTTTATATGGAAGAGATGTGACTATCGAAGATATCATTTCGACTGCAAAACGTTATCCAATGATGGCGGAACGTCAAGTGGTAATTGTAAAAGAAGCTCAAGATTTAATACGGACCATAGATAAACTCGAAAGTTATGCCGATAATCCTATGCCTACAACCGTTTTAGTTTTGTGTTACAAGTACAAAACATTAGATAAACGAAAAAAAGTAACGAAATTACTAGCTAAAAACGGTGTCGTTTACGAAAGTAAAAAACTTTATGATAATCAAGTAGGAGAGTGGATTAAACGCGTTTTATCTGGAAAAAAATATTCAATTGAGCCTAAAGCAAATGCGATGCTGGTGGAATTTCTTGGAACTGATTTGAGCAAAATAAACAACGAACTCGAAAAATTACAAATTATCTTGCCGGTTGGAAGTACCATAACTGCCAAAGATATTGAAGAGAATATAGGGTTTAGTAAAGATTTTAATGTATTTGAACTGCGAAAAGCTCTTGGCGAACGCAACCAGTTAAAAGCCTATACCATCGCTGATAACTTTGCACAAAATCCAAAAGACTATCCAATAGTTGTAACCACTGGTCTGGTTTTTGGTTTTTTTATCCAATTGCTCAAATACCACGGATTAAAAGATAAAAACCCCAAAAATGTTGCTGCAGTCTTAAGTGTAAATCCTTTCTTTTTGAAAGAATACGATTTGGCTTTGAAGAATTATCCAATGAAGAAAGTAAGTCAAATTGTAGGTGCTTTGAGAGATATTGATGTCAAAAGCAAAGGTGTTGGAGCCAATGCCATGTCACAGTCTGATTTATTAAGAGAAATGCTTTATAAAATATTTAATTAAAAGGACAAAAAATCCGATATTTGCACTCCCGTTCCGAGGCTTCAGAACGGATTTATCAAAAATAACTTACCGAAATTATGGCAATGAATAAAAATACAATTCTAGGTTGGGCTACTCTTATTATGATTATAATGGGATTATTGCTTATTGCACTAGGTGCTTTTAGATATGATGATGTAGCAGGATGGGGCTTTGCAGCAGTAGGTGTTGGCTTTTTGGCAAACGCATGGGTTTTTAGTTCTCTCAAGGGAAGACTTTAACCAATCAAAAATTACGAATTAAAATTAAAAAAAAATAGATAAGAACTAATTATCTAAGAGTCTAATAATCTGAAAATCTATATAAAATGGCAGACGATAAAAAAGTGATATTCTCAATGTCAAAATTGAGCAAAACGTATCAAGGAGCAGATAAACCGGTACTTAAAAACATCTATTTGAGTTTCTTTTACGGAGCAAAAATTGGTATTTTAGGTTTAAACGGTTCTGGAAAATCCTCCCTGTTAAAAATTATTGCAGGTGTTGATAAAAACTACCAAGGTGATGTGGTGTTTGCACCAGGATACACGGTAGGGTATTTAGAACAAGAACCTATTTTAGATGATAGTAAAACAGTTATCGAAATTGTAAGGGAAGGAGTTGCAGAAACAATGGCTGTTTTAGATGAATTCAATAAAATTAACGACAGTTTTGGTTTACCTGAAGTCTACGAAAATGCAGAAAAAATGGAGCAATTGATGGACCGTCAAGCGCTTTTACAAGACAAAATTGATGCATTAGGAGCTTGGGAAATCGATACCAAACTAGAAATTGCAATGGATGCATTGCGTACTCCGGAAGGTGATACTCCTATTAAGAATCTATCTGGTGGAGAGCGTCGTCGTGTAGCTTTATGTCGTTTGTTGTTGCAACAACCTGATGTTTTGCTTCTGGATGAGCCTACGAATCACTTGGATGCAGAAAGTGTTCTTTGGTTAGAACAACATTTAGCACAATATGCTGGAACTGTAATTGCAGTTACGCACGACAGGTATTTCTTGGATAATGTTGCAGGTTGGATTTTAGAATTGGATAGAGGTGAAGGTATTCCTTGGAAAGGGAATTATTCTTCTTGGCTAGACCAAAAATCAAGCCGTATGGCACTAGAAGAAAAAGTAGCTTCGAAACGCAGAAAGAATTTAGAACGTGAGTTGGACTGGGTTCGTCAAGGTGCCAAAGGGCGTCAGACCAAACAAAAAGCGCGTTTGCAGAACTACGATAAATTATTGAATGAAGACCAAAAACAATTGGATGAAAATCTGGAAATTTACATTCCAAATGGTCCACGTTTAGGAACTAATGTAATAGAAGCCAAAAATGTTGCTAAAGCTTTTGGAGATAAATTACTGTATGATAATTTAAATTTTACTTTACCACAAGCAGGAATTGTTGGGATTATTGGACCAAACGGTGCTGGTAAATCAACTATTTTCAAAATGATAATGGGAGAGGAAAAGTCAGATTCAGGAGAGTTCTCAATAGGAGATACTGTAAAAATCGCTTACGTAGATCAAGCACACTCTAACATAGATCCTAATAAATCTATTTGGGAAAACTTCGCTGACGGTCAGGAATTAATTATGATGGGCGGAAAACAAGTAAATTCAAGAGCTTATTTGTCACGATTTAATTTTGGTGGTGGTGAGCAAAACAAGAAAGTTTCAATGCTTTCCGGTGGAGAACGCAACCGTTTGCACCTTGCAATGACTTTAAAAGAGGAAGGAAACGTACTTTTACTGGATGAGCCTACAAATGATTTGGATATCAATACACTTCGTGCATTAGAAGAAGGATTAGAAAATTTTGCAGGTTGTGCGGTAGTTATTTCTCACGACAGATGGTTTCTAGATAGAATTTGCACCCACATTTTAGCTTTCGAAGGTAACTCTGAAGTGTATTATTTTGAAGGCGGATTCACTGATTATGAAGAGAATAAGAAAAAACGTTTGGGTGGTGACTTAACACCAAAACGATTGAAATACAGAAAGTTGATTAGAAGTTAATCTTTCTAACTAAAGTTTTATTAGTAAGAGGATGTCCATATGGGCATCCTCTTTTTTTGTGCTGTTATTTTATTTTTTTATCAGAGTTCATCATAATTAAAACTGACGCAACCAGTCCTATGATTACCAACCCGAATACAACAACCATTATAAAAGTTCCGTTATCCCAAGTAAATAGTGTAGTGTCTTTCATGATAAATTAAGTTTTTAAGATTCTCCAAAATTATACTTCTTACAAAATAAAAGGTATGATAATTATCATGATTACTATTTTATTCTAAAAACTTAGCTTTGATATCATTGGTTGGAATCATACAAGCTTCTTTTTTGCCATACCATTTGTAGCGGTTTTTGGCGATATAGTCGTAGATAGAGTTACTAAAAGATGTGGGAATTATCGAAAATAATGAGCCTAAATAGAATATTCCTCCTAAATTTTTAGCAATTTCTAAAGCTGCCTCTGATTTGTAGTAGTAAGCAAAACCAGGCTGATACAAAATAATACTGTCTGTTTTTTTAGTATCAATTCCCAAATGTTGAATAATTTTTTGACCAAAATCAGATTGCAATGCTACGAAGCGGAAAATATCTTTTGCATCATTTTTAATAATCATTTGAACTGCTGAATCACACAGATTGCAAATGCCGTCAAAGATGATTATTTTTTTATCTTTAGGGATATTGAGCATTTTTTAAAATTTAAAATTTAACCGGATTGAGATTTCTTCTTCGTCGAAATGACAAATATTCAATGAGATTGAAAACTGCAAACTGAACACTGTTTACTTCTTACCCGCTTCCACAAATTCCAGTGCTTCCATACTTACTTTTGAAGTAAAGACACCATAATTTACAGTTGCTTTATTTTTTTCAATAGAATCGATTGTTCCAACAGCTTTTCCATCAAACATTCGTACGCGGTCGCCTACTTTTAGGATTGGTTTAGGTTTTTCAGTTACGACTTTCAATTTCTTCTCTTTCTTTTCTTTTCGAATTTCTTCTACTTGAACCGTAACTTCTTGAATGACTTCTTTTTTCTTTTCAATTAGTGCTTTGGACTCTTTGGATGTGGCTTTCTTGCGCTTTGAATTTTCGATTTCAATAATTTTCAAAAACTCACCAAGGAGTTCTTTCTTGTTCTTATTATTGAAATATTTCTCCGAAATGTCTTCAATTTTTTGGCCAATGTAAATCGTTTTCTGGTTACTGTCGTACAATTCTTGATAGCTTTCCAGTTTTTGTTTGATTTTTACATTGATAGTTTCCATTTTCTTTCCTTCCTCACGCGCTTTGGTTTCCTCTTCTTTCAGTATTTGAGAAGTTTTTTCCATTTTAGAACGTTCTTTCTGAAGGGTTGCAATGGTTTTGTCAAAACGTACTTTTCCAACTTCAATTTTCTTTTTAGCCCGATTGATTAAGCTGAAAGGAATTCCGTTTTTCAAAGCTACTTCAAACGTAAAAGAACTTCCTGCTTGGCCTAAAACCAATTTGTACATTGGTTCTAATGTTTTCTCGTCAAAAAGCATGTTTGCATTGGTAGCAAAAGGTAATTCGTTAGCCAGAATTTTTAGATTTGAATAATGCGTTGTAATAATCCCGAAAGCTTCTCTATGATAGAATTCTTCTAAGAAAATTTCAGCTAAAGCGCCTCCTAATTCAGGGTCTGAACCGGTACCAAATTCATCAATAAGGAACATGGTTTTTCTATTGCACTTCTTCAAGAAATAGTTCATGTTCTTTAATCGGTAACTGTATGTACTTAGATGATTTTCAATAGATTGATTATCTCCAATATCTGTTAAAATTCTATCAAACAAAAACGTTTCACTGCGTTCGTGCACCGGAATCAACATTCCGGATTGTAGCATTAACTGCAGTAATCCTACGGTTTTTAACGAAATGGTTTTTCCTCCAGCATTTGGACCTGAAATCACAATGATTCTACTTTCCTGACTTAATTCAATAGTTTGCGGATGCGTTATTTCATTTTTTGATTTATTGTTTAAAAATAAAATAGGATGATAAGCATCTCTAAAATAAAGGCGGCGTTCCTCTGTAATTGTTGGTAAAATTCCATTGATTTTATTGGCATATTTTGCTTTCGCAGCAATTACATCAATATCACTAAGAAAATCTTGGTATTTGATTAAAAGTGGTAAATATGGGCGAATATAATTAGATAACTGTTTTAAAATTCGGGTGATTTCTTCTTTCTCTTCGTATTCAAGATTACTCAATTCACGAGAATATTGTAAAGTAGCTTCGGGTTCAATATAAGCAATACTGCCTGTTTTGGAACTGCCCAAAATGGATCCTTTTACTTTACGGCGATACATCGCTAAAACTGCTAATACTCTTCTGTTTTGAACAAAACTTTCTTTGATATCATCTAAATAACCTAACGAATTGTAGTGCGTCATTGCGGTTCCAAAACTTTGATTGACTTTCCCACGAACAGCATTCATACTGCGACGGATGTTCAATAAATCTGGAGAGGCATTGTCTTTAATCTCACCATATTTATCGACTACTTCGTCCACCATCGTGATGATTTCTTTAGTCAGTTCGACTTGGTTTGCTCTTGCATTTATATTAGGATAATAATCTTCGAATTTTCTCAAAAAACTCAACAAGAAATTTACTGTAGAAGAAATAGTAGCAATTTTTCTAAAACTGCCCACTTCCAAGAAACTGTCTTCAATGGCTAAAAATTTTATCTCATGCGTGATTGCGTCAAAACCATGATTGGGAATGGCATTGTTATTTTGGAAAGACGAAACATATTCTGAGGTTTGCATTAATGCCTGCATCAATGTTTCCTTGTCTTTAAAAGGGGTTATTTTTAATGCTTTTTGTTTTCCAATGTCAGTATTACAAATGGTCGAAATCGTTTCGAGAACCGTTGGAAATTGTAAATCTTGTAATGTTTTTTCGGTGATGGATATCATTTATAGTATAATTCTATTCTAAACAAAAATAGCTAATAGTTGAGACTATTTAACAGACTTTCACAAAGAATTAATGAATGTTTATTATTCTTTTTTTGGATTTTAAAAAAAGATTCTATGTGTATCTTTGCGTTCAAATATTTAATTATGCAAATCAACCTCAATTCGATGTGGCAATCCATTTTGTCTGATGAAATCAACAAATCCTATTTTCAGGAATTAATGGGAAATGTAGATGAAGAATATAAAAATTATACGTGTTATCCTCCGAGAGAATTGATTTTTGCGGCCTTTAATTATTGTAGTTTCAAAGATGTAAAAGTGGTTATTATTGGTCAAGATCCGTATCATGGGAAAGGCGAAGCCAATGGTTTGTGTTTCTCTGTGAATGATGGTGTTCGAATTCCGCCTTCGTTACGCAATATTTTCAGGGAAATGAGTGAAGATTTGGAAACTATTTTCATGCCCACCTCCGGTAATTTAGAAGCTTGGGCAAAGCAGGGCGTTTTGTTGTTAAATGCCTCGCTAACGGTTAGAGAAGACAATGCGAATAGTCATAAGCACTTAAAATGGAATCTTTTTACGGATGCAGTTATCCAAAAAATTTCAGAAGAAAAAGAGCATGTTGTTTTCTTGCTTTGGGGGAATTTCGCCCATAAAAAAGGACTCAAAATAGATCGAACAAAACATTTGATTTTAGAATCCGGGCATCCTTCGCCAATGAGCGCCAATCAAGGAAAATGGTTTGGGAACAAGCATTTTAGTAAAACGAATGCGTATTTGAAAAGTAATAATTTAGAACCTATAAAGTGGTTGTAGTTTTTTAAACTATTTTCAAATTATCGTTTTTGAACCATTAAGAAATTAAGTTTAATTAAGGCTATAATACTTAATTTTCTAAATATCTTAATGGTTTGATTTTAAAAATACTATTTTCTAAAATTTACTTTTAAAGGAATAAAAGAGCAATTATTTTTTAATAATATCTTCTAAAACAGCTTTATCAGCGTAATTAATGACTTTCAAAGTTACCTCTTGGTTTTTGATTGTTTTACCGTCAATGATGTATAATTTTCCTTTTTTAAGTTCGATATTACTTTTGTCGAAATCTACATCTCCAAATTGCAATGTATTTTTAATATCGGCAGTATCAATCCATTTTTCAGCCAAAATCACTGAAGCTTTATCTGAATAATAAAAAGGTTTGTTTCTTAAATCATTTAAAACTCTTGCATTTGGAAAATAATTACAACGGGTATCTTTACCACTAAAAACTAACGCTACAAAAAACAGTCCTATTACTAAACCCACTAAATAATAGGCAAAACGATGTATAAACTTCATGAATTAATTTTTTGGCAAAGGTAGAAGAAAGTTTTCTTAAAAAACAATTAAATTAATGTCGTTATAAGGCAAATTAAACCATTCACCTATGGAAGTATTGGTGAGAATTCCATGATACATATAAACGCCATTTTTCAACCCTTTATCGCAACGAATAGCACTTTCGATGCCGCCATCTTCCGCTATTTTCATTAAGTAAGGAGAAATTATATTACTAATGGAAAGCGATGCTGTTTTAGAATATCGCGATGGAATATTAGGAACACAATAATGCAATACATTGTTTTTGATAAATGTAGGTTTCTCATGTGACGTCACTTCCGAAGTCTCAAAACAACCGCCGGTGTCAATACTTACATCCACAATTACGGCTCCATTTTTCATGTGCTCCACCATGGTTTCTGTGACTATAACAGGACAACGTTCTTTGCCACGCATAGCGCCAATAGCAACATCACAACGTCTTAACGCTTTAAGTAACGCTTTTGGTTGTATGGTTGAAGTGAAAATTCGCTGGTTTAAATTATTTTGTAAACGTCGTAATTTAGTAATAGAATTATCAAAAACTTTGACACTAGCCCCTAAACCAATTGCGGTTTTAGCAGCAAATTCCCCAACGGTTCCTGCACCCAAAATAACCACATCAGTAGGAGGAACGCCGGTAATGTTCCCGAATAACAATCCTTTTCCAAATTCATTGGTAATCATCAACTCGGCAGCAATTAAAACCGAAGCAGTACCTGCTATTTCACTCAAGGATTTCACTGCAGGATACGTTCCATCTTCGTCCTTGATGTATTCAAAAGCGAGAGCAGTAATTTTCTTTTTGGTCAGAGCTTCAAAATACGTTTTTTTTCTTGTTTTTAATTGAATAGCGGAAAGCAGAATCGTTTGCGGATTCATCATTTCAATTTCGGCAAGTGTAGCTGGTTCCACTTTCAAAATCATGGGGCAACTGAATACTTTTTTGGTGTCATTAGTGATTTCGGCACCTGCATCTGAATATTCTTTGTCGGTATAACTCGAACTCAATCCAGCACCTGCTTCAATCATTACGCGATGGCCATGAAAGGTTAGCGAGTTAACAGCATCTGGAGTAAGGCAAATTCGGCGTTCCTGATAACTTGTTTCCTTTGGAATCCCAATAAAAAGTTCGCTTTTTTGTCTTGCAATTTCCAGTTTTTCCTCTTGTGGTAAAAGCTGTTGTTTTGTGAAGGGCGTTATAGTTATTGACATTGATATTGTTAAATTAAGGGTACAATTTACGTAAAAAGTTTTATAAACAGTACAAATTCAATATTGTTAAATTCATTTAAAACACTGCTAAATCTCACCTAATGATTCTTTCCATTTTTATATCGGCTCGTTCATAAACACCATCTTCCAAAGGTATTTCTACGAAACCAAATTTATCATACAAATGAATAGCCGACAGTAATTTTCTATTCGAGTATAAAATCAGTTTCTCCATTTCTTTTTCCTCAGCAACAGCAATACAATGCAACATCAGCTTTTTACCAATTCCCAATCCTTGAACTCCGTCAGTAACTGCCATTTTACTCAATTCGTAGGTCGTATTGTCAATTTTTATTAAGGAAACTGTTCCTACGATTTCATCTTTATATTTTGCATAAAAAATAATCCCGCCTTTGTCTATTATCTGACCTTGCGGATCCGAAAGTACGATTTCATCTTTGGGTTCAACCCTAAAATATTTTTGCAACCATTCCAGATTTAATGTCTTTATAGCTTCTTTTTCAGCTGGAGAAAATGGGATAATTGATACAGTATTGTCTACACTCATAATTACTTTTAACTTAAGGTTAAAGAACGTTTTCCATCAGCAAGCTGCAAAATAGTGATAACCGAATGTACTTCAGGAATCAAATTTGGAATCTTCTCTGCCCATTCTATAAAACACCAATTACCAGAATATAAGTAATCATCAATTCCCATATCTAAAGCTTCTTCTTCTTTATTTACTCTATAAAAATCAAAATGATAAACCAGCTGATTGTCATTAGCTTCATATTCATTAACTAAAGAAAAGGTTGGGCTGCTCGTTGCTCCAGTAACGCCAAGAGTTTTACACAATTGCTTAATCAACGTTGTTTTTCCAACGCCCATTTCTCCGTGAAAAAGAATCACTTTTTTTGGATTTTCGGCTATTATTTTTTGTGCAACTTCTTCGAGTTGGTCAATAGAAAAAATGATATTCATTCTTTTAAAATTGTTTAAAGTTTACAGTTTAAGGTTCTTGCCGTACACTGAAAACTGAGACTGACTACTTTTTTATTTCGGGTTAAAAACTAAAAACGGAATAATCATTTCTTCCAATGAAATTCCTCCGTGTTGATACGTGTTTTTGTAATAACTCACATAATGATTGTAGTTATTGACATACGCCAAGAACAAATCATTTTTTGCAAAAATATAAGAACTACTCATATTTATGGCAGGCAAACCAATATTTTTTGGTTCTTTTACCGCATAAACATCTTTGTGTTCGTAGGTCAAACTGCGTCCAGTTTTATAACGCAAATTCAAACTCGTATTTTTGTCACCCACCACTTTCGATGGATTTTTTACGTTTATGGTCCCGTGATCGGTGGTTAAAATCAATTTGAAACCCATTTTTTGGGCCTGTTGAATAATTTCTAAAAGTGGGGAATTCTTAAACCAACTCAACGTCAGCGAGCGGTACGCTTTATCATCAGAGGCCAGTTCTTTCACCACATCCATCTCCGTTTTGGCATGCGAAAGCATATCAACGAAATTGTAAACTATTGTCACAAGGTCATTATCTTTTAAGGCTTTGAAGCTTTCGGATAATTTTTTTCCTCCGGCAAGACTGGTAATTTTAAAATAATCTTCCTTGATATTCAAGCCCAATCGTTTCAATTGCGCCGTCAAAAACTCTGCTTCAAAAAGGTTTTTTCCGCCTTCTTCAGGGTCATTTTTCCAGTATTGCGGAAACTGTTTTTCCATTTCCAATGGCGTTAAACCAGAGAAAATAGCGTTTCTCGCATATTGCGTCGCCGTAGGAAGAATAGAGTAGTAGGGTACTTCTTTTTCCAGTTTATAGTAATTTACCACTACACTTTCAAAGGCTTTCCACTGGTCGTAGCGCAGGTTGTCAATCACTACAAACAAAATGGGCTTATCTTTTTTCTTGAGTTCAGGAAGTACTAATTCTTTGAATAGTGTGTGTGATTGAACCGGTTTATCGGCTTTTGGTGCACTCGAGCCTTGGCGAACAGGCGGAGCAAACCAATCCTCGTAATTGCGCTCAATGAATTTTCCAAATTGCGAATTGGCTTCTGTTTTTTGGGATTCCAAAATTTCAATCATGCTCTGATCATCGATATTCTCCAATTCCAATTCCCAAAAAATCAATTTCTTGTACAACTCAATCCAGTCTTCATAGGAATTTACCATCGCCATTTCCATGGTGATTTTTCTAAATTCCTTCTGATAATCCAGCGTTGTTTTTTGCGAAATCAATCGGGAATGATCCAAATTTTTCTTCAAACTCAACAAAATCTGGTTCGGATTCACAGGTTTGATCAAATAATCAGCAATTTTAGAACCTATGGCTTCCTCCATAATATATTCTTCCTCGCTTTTCGTAATCATAATCATGGGAACCGAAGATTTTTTCTCCTTCATCTCTGACAGCGTTTCCAAGCCGCTCATTCCGGGCATATTTTCATCCAAAAAAACAATATCAAAATTGTTTTCCTCAAAAATCCCAATGGCGTCAAGTCCATTATTACAAGTAGTTACCTCGTAATTTTTCTTTTCCAGAAATAATATATGTGGTTTCAAAAGGTCGATTTCATCATCAACCCAAAGTATTTTTATTTTATCCATAATTGTATCAACAAGAGTTCTAACGTACTAAATTAAAGTGCCAAATTACATTTTTTTGTAACGGCTACCTGCTAATATTATGATAATTTTTTAACACATTTTCACTACATTTTACAAAATATAAATTCGATTTTGTTTTTTTCTTGGACGTACCCCATCCTCCGTAAACTCCGTCTGGGTCGGGCTGTACGCTATATCTTTCCTTTTTAAAGAAAAAAGGAAAGGATGCCGCTTCCATTCCTTACGCAGTTGCCAGTATGATTGAGGTTTACAACTACGGCGGAAATTACTTTCTCAGCTTTAAAATAATTCTTTGATTGCACCATTCTAAATTTTTGGATTTACTCTAAACCAAAGACGTTTCTCTATTAAATATAAAAAAAGGAGTTGCTAAGAAAAATAATAAATTAGTATAAAATTGGCAATTACAAAGTATGCAGGTTTTATTTTTGTAATGTAGTATTATGGCGAATAAAATTGGTCAAGTTTTTGTATTACCACAGTACTGCAATTTATTATTAATTAAATTTTTACTATTATGACAGAAGATTTCAAAATCATTGATAAAGAAGATATTGCGCTTCTTAAATTTCCCAAAACAGATGTTTTAAACGATGTTGATGAAATAAAAACTAGAACCGGTGAAATCAACAGAGCTTTATCGTTGGGTAATTTGGAACATTCAAAAATTAAAATTTTCTTTGAAGACACTGAATCCAAGAAAGTTGTAGACACTACAGTTTGGGCTGTTACTGACAAAAATGTTATTCTGAAGCAAGGTGTAATGATTCCAATACACAGAATATATAAATTGTTTTAGGATTTATTACTTCAAATAAATCGATTTTTTTTTTTGGTTATAATGCTTAAATTTTTCTGTGCTCACAAAGATTAGTTGGTAATTGCAACATTAGACAATTACAAAAAGACCGATTTTGTGGGCACGAAATTTGAATTGGAGTTTCAAAACTTATAACACGAATAGAATTATAATAGTTAATAATGAATACTACAATTCTAAAAACACAACGATTAATTGTTAGACCAATTACACTATTGGATTTGGATTATGTTCATGAATTGCATTCTTTAGAAGAAACAGATGAATTCAATACGTTAGGAATTCCAGAAAATATTGAAGAAACAAAACAGCTGTTAGAAAAGTGGATTTTTGAAAACAGTAAAGAACTTACAACCCATTTTACTTTTGCGGTTGAATTAATTACGGGAAATTAAATTGTAGGATTAATTGGAATCAATTTGGGAAAAGTAAAGTATAAAAATGCTGAAGTTTGGTTCAAATTCCACAAAAATCATTGGAACAAAGGCTTCGCTACAGAATCTTTAAAAGAAATTCTCCGTTTTGGTTTCAATGAACTAAATCTACATCGGATTGAAGCAGGTTGTGCTGTTGGAAATATTGGTTCCATACATGTTTTAGAAAAAGCAGGAATGACCAGAGAAGCCCACACCCGAAAATTATTGCCTTTATCATCCGGCTGGTCTGATAATTTCGGTTATGCTATTTTAGCAACTGATACCTATTAATAGAAAAATACAATCCATTTTTTAAAATTCATTAAGCAATTTGTTTAGGATGATTAAGTGTGGTATCTTAAGTTTAACGATCAATTAGTTATATTTAAATTAAAAGTTAGTTCGTGAAAAAAAAATGCTTAATATTGAAAAGCTAACAATTAACCTATTTATATTTTATCAAACCAAATGAATGTAACTATGAAATCTAAAAACTTGAAGAACTCTTTTTTAATGATTGCCATTTTTTCAGCTTCTCTAGCTATGGCACAACACAAATATGTAAATACTCCACCAGAAGTTTCCCCAATGCCGATGAAACCCGAAATGACTGAGATTTGGGAACCGGAAGTAAAAGTTATTACACCTGCAAAAACCCTTGGAAATGCACCTTCGGATGCAATTATTTTATTTGACGGTAAAAATCTGGACCAATGGGTGAGCCAAAAAGATGTAACTAAGCCTGCTGGATGGAAAATCGTTGATCAAGATTATATGGAAGTTGTTCCTGGTTCAGGTGCCATTCAAACCAAGATGGCTTTTGGCGATTGTCAATTGCATTTGGAATGGAGTGCACCGGATGTCGTTTTAGATGGTGGTCAGGCAAGAGGAAACAGCGGTGTGTTTTTTCAGAACAGATACGAGTTACAAATATTAGATTCCCACAATAACAGAACCTACAGCAATGGGCAGGCGGGAAGTATCTATAAAGATCATCCTCCATTAGTAAACGCCGTGAAAACGCCATTAGAATGGAATGCTTATGACGTAATCTATACTGCCCCTCGATTCAAAGCAGATGGCAAGATTGATGCACCTGCTAGAATTACAGTATTTTTAAACGGGGTTTTAGTACAAAATAACGCGACTATCAACGGATTGACACTTTACATAGGTTTACATAATTATCCGTCCTCTCATGGCGATGATGTCATTTCGCTTCAAGATCATGATTCTAAAAATCAATTCCGAAATATTTGGATTAGAAAACTTTAAAAAGTTTACCAACGGAGCGCCACAAACGCTCCGTTTTTTTTGTTCTAAATCAGTATCAGTAACGTTTCTGATTTGAAATCTAATTTACTTATATTTGTTGACCTTAAAACAAACTTATAGTGAGTCAAATCAATAAGCTAAAAATATTCAATGATCCCATTTATGGGTTTATTACCATTCCCAATGCCTTAATCTACGATTTAGTTCAGCATCCTTATTTTCAGCGTTTGCGTCGAATTTCCCAAATGGGATTGTCGTATTTAGTATACCCTGGTGCCAATCACACCCGTTTTCATCACGCTTTAGGTTGTATGCATTTAATGCAAAAAGCAGTCGATGTGTTGCGTTTCAAAGGAGTTTCAATTTCTCCCGAAGAAGAAAATGCATTGTATATTGCTATTTTATTACATGATATTGGGCACGGACCGTTTTCGCATGCTATGGAGAAAAGCATTGTTGAAGATGTGCATCACGAAGAAATATCGCTTTTATTCATGAACCAATTGAATGTGGAATTCAATGGTCAGTTAAGCTTGGCTATTCAAGTTTTTAAAGGAGAATACAACAGGAAATTCATGTTGCAGTTGATTTCGAGTCAGTTGGATATGGATCGAATGGATTATTTGAAACGCGATAGCTTTTATTCTGGAGTGGCAGAAGGAAATGTCAACTCAGAACGACTGATTCAAATGATGAATGTGGTAGACGATTATTTAGTAATTGAAGAAAAAGGGATTTATTCTGTAGAAAAGTTTCTAATGTCTAGACGATTGATGTATTGGCAGGCGTATTTGCACAAAACGAGTTTAGTAGCAGAGTTAATTTTGATGAAAATCTTAAAACGCGCCAAAGAATTAACCTTAAAAGGAATCCAATTGCCGTGCAGTGAGCCACTTTTGTTTTTTATGCAAAACAAAGTCACGATTGACATTTTTGATGCTGAAACCTTAGATTTATTTGCTCAATTGGATGATTTTGATATTATTGGAGCTTTGAAAGCTTGGCAAAAACAAGATGATTTTATTTTATCGTCTTTGAGTAAAATGATTGTCAACAGAGATTTATTGAAAATTAAATTAACCAGTGAAAAAGTAGCAATTGAAGAATTACAGCCACTTAAAGAACGATTTGCGTTAGAAAATAATATTTCATTATTAGAAACCAATTATTTTATTTTTAAAGGCAAAATAAAAAATCAGGCGTATAGCAAAGAAGCGGAACCAATACGAATTTTGAAAAAAGATAGTACAATTGAGGACGTTATAGAATCTTCTGACCAGCTGAATTTAAAATCGTTATCTAAATTAGTGACTAAATATTATATTTGTTTCCCAAAACAACTGTTATAAAAACGTTATTTAAAATCTATTTTTTTATATTTTTGTGGCGATGAAATTTACAGCAGAACAAATAGCGGGGATTTTAGAAGGAGTAGTGGTAGGGAATCCCATGGCTGAAGTTTTTAGATTGTCAAAAATCGAAGAAGGAACTGAAGGATCACTTACTTTCTTATCGAACCCTAAATATCTTAATTATATCTATTCCACAAAAGCCTCAGTAACAATTGTTAATGATACTTTTGAACCAGAATCACCCTTGACTACAACATTAATAAAAGTACAGGATGCTTATGCTGCATTTTCTAAATTATTAGAGTTTTATAATCAGGTAAAATTAAATAAAAGCGGAATAGAGCAACCTTCTTTTCTTTCACAAAGTGTAAAATACGGAGATAATTTATATCTTGGTAGCTTTAGTTATGTGGGACAGAATGTTGTATTGGGAGAAAATGTAAAAATATATCCTAATTGTTTCGTTGGAGATAATGTGGTAATTGGGGATAATGTGATATTATTCGCTGGTGCTAAAATATATTCGGAGACGGTAATAGGAAATAATTGTACCATTCATTCAGGAGCTATTATTGGCGCGGATGGTTTTGGTTTTGCACCAAATCCAGACGGAACGTATACTAAGATTCCGCAAATAGGAAACGTAATTATTGAAGATAATGTGGACATAGGCTCCTGCACTACTATTGATAGAGCTACAATGGGATCTACCATAATTAGAAAAGGAGTGAAGCTTGACAATCAAATTCAGATTGCTCATAATGTTGAAATTGGAGAGAATACCGTAATTGCAGCTCAAACAGGAATTGCAGGCTCTACAAAAATTGGAAAAAGCGGTATGATTGGCGGACAAGTTGGAATTTCAGGGCATTTAACCATTGGTAACAATGTTCGAATCCAAGCGCAGTCCGGTGTGGGACGAAATATAAAAGATGATGAAATCTTGCAAGGAAGTCCTACATTTGGATACAATGATTTTAGTAAATCGTATGTTCATTTCAAGAATTTACCAAAAATTGTTGCAGAAATAGAAGAATTAAAAAAACAAATATTAAACCAAAAAAATGGAAACAATGGTTAAACAGAAGACCATCAAAACAGAAATTTCGCTAACTGGAGTTGGACTGCATACAGGAAAAGAAGTAAAAATGACTTTTAAACCTGCTCCAGTGAATAATGGTTTTACTTTTGTTCGAGTAGATCTTGAAGGACAACCTATTATTGAAGCCGATGCGAATTATGTTGTAAATACTCAGAGAGGAACTAATTTAGAGAAACTTGGCGTAAAAATTCAAACTCCGGAGCATGTTTTAGCCGCTTTAATTGGTTGCGATTTAGATAACGTAATTATAGAATTGAATGCTTCTGAGCTTCCTATTATGGATGGATCTTCAAAGTATTTTGTTGAAGCGCTTGAAGAAGCTGGTTTCGAGGAGCAAAATGCTAAAAGAAATATTTATGTTGTAAAAGAAGTTATTTCATTTACTGATGAAGCATCAGGAAGTGAGATATTGGTGATGCCGAGTGACCACTATTGTGTAACTGCAATGGTAGATTTTGGGACTAAAATATTAGGAACTCAAAACGCTACATTGAAAAGTATTTCAGATTTTAAAACTGAAATATCACAGTCCAGAACTTTTAGCTTTTTACATGAATTAGAATCTCTCTTGGAAAATGGTTTGATAAAAGGTGGTGATTTGAATAATGCAATTGTTTATGTAGATAAAGAAATTTCTGCATCAACAATGGAAAATTTAAAAGTTGCTTTTGGAAAAGACGAAATTTCAGTTAAACCAAACGGTATTTTAGACAACCTTACTTTACATTATCCAAATGAAGCTGCAAGGCATAAATTACTTGATGTAGTAGGTGATTTAGCTTTAATTGGGACAAGAATTCAAGGAAAAGTGATTGCCAATAAACCAGGTCATTTTGTAAATACACAGTTTGCAAAAAAAATGGCGAAAATCATAAAAATAGAACAAAGAAATTATGTTCCTGTTTATGATTTACACCAAGAACCATTAATGGACATTCATAAAATTATGGCTGTTCTTCCTCATAGACCACCGTTTTTATTGATTGACAGAATCATTGAAATGTCGGAAACACATGTTGTAGGAATGAAAAATGTTACAATGAATGAGAATTTTTTTGTAGGACATTTTCCTGAAGCTCCAGTGATGCCAGGTGTATTAATTGTGGAAGCAATGGCACAAACGGGTGGGATTTTAGTTTTAAGTACTGTTCCAGATCCAGAAAATTATTTGACTTATTTTATGAAAATAGATAATGTTAAATTTAAACACAAAGTATTGCCTGGAGATACTCTAATTTTTAAATGTGATTTAATTACTCCTATCAGAAGAGGAATTTGTCATATGCAAGCAAACGCATATGCAAATGGTAAACTAGTTGCTGAAGCAGAATTAATGGCACAAATTGCAAAAAAACAGTAATTTTTTTGTTTATCTGGTTAATCGTTTATTCGGTTAATCGATTAGACAGTTAAACGATTAAACAAAGAATATGAATCAACCACTAGCCTATGTTCATCCAGGCGCTAAGATCGCTAAAAATGTTGTCATTGAACCCTTTACAACCATTCACAATAATGTAGTTATTGGGGACGGAACTTGGATAGGTTCAAATGTTACCATTATGGAAGGCGCAAGAATTGGAAAAAATTGTAATATATTCCCAGGCGCAGTTATTTCGGCGGTTCCACAGGATTTAAAATTTGGTGGAGAAGATTCTTTAGCAATAATTGGAGATAATTGTACGATTAGAGAATGTGTAACTATTAATAGGGGTACAATTGCATCTGGTCAAACTACTTTAGGAAATAATTGTTTGGTAATGGCAACTGCTCATATTGCCCATGATTGTCATATTGGTGATAATGCTATTATAGTTAATGGTGTAGCTTTAGCAGGTCATGTTACAGTTGGGAAGTATGCAGTAATTGGTGGATTAGCAGCAATTCATCAATTTATTCAAATTGGAGATCATGCTATGATATCGGGTGGATCATTAGTCAGAAAAGATGTCCCTCCTTACACAAAAGCAGCAAAAGAGCCATTGTCTTATGTTGGTATTAATTCTGTTGGATTAAGAAGACGTGGTTTTACCACAGAAAAGATAAGAGAAATTCAAGATATTTATAGAATTCTGTATCAAAAAAATTACAATACTACTCAGGCTTTGGGTATTATTGAAGCTGAAATGGAAGCAACACCAGAAAGAGATGAAATCATTGATTTTATTCGAAATTCATCAAGAGGAGTAATGAAAGGATATTCGGGAAATTATTAATCCCCTCCCTAACCCTCCCCGAAGGGGAAGGAGACTAAATGCAAAAGCTGTATTGCAAAAAAAATTATAAGAAAAAATAAATAAATAAATAAATAAATAAATAGTAAAAAATAATTAGTAACTAATCTCCACTTCGACTCCCTCCCCTTCGGAGAGGGTTGGGGTGGGGAAAACAAACATTCAAATGGCATCTACATCAGATATTAAAAACGGATTGTGTATCAAATACAACAACGATATTTACAAAATTATTGAATTTCTTCACGTAAAACCAGGAAAGGGTCCAGCTTTCGTGAGAACTAAATTAAGAAGTTTGACAAATGGAAAAGTCTTAGACAATACCTTTTCTGCAGGTCATAAAATAGAGGAAGTGAGAGTTGAAAACCATAAATTTCAATTCTTATACCCTGAAGGCGATCAATTTCATTTCATGAATACAGAAACTTTCGAACAAATTACGTTAAACAAAAATATTCTTGATTCCCCAGATTTATTAAAAGAAGGAGAAAACGTAATGGTAAGTATCAATACAGAGACTGATTTGCCACTTTCAGTAGACATGCCAGCATCAGTTATTCTAGAGGTTACTTATGCTGAACCAGGAATAAAAGGGAATACAGCAACAAATGCAACTAAATCTGCAACTGTTGAAACAGGAGCAACTGTAAATGTTCCTTTGTTTATTAATGAAGGTGATAAAATAAAAATAGATACAACTTCCGGTAATTACATGGAAAGAGTAAAAGAATAGTTTACAGTTTTCAGTGTTCAGTAAATCAGATATACTGGACACTGATTACTGAATACTAAATACTAAATAAATGAAATTCCAAAAAGTCTACACCTTAGAAGAAATTGCAAGTATCATCAACTGTGAATATGTTGGTGATGCTCATTTTCCAGTTTCAGGAATGAATGAAATTCACGTTGTTGAAGCTGGAGATATTGTCTTTGTGGATCATCCTAAATATTATGAAAAGGCATTAAACTCAGCGGCAACTATTGTTTTAATCAATAAAAATGTAACTTGTCCAGATGGAAAAGCATTGTTGATTTCTGAGGATCCTTTTAGGGATTTCAATAAATTGACAAACTATTTTAGGCCATTTCAGTTTTCTAATGTTTCAATTGCAACTTCAGCTTTGATAGGTGAAGGAACAGTAATACAGCCCAATGCATTTATTGGAAATCATGTTGTTATAGGTAAGAATTGCTTGATCCATTCTAATGTATCGATTTACGATTATACTGTCATAGGTGATAATGTTAATATACACGCAGGAACTGTTCTTGGTGCTGACGCATTTTATTATAAAAAACGTCCTGAAGGATATGACCAATTACTTTCCGGTGGAAGAGTAGTTATTCAAGATAATGTTGGAATAGGAGCGCTCTGTACAATTGACAAAGGAGTAACAGGTGACACCACTATTGGCGAAGGCACAAAAATAGATAACCAAGTTCATGTTGGTCATGATACCATTATTGGCAAAAAATGTTTAATTGCCTCCCAGACTGGTATTGCGGGTTGCGTTATTATTGAAGACGAAGTTACTATTTGGGGACAAGTAGGAACAACCAGTGGAATAACGATTGGATCTAAAGCGGTGATTATGGGACAAACTGGCGTCACAAAATCGGTTGAAGGAGGGAAATCTTATTTTGGTACGCCAATAGAGGAATCAAGAGAAAAATTGAAACAACTGGCAAATATCAAGAAAATACCAGAAATTCTTAATAAACTAAAGTAATATGTCTGCTAAAGAAATCGTTCAAAAATTTTACAAATCAGATGCACTAATCGATAGCGAAGTCATTAAAGATTTTTTGCATCCTGAGGTTTTGATTGAATGGAACAGTAGTAAAGGATTAATTCAATTAGATTATAATTCTATATTAAATTTGTCCAATGAATTAAGCAAAGCCTATGTTCGTTCAAAGGTTAGGATAAGTCATATTGTAAGTGAAAATGATACTATTTCCGTGCGATATTCTCATTTTGTGAAAACAATAGAGAATCCCCGAGAAGAAATGTTATTAGCTCATTTTATGGTTATTTGGCAAATTAAAGATAATAAACTTTTTCGAGGGTATCAAATGAGTCAATTATCATAATTAAGTGTCAAAAAACTGAATACTGAATACTGATTACTGGTTACTATTTTATACTTTTGCATAACAATTTTAAAAACTACATAAAAAATATATCATGAGTGTTTTAGTTAATAAAGATTCCAAAATAATTGTTCAAGGTTTTACAGGAAGCGAAGGAACTTTCCACGCTTCTCAAATGATTGAGTACGGTACTAACGTTGTTGGTGGTGTAACTCCAGGAAAAGGGGGAACAACTCATTTAGACAGACCAGTTTTCAATACAGTAAAAGATGCTGTAGAACAAGCGGGTGCAGATACAACAATCATTTTTGTACCACCAGCTTTTGCTGCTGACGCCATTATGGAAGCTGCAGATGCTGGAATTAAAGTTATTATTGCAATAACTGAAGGAATTCCTGTTGCTGACATGATAAAAGCTAATAGTTATGTTAAAGAAAGAAACGCAAGATTAATCGGTCCAAACTGTCCTGGAATTATTACTCCGGGTGAGGCTAAAGTTGGTATTATGCCAGGTTTTGTTTTCAAAAAAGGAACTATTGGTATTGTTTCTAAATCAGGAACATTAACGTATGAAGCTGCTGACCAAGTTGTAAAACAAGGATTAGGAATCACTACTGCAATTGGTATTGGTGGAGACCCAATCATTGGAACTACTACAAAAGAAGCGGTTGAATTATTGATGAATGACCCAGAAACTGAATGTATCGTAATGATAGGTGAAATAGGTGGACAATTAGAAGCTGATGCTGCTCATTGGATTAAAGCTGATGGTAACCGTAAACCAGTAGTAGGTTTCATCGCAGGAGTTACTGCTCCTCCAGGACGTACAATGGGACATGCAGGTGCAATCGTTGGAGGTTCTGATGATACTGCTGAAGCTAAAAAACAAATTATGAGAGAATGTGGAATTCACGTAGTAGATTCTCCAGCTGAAATTGGTAAAAAAGTAAAAGAAGTTTTAGGTTAATCTAAGCTCTTATTAAATATTCTAAAAGCCTCACAATTTGTGGGGCTTTTTTATTATAAATTGAATTAAAGAAATATCTTTGCACTTTATTACATATTTCTGATTTAGCAGATTTAATTGTAATAAGAACAAACATAAACGAATGGTTTCTAATGGACCTCACGATTTTGTGGGGTATTTTTTTGCCGAAGCCAATTCAAATTAAATTAAAATAATATGTACAAAGAATTAAAAAAATTCAAAGTTACCAATCAGTTTTCATTTACTACAGAAGATAGTTTAGCAGAAGTTTGCAACGCTTCAGAAGGTTCTGGAGTATTTTTAGTATTTGCAGTTGGTGATGAAAAAGAGTTAATTATGGTTGGTTCTACTGGAACTGTTCAAAATAATGGAACTTTAAAAATTAAAAATGGTGGTTTGAAAGATAAAATCGTTGAAGGACACCAATTTGCAAAAACAGGAAGAAAATATTCTTGGCCAGCACAAATGAAAATTGAAGATATTAACACGCTTGAAGTGGTTTGGTATGAAACATTTAATGATAAAACTAAAGTGATTCCAACATTCGTAGAAGGGCAAGTTTTACAAAACTTTCTTGACGAAAATGGAAGATTACCTAAATGGAATGTAGCTTTCTAAAAAGTTAACGACTGTTTATCAGAATTTTTAAATTTAAGCGCAATATTCTATATGGCGCTTTTTTTGTTTTATCATTTTTTTTAATGAAACTTCAAATATTTCATAAATAATTAATTACTTTTGCACCCGTTATCACGAATCCTTCAATAGGATAGCAACCTGCAACAACAAGCAAGGTGCTAAAACGATAAGCCAAATCCTTTGGAAAAAATGTTGTTTACATTCCCATATTTAGCTTAGTTTTTCGTCATAATTTTTAATTTAAAATTATTTTTATGACCTTATTTTCAAAAGACAATGGAAATGCCTTTGCATTAATTCCTTTATTTATTTTTATTTTTACTTTTTTAGGAGCAGGAATTATTCTGAATGATTTTTATGCTTTTCCGTCACCAGTGGCTGTTGTAGTTGGTATTATTGCAGCTTTTTTACTTTTCAAATCCTCGACTGAAGATAAAGTTGCTACACTAATTGCAGGTTGTGGAGAAAGTAAAATCATGACCATGTGTTTAATTTACTTGTTAGCGGGAGCTTTCGCAGTGGTAAGTAAAGCGATGGGCGGAGTTGATGCAGTTGTGAATCTTGGGATAAATACTATTGATGTAGCTTATTTTCCGTTAGGGATTTTCTTGATTGCTTCTTTTTTATCAACAGCTACAGGAACATCAGTAGGAGCAATTGTGGCGATTGGCCCAATCGCAGTCGCATTAGCTGATAAAAGTGGAGCATCTTTACCGCTAATATCTGGAGCATTACTAGGCGGTTCTATGTTGGGAGACAATCTTTCCATGATTTCTGATACTACTATCGCAGCAACACAATCATTAGGGTGTGATATAAAAGACAAGTTCAAAATTAACTTCTTTATTGCTTTTCCTGCTGCAATTTTGACCATTTTGGTTTTCTTTTATCTTGGTTTAAACTCGGATATTGTGACCGTTGCCATTGCAAAAAATGACTTTTCTTGGATAGCTATTGTACCTTATGTTTTAGTAATAGTTTTGGCTATTGTGGGTGTTAATGTGTTTTCAACCTTGCTTATAGGTACTTTATTAGCTGGAATCATTGGTTATTTTAGTGGTTCGTTTACGCTTATGGAGTTTACACAAAAGATATACGAAGGTTTTACTAGTATGACTGATATTTTCTTGTTATCAATGCTTACTGGAGGTTTAGCTGCAATGGTAGATAAAGCGGGAGGAATAACGTATTTATTAGTTCAAATTAAAAAAAGAATTAAAAGTAAAAAATCAGCTCAAGCAGGAATTGGTGCATTAGTTGGTTTTGCTAATTTAGCGATAGCGAATAACACGGTTTCTATTGTAATAACGGGACCAATTGCTAAAGAAATTAATGATGAATACCATTTAAATCCAAAAAAAACAGCGGCAATTCTAGATATTTTTTCGTGTATAATTCAAGGGGTTTTACCATATGGCGCTCAAGTTTTGCTCATATTAAGCTATGCTAATGGCAAATTAAATTTCTTTGATTTAATAAGTAATGCTTGGTATCATCTCTTTTTACTAATTTTCACATTAGTGGCTATTTACAGTTCTTTTTGGGATAAATGGACAAACCGATTTTTTAAAATTTAGGAGTTGAATTTTGACTGTTATTGCTTTTGAATTTTTTTTAAAAAGGGAATTATTATATATTTGACGAGTGTAAGATAGCCCTGATAGTAGTGAAAATCCTTTTATGTAAGCGATAGCGGTCATAAAAGATTGTAGCGAATAGCAGGAATAGCTCCAAATAAAATTTAAACTAATTTTTGAATATGAAATTACTAGAAGGAAAAGTTGCCATAATTACTGGTGCGAGTCGCGGAATTGGAAAAGGAATTGCTGAAGTTTTTGCAAAACACGGTGCAAATGTTGCTTTTACATATAGTTCATCTGTAGAATCAGCTATTGCATTGGAAAATGAATTGAATGCTCTTGGCATTAAAGCTAAAGGATATCAATCGAACGCAGCGGATTTTAATGAAGCGCAAACTCTTGTAGACGCGGTTATAGCTGAATTTGGAACGGTTGATATTCTAATAAACAACGCTGGAATTACTAAAGACAACCTATTGATGCGTATGTCTGAGGGCGATTTTGATCAAGTAATTGATGTTAACTTGAAATCGGTTTTTAATATGACTAAAGCCATTCAACGTACGTTTTTGAAGCAACGTTCTGGTTCAATCATTAATATGAGTTCAGTTGTAGGAGTTAAAGGAAATGCTGGACAAACGAATTATGCAGCTTCTAAAGCGGGTGTTATTGGTTTTTCTAAATCAGTAGCATTAGAATTAGGATCGCGTAATATTCGTTGTAATGTAATTGCTCCTGGATTTATTGAAACCGAAATGACTGCTAAATTAAACGAAGATGTTGTAAAAGGATGGAGAGACGGAATTCCGTTGAAACGTGGCGGAACGACTGAAGATGTGGCTAATGCATGTCTTTTCTTCGCTTCGGATATGAGCGCTTATGTAACTGGACAGGTTATGAATGTTTGCGGAGGAATGCTTACCTAATATTTAATTGAAAGATTGTAAAATTCAAAGATTCAAAGAATTAGAGATTTTTGAACTTCATAATTAATTTTTTAATCATAAAATCCTTCAATTTTTTAATAAAGAATAAATGACAACAAACACGCTACTATTACTATTGCTTTCATTACTAATAGCCGGCAGTTTGTCGTTTTTTCAATATATTTATAAAGCCAAAAACAAATCTAAACTCGGTTGGTTTTTGGCTTTTTTGCGTTTTTTATCCATTTTTGGAATTTTATTATTGTTGATTAATCCAATAATAACCAAAAATACGCTTAAAACGGTAAAAACGCCTTTGCCTATTGTTGTTGACAATTCGAGTTCTATTTCTTTTTTGAATGCCAATGAAAAAGCACTGGAACTGTATAAAAAAATACAATCAAACTCAGATTTACAAGAGAAATTTGATGTGCAATCGTATCAGTTTTCGGATGATTTTGAACCTACAGAAACATTTGATTTTAAAGGACCTCAAACGAATATTGATGTTGTAGCCAAAAATCTAAAAAGTATATATAAAAACACAATCTATCCTACGGTTTTAATTACGGATGGAAACCAAACTTCGGGTAATGATTATGTCTACAGTTTTGATGCTGTAAATAAAGTATATCCTGTGATTGTAGGCGATACAACGACTTTTTTAGATTTCAAAATCAATCAACTGAACGTTAATAAATACGCATTTCATAAGAATAAATTTCCTGTAGAAGCTTTTTTACAGTATTCAGGAACCAAAAGTGTAACTGCTGATTTTGTTATTTCTCAAGGCAATTCGGTATTTAGTAAACAATCTATAACTTTTTCACCTTCTAAAAAAACAGCAACAGTAAACATACTTTTACCGGCTGATAAAATAGGATTACAAGTTTTTAAGGCTACAATTTCATCAAAAGAGAAAGAAAAAAACACGTATAATAACACTAAGAATTTTGCGGTTGAAGTCATTGACCAAAAAACAAATATTGCTATTGTTTCAGCTATAAGTCATCCCGATTTAGGCGCGATAAAAAGAGCTATTGAAACCAATGTACAGCGTAAAGTAACGATTGTTAAACCAAATGAAATCAAAACATTGCAGGATTATAATGTTTTGATTTTATATCAGCCAACAACCGAGTTTAAAACTATTTTTGATACTAATAAAGTTGCCGCAATTAATACATTTATCATTACTGGAAACAACACTGATTTTAATTTTCTGAATCAGCAGCAGGATAATTTGAACTTTAAAATGAGCGGACAAAAAGAAGATTATTTGTCGGTTTTTAATGGGCAGTTTAATTTATTTGCAGCTGACAATATCGGTTTTGAAAATTTGCCGCCTTTGCAAAATACTTTTGGAACTGTAACTACAAAAGGCGCGGTGTCTGTTTTGCTTTCGTCCAAAATTAGAACTATCGATACCAATTCACCTTTGTTGGCTTTTTCCGAAAATCAGGGTAAAAGAGCCGCTTATCTTTTAGGAGAAAACAGTTGGAAATGGCGTTTGCAAACGCATGTCAATAATCAATCCTTTGAAAAATATGATATTTTCATCGATAAGATTATTCAATTTTTGGCATCTAATAATTCTAAAAAATCACTGGTGGTTGAACATGAAAGCTTCTATAATTCAGGTGAAGCCATTGAAATAACCGCTCAATTTTTTAATAAAAACTATGAGTTTGATGAAAAAGCCCGTTTGACAATTACGGTAACAAATACAAAAACTAAGCAAACGAAAAATTATGATTTATTAAAAGGAAATAATTCCTATAAAGTAAATCTTGACGGCTTGAAAGCGGGTTCTTATGCGTTTACTGTCAAAGAATTGAATTCAAAAACTACTTATTCCAGTAGTTTTGAAATTCTTGATTTTGATATCGAAAAGCAATTTGTCAATCCCGATGTGGAGAAATTGACTCAATTAGCAACACAAACAAAAGGAAAAGCATATTTTTCAGATCAAGTAGATGTGTTGATTAAAACGCTTTTGGATAATGAGGAATACAAAGCGATTGAGAAAAACGTTGTTACTAAAACTCCTTTGATTGATTGGATTTGGTTGTTAGTTTTAATATCAATTTTGCTGGCAACCGAATGGTTTGTTCGAAAATACAACGGATTACTGTAATAAAATACAAATAAAAACATGGATTTTAGACTTAAAGTATTTTATACCGTTGCCAACCGTTTGAGTTTTACAAAAGCCGCAACGGAGTTGTACATAACGCAACCTGCGATTTCCAAACACATTCAAGAGTTAGAAGAGCAGTATAAAATCAAATTGTTTGACAGGAATGGTTCTAAAATCGCATTGACAATTGCTGGTGAAGTATTATTAAAACATACCAAAAACATTTTCGAAATATATAGAGAAATTGATTTTGATATGAGCACGCTTATTAATCAACGTTCCGGATTGTTGCGATTAGGCGCCAGTACAACGATTTCTCAGTACATAATTCCGCCACTTTTAGCTCGTTTCCACCAAAAATTACAAGATGTAAAAGTGAGTTTACTCAATGGAAACACCGAACAAATAGAAAATGCTTTACTAAACCAGGAAATTGAAATAGGAATTGTTGAAGGGCAATCAAAAAATAAGTTCATAAAATATACCGAGTTTTTAAAAGATGAATTGGTTTTAGTTTGTAAGAGTTCCAATCCGTTAGTCAATCTTGATGAAGTGACTCAGGATGAGCTTAAAAGGATGCATTTTTTAATGCGGGAACAAGGTTCAGGAACACTTGAAGTTATTGAACATGCATTAAAACCATTTGAAGTTAAACTATCAGAACTGCAAATTGAAATGCAATTAGGAAGTACTGAAAGCATAAAATCCTATTTGATGAACTCTGATTGTGTGGCTTTTATATCGATTCATGCGATAAAAAAAGAACTTCAAAACAATGAATTGGCAATATTAGATATTAAAGATCTAATTATTGAACGTTTCTTTTATATTATTACATTACAAGGAAAAACGGATTCATTATCGGATTTGTTTATCCAAAATATTTCCAATCATTATAATTTAAAGTTATAGCAGATTATAATTTGCGATTGGCTTAAATAGATTATTCGCTCCACCTTTGTATTGTAATAATTTAACATCTTTACATTGGAAACGCATCAAAAAGTCATTCAAAAAGAGTCTTTTATTTTTTTTAAAGTAAATGCCCGTTTGCAACAACTTATTTTTGTTGTTTTACTATTGTTTTGTACCACAATTTTTGTTTCTCCGCCGATTGCTTTAGTATTAGGATTGATTGTCGCCAACCTTTTTGGGCATCCATTTTTAGAGTTGAATCACAAAGCGACCAATTATCTGTTGCAGTTTTCGGTAGTTGGTTTAGGATTTGGAATGAATGTTCACAGCGCAGTATCTGCAGGAAAAGAAGGTTTTTTATTTACTATTATTTCTATTGTGAGCACTTTAGTTTTAGGAACTTTTTTAGGGAAATGGTTTAAAACAGAGAAGAAAACATCCCATTTAATTTCTTGTGGCACTGCAATTTGTGGAGGAAGTGCCATCGCTGCGATTGCTCCAGTAATTAAATCCGATGAAAAACAAACTTCAGTTGCTTTGGGAGTGATATTCATTCTGAATTCGGTGGCGCTGTTTTTATTTCCTGCAGTGGGTCATTGGTTAGATTTATCACAAAAAGAGTTCGGTTTATGGTGCGCCATTGCTATTCATGACAAGAGTTCTGTGGTAGGAGCGGCGAGTAAATTTGGCCCCGAAGCATTGCAAATTGCTACAACGGTAAAATTAGCTCGTGCGTTATGGATTATTCCTGTAGCACTAATTACTGCTGTAATTTTTAAAAATAAATCTGGAAAAATAAAAATTCCTTATTTTATCGGATTGTTTATTCTGGCAATGATTGCCAATACTTATTTGCCAGAAATGGAAAGAATAGGACCACATTTTGTTTCAGTTGCCAAAATAGGTCTTACGGTTACTTTGTTTTTAATTGGAGCCGGATTGAATAGAATTGATCTGAAATCAGTGGGGTTAAAACCGCTGGCGCAGGGTGTTTTGCTTTGGACATTCATTGCAATTGCGACTTTGATTTCGATTATTTATCTAAAATAGTTTTGTGACGGAAGGTTTTTCGTTTGATCACATGAAATTGCAATCGGATATAATCATACAAAAGCGCAAACAACAAAAAGGTTGCAGCAACAAAAAGTGTTTTAATTTCCAGTAAATTATAAAGAAAACCACCTGAAATACAACCGATGAAAAAGAAAATAATAATCGATAATCGGAGGTAAATACTGGTTTTTAATTTCTTGTTTTCTTCGGGTTTTTTATAAAAGAACAACTGCGACAGTTCTATTCCTAAATCAGTAAAAAGCCCTGTTAAATGAGTTGTTCTAACAGTAGATTGAGAAATTTTAGTTACCAAAGAATTTTGTATTCCCATCGCGAAAAGCATTGCAAAAGCAATCCATTTCCCTTCAATACTGGATAATGCAGATTGTGCTCCGAAAATCCCAACACTAGTCAAAATAATCATTTCCAAAGAAATAGGAATAACATGAGATAAATTGGGATGTTTTTTAGAAATTAATTCAGCTAAAAAATTAGAAGTAAATGCCCCAAACAAAAAGAAAATTGTAAATACAAAAAAGGTTAATGCAGCTGCGTAATCCCGCTTCATGATTTCTTCAGCAAAGTAAGCGAAATGTCCCGTAACATTTGTTGTTAATGTTTGTATCGATAAAACTCCTGTAACATTTACAATTCCGGCAACAAAAGATAATAAAGTGGCTAAACGAAGATTGTGTATAAAAGTTCTGTTTTTTCCTTGATGTCGAAACATATTTGTAAGTTTTCTTATTTAATTAACAGAATCTTAAACCCATTTTTTTCTAATAACGATTTAAAGAAATACATTTGCATTTCAAAAAAATAAATTTAATGAAAAATTTTAAAATTAGACCTACACTAATCACTTTATCTGCTTTAGGATTTGCACTTTTTCTTTTGTCATGGGGCGTTATCGGTCATGAACGAATCAATAGAGCGGCAGTAATGGCACTTCCAAAACCATTACAGACTTTTTTTTACAATCATATTGATTTCATTACACAAGAATCTACTGTTCCGGATTTAAGAAGAAATGTTTTGAATGACAAAGGAGAGCCACCTCGCCATTATTTTGACATGGAGAATTTTGGTGCTGTAGAAACTTTTCCTAAAACAATGGAAGAAGCAAAGCTAAAATATGATGAAAAGTTTTTGACTAAAAACGGAATATTACCTTGGTATATTCAAGATATGATGGTCAAATTGACGAAGGCTTTCAAAGACAAAAGAAAAAACGAAATATTATTCATTGCAGGCGATTTAGGACATTATATTGCAGATGCACACATGCCATTGCATACTTCTGATAATCATGATGGACAAAATACGAATCAAAAAGGAATTCATTCGTTGTGGGAAAGTCGTTTGCCGGAATTGTTTGCTAAAGATTATAAATTGAATGTTGCACAAGGAAAATATTTAGAGGATGTAGATAAAGCAACTTGGGATATCATTTTTGATACTCATAGTTTAGTGGAACCTTTGTTGGCAACTGATAAAAAACTAAGAAATGTAACTGCTGAAAACAAGATGTATGTAACTGATGCTACTGGAAATGTTGTCAAAAACAAATACGGTGGAATGTTATATTCTGATGAATATGCAGCTAAATTACACACGGATTTGAATGGAATGGTTGAAAAACAAATGAAAAAAGCCATTACAGCTACAGCAAGTTTTTGGTACACGGCTTGGGTAAATGCAGGAAAACCGGATTTAAGTAATCTTGATGCAGCCGAACTTACAAAACGCAACAGCAAAACGTTAAAAAAGGATTTAAAAACCTTTGAAAAAGGGAATCTTTTTGGTTTGACAAGCGAAAGAGAGTAATCCTATATTTCCAATTAAAAAAAACGGGTGAGATTTTAATTTCACCCGTTTTTTTATGTCAATTAATTTTTTGATATTTCTTTTTCTTCAACATATCCGAGGCTGTTTGATAGTATGAAATCGTTTCGTTTATTAAATCTGGCCTTTCTTTTTTCAACACTATTTGATCGTAATGAATTTGGAAATCACGAGCTACTTTTTGGTTGGGTTTCAAAGTCAATTGAAACTGCTTTACTTTTTGTTTGGGAGAAATAACCGTTAAAACATTATCTTTTATTAATCCTAAATCCTGATAGGTTGCAATCAAAGCGCGAGGTTTGTAATCTGGTTTTAAAACATCTTGACCGTAAAATTTACTTTGGTAATCAAAATTTAATAACCCGAATAAAGTAGGCATAATGTCTATTTGCGACATTAGGTTTGTATATTTTTGGGGTTTTGAACCAGGACTATAAATCATTGCTGGAATTCTATATTTTTCCACTGGAAGTTCTGTTTTTCCTGCACTGGAAGCGCAATGATCCGCAAGAATAACAAAAACGGTATTGGCAAACCAAGGCTGCTTTTTGGCCATTTCAAAGAATTTTTTCATCGCATAATCCGTGTACTTTACACCACCGTCACGAGATTTTACATCTCCCGGAATGTCAATTTTCCCATTTGGATAAGTAAAAGGTCTGTGATTGCTTACGGTCATGATGTGATTAAAGAACGGCTTATTTGCAACACTTTCCTTATTCATTATCTTGATTGCTTTGTTGTACATATCTTCATCACAGACACCCCAAATATTGGCAAAAGTGATTTCATTTGGTTTAAATGCTGTTTTGTCCACAATGTCATATCCGTTTCCAGTGAAAAAATCTTTCATATTATCAAAAAATGAATCACCACCGTACATGAATTTTACAGTATACCCTTTCTGTTTAAAGATGTTTCCTGTCGAAAATTTATTTTTATTGTCTTCACGTTTTACAACACTTTCGCCGGCGGTAGGAGGAAAACATAAAGTAACGGCCTCAAGACCGCGAACAGTTCTGTTTCCTGCAGCATAAAGGTTTGTGAAAACTAAGCTTTTGGTTGCTAAACTATCAAGAAATGGAGTGATATTTTTTTCGTCACCATACATTTTCATAAATTCGGCACTATAACTTTCGATAGTTATCAGCACTACATTTTTATGATTCTCGGCAGCTTCGTTTTCTATTTGCCTCCAAGTTGTTTCTCCCGAAATGGACGGAATTTGTTGTTTTAATTGAGCAAATACTTCGCTACTTGGAAGTGTTTTGTAAAATTTAAAATAATCCAATTCACTGTGCATAAATGCCAGATAGAATTTGTAAATACCATTAGCTTGAAGTTCATTCGCAAAAACATTATGAGAGCTTTCTTTAGTAGAAAAAAATGGAATTGCAAATAAAGAAAGGGTAAATAGTGCTAAATAAATCCCTGATAATTTTATTTTTTCCACAAAGGCAGGAATACTTTCAATATAGTTTTTTGATTTTTTTACAATTAGATATGTTACAAATCCTGCAATTATAAAGAGTACTGAAAACAAAGGAATCACAGGATAAGACTCCATAATATTCCCAATAACTTCATTGGTGTAAACCAAATAATTTACTGCAATAAAATTGTATTTCACGCCAAATTCATTCCAGAAAAAGTATTCACTGATTCCATTTTGCAAAATTAAAACCACATAAAGAAAAATTACAAAGGAGAACAACCAAAACCTGATTTGACTTCGGTATTTTGGAAGAAAAAGTAATAATCCAAACAAAAGTGTTTTTATTGCCACAAAACCAATTGCAATAGCGGGCAAAGCACTGCCATATTCATTGAGTATCGTTTTGCCTGATGAAACATAAAGTAATAGCGTTAACAGGAGTCCAAAAATAATATAACCGTACGGTTTTAAATACTTAGAATTGGAGATAAAAATAAGATAGACCCATAAAAAGCAACTAAGTAAAACAAAAATAAAAAAGTCAGATACAAACCCTAAAAAAAATAAAGTCAGCGTATCTGCCCAAGTAAATGAGGTTTGTGTTATAGGATGAAAAAATAGTATGACCCTTAAAACAAAGCTTACGGCAATGTAAAAGAGTAATAAATAATAAAAAGGAGAAGACTTTTTTAAAAAATTCATAATATTATTTTTATTTACAAAAGTATACATATTTTTTAGTGCTGTTTTTTAAGAATTGCTTAATATTTTGAGAAAACTAAATTTAAGAGTAATAAGGTTTAATTAATCTTAATAAATACTGTTAAAATTTTAAAACAGACATAAAATTATTTTGCATCTTTATAAAAACTGTTTCTTACGAAAAAAAAACTATAGGTATTTTTTTTTCGTAAGTAATAGTATTAACCAACCTAAAATAAAATAATCATGACTAGAAAAGAATTTTTTGCAAGAGTAGGATTTGGGGCAGCAACAGTTTTATTGCCTGCTTGTATAGCCGGTTTAGCTACAAGTTGTAGCTCAGACGATTCAGGTACTAGTGGCTCCGGTTCATCAATACCAGCCGCCACAGGTAATTTTACAGTTGATACCAGTACAGGACCTTTGGCCACAAATGGAGGTTTTATAGTAATGAAAGGAATTATTATTGCACGGACTACTACAGGAACTTTTTTGGCAGTATCGTCTTCTTGTACTCATGAAGGAGTAACGCTTGGTTATGAAAAGTCAGGTAATGTTTTTGTTTGTCCAAGACATAATTCTCAGTTTACAAGTACAGGCACTGTAATTTCAGGACCTGCGCCATCCAATTTAAAACAATATCAGACTACATTATCTGGAACAACTTTGACCGTTATTGTCTAGTCCAACAAATAAAAAAACGTGTATAGCTGTACTAAATTTGTTAAATTAATTCTGTCTTAATTTTTACAATCAGAAAACTATACTTCACTAGAAATAAATACTTTTACGGTGTCAAAATAGATTTAAAAGATGAAAAAAAAGGTCATGTTCTTGTTTCTTTTTATAGGAACGTTAGGACATTCTCAAAACTGGAAATCCAATTTTGAAGAAGCAATAGCGCACTCACTATCAGAAGATAAAAATATCCTTCTTGTCTTTTCAGGATCAGATTGGTGTGCTCCATGTATTAAATTAGAAAATACCATTTGGAAATCAGAAGAATTTAAAAAGGAAGCCGACCAAAATTGGGTTATTTACAAAGCTGATTTTCCAAAGAAAAAAGCAAATCAACTCGAACCAGAGTTGATGGAGAGCAATAAAAAATTAGCTGAAAAATATAATAAATCAGGAAATTTTCCATTAGTGTTACTTTTGGACAAAACTGGGAATGTGTTAGGCATTACAGGTTTCAAAAACCTTTCTCCAGCTGATTATATCAAATTAATCCATTCCTTTGAAAAATGATGAAGAGCATAATTTCCCTATGTTTAGTATTGACAACCTTCATTTCCGTTGGTCAAGTCGCCCATAAAAGAAAGTTGTCGATGTTAGGAAGTCCGTTTGAGATTACAGCTGTTGCAAACGACACCATAAAATCCAATGAATATATAGATTTGGCTGTAGCCGAAGTAAAACGCATAGAGAATTTAATTTCTGATTGGATTCCGACTACACAAATTTCAGAAATCAACCGTAATGCAGGAATTAAACCTGTAAAAGTGGATACTGAAGTTTTTGAATTGGTAGAAAGAGCTATTAAAATTTCCCAAATTACCGATGGCGCCTTTGATATTTCGTATGCTTCCATGGACAAAATATGGAAATTTGACGGTTCGATGAAAGTAATGCCAACAGAAGAAGCCATAAAAAAATCAGTTGTAAAAATTGGATACAGAAATATTATTATAAACAAGAAAGAACAAACCATTTTCCTGAAATTAGAAGGAATGAAATTAGGTTTGGGCGGAATTGGTCAAGGCTATATTGCTGATAAAGTGAAAGATTTGTTGGTTTCAAAAGGCTGTATTTCAGGAATTGTAAATGTTTCCGGAGATATTAATGCTTGGGGAAAACAACCCGATGGGAAACCTTGGAATGTGGGAATTGTAAATCCTTTGAATAAAAATAAAGTTTTTGCCACATTTCCATTAGAAGACAGCGCTGTAGAAACTTCAGGAAGTTATGAGAAGTATGTTATTTTTAATGGAATACGGTATTCCCATATTATTGATCCCAGAACTGGTTATCCGGCAACTGGTGTGGTGAGTGTATCTGTTTTTGCAAAGCAAACGGAAATAGCTGATGCTTTGGCTACAGGAATTTTTGTTCTTGGAGTAGAAGTAGGGTTGGATTTAGTCAATCAGCTCAAAGGGATTGAATGTATTATTGTTGATGATAAAGGTAAAATCCATTCGTCAAAAGGAATTGATATCAAAAAATATAATTAATAAAAGACATTCAAAATGATAAAGACAATAACGGTTTTGTTTTTTGTAATGCTGATTTTACACTCGTGTAGTTCAGTAAAAGAATATGAAAAAGAAAAAATAAATGATCCTGACATGAAACTAACGGCAAGAACTTCAGAGCGATATGAAACTTCTTTTCAAGTATATCGTGAGGCAGCTGCTGGGGCCAATGGTGGTAAATCAGGTGGTGGTTGTGGTTGCAACTAATTTACAAAACAACAATTTAGATAGTAAATAGTAATTTCTATACAATGAAAATAAAATTTTTATTTCTTTTAGTATTAATCAGCAGCATTGCCTTTTCGCAAGACAAAACTACTGCGCCAGCATTTAAAAAACGAGTATTAGAGAGTACTGAGGTCGATTTTTTAGCTAGTTATTACAATCAGGACGGTTCAAGATCAGCTGTTTCAGGTGGAATTGGTTCGGAGAAACTTACTGATATTGCCTCAAATATTGTTGTGGCGATGCCATTAAATGATGATGATGTTTTAACGATTGATTTGGGAATATCAGCTTATTCATCAGCATCATCAAGTAATATCAACCCGTTTAATTCAACTGGAGCTTCCAGTTCAGGCGGACCCAGTGGGACTCCTTGGCAAGCTTCCTCAGGTGCTTCCAAAAGTGATCAATTAGTGTCAATTGTTGCTAATTATAGTCATAGCAGCGATTCCAGGAATTTTATCTGGAATACTGATGTTTCATTTTCAAATGAGTATGATTATACTTCGGTTGGTTTTGGAGGAGGAATTGCAACTCTTTTTAATGAAAAAAATACCGAATTAAGCTTGAAAGCCAATGTGTATCTGGATCAATGGAGGCCTATTTATCCAACGGAATTAGACGAATATTCAAAATATGGTGCTAATTTTTTAAATCAAGGCTATTTTAATGGCGTATCGGTTTTGGATCAAAATGGGCAAACCACAACAAATTATTTGCCTTCAGCATTTCAAACGGTAAGTGGCGTAAATAGAAACTCTTATTCGGCTTCAGTTGGTTTCTCTCAGGTTTTAACCAAAAAACTACAGTTTTCAATCTTCTTCGATATTTTACAGCAACAAGGATTATTGTCTTCACCATATCACCGAATTTATTTTGCAGATAAAGCTAATTATTACATCGGTCAGGCACAATACATTAGTACTTACGAAAGTTCAACAAATACCGGAGTTTATAAACTGGCTGATGATATCGAAAGATTACCGGATTCCCGATTTAAAATCCCTGTTGGAGCACGTTTGAATTATTACATCAACGAGCGATTTATATTGCGAACCTATTATCGTTTTTATTCCGATAATTGGGATATTCAATCGCATACCGCAACGATTGAGCTTCCTATAAAATTATCTGATAGGTTTACCGTTTTTCCAATGTATCGCTACTATACCCAAACGGCTTCAAAATATTATGCGCCTTATGAAACCCATTTATCAACAGAAAGATATTATACCTCTGATGCTGATTTGGCTACATTTGATGCGAATCAATATGGGTTTGGAATCAATTATACTGATATTTTCACAGGTGCAAAAATTTGGAAATTTGGTTTGAAAAATATTGATTTTAGATTCAATCATTATGAAAGAAGTGACAATTTAAATGCTAATATTGGTACAATTGCCTTTAAATTTGCAATGCAATAAAAGCCTAAATTTATACAATCATGCACATATTAATCGTGGAAGATGAAGCGGGAATTGTTCAATTTCTTCAACAAGGATTGGAAGAAGAAGGATATACAATCACTAGTGCTTCGGATGGTTTAAAAGGGTTTGAACTGACTCAAAAGAACAATTTCGATTTGATATTATTGGATTGGATGTTACCAAAAATGACCGGATTAGAACTTTGTAAATCCATTCGGTTGAAAAACAGTCATACGCCAATCTTATTTTTGACGGCCAAAGATACGGTGCAAGAAACAATTGAAGGTTTGAAAGCGGGTGCCAATGATTATATCAAAAAACCATTTAGTTTTGATGAATTACTGGAACGCATCAAAATTCATTTTAGAAACCAAAATGAAAATCAAATTCTAAAACTTGGAACGATAGAAATTGATATTACCAAACATCGTGTTTTAGTTAGTGATACTGAAGTAAATTTGACTCAACGTGAATTTGATTTATTGACGTATTTGGTCAAAAATAAAGGCAAAGTATGCACCAGAACCCAAATTATCGAGGATGTTTGGGACATTCATTTTGAATATGATACGGGTGTGATTGATGTTTTTATGAATGCGATTCGTAAAAAATTAAATTTAAAAATTGAACAAGACTACATAAAAACAGTTCGTGGTGTAGGTTACATCGCTAATGACTAAATAAAAATGCAACAACTTTCCTTTAAAAATAGAATTGCCTCCCATTATTTAGTGACTACAGCTTTATTGATTTTTGTAGTTTTCTTTATCATCTATTCTATTGTTAAATTCAGTGTTTACAGTCATGTGAATAATGATATTACCAGTGAAGTTGATAAACATCTATCTGAAATTGAAATTGTAGGCAACACTTTTCATTTAATTCATAAAGAAGAATGGAAAGAACGGGAACACAATACGCTGGATGTAAATCCTGTATTTATTCAGTTTGTGGATGAAAATAGAAATGTGATTGAAAAATCGCCTAATCTCAAAAAATCTTCTCTTATCTTCAATGAAAATAATGCGGAGAACAAGCTCTTTGATACAAAATTAGCGGATAACGCGATTCGACAAATTCAGGTTCCCATTTATCAAAAAACAAAAATTATTGGGTACATCATAATTGCAATGTCCTTAGAAGATGCTACGATGGTACTTAATAATTTATTTGAGGTCTTGCTAATTGTTTATCCTTTAATTCTAATGGTACTTTTCTTTATAGCACGATTTATTGCGGGAAGGAGCATAAAACCTATTAGTTCCATAATTACGACTTCTAATATTATTACTAAAGACAATCTGACATCCAGAATTCCATTACCACAAAACCGTGACGAATTGTATATTCTGTCTCAAACCATAAATAATTTATTAGATAGAATTGAAACTGCTATAGAAAGAGAAAAACAATTTACCTCGGATGCATCGCATGAATTAAGAACGCCTTTAACGGTTATCAAAGGAACATTGGAAGTTTTGATTCGAAAACCTCGAAATCCTGCTGAATATGAAGAAAAAATTAATTTTTGTGTTACCGAAGTCGATCGGTTGAATCATTTGGTTGATCAATTGCTTTTATTGGCCCGATTTGAAAATCAAAAACAGAGTTTAAAAATAGAAAAAGTCTATTTGAATGCTATATTTTTAGATACTATTGCCAGAAACTCTACTGCGATACAGTCTAAAAACATTACTATCACTACACAATTTTCGAGAGATTATTACATAGAAACAGATAGTTATCTATTTTTAATTATTGTCAATAATTTGATTTCTAATGCGTTGAAATATTCAAATCAAAACGGGAATTTAACGGTACATATAAAAAGTGTAGCGTCTAGAATTGAATGCCATATCATTGATTCTGGGATAGGAATTCCTGCGGATGACTTAGAGAATATTTTCAATCAATTTTATCGTTCACAATCGAATGCACACCCTGAAATAAAAGGAACCGGATTGGGTTTGTCTATTGTAAAAAGACTCTGTTCGTTGCTTACTATTGATATTGCAATTACCAGTGAAGAAAATATAGGAACACGAGTGGTATTAAGTTTATTTGAAGTAGACCTTAAGTAGTTCTTAAGGAAATCCTTATCTTTAAACTTTACTTTTGAAGTATAAATAAGATAAAAATGCTCGAAAAAATTATTGCTTTTAGCTTAAAAAATAAACTGATTGTCTTACTCTTTACTTTAGGGGTTTTCGGATTTGGTTTGTTTTCTGTTTTCCAAATATCTATTGGAGCAGTTCCTGATGTAACGAACAACCAAGTTCAGGTAATTACAACTTCTCGTAATCTTTCAACGCAAGATATTGAACAGTTTATCACGTATCCTGTTGAGATTGAAATGGCTAATTTGCCAGGTGTCAAAGAAATTCGATCGATTTCTAAATTTGGTTTGTCCGTTGTTACCATTGTTTTTGATGAGAATTTAGGAACGTATCTTCCAAGACAACTTATCGCTGAGAAAATTAAAACGGCCTCTGAAAAAATCCCGCAAGGTTTTGGAACACCAGAAATGGGTCCAATTACCACCGGACTTGGTGAAATCTATCAATATACTTTAGAAGTAAAACCAGAATTTAAGAATAATTATTCCGTAACTGACTTGCGCACCATTCAGGATTGGGTAGTAAAACGCCAGTTATCCGGAATCAAAGGTGTTGTAGAAATCAACACATGGGGTGGATTTTTAAAACAATATGAAATTGCAATTAGTCCATCGAGTTTAAAAGCGATGCACATCACTACCGCTGATGTTTTTACCGCTTTGGAAAAAAACAACAGTATTGCTGGCGGTGCCTATATCGAAAAAATAAATCAAAGTTATTTCATCAGAGGTGAAGGAAAAGTAAATTCACTGGAAGATATTGGCAATATTGTGGTTACAAATACTAATGGTTTACCGGTTTATATCAAAAATGTAGCGCAAATTCGTTACGGTCACGCCAACCGTTTTGGTGCCATCACGGGAAATGGCGAAGGAGAAAAAGTTTTGGGACAAGTCATGATGCTCAAAGGTGGAAACTCTAAGCAAGTTATTGATGATGTTAAAAGTAGAGTTGCAGAAATCCAAAAATCACTACCCGAAGGTGTTTACATCAATGGATTTTTAGAACGAAGTGAGTTAGTGGGAAAAACGACTTTTACCGTTGCCGAAAACTTGATTTTAGGATGCTTAATAGTGATTTTTGTTGTCATTTTGTTATTGGGAAACTGGCGTTCGGGCTTGGTTGTTGCTTCTGTTATTCCATTGTGTTTATTGTTTGCCATTTCGTTCATGAATATTTTTGGTATCGATGCCAATCTAATGAGTTTGGGTGCGATAGATTTTGGAATTATCATCGATGGTGCTGTAATTATTGTCGAATTTATCGCATTTCAAATAGCTAATAAATCTGCTCATTTAGTCAATCTTCGCAAGGAAGAGCGACAGCTAGAAATTGACCAAATCACTTATAAAAGCGCTGCCAAAATGATGAATTCGGCTATTTTTGGCCAGTTGATTATTCTGATAGTTTTTATTCCAATTCTATCCTTATCCGGAATCGAAGGTAAAATGTTCAAACCGATGGCAATGACGTTTAGTTTTGCATTATTAGGCGCCATGATTTTTTGTTTCACTTATGTTCCTGTTGTTTCTTCTTTGTTTTTAAAACCAAAAGAGGAAAATCCAAACTCATTATCCAGCAGGTTAATCCATAAGTTAAATTCATGGTATTTGCCTATAATTACTTGGGCTATAGCCAATACCAAAAAAGTTTTATATGGTGCACTTGGCTTATTAGTTCTGGCTTCGGCTCTTTTTGCAACCATGGGTGGAGAATTTATTCCTACTCTTGACGAAGGCGATTTTGTGATTCAGCCCGTTTTAAAAACTGGAACTTCATTGACTAAGACGATTGCAATTACTACAAAAATTGAAAAAATAATCCTTAAAAACTTTCCAGAAGTTACACAGGTTGTCAGTAGAATTGGTGCTGCCGAAGTGCCTACTGACCCGATGTCTATGGAAGAAAGCGATGTCATTGTGAAATTGAAACCCAAATCCGAATGGACTTCGGCTTCCACCAAAGATGAATTGGCAGATAAAATAAAAGAAGCTTTAGAAAATCAAATTCCAAATATGGAAATCGAATTTACGCAGCCGATAGAAATGCGTTTCAACGAATTAATTTCGGGAACGCGTTCAGATGTTGCTGTTAAAGTTTTTGGCGAAGACCTAACTATTTTGGCTGAAAAGGCTGAGGAAATTAAAAATGCAATTGCAAAAGTAGAAGGTGCTTCGGATATTATCATCGAAAAAACGGAAGGTTTACCGCAAATGTCCGTCGTTTATGATCGTTCTAAAATTGCCCGTTATGGGCTGAATATTGCCGATTTGAACGAAATGATTGCGCTTGGCTTTGCCGGAAAAACCGTTGGAACTGTTTTTGAAGGCGAAAAACGTTTTGATATGGTTGTACGTTTGGATCAAACCAACCGACGAGATATTGAGGATTTACGTAATTTATACGTTCCAACTCCAAACGGCGAACAAATTCCCTTGCGCGAGTTGGCTTCGATCGAATATACTGAAGGTCCTGCAAAAATTTCTAGAGATAACACGAATAGAAGAATTGTAGTGGGAATCAACGTTAGGAATCGAGATCTACAGAGTGTAGTTACTGATATTCAGCAAATTGTAAAAAACAAAATCAAATTACCAGCAGGATATTACGTGAAATATGGTGGACAATTTGAAAATTTACAAAGTGCCAAAGCCAGATTGATGATTGCAGTTCCTATCGCATTATTTTTGATTTTTATCCTTTTATATTTTGCATTTGGCTCCGTGAAAGAAGCGTTAATGGTCTATTCAGCAATTCCGTTGTCAGCAGTAGGTGGAGTTCTATTTTTATGGATGCGTGATTTGCCTTTCAGTATTTCGGCAGGGGTTGGTTTTATTGCACTTTTCGGAATCGCAGTTTTAAATGGAATAGTGCTCATCGAACATTTTAAAGAACTTAAACACCAAGGAATGAAAGACATGGATGAATTAATCTTAAAAGGTACTACAGATAGATTACGTCCGGTATTATTGACTGCCGCTGCCGCCGCATTGGGGTTTTTACCGATGGCAATTTCATCTTCAGCAGGGGCCGAAGTGCAACGACCATTAGCAACGGTAGTCATAGGCGGATTATTTACGGCAACTATTTTGACGATGATTGTGCTGCCTATTTTATATAAGGTTTTTGAAAGTCAATCCTTCAAAAAAGCGAAGTTTAAGAAGCATCAAAGTTCCACTTATATCATTTTGTTATTGTTGAGTTCTTCGTTGTCTTTTTCCCAAAATACCAATCCGGAATTGGATAGTTTATTGTCGAGAGCAATGCAAAATAATAAAGGAATTAAAGCGGCTCAATTGCAAGTGGATAAAACAAAAGCCAATATCAAAACGGCAAATACTTTTGATAAAACTAATATTTATTACAGTTACGATCAAAATAATTTGGCACTGAATGAACTGCCTTTGCGTGTTTTTGGCGTGCAACAACGTTTTGCTTTTCCAACGGTTTACGGAGCACAGAAAAAAGTATTTTCTTCTGAATTCGAAAAGGAGAAAGCCAATTTTGATATTCAAAAAAACAAACTTTCTTTGGCTGTAGCCAAATCCTATCAGCACATTGTTTATTTGCAACATCAAGAAAAACTGTATCAGTATTTGGACAGTTTGTATCAAAATTTCTCCAAAGCCAGTGACAGACGTTTTGAATTAGGAGAAACAAATTATTTGGAAAAAATTACGGCTCAAGCCAAGTTTAGGCAAATAAGAACTAAGCTCTCGCAGATTGAAAATGATAAAAAAGCACAGTACGAATTGTTGCAATCCTTACTTCAAACCGATGGAACTATTGTGGTAAAAAGCAATAAAATTACACCGTTAGAATCTTCTATTGATGAAACAAGTAAAACATTATATACTGTTTATTTAGAAAGTATTACATCTAATTATAAAAACCAAATTATGTTGCAAAAACAACATTGGCTACCGGATATTAACCTTGATTATTTTCAAGGAAGAAATAATGGATTATCGCAGTCTTTGTATGGTTTTCAAGTTGGAGTTGCTGTACCAATTTTATTCTCAGGACAAGTTGCAAGAAGTAAAGTAGCACAGCTTGAATTGCAAAGTTGGGAACAACAAAAGCAAAATGAAACTACGAAAATAGAGAAGTACATCACTCAAAAAAAGAATGAATTAGCAAAACATCAGGAGGCAATAAACTACTACAATCAATACGGTAAAAAATTATCGGATGAGATTATAAAGGTGGGAAACAACAGCTACAAGCATGGTGAAATTGATTTTTTCCAATACATTCAAAGTCTAGAAAATGCCACAACCATTCAAGTGGAATATTTAGATTCTATTTTGCAATACAACCAAACCCAATTAGATTTACAATACCTAAATTTTTAAAATACAACTAATGAAAAAATCTCTATATATAATCGCTTTATCTCTTGCTTTATTTTCTTGTAAAGAATCAAAAACGGAGGAAGTAGAACAAAAAGATAACGGTTTAATTACAGTATCTGCCACTCAATTCAAATCTTCAGGAATGGAGATTGCGAGTCCGACAGAACAGGATTTTGATGTTACCGTAAAAGCATCAGGGAAAATTGATGTACCGCCACAAAACCGAGCTAAAGTGAACACTTTTATGGGTGGTTATGTAAAATCGACAACGCTTTTGGTTGGAAACAGAGTTACAAAAGGACAAGCTTTATTGACTTTACAAAACACCGAATTTTTAGATATTCAAAAAGAGTATATGGAAGTGGCGGAGCAACTAAATTTCTTGAAATCAGAATACGACCGCCAAAAAACCTTGTACGATGAAAAAATTACTTCTCAAAAAAACTACTTAAAAGCCGAAAGCGAATATAAAAGAGCCAAAGCTACGCATCAAAGTTTACGTGCCAAATTACTGCTTTTGAACATTAATCCTAGAAATGTAGAAAGAGGAATTTTGACTTCAACAATCACTATTTTTTCTCCAATAACGGGTGATATTGTAATCATGAATGCCAATATAGGTATGTATGTAGCGCCTTCGGATGTGATTCTGGAAATTGTTGATACGGATCACTTGCATTTAGAATTAGCTGTTTTTGAAAAAGATATTTTGAATGTGAAAATTGGACAAAAAATACATTTTAAAGTTCCTGAAGCATCCAAAGAAGTTTTTAATGCCGATGTACATTTGGTGGGAAAATCAATAGAAGGAAATGACAGAACGATTAATATTCATGGACATTTAGACGATGCCATAAAACAAAAACTGTTGACGGGAATGTTTGTAGAGTCTGAAATAATTATCGATTCTAAAAAAGGTTTAGCGATTCCTGCTGAAGCATTGGTGACAGAAAACAATAAAAATTTTGTACTTTTAGTCAAGAATGAAAAAAACGGGTATTCATTCAAGAAAGTAAGCGTTACAATAGGCGAGAAGTCTGAAAATTTTGTCGAAATACTTCCTAATACTGCAATTAATGCCTCTTCAAGACTATTAACAAAAGGAGTTTTTGATCTGGTTAATTAATAAAAAATAAATTTATTATATCTAGTCAGCAAAAAAACAAAACTTTAAAATATAAATGATGCACACTTACACCTAGTTGTAAACCATTTTCCTATTATTGGACAATCCTTGGACTTGGAATTTTAATCGCTGGAATAGTACTCAAGAATAAATCCGCACAAAATACAGCTTATGTATTATTTGTCATTGCAGCTGTTTTTGGCTTTTTTAGCATGTCTACTGGTGAAGGAGCGGAAGAAATGGAGGAAGATTTCCCAGTAATAGGAAAAGCAATTATTCACGAACACGAAGAAATGGCCGAAAAACTTGCACTTGTTTTATATGCGCTGGCAATTACATCATTGTTTGGCCTTTATTCCAATTTGAAAAACAAGCCAAAAGCAAATCTAGTTTCTTATATCGCGACAGTTGTTGCAATCATCGCTGTGTTTTTTTCACAACAAACGGGTACAACAGGAGGCGAAGTTCGTCACACCGAAATTAGAACTAATAGTGCTTCTGCTGATAGTAAAACAGAGAAAATTACTCCTACAAATGAGGCGGAAAAGGATTAAAAAAATATTTTAACAAAAAAGTAATATTTAGTTAAAGTATTAATTGCTTTTTAATTAAAAAAGAATCTATCTTTGCAGAGAAAAAATAAAACACATGTTTACAATACAATTACATCATCATCATTTTCATTATTGCTCTCAAGCGATGTGTTAATGGTATGCATGTAAATCATCATATTTAAAAACCCGTTTGAGTACATCAAACGGGTTTTTTATTTCCTCACATTGTACTCGAACATTATCATTCTAAAAAAACAAAAAACAAAAAAATGAGTACATTAAAAATTGCAATTCAAAAATCAGGTCGTTTAAACGAAGACAGCATTCAAATTCTAAAAGATGCGGGTATCTCCATTGATAACGGAATCGACCAATTAAAAGCCGAAGCGTCTAACTTTCCACTTGAAGTTCTTTACTTAAGAAATTCAGACATTCCACAATATTTAATGGATGGCGTAGTAGATATTGCTATTGTTGGGGATAATTTATTGGTTGAAAAAGGCAGAAATATTGAAGTCATTCAAAAATTAGGGTTTTCAAAATGCAAAGTATCTGTTGCTGTGCCTAAATCATTTGAATACAAATCTGTCAAAGATCTTGATGGAATGCGTATTGCTACATCGTATCCTAAAACAGTACTTGACTTTTTTACTTCAAAAGGTGTTACGGTTGACATTCACCAAATTTCAGGTTCGGTGGAAATTGCGCCAAACATTGGTCTTGCTGATGCAATTGTAGATATTGTTTCCAGTGGAAGTACTTTATTTAAAAATAATTTAAAAGAAGTTGAAGTTATATTTAAAAGTGAAGCAGTTTTAGCTGTTTCTCCAAAAGTAAGTCCAGAATCTCAAAAAATTATCGACACGTTGAAATTCAGAATCGAGTCGGTTTTAAGAGCTAGAAAGTCAAAATACATTTTGATGAACGTTCCTAATGATAAGATTGAAGCTATAGGGGAAATTCTTCCTGTTTTAAGAAGTTTAACCGTTTTACCATTGGCACAAGAAGGATGGAGCAGTGTACACTCTGTAATTGACAAAGATACTTTTTGGGACGTTATTGATCAGTTAAAAGAAGCTGGTGCCGAAGGTATTTTAGTTTGTCCAATTGAAAAAATGGTCTTGTAAGAGCTTTAAATTATAACTTATTTTAGTAAAAATTCATTGCGAACTTTGCGAAAACCTTTGTGAACTTTGCGGTTAAAAACAATACAATGAACAAAATATACAATCCAAAACCAGAAACGTGGTCTAGTATTTTAGAACGACCTACAAAAACGGTAGATGATATTGAAGCTACTGTTAAAGAAATATTTAAGGAAGTACAAAAAAAAGGGGATGAGGCTGTGACTAAATATACTTCACTTTTTGATGGAGTTACAGTTGACACAATCGAAGTTTCAAAAGAGGAAATTGATCTGGCTATAGCCACTGTTTCTGCTGAATTAAAAGATGCAATCGCACTTGCAAAATCAAATATTAAAAAATTTCACATTGCTCAAAAAACAGATAGAGTAACTGTAGAAACAATTGAAGGAGTTAGCTGCTGGCAGGAAAAAAGACCTATTCAAAAAATAGGATTGTATATTCCGGGGGGAACTGCTCCATTATTTTCTACTGTTTTAATGTTAGCTGTACCTGCAGAAATTGCAGGATGTAAGGAAATTGTACTATGTTCACCTCCAGATAAAAACGGAGCAATAAATCCTGCTATTTTATATGCTGCAAATTTATGCGGTGTAACTAAAATATTAAAAGTTGGAGGAATTCAGGCTATCGCTGGAATGACTTTTGGAACGGAAACTATCCCTAAAGTATATAAGATTTTTGGCCCTGGAAATCAATTTGTGACAGTTGCTAAACAGTTAGCTACACAATTTGGCGTGGCTATCGATATGCCGGCAGGTCCATCGGAATTACTTATTGTTGCTGATGATAGCGCAGTTCCGGCTTTTGTAGCTTCTGATTTATTGTCACAAGCTGAACACGGAGCGGACAGTCAGGTGATTTTAGTTTCTACTTCACGAAAATTAATTGATTCTGTAGAGACTGAAATTCAAATTCAATTGGAGGCGTTACCCAGAAAAACTATTGCCGAAAAAGCAATCGCTAACTCCAAATTAATTTTTGTAGAAAATGATAAAATCGCTTTGGATTTAATCAACGAATACGGACCAGAACACTTTATAATAAACTCAGAATTTGATGATTTTTACAGCAATGGAGTTCAAAATGCCGGATCTGTATTCATTGGGAATTATACTCCTGAAAGCGCAGGTGATTACGCATCAGGAACAAATCATACATTGCCAACAAATGGTTATGCCAAGAATTACAGTGGTGTAAATTTAGATAGTTTTACAAAAGCGATGACTTTTCAAAAAATATCCCAAAAAGGAATACAAAACATTGGTAAAGCTATTGAAATAATGGCAGAAGCCGAAGGTTTGCAAGCGCACAAAAATGCTGTTACATTACGATTAAAAGCAATTGAAGATGGAAAATAGTTTTGATATAAATACTTTGGTACGAGACAATGTGAAAATTATGAAGCCTTACTCATCTGCTAGAGATGAATTTGAGGATTTTGACACAGCCGAAATGATATTTCTAGATGCCAATGAAAATCCGTTTGAAAATGGAGTAAATAGATATCCAGACCCGCAGCAAGTTCAGGTAAAAGACGTTTTAGCAAAGCAAAGAAATTTAAAAACGAATCAAATTTTACTAGGAAACGGAAGTGATGAAGTATTAGATTTACTTTTTAGAGCTTTTTGCGAACCTAAAGTGGATAATGTAATCACACTGCCACCCACATACGGTATGTATGGTGTTTTAGCCAATATTAATGCTGTTCAAAATAGAGAAGTGTTACTTTCAGATGATTTTCAGCCACAAATTGAAAAGATAATGGAAGCAATAGATGAAAACACTAAAATCATCTTTTTGTGTTCACCTAATAATCCTACTGGAAATTCTTTTTCGGATGAAAGTGTGGTTTATCTTTTGCAAAACTTTAAAGGTTTAGTTGTGATAGATGAGGCTTATATTGATTTTTCAAAGAAAGACAGTTGGAGCAATGAATTAGATGGCTATCCTAATTTAGTGATCACCCAAACATTGTCTAAAGCTTATGGTTTAGCAGGAATAAGACTGGGAATTTGCTACAGTTCTGTAGAAGTAATTTCTGTTTTAAACAAAATTAAACCACCTTATAATGTAAATGAACTTACACAGAAAAGAGCTTTAAATCGTTTGCAAGAAAAAGACAAAATCAATTCTGAAATTAACTCTATTATTGAACAAAGAGAAGCTTTATTTAATGTATTACTTCAAGTAAATTTTATAGAAAAAATATTTCCTACTGAGGCAAACTTTATCTTAGTAAAAGTGGATGACGCTAACAAAAGATATGCTGAATTAATAGCAAAAGGTATTGTAATTCGTAATAGAACTACACAAGCACTTTGCGAAAATACATTGCGATTGACTGTAGGAACAGAACAAGAAAACGAAAAATTAATTGAAGTTTTAAGACAACTTTAAACCTTACACTTTATACTTTTTTTGATGAAAAAAATACTTTTTATAGACCGTGATGGAACAATGGTTTTAGAGCCAAATGATTACCAACTGGACAGTTTTGAAAAATTAGAATTTTATCCAAACGCTTTTCAGTTTTTAGGTAAAATTGCAAAAGAATTGGATTTTGAATTGGTTATGGTTACCAATCAAGATGGTTTAGGAACAGCTTCGCATCCTGAAGAGAATTTTTGGCCTGTACATAACCTGATTATGAAAGCTTTTGAAAATGAAGGTGTTGTTTTTAGTGAAGTTTTGATCGATAAAACGTTCCCACACGAAAATGCTCCTACACGCAAGCCAGCAACAGGATTACTTACTAAATACATCGATAATCCAGCATATGATTTGCAAAATTCATTTGTAATTGGAGACCGAATTACAGATGTAGAATTAGCGAAAAACTTAGGCGCGAAAGGGATTTTTATCAACACTGATGAAGCTTTAGGAGGTAATGAAATAGCTTCAAAAAGAGAAGAATTGGATTCGTTTATTGCTTTACAAACCACTTCATGGAAAGAAATCTATGAATTTCTGAAATTAGAAGAACGTTCAGCAACCATTTCAAGAAAGACCAATGAAACTGATATTTACATCAATTTAAATCTAGACGGAACGGGTAAAAGTAAAATTGAAACCGGAATTGCGTTTTTTGATCACATGCTAGATCAAATTGCGCGCCATGGGCAGATGGACCTTGAAATCCTTGTAAAAGGTGATCTTGAAGTAGATGAACACCATACTATTGAAGATACTGCTATTGCGCTTGGAGAAGTTTTTGCAAAGGCATTGGGTAATAAATTAGGTATTGAACGTTATGGTTTTTGCTTGCCAATGGACGACTGTTTAGCTCAAGTGGCAATTGATTTTGGTGGTAGAAATTGGTTGGTTTGGGAAACCGAATTCAAACGAGAAATGGTAGGCAAAATGCCAACAGAAATGTTTTTTCACTTTTTTAAATCGTTTTCAGATGGGGCCAAAGCCAATATCAACATCAAGGCTGAAGGTACCAATGAACACCACAAAATTGAAGCGATCTTTAAAGCTTTTGCAAAAGCGATAAAAGTAGCCGTAAAGCGTGATACAGAAAAAATGATTTTACCAAGTACAAAAGGTATGCTTTAATAAGTCATAATGTCAAAGGTCTTAAAGTCAAAAGTCCCTTAAAAGGGTTTTGCAAATGACTTTAGGACTTTCGACTTTCGACTTTAAGACTAAATAAATGAAAATAGTAATTATAAACTACGGAGCCGGAAATATTCAAAGCATTATGTTTGCCATAGAGCGCTTGGGTTTTACAGCAATACTTAGTAACGATTGGAAGGAAATAAAAGCGGCAGATAAGGTTATTTTTCCTGGTGTTGGTGAAGCAAGTTCTGCAATGAAAATGCTTATAGACAGCGGTCTTGATGTATTAATTCCAACTTTAAAACAACCTGTTTTAGGGATTTGTTTGGGTATGCAATTGATGTGCAACAAATCAGAAGAAGGGAACACTGCTGGCTTGGAAATTTTTGATGTAGATGTGGTCAAATTCACTCCAAAAGTAAAAGTACCACAAATGGGTTGGAATCAAATTTATAATTTGAAATCAAATCTGTTCAAGGGAATTGCTGAAAAAGAGTACATGTATTTGGTACATAGTTTTTATGCGCCAAATTGTCCTGATGCGATTGCTACTACAAATTATGAAGTAGAATACGCATCAGCATTGAAGAAAAATAATTTTTACGGAACACAATTTCATCCCGAGAAAAGCGGTGATGTTGGCGAACAAATTTTAGCAAATTTTTTACAACTTTAAGTTGAGTCTTTTTGACTTTCGACTTTCAAACTTTAAGACTAATTATAATGAGAATAATACCAGCAATAGACATCATCGACGGGAAATGTGTCCGTTTGTCAAAAGGAGATTACAACACCAAAATTATTTACAACGAAAACCCGCTTGAAGTTGCCAAGGAATTTGAAGCGCACGGAATTGAATATTTACATTTGGTAGATTTAGATGGAGCAAAATCAAGCCAAATCGTGAATTATAAAATATTAGAACAAATTGCAACTCAAACTAGTCTGAAAATTGATTTTGGAGGTGGATTGAAAGCTGATTCCGATTTGAAAATTGCGTTTGAAAGTGGTGCTAATCAAATAACTGGAGGTAGTATTGCGGTGAAAAATAGAGAGTTATTCGGAAAATGGATTGCAGAATATGGTTCTGATAAAATTATCTTGGGAGCAGATGCTAATAATGAAAAAGTAGCTGTTTCTGGCTGGTTAGAAGATTCAAATGAAGATTTGATTCCGTTTATTCAAGACTATCAAAGTAAAGGAATTCAATATGTAATTTGTACTGATATTGCCAAAGACGGCATGCTAGAAGGACCAAGTTTTGATTTGTATGCGAAGATTTTGAATGAAAATAAAAGTTTAAAATTGATCGCATCTGGTGGAATTTCTACTTTTGATGAATTACCAAGACTTGCCGAATTAGGTTGTGAAGGAACGATCATCGGTAAAGCTATTTACGAAGGAAGAATTTCATTGAAACAGTTAGAAAACTACATAATAAATAAATAAATAGATTATTTCGCGAAGAAGCACAAAGAAGACGCAAAGATTCACCAAGATTTTTGTGTATCTCTGCGAAACCTTTGCGAATCTCTGTGTAACAATTAAAAAAAATGTTAACAAAAAGAATAATTCCTTGTCTTGACATAAAAAACGGAAGAACCGTAAAAGGTGTCAACTTTGTAGACTTACGTGATGCCGGAGATCCGGTTGAATTAGCCAAAATATATTCGGATGAAGGAGCTGATGAATTGGTTTTTCTGGACATTTCGGCAACCGAAGAAAGAAGGAAAACATTAATTGATTTGGTTCGGAAAGTAGCTGCAACTATTAATATTCCATTTACAGTAGGTGGCGGAATTTCCTCTGTTAAGGACGTTGATGTTTTATTGCAAAATGGAGCTGATAAGGTTTCGATTAATTCATCAGCTGTTAAAAATCCACAGTTGATCAATGATTTGGCACAAAAATTTGGAAGCCAATGTGTTGTAGTTGCAATTGATGCCAAGCAAATTGACGGTCATTGGATTGTACATTTAGTAGGTGGAAAAGTACCTACAGAACTGAATTTATTTGATTGGGCAAAAGAAGTGGAGCAACGTGGCGCAGGTGAAATATTATTCACCTCGATGGATAATGACGGAACAAAAAATGGATTTGCTAATGAGGCTTTGGCCAAACTTTCGGAACTGGTTAATATTCCAATTATTGCTTCGGGAGGTGCAGGAAACATTCAGCATTTTGTAGATTCATTTCTAGAAGGGAAAGCCGATGCAGCCTTAGCAGCAAGTGTATTTCATTTTAAAGAAATTGAAATCAAAACATTAAAAGAAGCTCTTAAAAATAACAATATTGAAGTACGAATTTAATAGTTTTACTTTAAGACATTCGACTTTAAAACTTTAGACTAAAATTATGAACATAGATTTCTCAAAAAATACAGACGGATTAATTCCAGCCATTATACAAGACAGCGAGACCAAAGCCGTTTTAATGTTAGGGTACATGAATGAAGAAGCATATCGTAAAACTGTTGACACGCAAAAAGTAACATTTTTTAGCCGTTCTAAACAAAGACTTTGGACAAAAGGCGAGGAGAGCGGCAACTTTTTAAACTTGGTTGATATAAAAAATGACTGCGATGGTGATACATTATTGATACAAGCAAAGCCAGTTGGACCAACATGTCATACGGGTGCAGATACCTGTTGGCAAACAGAAAATAAAGCTGATTATGGATTTATTTCACACTTAGAACAAACTATTGAAACCCGTAGAGAAAATGCTGATTCTGAGAAAAGTTATGTTGCTTCTTTATTCCAATTAGGAATCAACAAAATTGCACAAAAAGTTGGAGAAGAAGCAATAGAAGTTGTTATCGAAGCTAAGGATGATAATGATGATTTGTTCTTGAGTGAAAGTGCTGATTTATTGTTTCATTATTTAATTTTATTGCAAGCAAAAGGTTTTAAACTTGATGATGTCGTAGAAGTTTTAAAAAGCCGTCAGAAGTAAAATTAATTTAATTAGATTTCATTTATGAAAACCCAATAGCAAAATTGATTCGCTATTGGGTTTTCTTTTTCTTTTATATCCAAAAGCAATCCACTATATTTACTATTATTTATAATTTAAGAAGCGCATGCACATAATGAATACAGATAATACCACATTTAACCTTAATTTAAATAGTTCCACAATAAATACTGGATTGCACATTATCCTGACTACTGATGAAGATGATTTGCGACCAGTTTACATTTCTGGAAATTTTAATAATTGGCGCACGCAAGACAAAGATTTTCTGATGGAGAAAATTGGAAATAGCTCTTATCATTATAAATTTCCGCATGATTTTGATTACCCAACTGAGCTTTTGTATAAATTTACAAAAGGGGATTGGAGTGAAGTCGAAATTGATTCCCACGGAAATCGAACTGAAAATCGCTCCACTATGGCGCATACTGGCGTACAGAAAGAGCATGTAGCTCGATGGAGAAGAAACTGGCTTCCTTTTAAACAATCCTACTTGCCACAAGTACAGTTGATATCAGATGAATTTAAAATTCCGCAACTGAACAAAACAAGGAAAATTTGGGCGCTTTTACCACATGATTATGATAATTCGAGTGAGAGCTATCCAGTGATGTATTTGCAGGATGCTCAAAATTTATTTAATGAAAAAGCTGAATTTGGAAATTGGGAAATTGACAAAAAACTGGCAGTTATGTCCGAGTATAAAATTGGAAAAATAATTATTATTGCCATAGAACACGCTGACGAAGACCGCATAAAGGAATATAATGTAGGAAAAACTGTTTTGGGAAAAGGACAAGGCAAGAAATACATCCGTTTTGTGACGGATACACTAAAACCTTATGTTGACACTAATTTTAGAACTAAAAAAGAACGTGAATTCACAGGAATAGGAGGAAGTTCAATGGGAGGATTAATCAGTATTTTTAGTGGTCTTAGGAACCCCGAAACATTTGGTAAACTGATGATTTTTTCACCATCACTTTGGGTAGTTCCAGAATTAAAAATTGATGCGAAAAAAGAAAATACAGCCGACACTAAAGTATATTTATATGCTGGTGGTGACGAAAGTAAAACGATGATTGAGCACATAAAAAAGTTTCAGAATGATTTACTTTCGAAACAATTTATAGAAGATAAATTCAAAATTAATTTAAGTATCAACAGACAAGGGAAACACAGCGAAACGTATTGGAGTGATGAATTTCCTAAAGCTATCGAGTGGTTATTTTTTAATACAAAAGATTCGTAGAAGCTCAATTATTACAAATGAATATAAAAAAATAAAACATACATATTATCCTAAAATTCGATCAAAAAGCTATAAAAATTAAAGAAAAATGATAACAAAAACAATTACAAATTTAGATAGTTTTTCAGGTACAATCTTGATTCCAGTTTTTGAAACCTATTCAAAAAGTATTGTCCCCATTGTATTTAATGAACTGGAAATTGCTTCTAAGGTTTTTTTTGGCAAAAAAGACACACACTATTTAGCCGAAAAAAATGACAATACTTATATTTTTATTGGTTTGGGTAAATCGATTGATTACAAATCTTTAAAAACTATTTTTAGACGTATTTCATCCAAACAGAAAGAAAATTTCAGTTCGAATCTAGCTTTAGTTATACCCGAACAATGTTTTGAAGAACAAATTGAAGCAATGATTTCCGGTTTGCTTTTGGGAACCTATAATTTAGGTCATTTTAAATCCGTAAAAGTAGAACACCCTTTTTTAAATCCTGAATTTACGCTAAATCTAGTAACCGAAAATGATTATTTGGCCGCAGCAAAAAAAGGAATTAAAATTGCAAAAGCGCAACTGAGCACATACAATTTAGTCGATTTACCTCCTAATATAATCAACCCAAAATATTTGGCAAATTGGGCTAAGGAAACAGGTGAAAAATACGGATTTGATGTTGAAGTACTGGGTTATGAAGCTTCAAAAATAGCTGGTCTTGGTGCATTTTTAGCCGTTGGAAAAGGAAGCGAAAATGAACCACAGTTTATTATCATGAATTACACTCCAACTACCGAAGGTAAACAGATGAAGCACGTTGGTCTAGTTGGAAAAGGAATCACTTTCGATACCGGAGGATTAAATATAAAAACAGCAGGAATGGTCCACATGAAATGTGACATGGCTGGTGGTGGCGCTGTATTTGGTGCAATGCAACTAATCGCCGATTTACAATTACCTGTAAAAGTAACTGCAATTGTTCCTTGTGCTGAAAATGCCGTGGATGCCAAATCATTTTTACCCAGCGATGTAATTCACAGTTACAGCAGACATTCTATAGAAATTATTGATACGGATGCCGAAGGAAGACTTGTTTTAGCGGATGGATTATCGTATTTAATTAAAAATTTCAAACCAGAATATATCGTTGATATCGCAACACTTACCGGAAGCAGTGTGGCAACTCTTGGTTATGAATGTGGAGCATTGTTTACGAATAATGAAGAAATGAGCAGTAAACTGCAAGAAAGCGGCGATTCAATAGGAGAGCGTTTGTGGCAATTACCGCTTTGGGACGCATATAAATCAGATATTGAAAGTGATATTGCTGATGTCAAAAATTATAGTGGAAAACCAGTTGCAGGAGCTATCAGTGCTGCCAAATTTTTAGAATATTTTACACATGAACATAAAGCTTGGGCACATCTTGATGTGGCAGGTGTGGCTTTTGGAGATGATGAATTTGCAAAAAGTAAACATGCTACAGCATTTGGTGTTCATTTATTAACTAAATTCATAGAAAATTTATAACCAATGAAAAACGCTAAAACCTTTCTTTGTATTTCAAATTATTTCAAAGGTGCCGATTTTTTAATTAATTTAAAAAAGTTAGGCAACAAAGTTTATTTAGTGACGAGTGAAAAACTGAAGGACAAACCGTGGCCGCATCAACATATTGATGAGATTTTTTATATGGAAGGTCAGGACGTAGATTGGAATTTAGAACATCTGTTGTTAGGTGTTGGGAATTTTATGAAGTCAACTAAAATTGATGCTATTGTCGCATTAGATGATTATGATGTTGAAAAAGCTACTTATTTGAGGGAAAATCTTCGTATTGACGGAATGGGACAAACCACCGGACGCTATTTTAGAGATAAACTCGCCATGCGTATGAGAGCCAAAAGTTGTGGAATACCCATTCCAGCTTTTTGTTCTTTATTTAACGATCATGACATCAACACTTTTGCTGATACTATTGAAGCTCCATGGGTTTTAAAACCTCGTTCAGAAGCTTCGGCATCAGGGATTATAAAAGTTTATGACAAAGACAATCTCTGGATTCATATCAACGAAATGGGTAATAATAGATTCAAATATTTATTAGAACAATTTAAACCGGGCGATGTATATCACTGCGATAGTTTGATTTTAGAAGGTAAAGTAATCTTTAGCTTGACTTCAAAATATTTAGCAACACCAATGGAAATTTCTCAAGGTGGCGGTGTTTTTCGTTCTGCCGTTATTGAATATAATTCTGATGATGATAAAGCTATAAAAAAATTAAATGAGAAAGTAATGAAAGGCTTTGGTTTGAAACATGGAGCTGCTCATACAGAGTTTATAAAAAGCAATGAAGATGGACAGATTTATTTTCTGGAAACGTCCTCACGCGTAGGGGGAGCACATTTAGCAGAAATGGTTGCCGAAGCATCGAATATCAATTTATGGAAAGAGTGGGCTGCAATTGAAGATGGGTTGGTAAAAGGAACAAAATACATTTTACCTAAAGTCAAAAAAGAATATGCAGGAATTGTTTTAACATTGTCTAAATTCCAGCATCCTAACTTATCATCCTTTACAGATCCTGAAGTTTGCTTTATAGTGCCGCTAGAATATCATGCAGGATTAATTGTAAAATCAGATAATCAGCATCGAGTTTTAGAACTTTTAGATGATTATGGAAATCGTTTAGTCAATGATTTTACAGCAGTGATAGAACAAAGCAAAGTTACCAACTTGCATTAAATACAACAGCTGAATCAAATAAAGCGATTGTTTCGAAAGAGATAATCGCTTTTTTAATTAAAGTTCTGTTAAACTATAACTAAGCAGATATTTATATCTTCGTTAGAAATCTTAAACTTAGTAATCTTTCCATTTTTTGTCACATGAAAAAAACAATTTTTCTTTTAAGCTTCTTAGTATTCATTAGTTGTAAAACATACAATAACGTTAGTGTAATTGATTCTCAAAAACCGGTTCAAAATGAATATTTTACTGTTGCATTTGGTTCCTGTGACAATCAAAAAATTAAGAATGAACTTTGGCCAGCGATAGCACAAAATCATCCGTCCGTTTGGATTTGGGGGGGCGATAATGTGTATTCAGATACAGAGGATATGCAATTTCTTAAAAATAATTATGAAATTCAGAAACAAGATGCTGATTATCTCACATTTATAAAAGACAAAATCGTTCTTGGAACATGGGATGATCACGATTTTGGTGCCAATGACGGAGGAGTAGAATATCCATTTAAAAGAGAAAGTCAACAATTATTATTGGACTTTTTAGGAACTTCTCAAAAGGCTCCAGAACGTACAAGAGATGGTATTTACATGGCAAAAACTATTGCTGTTGATGGGAATAAAGTCAAAATAATAGTTTTGGACTCTCGTTTTTTTAGAACTGCACTTACAAAAGCCAACGATTCAAAAAAGCGTTTCCAACCCAATATCTATGGAGAAGGAACGGTATCTAGGAGAATCACAATGGAAATGGTTAGAAAAAGAACTAATTAATTCTGATGCACAGTTTAATGTGATAGTAAGTAGCATTCAGTTTTTATCCAATAAACATGGTTTTGAAGCTTGGGGAAATTTTCCTCATGAAATAGAAAAGTTAGAGCAATTAATAGTTTCCACTAAAGCTAAAGGTACTTTTATAATTTCTGGAGATCGCCATATTGCAACATTTTCTTCTAAAAATGTTACTGGATTAGCGTATCCATTAGTAGATTTTACCTCGAGTGGATTGACACATACTTATACTTCTTTTTCTGGCGAAGAAAATCCTTATGTAAAAGGAGAGGTGATTAAAGATATCAATTTTGGTTTATTAAAATTTGATTTTGAAAACAACAAAGTAATCATGGAAATTAGGGGAAAACAAAATAAATTACTTCAAGAATATGTCCAAATCTATCCTGGAAAATAAATTTATGCAATTTTATTTCTTCCATTTTAAAGGTTATTTTTGTCCAAAATGAATTCACTATGAAAAAACAATTCAGTCTTATTTTTATCTCATTTATCATTTTTAATGGTTTAAATGCGCAAGGTCTTCTAGAAAAAAAGCAAGAGATTTTCACCAGACAAGATTCTTTACGCGGTAGTATAACCAAAGAAAGAGCTTGGTGGGACGTACAAAACTATCATCTTGATATTAAAGTAAATCCTTCTGATAGCACTATTTCTGGTACTAATACTATAAAATATCAAGTAGTTCAGGAATACAATAGGATGCAAATTGACTTACAAAATCCAATGCAAATTTATAAAGTCATTCAGGACGGAAAATCTTTAAAATACAGTAGAGAGGGAAATGCTTTTTTTGTAGAATTAATTTCTCCTCAAACCAAAGGTGCAACAAAAGAACTAACTGTGTTTTATGGCGGACAACCAAAAGTTGCCGTAAATCCGCCGTGGGATGGTGGAATCACTTGGAAAAAAGATACTAATGGTAAGCCATTTATTGCTTCTTCTTGTCAAGGATTGGGTGCGAGTGTTTGGTGGCCAAATAAAGATCACATGTACGATGAAGTGGAAAATATGCTAATCAGTGTGAATGTGCCAAAAAATTTAACAAATGTATCGAATGGTCGTCTGCTAAGTGTGAAACAATTGAAAGACGGTACCAAAACCTACAATTGGTATGTTTCAAATCCAATAAATAATTATGGTGTAAATATAAATATAGGTGATTATGTTTCGTTTTCGGAAAAGTATAAAGGAGAAAAGGGGGATTTAGATTGTACTTATTATGTTTTAAGAGACAATTTGGCGAAAGCCAAAAAACAATTTCAGGATGTCCCAAAAATGCTAAAAGCTTTTGAACACTGGTTTGGACCCTATCCATTTTATGAAGACAGTTATAAACTTGTTGAAGCGCCATATTTAGGAATGGAACATCAAAGTTCAGTAACCTATGGAAATAAATTTCAGAACGGATATTTAGGACGAGATTTAAGTGGGACGGGATGGGGATTAAAATTTGATTTTATAATAATACATGAATCTGGTCACGAGTGGTTTGCAAATAATATTACGTATAAAGATATTGCAGATATGTGGATTCACGAGAGTTTTACGAACTATTCTGAAAGTCTTTTTGTAGAATATTATTATGGAAAAGAAGCTGGATTTGAATATGTGATAGGGACTAGAAAAGGAATTAGCAATGACAAACCAATTATAGGAAACTACGGAGTAAACAACGAAGGATCAGGCGATATGTACCCAAAAGGAGGTAATATGTTGCATACCATTCGTCAACTGGTAAAAGATGATGAAACGTGGAGAGGAATTTTGAGAGGTTTAAACAGTACTTTTTATCACCAAACAGTAACGACTAAACAAATTGAAGACTATCTAAGTAAGCAAGTTGGAATCGATTTATCGACTGTTTTTAATCAATATTTAAGAGATACTAGAATTCCGACTTTGGAATATTTTTTCAAGGATAATCAAATGGGGTATCGCTGGACAAATTGTGTTTTAGGTTTTAATATGCCCGTGAAAGTAACTCTAAATGGTGTTGAAAAACTATTAAATCCTACAATAGAATGGAGTCGTACTGAAGCTAAAATGGAGAATCCAAAACTGGAAATAGACAAAAATTTTTATGTAGCTGGTTTTAACATATCAGAGTAGGTTTAAGAAATAATTTTAAAAAAAAAAGGGATACTTGATGTATCCCTTTTTTGATTATTTGTTCAGAAAATTAGATCAAGTTTTTCTTAATGTAATTAAAACTTGTTGCTGCAGATTCTATTGGATTTGGTTTGTAGTTAGATTCGTGTTCTAAAAAGAAGCGTTTCATTCCAGACAGTTTAGCTTCTGCAAAAATCGATTTAAAATCTATAGCTCCCGTTCCAATTTCAGCATTCCAATCTGGATTTACTTTATCCATATCTTTTACATGCCACATTGTGAAACGTCCTGGATATTTTTTGAATAATTGTAATGGATCATTTCCAGAACGTACTACCCAATATAAATCCAATTCAAAATCAACTAAATTTTTATCAGTTTCATTTAACAGAATCTCATATCCATTGGTTGAACCAAATTTTGTAAATTCGAAGTCATGATTATGATACGCTAGTTTTAAACCACCAGCTTTACAAAGTTCACCTACTTTATTTATTTGTACTGCTAATTTTTTATAGGCATCACCAGTAGTTCCTCTCAATTCTGAAACTATATAAGGTACTGTTACGTACTCGCTACCTAGTAAATTGGCAGTTTCTATATAATTTTGAACTAAATCCGTAGAACCATCTTTGATCATTGAATTAAAATCGAAGTGATTACTCGTAGCTTTTAAATCATTATCATCCAGAATCATTTTAAAATCACGAACTGAGGTTCCAAAAAAACCTTTATCGGCGGAGTAACCAAAAGTTTCTACTTCGCAAAATCCTGCTTTACCCACTTGGGACAAAACACCTTTGACATCTTTTGGCAATGTATCACGTAATGTCCATAACTGAATTCCGATAGCATTCCTTTTTGAGTTAAAAGCAAATGAAGGTGCAATGGCTAATGCGCCTAATGCTAAACCAGTATTAATTAAAAATTCTCTTCTTTTTATCATGATTTAGTTTTTTTTGATTAATTAAATATCACAAATTGTAATAGCTTGTTTCAGTGAAGCCAATTTGTCCGGATTTTTGGGAATGAATTCTTGACCAACAAATCCTTTAAAACCAGTTTGTGCAATTGCTTTCATAATTGCAGCATAATTTAATTCTTGTGTGTCATCAATTTCATTACGTCCTGGAACACCTGCGGTGTGAAAATGTGCAATATATTGATGATTTTCTCTAATATTTCTAATTACATCACCCTCATCAATTTGCATGTGGTAGATATCATACAGCAGTTTAAAATTTTCAGAATTCAAACGTTTTGCTAACTCTACTCCCCATGATGTTCGATCACATTGGTAATCCTTATGATCAATTTTGCTGTTTAACAATTCCATTACTAAAATCACATTGTGCTTTTCAGCCAAAGGAATTAGTTTTTGTAAACCAATAACACAATTATTCCAACCTTCCTCATCTGTTATTCCTCTTCGGCTTCCGCTAAAGCAAATCAGATTTTTATAACCAGCTTTTGCAACGAGCGGAATCATTTCGGTATAATTTTTTAGGAGTGTTTCATGAAATTTAAGATCATTAAAACCATCTACTAAATTTATTTCAGCACCATTACACATAGTAGAAACTAAATTATATTTTTTCAATGTGGGCCAAGATGCAGGTCCTACTAAATCAATACCGGTAATTCCAATTTTCTTAGCTTCAATGCAAAGTGTATCCAAATCAAGATTATCAAAACACCAGCGAGAAACGGAGTGATTTATATTTCCATTTAATTTACCTAAGGATGTTTCTGTTTCATTTTTTGGCAAAGCCAAAGCAGAAAAACCAGAAGGAATTCCCATAACAGCTGTTCCGGCAAGTATTCCCTTAATAGCAGATCTTCTATTTAGATTAGTACTCATATTTATACAGCAGATGATATTTCTTCTACTTTATTTTTCTCATTGAATAAAAGAGCGAAAAGTAAAAATACAACTATAGCAATACCAGCAGGAATAATCCATACCATTTGCCAGTTAACAGCACCATCAGTCATTTTGTAATTGTCCGTTATCCAACCTGCAACAGCAAAACCAATTAACATTCCAACTCCATAAGTTGCCAATGTGATTAAACCCTGAGCAGCACTTTTATATTTTTCTCCCGCTTTAGAATTGGTGTAAATTTGACCCGAAACAAAAAAGAAATCATAACAAATTCCGTGCAATGCAATACCTATAATTAACATGAAACTTAAATCATCTCCGTTGCCATAAGCAAATAAAACATAACGAATTGCCCATGCTAACATCCCTACTAAGATGGTTTTCTTGAAACCAAAACGAGTAAAAAACACCGGAATCAATAAGAGGAACAAGGCCTCGGATATTTGACCAATAGCCATTTTTCCAGTAGGATTTTCAACACCAGCTTCTGTTAGAAAGAGATTCGCATTTTGATAATAAAAAGCAAGAGGAATACAAATTAGAATAGACGAAACAAAAAAGATAGCGAAGTTTTTATCTTTCAATAATTTCAAAGCATCAAGACCTATAATATCTCCGATTTTTATTTTTTCATCACTTACTTTTGGTGGTGTTTTTGGTAATGAAAAACTAAACAGACCTAATATAAATGCAGCAATACCAGCTAGTAAAAAGGTGTTTTTAAGTAAACCTGAACTTATTCCTTCGGCAGAATCCCAATGAAACAAATAACTTATTGAAAGTCCCGCAATAATCCAACCAATAGTTCCCCAGACTCTAATAGTAGCAAACTCTTTCTCTGGATCTTTCATTTGGTTGAATGAAACAGAATTTACTAAAGCTAATGTTGGCATATATAGAATCATATAACTCAAAACGTAGGTGTAGAACATACCAACATCTTCTGATTGATACATTTGATACATCAGAAAAGCTCCAATAAGATGCAGTATTCCTAGAATTTTTTCTGCATTAAAATATCGGTCAGCGATTAGACCTATGATGAAAGGAGCTACAATGGCGCCCCAAGATTGTGTAGAAAAAATAGCAGCGGTTTCTGAACCAGATGCTTTTAAATTATTTCCAAGAAATGTTCCAAGTGTTACAAACCATGCGCCCCAGATAAAAAATTCTAGGAACATCATTATGGATAATTTTATTCGGATGGTGTTATTCATTGGTTGGTTGGTTTTAATTTTGGTTTGGTTAGTTTTAGTTTTAATATTTATTACATTCCAGCTTCACATCCAGTTGTAATTTTCATAGTATTCCATTCTTTAATCATAATGTTTCTGAACCATACATTATCGCCGTGATCTTGCAAAGCAATTTTACCTTTCTTGAAGGCTGCAAATCCAGGCCAAGTAGCAAATTTACTGCCTGCAACTAAAGTTTTAAAATTGGCATCCCAAAGTGTTGTTTCAACAACTTTTACACCATTAACTAACATTGTAAGTTTTCCAAATTTACATACTAAATCTACCGAATTCCATTCTCCAACAGGCTTTACTGGTTCTGAAGTACTTTTAATTAAATCGTATAAATCACCAGCTCTGTGTTTTTCAATTTTACCGTCAGGATGACCATCATTGTCTAATACTTGCATTTCCAAACCAGTTTCGTAAGTGTTTTTGAATTTTGTCAAATCCTCATTCACATAGAAAATAATACCACTGTTTGCATTTGCTGCTACTTTCCATTCTAATTTCAAGTGAAAATTCTCGTATTCAACATCCGTTACAAGATCGCCTCCTTGACCATTTTGGGCAGCAGAAGGGTCAAAATGCAAGACACCATCTTCAACTTTCCAACCAGAACCAGCTGTATTTTTTCCATAGCTGTGCCAACCAGTTGTTGATTTTCCATCAAATATTGATTTAAATCCTTTAGGTAATGGTGCTTGTTGTGCATTTGCTGTTTGAATCAAAATCATAACAAATAATGAGGTACAAATATTTTTAATCATTTTTAAATTTTTGAATTAATACTAACTTTTTATAATGTTAAAGCTTTCCAACCTTGACGATAATCGCGTTTTACAAATTGATTTACTTCATCAAAATTAGTAATTCTCATAGCGTCATTGTCCCATAATAATTTTGCAGAACGTCCAGGATAAACTTCTTCTCCAAGTTCATCTCTCATCACATCATAACCTCTGATAGCAAGATTTGCCATTAATAAAGCTTCTGTTAAAGGACCTGCAATTTCAAAAGGTGAACTTAATTCTTTTTTTCCATAACCTGCAATGGCAGCTTCAACCCACTGTCTATAATGACCTTCGGCACCATCTTTTACTCTGGCGTATTTTTGAGCGACATTGAGATTTTCATTTTTACTAAGAGGTAATAAACGAGGATTTAAACCATAAGTATCACACATCATTTTTCCTTTTGTACCAGTAAATAAAGTTCCATTTCCACCATCACCAAAGATTTCATTAGGTCCTAGTTCAGAAGGTCTTTCCGGTTGAATTCCTCCATCCATCCAGTGAACTGCTATATCTCCTTGAGTCTTTTCGGTTTTTGGAAAAGTTAAAGTTACATGACTTGAGGGAGGACAACTTTCAGGGAAATAGCCTCTTTGAAATTCATCGACATAAACGGAGCCAACGCTGCATTGAACATCTTTTGCATATTTCAAGTTCAATACACTAAATGGGGCTTCCAGTAAATGGCAACCCATATCTCCTAAAGCACCTGTTCCATAATCCCACCAACCGCGCCAGTTAAAGGGCACTAATTTATTTACATAATCTTTGTAAGGGGCTGTTCCCAACCATAAATCCCAATCTAATTCAAGAGGAATATCAGCTTTATTAGCAGACCAAGGAATACCTTGAGGCCAAACTGGACGGTCTGTCCAAGCATGTATTGTATGGACATCACCTATCAAGCCTGCTTCATACCATTCTTTCATGATACGGGTACCATCATTTGAGGCTCCTTGATTTCCCATTTGGGTTACCACTTTATATTTCTTAGCAGCTTGAGTTAGAATACGCGCTTCATATATATCATGAGCCATAGGTTTTTGTACATATACGTGTTTCCCCAATTGCATGGCAGCGAGTGCTTGGATAGCATGATTATGGTCGGGTGTAGAAACTGAAACGGCATCAATATTTTTATGCTCTTTATCTAACATTTCACGCCAATCTTTGTAGAATTTAGCTTTAGGAAATGCGCTTACGCTTGCGGCTGCTCTTCTGGTGTCAACATCACACAAAAATGAAATATCAGCTTTTCCACTGCTTGCAAACATAGCAATATCCGATTTTCCTTTTCCACCAACTCCAATTCCAGCTATTGATAAACGATCACTTGGTGCGACAAAACCTCTACCTAAAACATGACGGGGAACAATCATAAACGCTGCAGCAGCTATAGCAGTTGTTTTTATAAAATCACGTCGGTTATTTGTGATTATATTATCTTCTTCTTTTTGTTTCATTTAATTTTAATACGTTTAGTTAATAGTAATAAAATAGCTATGTAAATGATTTATTTGATGAATATTATAAAGCAAAAAAAATATTCACAACTTGTAATCTTATTTTTTAAGAGATAAAATATACTTTGCCATCGAAGTTGCATCATTCTTTTTCAATGATGAATGCGCTGACATAGGAATAGAACCCCAAACACCAGATCCACCTTTAATAATTTTACCAGATAGATAAGCTACATTTTTATCGTTTAATGGATATTTTTTTGCAATATCTAAATAGGAGGGACCTATCAGTTTCTTGTCTAATTTATGACATCCGATGCAGTCTGATTTAGCAATTAATTTTTCGCCTTCAGATGTTTGATAAATAACATTAGATTTTTTTGTAATCTTGGTATAGTTTTTATAGGCATTGTCATTAGAAAATGAAGTTAGACTTACTAAAGCCAACCCAAAAAGCAAATATTTTAATTTCATTTTTTATCCATTTAAGTTTTATAACCCTAAGTTTTTTCTGTTAAAAGCCTGATTCGTTTCCACTGCAGCAAAATCATCAAATGCTTTTTCGGTTACTTTTATGATATGATTTTTTATAAATTCAGCACCTTCTCGGGCTCCATCTTCTTGATTTTTGATGCAACATTCCCATTCCATAACTGCCCAACCTTTAAAATCATATTGCGCTAATTTGCTGAAAATTGTTTTAAAATCAATTTGGCCATCTCCAGGAGATCGATAACGTCCTGCACGATTTACCCAACTTTGATATCCACCAAAAGTTCCTTGCTTTCCGGTAGGGTTAAACTCGGCATCTTTTACATGAAATGCTTTTATTCTTTCATGATAAAAATCAATGTATTGAATGTAGTCTAACTGTTGTAAAACAAAGTGCGAAGGATCATAGAGCAAACAAGCTCTGGAATGATTATTTACAGCTTTCAAAAACATTTCGTAAGTTTCTCCATCAAACAAATCTTCCCCCGGATGTATTTCATAACAAAGATCGATCCCATTTTGGTCAAACTCATTTAAAATAGGTAGCCAACGTTTTGCCAATTCAGCAAAACCGTCTTCTACTAAACCAGGAGGTCTTTGTGGCCAAGGATGAAAATATTGCCAAAGCAGAGAACCACTAAAAGTAGCATGTGCATTTAAACCTAAATTCTGAGAAGCTTTTGCAGCATATTTTAATTGCTGAACCGCCCATTCCTGTCTGGCCTTAGAGTTTCCATGTACATTTGCCGGAGCAAAAGCATCAAAAAAATCATCATAAGCGGGGTGAACTGCTACTAACTGGCCTTGCAAATGTGTTGACAATTCTGTGATTTCCAGTCCGTAAGAAGCAATTGTACCCTTAAGCTCTTCAGCATAGGTCTTACTTTCTGCTGCTTTTTGCAAATCAATGAATCGAGTATCTAATGTTGGCATTTGAATGCCTTTAAAACCTAAATCTGAGGCCCATTTACAAATTCCATCTAAGGAATTAAAAGGAGCTTCATTACTTATAAATTGAGCTAAAAATACTGCAGGTCCTTGTATTGTTGTCATAGTATATAGTATCTTAAACCTTTACGAATGGTATATTATTATAATACGAAAGGAGTCCATTTTTTATCTGATTGCGAAGATGCGACTACATTATCTATAAAAGCCATTCCTCTAACTCCATCTTCAACAGAAGGAAAATCTAACATTTCAGGAGTAGGTGTCGTACCTTCTAATTTGCAGTTAAGAGTTAAAGCAAAGTTCCTATAAATGTTAGCAAATGCTTCTAAATAACCTTCAGGATGTCCGCCAGGAGTTCTACAATTGTGTGTTGCAAATGAGGATAAATTAGCATAATTTGAACCTGCTCTTAAAACTTGAGCTGGTTCATCTAACCATCTAACCATTAGAGTATTGGGATCATGTTGAAACCATTCGACTCCACCTTTTTCACCGTAAACTCTTATTCTTAAAGCATTTTCTTCACCTGCTGCAACTTGTGAGGCCATTAAAACCCCTTTGGAACCATTGTCAAACTTTAACAAAACAGCTCCATCATCATCCATAACACGACCTTCGACTAAAGTGTTTAATTCAGCACAAACATCTGTAATTTTGGCTCCAGTAATATATTCAGCTAAATGCGCAGCGTGAGTTCCAATATCTCCCATAACGGAGCTTTTTCCTGATTTTTTGGGATCAGTCCTCCATGCGGCTTGGGTATTTCCTTCTCTTTCGGATAATTTACTTAACCATCCTTGAGGGTATTCAACCCAAACTTTTCTAATTTTTCCTAATTTTCCTTCACTGACCATCGCTTTGGCTTGCTTTACCATTGGATAGCCGGAGTAGGTATGTGTTAAACAAAGGATTAAACCTGTTTCTTCCACTTTTTGCTGCAATAATTTTGCTTCTTCCAATGAAAAAGTCATAGGTTTCTCAATTACCACATTAAAACCATGATCTAAAGCCATCATTGCAGGTGCAAAATGAGCAAAATTTGGCGTTACAATAGTAACAAAATCGATTCTCTCATCAACTGGCAAAGCCGCTTCAGCTTTAATCATTTCCTCATAGGTCAAATATGTTCTTGATTCCGGCAGAAATAACGCTTTACCAGATGCTAAAGCTGTTTCTGGTCTAATACTCAGTGCACCACACTTTAATTCAATTAATCCATCCATATTAGCGGCTAAGCGGTGAATTGCGCCTATGAAGGCATCTTGGCCACCACCAACCATTCCCATTCTTAATTTTCTCATAATGATGAACCTAAATATTTCCTTTTTTCAATTCTTTTACCGCATAATCACAGGCACGAGCTGTTAAAGCCATGAAAGTTAATGATGGATTTTGACAAGCTACAGATGGCATACAAGATCCATCAGTTACAAATACATTACTCACTTCGTGCATTTGATTCCATTTATTTAAGACCGAATCTTTAGGGTCGTTACCCATTCTTGCTGTACCCATCTCGTGTATAGCCATACCAGGATAACAATCATTATCATAGGTTCTTACATTTTTGATTCCAGATGCTTCCAGCATTTCTGCAGCATCATTCATCATATCCTCCCGCATTTTTGCTTCATTCTCTTTATATTCACAATCAATAGCCAAAACAGGTTGTCCCCATTTGTCTTTTTTAGTGTGGTCGATGTACACTTTATTTTCATAATAAGGCAGCATTTCCCCAAAACCACCTAGTCCCATACTCCACGAATCAGCAGGTAATGACATAGTAGCTTTGAAATTTTCACCAAAAGCTAGTTCAGCTACTTCTTTATGCCACAATCCTCTGCTGGCACCACCTTGATATCCAAAACCTCTTAAATAGTCTCTTTTATCATTCCCTACATTTTGGTACCTTGGAATATAAATTCCGTTGGCTCGTCTTCCGTACGTATATTTATCCTCAAAACCTTCTGCAGTTCCTTCCGCACCGCAACGGAAATGGTGATCCATTAAGTTATGTCCTAATTGTCCGCTGGCATTTCCCAAGCCATTCGGATGCGCTTCTGAAGTAGAATTTAATAAGATAAATGTTGAACCTAAAGTAGAACCATTTACAAAAACAATTTTAGCATAAAACTCCATAGTTTCATTTGTTTCTGCATCAATAACCATTACACCTTTTGCTTTTTTTGTGTCTTTATCATAAATTATGTGATTTACAATAGAGTAGGGTCTCACAGTCAATCTATTGGTTGCCATTGCTGCTGGTAATGTAGAAGATTGTGTACTGAAATATGCTCCAAACGGACAACCACGGCTACATAAGTTTCTGTATTGACAACTACCGCGACCTTTGTGAGGTACTGTTAAATTTGCAGTTCTACCAATTGTAAGAATACGTGTTTTATTATAATGTTTTTCTAATCTTTCTTTTACTGATTTTTCTACACAATTTAAATCCATTGGAGGTAAAAATTTACCATCTGGCAAAAGAGGCCAATTTTCTGCCTGCCCGCTGATTCCTGCAAATTTTTCTACATAATCATACCATTTAGTTAGGTCTTTATAGCGAATAGGCCAATCATTACCGTATCCATCTTTTGCATTATCTTCAAAATTATGGTCACTGAAACGGTAACTTTGACGTCCCCACATTAATGATTTTCCTCCCACGTGAAAACCTCTATACCAGTCAAAACGTTTGTCTTCTGTATATGGACATTCAATATCATTTACCCACCATTTTTCGGTAGCTTCATTATACGGATAATCTCTTGTTTGTACTGGATGTGTAGCGATTTGTTCTTGTGTCAGTTTTCCAGCGTGTTCAAATTCCCAAGGTGCTTTCATCGCGGATTCATAATCTTTGATATGCTCAATGTTCATTCCGCGTTCTAACATCAAAACCTTCATCCCTTTTTCAGTAAGTTCTTTTGCAGCCCAACCACCGCTAATTCCAGATCCTATTACAATAGCATCGTATGTATTTTCCTCTTTTAAATTGGTATTTATATTCACGAGTAGTATTTTTTATTTAATAAATATGTGTAACAAAAGGCTCCAATTACAATTAGTTAGTTGCCCAAGCTTTTTGTCCAGGTATGTAGTCAGCATTTCCATCGTAACGACCTGGAACAGGCAAATATTCACGCGCCTGAGTACAGCCTATTTCTGAAGAGTAATACCCCAAAATAGTTAAATCCCTCGCTATCAAAAAGAAAGAAGGTGCTTTATTTGTAGCAATTGCCTCATCCTTTAAGGAAGTCATTAGTTTTTGACGTTCTTCAATAGACATTGACAAGAAATCTTTGTTGAATTCTTTAGAACATTTATATTGCATTGCTTTTAACCCTGAGGCAAAAATTTCTTGCAAATTTGCAGGATAACAATCTTTAATAATCATTGGAATAAAAGCACCGAGTCCTGCAGTTTTTGCTCCCGGAGAAGATGCTGTAGTCGGAATAATGATATCTGCGAATTCAGCCAAAATCTCTTCATCCGTAGCAGAAAAAGAAACGTAATTTTTCTCTTTTTCGGGTAAAGTAAAACTTTGAAACAATACGCCCATAGTAGTTGCTGAGATTGCGCCTCCCATCAAAAACGCAACGTTTTTAAGTGCTTCTCTTCTATTCATTTGCTAAATATTAAAGTTATTGATTATTCTTAAATTATTATAACCTTACAATAATAAAGAAAAAAAAAGCAGCTTAATTTTTTTTATGTTAAATTATTGAACAATTCCATATTTTTCAAATTATTAAGGAAAACACTTTAGAAAATTCATAAAAATGTCATTCAAATCTAAAATTTTAAATAAAAAAATATTTTATCAAAGCAAAAAAGGAAGAAAAAACGTACCAAAAAATGAAATTTATAAAATTATTGAAAGTATTTTACTACAAAATATAATTGAATATTCGTTAAAACAAGTTTCAATGCGTTAAAATGACATTATTAAAAAAATAAGTCTAAAAATAGGAAAGAAAAAAATATGAGAAATAATGAAGAAATTAGAATTCTATTATAATTATAAAATAAAAAGCTTAGTAGATTAGTTAATTTTTAAAATGAAATTAATTAGACTTTGTTTGTCTTTCAAATAATCCAATAGTGCCGCCAACCCAATCTTTGTCTTTATTGAATTTTACACCAATCATTTCACCTCGACTCAAACGAACTAAGTTACAGAGTAGAGTAGGAGCTTCATCGTCTTTATTCCAAACACAAAGAACTCGTACTTCGGCTTTTACTTTTCCTTCTGGAGATTGTACTATGGGAATGTAGTTAACCTTCTTTTGAAGAATATAAAGCTCTTTTTCAACAACGGATTCTATATCTTCCTTGGTTACATGAAAAATAACCCCTGTTCCTGAAAATGAAAAAAGCGGTTTTAGAACATAGTTTTCTAAATCCTGTGGTATTTCTTTTAAGTCACTTAACAATGTTGTTTCAATAAAATATTTTCCCTTCAAGAAAGGTAAAATAAATTTACTGATTCTAAAAAACCAATTGGGATGACCCGCCCATTCTACCTCTAAATCATCTGAGAAACTAAAATTCAGTTGTAAATCGGTTCGCAAATTCAATTCATCAAAAATAACCCGATTATAAATTCTTTTTACCAGAATTTCATCCCCATTTGAATTTTTATAAAACAATCGTTTGTCTTTTTTTATCAACTCCGTAACACAAACAATTGGGATTCCAATGTCTCTTTTACAATAATAAAAATCAATTTTGGTGTTTTGTTTTTCTGGCTCAATTTCCAAGAGTATAACATTTTCTTTTGGATGATTATTGCAGATTGCTTGTTCTAAAATATCAGAATATTCCTTTGGAGTAATATCATTAATAAAAGGAGTCAGCTCCTTGAGAAAAGGATAGTGATTCTTGAACTTTTCATAGACATTCAACTGATAATTGTATAAAGAAGGAAAGCCTTGCACTTCAATAAGATTAGGAACAATTTCCCCTTCTTCTTCACAAATGCCAAAATCAATCGCTAAAAAAGTAGTGTGTCCATCCTCATTTGGAACTTTACTATTTAATTCTAATGATTTGTTTGTAAGCGATTTAAAGTCTTTCTTTTGAATAAAAGCTATAACTTCGTTACATCCTTCAATCAATTGAGATTGTAATTCTTTTGAAATAAAAAATGGTGTTTCGCCTAACCTAAATGTGGGCATGTAATTAAAATCGGAAGCTATATCATCTTTGAATTCCTGATATTTTTTTTCTGTAAATTGAGCATTAAATAACTCCCGATATTTTGAAATCATTTGGAAAGGATTGTATTAATTAGAAAGCATTTTTTTTGTTTTCATCAAGTCATTTATTGCTGTTCGGAGAAAATTAGGTATCAAAGTTTCATTAGTTCTATAAATTTTATCATCATCTAATAAATCTTCTAGCATATTTCTAAACTTTCGTTTCCCTTTCATTTCCTTTATTTTTTCCTTAACTTCTTTATTTCTCATGTGAGCAACAAAGCTTATAGGATCCGCCTCGGGATGAAATTGAGTGCCTACAAAATAGTCAGTAAATCGTACAGCCATAATCGCGCGTTCGTATTGCACATGATCCCTAATTTTTTCTAATGAAATAATTTTGGCTCCTTTTTTTGCAAAAACACTTAGTTTGGGCTGAACAACTTGATAATCTCTCGAATCTATTGCGTAAAAAGGATCAGCTAGACCTTCAAACAAAGGGTCTGTAACTCCTTCTTTGGTTTTATGAATTGTCATAACACCAAACGAAGTATCATTCCTTTTAGTTATTGTAGCTAAACCAAAATGCAAACAAGCCATTTGAAAAGAATGGCAAATAAAAAGTACATGCTTTTTTATTTCATTTTCATTATTCCATTTATTCAACAAATCAATAAACGCATAATACTTGACATCCCAATTTCCGTCACCTATTAATGGATTTCCAGGACCGCCTGTTGAAATATAAATATCAAATTCTTTAATTTCAGGCAATTCGCATTTTACTCGTACGTCGAATATTTCAAAACTAATCACAGGACTAAACCTGTTTATTACATCAATTATACACCGCATTCCCTGATTAGGTTCTCCGTTGTACATATCTAAAAGCGCAATTTTTATAATTTTATTTGGCATAACTATTTTTAAAAACAATTCGCAAAGATAATTTATATTTTACAATCCCCTTGTAAATTCTCCAGTTATAAAATCAACGACTTTACTTAGATCATTTGTTTCTTCAAAAACATTCAATTGTTTATCTGCTCCCGTACCATTTTTTAAAATCTGATGAACATAGTTTATATCCTCACGACTTCCCAATTCATCAACGACATCATCTATAAAATCTAATAATTCTAATATCAATATTTTTGTTTCCACTTCTTTTTGAAGCCCAAAATCAATCATATTATTATCAATACCATATCGAGCTGCACGAAATTTATTTTCCTTGATCAAAGCCAATCGATAGATATTAAAACTCGTATTATTCATGTTCAATTTGTAAAGTTTAGCTACTATTGCCTGAATAATAGCTACTATACAAATAGTTTCATCAACAGTTAAGCACATGTCACAAATCCTGAATTCTATTGTATTATAAAACGGATGCAAACGTAAATCCCACCAAATTTTCTTTGGATTATCAATACAATTTGTTTTTACCAAAGTATCTAAATAGTTTTCGTAAGAACTTACAGAATCAAAATATTCAGGCAATCCAGTTCTTGGAAACTTGTCAAAAACTTTAGTTCTAAATGATTTGTAACCGGTTTTTCTTCCTTCCCAAAAAGGAGAATTTGTCGAAAGCGCAAAGATGTGAGGTAAAAAATAGGTAGCCTGATTCATCAATTGCAAACCAATTTCCCGATTTTCAATCCCTACGTGACAATGCATTCCAAAAATCAAATTAGAACGCGCTGCATCTTGTAATTCATTGACAATATCGTGGTATCTTGGGTCGTCCGTTATCGGTTGGTCTTGCCATTTTGAAAAAGGATGCGTTCCCGCACCACCTACAATAAGGTTTTGTTTATCCGCTAATTCCACGATTTTAGAACGCAAAAACCGAATCTCATTTTTTGTGTCATTAACGCTATGACAGATATTTGTTCCTACTTCCACCACAGATTGATGCATTTCGGCCTTAACCTGCTCGTTTAATATTATTTTAGCACCATCTACAATTTTTGACAAATGCGATCGTAAATCTCTGGTATCAGGATCAATAATTTGATACTCTTCCTCTACACCAAGTGTAAAAACTGGTAATTTCTTTAACATAATTATTTTATTAGTGTTCAGTCGCAGTCGCAGTTTTCAGTCTGTTTACTGAATACCATGACTGAAAACTATTTTACTGCATCTTTTATAAAAGTTCCCCAAGTCAAATTCAATTTGCCTGGTTTTTGTTTTTTTGCGGCAGCAATAGCCATTTTTGCAGCTTCTTCAACTACCCATTCAAAATTCTCAGCACCTACCGAAGTTAATTCAGCATCAGGCGCAGGATTTCCAAAATCGATAGCGTATGGTATACCGTCACGAACGGCAAATTCTACTGTATTAAAATCATATCCTAAACCTTTGCAGAGACGTAAAGTATAATCTTTTATAGTTGCTAGTAACTTTTTATCCACAGGAGGCCCATCAATTACGTAACGCAAATGATGCGGATTTCTAGGTTCATATTGCATAATACGGACTGCTTTGCAACCCAAACAATAAACTCTAAAATATTCCGTAAAAACTATTTCTTCTTGTAACATCATCACCAGCTGTCCGGTTTCCTGATGTTTTTCCCAGAATTCTTCAATATTTTCTAATCGGTATACATTTTTCCAACCACCTCCAGCATACGGTTTCATGTAAGCAGGAAAACCAATATAATTAAAAATCCCTTCCCAATCCATTGGGTATTTTAAATTTCGGAATGATTTCCCGGTTGTATCAGTAGGATGTTCAGCCGAAGGAAGAATTACCGTATTAGGCAATGGAACTCCAAGTGTATCTGCCAAAGAATTATTGAAAAATTTATCATCAGCACTCCACCAAAAAGGATTATTAATTACGTTTGTTCCTGTTAATGCGGCATTTTTTAAATAAGCACGATAAAAAGGAACATCTTGCGAAATTCGGTCAATAATTACTGCATATTCTCCGTCTTGATTTTGAACCACTTTATCAATAGCAACAGCTTCGGCAATAATTCCTTTTTCATTTTTTGAATTGACACGATCAATAAATGCCTGCGGAAAGGTGTCTTCCATTCCAAATAAAATTCCGATTTTTTTCATATTGATAACTTTATAATTTTAAAAAAATTTAATTCTTGATAAATAATGCGGGAACATTTCTTTCCAAACAGGCCAGTCGTGCTTGCGTTCTTGACGAATATCTAACCAATGATGTATATTTCGGTCACTAAGAACTTTGCTGAGTTTTAGATTTGCGTCAAAACAAATATCCCAATTAGAAGTTCCTAAAACAATATCCATATTCCACAATTCATAATCATCAAGTCCGTACAAATAGTCTTCAGGACTGTTATAAAAAACATCATCGTTGTGAAAACCGTCCATAAAACTTTTGATATTAAAAGCGCCGCTCATAGAAAACATATGACTTACATAACCGGGATGACGAAAAGCAAAATTTGCCGCATGATATCCTCCAAAACTGCAGCCAGCAACAGCGACTTTACCTGATGAAGTATTGTTCTTTACTTTTTCAACAATTTCATGACAAATCATTTTATCGTATCTGACATGATTTTCTATGCGATGTATGGGATGAATATTTTTATTGTAAAAACTATCTTTATCTATACTATCAGGACAAAATATTTGAATTAAACCCTGTTCAATAAACCACCTTGCTGAATCAATTAATGCCATGTCTTTGTTTTCGTGGTAACTCCCCATAGAAGTCGGAAATAAGATTACGGGATATCCAGCATGTCCAAAAACCAGCATTTCAATATCTCTATTTAAATTTGTCGAATGCCATTTGAAATATTCTTCCTTCATAAAATTATTTTTAACAATTATAATGAAAAAAGTCATACAAATGGCAGTTAAAATCTAACTTAACTAATATTTATTATAAAAAAGATTAGAATTATTAAATTAGAATTAAATGGTAATTTTTAGTTTAATAAAGAGTCAATTTTTAAATTATAAACAACAAATCAAGTTGTTTTAACATATTGGAACTTTAAAAACTTAAGTCATTCAAGTTCTTAATTTCTATTAATTATTCCTTTAAATCAATATTTATTACTGTATGAATGATTTTATGAAAATGGGAAGTAAATAATCTACTGAATTTATTTAATTTCAAAAAGTTGAACTTGACTCTTTAATCGTTCTACAAGCATACTCATCATTCTTTTGTTGAGATTAGAAGAGTTTTGTATGTAAATGGTGTACTCATCAGCAGTGAATAATCCAATGATCATTCCTTTTAAAACATTTCTAAATTTGATGTCTTTCTGGATTGTTTTTTCTATGATTGATGTTTTTTTATCAGCAGAATGACTGTAAAAATCGACTTTGTTTTTAGTAATATAATTAGAAAATGACGCAACGAATAAATCATTTTGTAATTTTAAAATAGGTCTAAGCACTTCATTTTGAAATGATTCTTCTGTTGTAGATTGGGTTGTTACAGAACCAATAGTTTGTCCTCGAAATTCTCTAATAAAAGTATTACGCTTGTTCATTTTTTTTCTTTAAAATTAGAAAAAATAAGCGAAACAAAGTTTAAAATTTAGTTATTTAAAAGACACATCATCTAATAAAATGAAGAAAATGGATATAAAAAATGAAATTTAAACAACAATTAAACTTTAAAAGCATTTTCTGTGGAAGTTTCAAAAATTTCCAAATCAAAATATCCCACGGCTGCTACAATATGGTCAAATATGTCCGACATAATATATTCATAGTTTTCAAAACGTTTGTCATGCGCAAATGCATACACTTCAAGTGGAACACCGTGTGCTGTAGATTGCAATTGGCGACAAAGCATCAGCATTTCTTGATTTAACCCTGGATATTGAAATAAATATTCTGTGATATACTTTCGAAACAAGCCAAGATTAGTCAAATTTCGACCATTGATAGCGATTGATTTATCTATTTTATTAACTGCATTATATTCGTCAATTTCTAATTTTCTAGTGTCAATGTAATCCGAAATAAGATGGATTTTTTTCAAATCACTTAATTCGGCTTCTTCTAAAAACCGAATACTGCTTGTTTTAATAAGAATGTGTCTTTTGATGCGTCGTCCGTCAGAATTTAGCATTCCACGCCAGTTTTGAAACGAATCTGAACTTAAACTATAGGTGGGAATTGTAGTAGTAGTATTGTCAAAATTTCGAACTTTTACAGAAGCCAGATTAATTTCGATTACATCTCCATCAGCACCAAATCTATCCATGGTAATCCAATCACCAATGCGGACCATATCATTTATAGACACCTGAACACTAGATACAAAACCTAGAATAGTATCTCTAAAAATCAAGATAATAACTGCAGAAACCGCTCCCAAAATCGTTAACAGTTCTTTTTGATTGATATCAAATAACTTCGAGATAATTACGGTAATCCCAACTGTCCAAAGGACTATCATAATTACCTGAATAAAACTATCAATAGGTTTGTCGCTATAGCGTGGTTTTAATTTTAAATAATCTCTTAATGCATTAAAAATAGTCCTAATAATCCACAAAACTAAAATCACAATATATATTCCAACCAATTTCCCAAAAAAACCTTCCCAATATTCAAATCGGTCTAAAATTATTGGAACTGATTTATAAATAAATAACAACGGAATTAAATGCGCGATGTATTTAGCAGTTTTGTTGGTTACAAGTAAATCATCAAATTTTGTTTTGGTTTTTTGGGCAATAACTGCCATAATGGTTACCAAAATCAGCCTAAAAACAACATATATAGCATACGCCAAAACGCACAATAAAATAATATTGAGTACAAGACTTAAATAAGAAGCAGAACTGCTTCCTAATCCCCATTTTCTGAATACAGGATATAGAAAATTGAATATTTTTTCTATGAGTTTATACATTTTGCAAATATTTCTTATCTACATAAAAAGTTCCAAAAGGAATTAGGGAACCTAGACAAATGATTCCAAATTTTTTCCAATCCCAATTTTGTTCAAATTTTAGCATTATCGCTAAGATAATATAACTTACAAATAATACTCCGTGAGCCATTCCTATAGGAAAAAGTAAGGTTTTATAGAGAACTGGATTTGTGGGTTTTACAGCTAACATATTAGTAAATAAAGCCAAATAAGAAACTCCTTCGAGTAGTGCGACAATTTTGAAAATTTTAAGCATAAAAAATAAATTTGAGGTTAAACGTAAAAAATTAGGTTAGGAAAGGAGTACTTCTACTTTTATTTGTGTCAAAATTAAGTATTATCATTGATTTTCGGAGCATGGATTCCGAAAGTAAATTACTTTTGTAATCTTAAACTTTGATAATGAGCAAACGCGATTTAAAAAAATACTTAGCTGAATTGAATAAAGAGCAACTCGAAGAGCAAATTCTTGAATTGTATGAAAAATTTAGTCCCGTAAAAGTCTATTATAATTTTGTTTTCAATCCAAAGGAAGATACGCTTTTGCAAGAATGCAAACTCAAAATATCAAATGAATATTTCCCTTTCAAAAAAGTGGGAAGAAGAAGCAAACCAAAAATGCGACGTTCCGTTGCTCAAAAATACATCAAGCACTTTATAATTTTAGGCGTAGATCCGTTCGTAATTGCTGATGTAATGCTCTACAATATCGAAATTGCTCAAACCTTCTCATCAGAAAATGTAATAAAACAGGATTTGTTTTTCAAAAGCATGTTTAATTCTTTTGAGCAAGCCGTTATCTATTTAATTGCAAACGGAATTCTGAATGACTTTAAACCAAGACTATTAGCCATTCATAACGAAACAATTAACCAAAAGTGGTACAACGAACCTGAATTCGACGCTATAATTGAACGATTTGAATATTGAATGGTTTCATAAATGATTTTTATTTAATCAAAAGCTTTTTTTTTATTTAAAATTGTCAATTAAACTGTTTTTTAGGCGTATTTTTGCAAAAATCCAATAATAAGCAATGTCCCAAAACACTTTAGAAATAGAAATAGAAGACAAAAAAGAACTTTATGCGTACCAACAAGGCGACATTGACGCCATATTTGAACGTATAGATAATGCACCTCCACAACATCATTTGTTATATCAATTGCCTACTGGTGGCGGAAAAACAGTTGTTTTTTCAGAAATAGTGCGACGTTATTTATCACAACATGATAAGAAAGTGGTTGTTTTAACACACCGAATTGAGTTGTGTAAACAAACATCCAAAATGTTGAAAGGTTTTGATGTAAAAAACAAAATTATCAACAGTAAAGTAAAAGAACTTCCAGACCAGAATGATTATTCTTGTTTTGTGGCGATGGTCGAAACTTTGAAAAACCGTATCAATGATGAAAAACTACATTTAGATAATGTAGGATTAGTAATTATCGATGAAGCACATTATAATTCCTTCCGAAAATTATTAAGCTCTTTCAAAAATGCTTTTATTTTAGGAGTTACTGCTACACCTTTAAGTTCAAATATTAAATTGCCTATGCATGAAAGCTACGATGAGTTAATCGTAGGAGATACAATTAGTTCATTGATTGAAAATGGATTTCTGGCAAAAGCAATCACATACAGTTATGATGTAGGTTTGACATCTTTGAAAGTAGGTATCAATGGGGATTACACCGTAAAATCTTCTGATGATTTATACACAAATATGGCCATGCAAGAAAAATTGTTGCATGCTTACACGGAGAAATCTTTGGGTAAGAAAACCCTAATTTTCAATAATGGTATCAATACATCTTTATATGTATATGAAACTTTTAGAGAAGCCGGTTATGCCATTCGTCACTTAGATAACACAAGCAATAACGAGGAAAGAAAAGATATTTTACATTGGTTTAAGCACACACCGGATGCAATTCTTACCTCTGTTGGGATTCTTACCACTGGTTTTGATGAGCCTACCGTAGAAACAATTATTTTAAATAGAGCAACAAAATCGCTAACATTATACTATCAAATGATTGGTCGTGGTTCCAGAAAATTACCTGGCAAAGACACTTTTAATGTTATCGATTTAGGTAATAATGCCGCTCGATTTGGTCTATGGAGTGAGCCTGTAAACTGGCAACATATCTTCAAATCACCCGAGTTTTACTTGGAAAATTTACGTGATGATACAGAAATCGAATTGTATTTTAAATACAGTATGCCACCTGAATTGCGAGTTAAATTCAGTAAAACTGAAGTCGTAACTTTTGATGTTGATGAAGAGCACAAACTCATTATCAAACAAAATTTACGCTCTAAAGAAGTTTTGGAAAAATCATTAGAGCAACACGCTGCCATGTGTGTTGATAATTCTGAAACCTTGCAAGAAGCAAAAGCATTAGGGAAATTGCTGGATGATGATATCGATTGTCGCATCAAGCGATATTCAAAATGTTTGAGTCAGTGTAGTAAAAATTACCGCGAATGGCTAGTTGACGATTACAAATTAAAGTTAGTATTGTTAACAGGTAAAAAATATCGTGAAAAAATCATGAACGAACCGGACGAAGATTAATATTTCTTTTTCAAGGAGCTAATCCTGCTATTCGTTGTAATCTTTTCCTTTTTAAAGAAAAAAGGAAAAGGATTTCCACTGCTATCAGGGCTAAAAATTACGTTTACAAAACAACTATTTTTTATAAAATATAAAATCTAAAAAAATGCCAAAACAATTCTCTGATTTAGGAATTTCAGCACCAATAGTAAAAGCGATTACCGAATTGAAAATTGATGTACCCACAGAAATTCAACAAAAAACGATTCCATTACTATTATCAAATACTACGGATTTGGTTGGACTTGCTAAAACAGGTACAGGAAAAACAGCAGCTTTTGGATTGCCTATTTTACAATTAATAGATACTGAAAAAGCAGTTGTACAAGCTGTTATTTTAGTGCCAACTCGGGAATTAGGACATCAAATTTTCAGAAACTTAGAAGATTTTGCTAAATATTTACCTCAAGTTTCTATTGCAGCAACTTGCGGAGGAATTCCAATAAAACCACAAATAGAAAGACTTTCACAGCCTACACATATTGTTGTGGCTACACCGGGACGTCTAATCGATTTGATTCAGCGCAAAGCGATCAACTTAAAAGAAACCAAATTCCTTGTGCTCGATGAAGCCGATGAAATGGTGACTATCCTAAAAGAAAGTTTAGATGAAATTGTAGCGGAGTTACCCGTAACTCACAATACTTTTTTATTCTCGGCAACCATGCCTGGAACCATAAAGCAATTAATTCAAAACTATTTGAATAAAAATGTGGTACAAGTAAGTGCTAACATGGAAACGATAGGAAACCAAGGAATTGACCATGAGTATATTGTGGTAGATCCTATTGAAAAACTGGATGTTTTGATGCATTTCCTAAATTCAAAAGAAGGAGAACGCGGAATTATCTTTTGCAAAACAAAAGCCGCTGTTAATAAATTAGCTAAAAATCTAGCAATAAATCGATTTTCATCTGGTGCATTGCATGGAAGTTTATCGCAAGGAATTAGAGATAGAATCATGGAGCAATTTCGTGAGGGACACATCAATATATTAGTTGCTACCGATTTAGCTGCAAGAGGAATTGACGTAAAGGAAATTTCCTATGTAGTCAATTATCATCTACCAGATGTTTACGAAGCATACGTACACCGTAGTGGTAGAACGGCAAGAGCAGGAGCAAAGGGGCTTTCTTTAACGGTGTTACAACCTGAAGAAGTAGTTGAAATCGCTGATTTCGAAAAAGAATTAGGAATAAAATTTGTCCAATTCAAGAAACCAACAGTTGCCAACATCGAAGAAAATAACACATTGTTATGGGCAAAGCAAATTTTTAAGACAAAACCCAATCATGATGTTGCTCCTGAATTAAAAGAAAAAATAAAAACTGTTTTTCATCATTTGACTAAAGATGAATTAATTGAAAAATTATTGGCTAATTATATATTGCAAAATAAAAATGAACCAACAGAAAAACCGGTTAAATGACAAAAAATGAAGTAAAGTTTTTTCGTTTTTTTATACTTGTCCAATGAAATTGCATCCTTAAATAGCGTATATTTAGGGATGTTTTTTTTTACAAAACATTTAAATAAATTTTTATGGAAATTATAATAATAGGTGGTGGATTTGCAGGATTGAATCTTGCTAAAGAATTATTGAACGAAAAAGGAATCAACGTAACGCTTGTTGATAAAAATAATTATAATTTCTTTGCCCCATTAATATATCAGGTTGCTACCGCTTTTTTAGAACCTTCAAGCATTAGTTATCCGTTTAGAAAGTTTTTTTCAGGTAAAAAAAATCTACAATTTCGTTTAGGAAAATTACTAAAAGTAAACCCTTCAGAAAATAAAATCATTCTCAATAATGGAGAATTAAAATACGATTACCTTGTTTTTGCCACTGGTGCTGAGACTAATTATTTTGGAATGGAAAACGTTAAGAAAAATGCCATTCCAATGAAAACGTTGAATGACGCTATCGTGATGCGAAATACATTGTTGAAGAATTTAGAAAAAGCAGCTATTTGCAAAGACATTCGCGAACGCAGAAAATTATTGACCATAGTAGTTGCAGGAGGTGGTCCTACAGGTGTTGAAGTTTCGGGAATGTTTGCCGAAATGCGTAAAAATATTTTGCTAAAAGAATATCCAGAATTAAGCACTACAGCTAGCAATATTTATCTGGTTGACGGTGCAAATGCTTTGTTATCTCCAATGAGTAAAGCTTCACAAGAAGACACTTTAGAAGCGATAACTAAATTAGGAGTAGTTGTAAAATTGAACACAACTGTTGTTGATTATGTAGATGACACCGTGTATTTTGGGAACGGAGAAACCATTCAAACCAAAAATTTAATCTGGGCTGCGGGAGTTTCAGCAATAGTTTTCGAAGGAATCCCAGCAGAAAGTTATGGTCGCGGAAAAAGAATGGCCGTTGACGCTTTTAATAAAGTTAATGGAACCGAAAATATCTATGCAATAGGCGATACTTGTATCCAACTTACTGATACTGATTTCCCAAGTGGTCATCCACAAGTGGCACAAGTTGCGATTCAACAAGGGCTAAATTTGGCAAACAACTTTAAACTATTGAGTCAAAAAAAGCCATTAAAACCCTTTAAATATAATGATAAAGGATCTATGGCTATTATTGGAAAAAATAAGGCTGTAGTTGATTTGCCAAAACCTAAAATGCATTTCAAAGGATTTTTTGCTTGGATAATATGGTTATTTATTCACCTTATTTCCTTGATAACCTATCGCAATAGGGTAAAAACATTTTTCAATTGGATGATAGCATATTTTGCAAAAGATCAATCTTTACGTATGATTATCAGACCTGATAAAAAAGTAAAAATAGAACCTAAACAATTATAAATCCATATTTATAATTAATGAACTATTACAATTTCCTCATCAGTAGAATTTGTAATAGTTTTTTTTATGTTTCGTTTTCCTAAAATTAGAATTATCAGTGCTAGTATTGTAGAAACGGTCATAATCCAAACCATTGGCAACATAGAATTTTTTACAAAAACACCCACCGCAAAAGATGCTAAAGCACCTAAGCCTAACTGAATAGCTCCCATTAATGCAGAGGCGCTTCCCGCATTTCTTGCAAAAGGAGCAAGAGTAAGTCCAGCGGTATTTGGGTTTGAAATTCCTAAGCAAGCCAAGAATAAAAATAACATAGCAATGGTTTCGTATAAACCCAAAAGATTATTCATTGCCAAAATCAGAAATAATACACTTATTAATGATTGTGAAATTAATGCACCAAAAATCATTTGTTCACTCTTGAATTTTCTCAGTAATATTGAATTTAATTGGCTGGCACTTATAAAACTCAAGGACATAAAAGCAAATATCCATCCATAGGTTTTAGCGTCAACTTCAAAAATATCCATAAATAAAATAGGAGAGGCCGCCACATAAGTAAACAATCCAGAAAAAGCGATTGCTCCAGCAAAAGCATAGGTATAGAATTGTGGTTCTTTTAGTATAATGATAAAATTAGTAATAATTGGTTTTGGTTTTAATGAAATAGAAGTGTCTGGTTTAAAAGTATTTGGCAAACCAATTTGAGCAGCAATAAGAATCAAAATCCCCATGCACATCAATATAAAAAAAACGGTATGCCAACCATAATCTTCAGTAACGTAACCACCAATAGTTGGAGCCAACATTGGCGAAAGCCCTACAACTAACATTAATAAAGAAAATACTTTTGGAATATCTTTTACAGGAAATAAATCCCGAACCATCGAAACCGATGCAACTGTTGCCGCACAACTTCCCACAGCCTGAATGAATCGTAATCCAATAAAAGTATCGATATCAGTTACAAAAACACAACCTAATGATGCTACTATGTAAACCAACAATCCTATAAATAAAGGTTTTTTTCGACCAAAACGGTCTAATAATGGCCCGTAAAGCAATTGTCCTGCAGAAATTCCGATGAAATAACTAGACAAAGTCATCGAAACATTGGCAACCGATGTATTTAAATCTTTAGCAATCCCAGCAAAACCAGGTAAATACATGTCAATTGAAAAAGGACCTAAAGCTGTTAATGAGCCTAAAATCAGGATCAATTTGATGTATTTTGTTTTTGTCATTTCGGAATCGCTCATGAAAATTGGGATTTTTTAATTTTTTGCAAAGGTAAATAATTAAGATCCTTATTAGCTTACAATAAATTTAAATTCATGCAATATGAACCAACTAAACAGAATTATGTTTTTACGTAAGATAATATTATTGTTTTTTGCGCTATAATTTATATTATGTAAAATAGAACTTATAATTTAATGCTAAAGATTACATAATTAACAAAATAAAAAACAGCATCACCTTTTGGTAATGCTGTCTATGGAATTATAAATAACTATAACTTATTTTACTGAAATTGGTATAATCCAATTATCCCAACTTAAAGCAAACGTATTTTCATCAATGGTGTAAACTAATTTTTCAGCTATTGTTTTAGCAACTTTTTGTTTAACTGAAACTCTTAGCTGATCTTCTTTTTCTTTATACTTATAAGCGCCCCATTGTTTCGCTTCTTTGTTGAAAATAATAACACATTCTTTTTCATTTGGAATTATAAAAAAAGAATATTTACCTGCCGGCAATTTAGCACCTTCTATCATAACCTCTTTATCTGTTTCAAAAGTAGTTGCATCATTTGCACCAGCACGCCATACTTGATTAAATGGAACTAATTTGCCCCAAATTTCTCTAGCTCTTACCGCTGGACTGCCATAATTGATAGTAATTGTTGCATCATTAATTTTTCCTGAAACCATTTCTTTTGTACTAGTTGGTTTCTCTTGAGCATTTATGGAATTTGTTATCAAAAATGCTACAAGTAAAAGTTGTATTTTTTTAAGTAATCTCATGATTTAAAATGATTTAGTTTAGCTCATAAAAATAAAATAAGTTGAATATACTTAGTAGATTTCCTTTAAATTTTATGAAAAAATTATGAAATCAAAAATTAAATTGTTTTGCCCCTACAATGAACGTATTATAATTTATTATTTTGTTATTTTTACAAACAATACATTATTTATTTGACCTACTATGAATACAATTGCTGAACACATTGCTGATTTTTTAAAGGAATATTCACCATTTAATCATTTGACATTTGAAGAGTTATCTGAAATAGCAATGAATATTCGCGTAGTAAATTTAGAAAAACATAAAACATTATTTCAAATTAATGATGTGTTACATAACAGTTTTTACGTTGTTGCCTCCGGTGTTATCAATTTATCCGTTGTTGCAGATGCCGAAGAAACGCTTTTGAATAAATGTACTGAAGGAGACATCTTTGGTTTACGTCCCTTTTTTGCTAAAAACAATTATATGATGACGGCAAAAGCAAGAGAAGAAAGCATTGTATATGCAATTCCTATTGCCACATTTCGCCCTTTCGTAGCTAATAATTCGGAGGTTTTGAATTTCTTATTAGAAAGTTTTGCTGTAAACACTCGAAATCCAAAAGATAAAGAGAATTTAATTGGGAAATTGATTTCTGATAATGTGTTTTATTCGGATCAACAATCGGAAATGCAATATTTTCAATCATTATCCTATAATGTTTCACCATTAAAAATAACGATTACAGCAATAGTCCAAGAAGTTGCTCAATTAATGACGGAAGCATTAAAAAACAATGTTGTCATTTGTGAAAATAATCTACCTATCGGAATTGTAACCGATAGTGATATGCGTTCTAAAATTGCCACAGGCAGATATCCAGTAACTGTTTCAGTGGATAAAATTATGTCTTCACCGGTTATTACAGTCGTTGAAAATGTTTCCTTAGCAGAAGCTCAATTATTAATGCTAAAACATAATGTAACCCATTTGTGCGTAACACAAGATGGTACAGATAAATCGGATTTAAAAGGTGTCATTGCAGAACATGATTTAATCGTTGCCCAAGCTAACAATCCTGGTGTTTTGATTAAGGAAATTAAGCGTTCTCAAAATCCAAAAGAATTAAAACAAATACGCGAACGTTTAACAGATTTAATTCAAACTTCAATTTCTAAAAACATACCACTTTCTCATGTTTTTAATATTGCCAGCGAAATTAATTTGGCAATTATCAAACGTTCTGTCGAATTATCTATTTTAGATTTAGGTTCCCCTCCTGCCCGTTTTGCTTGGCTAAGTATTGGAAGTCAGGGAAGAAAAGAGCAATTATTACTGACGGATCAAGACAGTATTTTAATTTTTGAAGATGTTTCTGCTGATAAATACCGTGAGGTAAAAGATTATTTCTTGAAATTAGGAAAAAGAACAACTGCTACACTAGAAAAAATTGGTTATGAGTTCTGTCCAAACGGACATATGGGTAGCAATATGCTTTGGTGTAAATCTCTGACTGACTGGACAAAACAATATGATAGCTGGATGAATACTCCAGGTGAAAACAGTAATGATTTAAGCAGTATTTTCTTTGATTATGAAATCACATTTGGAGAACAAAGAATCGAAGATGCCATTGGAAATGTTGTTTTTAAAAATGCTAAAAACAATACTCTATTCTTTGACTTCCTAGGAAATGATGCGTTAAGAAAAAATTCACCATTGACTTTTTTCAAAAATTTCATAGTGGAAGAAGAAGGACCTAACAAAGATAAGTTTGACATCAAAACACGCGCCTTGATGCCATTGATTGATGGTGCTCGTTTATTTACTTTAAGTTTTGATATTCGAGGAATCAATAACACGTTCCAGAGATTCAAACAATTATCAATCACTGATCCAAAACATGCTGAAATTTATCTTAGCTGTGCGGAAGCTTTTTTGATTTTATCTAAATTTCGAACATTAGAAGGTTTGAAAAATGATGATTCAGGACAATTTATAAATTTGAATGAACTATCAAAAATTGATAAGGAAAAATTAAAAAATGCTTTAGCACCTATGAGAGAATTGGAAGAATTAATTAAAAATAAATTTCAACTTACTCAATTTTCATAATTATGTTAGACTGGTTAAAAAATATTAATAAAGAATATCCAGAATTTTGGAAAACCTATACTTCTAAATTTGATAAAAAATCCTCCCGTTTTGTGATTTTATCAACTGAAACGTCAGGTTTAAATCCTGATAAAGATGTAATTTTATCAATTGGTTCTTTTGCAATTATCGATAATAGCATTGTTATTGGGGATAGTTTTGAAGCAGTTTTGTTACAATATAAATTTTTTCATGATAATGGTCTTTCTAATGAGTTTTTAGTTGAAAGCAAAATGAAAAAAATGGGAGAATCTGATGCCATAAAATTATTTATAGAGTTCATTGGTAATTCCGTTTTAGTTGGCCATCACATTGACTTTGATGTTGAAATGATTAATGTAGCCTTAGAACGATTGGATTGTGGCAGATTAAAAAATGAAGCTTTAGATGTTGATGTAATGCATAGAAAATTACATGATATCAATGATAAACAATTTTCATTGGATGAACTTTGCACAGCTTATAACATTCCTAAAAGCGTCCGAAATTCATCTGCTGAAGATGCTTATAAAACGGCGTTGTTGTTTTTGAAATTGAAATCCAGATTGGGTATAAAGTAATATTTTCTTTAATCCATCAGCGTTATTCCTTTCCAAAATCTTCCGTGATGGGTTATGGAAACTGGTTTGTCCGTTTTCGTTTCAAAATCAATGATAAAGGGAATTCCATTTTTCTTTAAAATTTCCTCAGCAGTATCAATCCTTATAATTTTTTTGAAATATTCTTTTTCGACCACTGAAATGGTGTAAATAGAATCGTTTTTAATTTTACTTTGAGTGAAATATATTTTCTTTTTTATATAAACGGTTCCCATAGTTACATTTTCGAAAGAACATTCCAGTTGTAGAGGAAAAAAACCTCGAATACCAGTTTCACGATTGTAGATTTTATAGGCCGCCTCTTTTCTAGACCATAAATTCCAAACCATGATTTCTGGGTTCACATCATTCAAAATAATTTGTTGCTCGTTTTTAGTAAAAATTTTATCTAAAAATCGGTTTCGTTTCCAATTGCTTTCTTTTCTGGCTAAAGCCAAATCTACGATATCATTTCCTATCATATTTATTACAAATTCACTAATTTTTCTCTGACAATTTAGCTTCAATAATGGACATTGCTGCTTTAACATTTACCATTCGTTCCATAGCTTCATTATCAATTACAATGTCATATTTCTCTTCGATATCTAAAATCACATCTACTAAATTAGCAGAATTTATCTTTAAATCATTGATGAAATCAGTGTCTTCAGTCAATACATCAAATGCTTCTTGATTTTGAATATACGGCTTTACTATGTTCTTTAATTCTTCAATTGTTTGTTCTTTATTCATTGTATTCAATTATATAGTTTATATTTTAAAAAATCTAAAATCAACATTTTAATGGTGACATTTTAGTTCCTATTTATTATCGAATTTAACTCCCTTCTCTTTTGGAAGGGCTGGAGATGGGATATATTTCTTAAAAATTACACATACATTTACATCTCCAAAACCAAAACTTGCTTTTGCAATTATATTTAATTCCTTTTCAATTAGTTGTTGTGGTATTCTCGATTCATCAATTATTGCTGTAATTTCAGGGTGTAAATCGGCACAATTGATATTCGGAAAAATAAATCCTTGATGCAATTGCAAAACTGAAGCAACACTCTCAATACTTCCAGCTCCTGATAAACAATGACCTACCATTGATTTCAAAGAGTTTATGTATGGAAAATCTTTTCCTTTTCTGCCCAAAGCTTCACTCCAATTCTGAATTTCTAAACTGTCTTTGGAAGTGGCTGTCAAATGTCCATTGATTGCGTCAATTTCATTGGCTGAAATTTCAGCATTTGCCAAGGCATTTTGAATACATTTCTGCACAGCAACAGGATTTGGCGCAGTCATCGTTCCTAAACCGCGTTGCCCGCCAGAATTTACATTTCCTCCCAAAACTTCTGCGTAAATGGTTGCTTTTCTTGCAAGTGCTGTTTCTAGATCTTCCAAAATTAAAGCTCCTGCTCCACTTCCGGGTACAAAACCCGAAGCACTTGCTGACATTGGCCTTGAGCCAAGTTCTGGGTTTTCATTGTATTTAAAAGTACAGACTTTCATCGCATCAAATCCGCCCCAAATATACGGTCCAGAATCACTTGTACTTCCTGCTAAAATGCGTTTGGCCTGACCAGATTTTATCCTTTCATACGCCATCAAAATACTCTCCGTTCCTGTTGTACAAGCTGATGAATTAGTAGAAACTTGATTTCCTAATCCTAATTTACCTCCTAAATACGCGCTCACGCCACTGTTCATGGTTTGTGCAACTGCTGTACTGCCCAAACGACGCGTTTGAAAATCATCAATTTTATAAATGCTTTCCCGAAATTTATCAATTCCAGATGTTCCTGTTCCAAAAATAGTTCCGCTGTCCCAATCTGGTTCTTCATTAATTTCTAAAGATAATCCCGCATCGTTCCAAGCATCAATTCCTGCAATTACGCCGTACAAAATCCCAGAAGAATTAAAGTTTCTTAACTCTAACTCAGAAAAATATTTTAAAGCTAATTCGGTAGAAATTTCCGGTTTTCCAGCTATTTGACATGAAAATTGCAATCGTTCCAACTCTGGATCATGTTTAATTCCTGAAATTCCGTTTTTGATGGCATGTGTAAACGCATCAAGTCCTACACCATTTGGAGCAACAACACCAAGACCCGTTATAACTACTCTTTTTTCCATACAAAAGATTAATTTTAAACCATTAAGGCATTAAGAATATTAAGTTATTTAACTCCTTGAAACTATCATTCCTGCAATTGTTCCTGTACAAGCCTCTTCTCCTTTTTCATTTTTCATAATGACTTTACATTTTAATTTTCCGAATCTGAAGTATAGTTTTTTTGAAATAACGGTCACTTTTTCATTAGGAAAAACAGGTTTTAAAAACTCTATATCTGTTGATGATAAGGCAATTGCAGTGTTTTTATTCAATACATCATTTACTAAAAAAATTCCTAAACAAACCAAACCAATTTGCGCCATAACTTCCGTTAAAATAACTCCTGGAGTTACGGGATTATCTTTAAAATGGCCTTTGTAAAAATCAAGATTTTCATCAAAAGTATAGGTTCCTTCTACTCCATTTTCATCAATTTGAAGAATCTCATCCACAAATAAAAATGGTTTAGAATACGGTAATTTACTGAGAATATCTTGGTTTGTCATTTTTTTTAAAAGTGAATTAAAATTCTAACAAGACTCTTTGGGCTGAAAAACCTGGACCAAAACTCAACATTAAACCCCTCTCCCCTTTTTTAGGCTGATTGTCCATTATTCGTTCTAAAACATATAAAACCGTTGCACTAGACATGTTTCCATACAAACGCAAAACTTCTTTAGTATCGTCTATATTTTTGCCTAAACTCGAAAATAAACTTTCAACTGTTTGGACAATTTTCTTTCCTCCTGGATGAAAAATCAAATGATCAATATCTTCCATTTTTAAATTATTTTTTTCTAAAAAAGGATGTAATATGTCCGGAAAATGTGAAGCAATCGTTTCTGGAACTTCAATATCTAATACCATTTGCAATCCAGAATTGGTGAGTTTAAAACCCATCATGTGGATATTATCATAAAAATGATACATTTCTTCTGCCAAAATTTCTGGTCCTTCATCATCTTCATGCGACGATAAAAGAACACAAGCTGCTCCATCACCAAAAATGGCCGCACTAACAATATTGGCCATAGAAAAATCATCTAGTTGAAAGGTTGCCGTGGGGCTTTCTACTGCAATTACTGCAGCGCGTTTACCCGGATTAGCCTGCAAAAAGTTTTTAGCATAAATAATCCCCGAAATTCCTGCAGCACAACCCATCTCAGTTACGGGAAGTCGTACTATATCTTGGCGTAATTTTAACTTGTTGATTAAATAAGCATCCAGTGACGGAATCATAATTCCAGTGCAACTTACTGTAATGATGTAATCTAAATCTTCTGGGTTCCATTTGGCTTTTTCTAAGGCTTTTTCCAATACTTTTTCGCCTAAATCGATGACTTCACGAACATAAATATCGTTTCTTTCTTCAAATGAAGTTTTGGTAAACACTTCAATTGGATCCATAATGGAATATCGTTTATCAACTGCAGCTCCTTCAAAAATTTTCTTTACTTTCCTAATAAAACGCTCGTCTTGCCCTACTAGCCATGCATCCAAAAAAGGAATAATATCTTCCGTATTTTTAGAATATTTGGGTAACTGTTTGGTAACTGTTTTGATTTTTACACTCATATTTTTGAAATTATCCATTGGTATCTAAAAGCCCATTTCCAATGAATTATATATTTTTTAAAATTTAATTTTTTAGAAAAAGCAACCAATTCTTCTTTATTAAAACCTCTTAAAATCGAAGTTAATCCATCCTCTCTGGACATATCATTCAATTGAAACACAAAACATAAAGCTTGAAATAAACGATAAGCAACCGCGCTTCGGTGTAAATCATTGATTACAATTCCGATGGATGCATTATTATAAAAAACTTTCAATAATTGTACGATTTCATTGTCTTTAAAATGATGTAAGGTTAGAGTGCACAGTACAATATCATACTTTAATTCCTTGAATGATTCAGCAAAAATATCTTCACAACGATAACTAATATTATCATATATTTCTGATAATTTTTTCGCATGTGAAATTGTAAAATTGTTAGCATCGATACCTATTAAATTGAATTTCAAATTGTTTTTGAATCCAAAATCAGCTAAAGTCCGTAACATATCACCATTGCCACAACCTACGTCAACAATTACAATTTCTTTTGATTTGGAGTTCTGAATCAGTTCTTGTACCCCTTTTAAAGTTAACTGATTACCACCTAAAAGTTGATTTATTTTGGCAATTTTATCCAAAGCATCACGTAAAATCTCACCTTCCATGGCAAAATCATCCATGATCTCCGGTTTATCAGTTCTATATTTAGTATTTATCCCCATTTATAAATCAAGAATGATTGGTTTTCCGTGCGTCTTTTTAATAATTTTAGGTAAAAGAGAAGGGAATATAATTAATAAACGCATCAATACGTCTGAAAGTTTTTGCTTTTGCAAAAGATTCGATAAAAATCGTCCCATTTTTAGTCGTTCATTAAAGTTTAAATTCCATTCGTGAATGTATTTTTCTTCCAGTTCTTTTCTAGATTTAATTTCATTAGTATAAAATTTATGAACTAATTCTGAAGCAATTTTGGCACTATGAATTGCCATTGCCATTCCGTTTCCGCACAAAGGATGAATCAAACCTGCGGTGTCGCCAATCATTAGAATATGATTTTCAACGGTTTGTTTTTTTTCGAAAGATATTTGGCTTATGGTTAAGGGTTTTTCAAAAAGCAAACTACTTTTTTCGAAAATTACTTTTAAATGAGGGTTTTCACAAACTACATTATTTTGATATTCTTCTATGTTTTTAAACTGTTTAAAAGTTTCATAATCTGCTAAATAACAGACATTAATTCTATTATTTTCGACTTTAGAAACACCACAATATCCACCTTTGAAATTATGAAGACCAACTACATCATTTGGAAAATCACCGAAATAATGTGCTTTGACTGCTAACCAATATGATTTTTTATTAATAAAATCCCGATTCATTTTTTGGTCTAGATTTGAACGTTTGCCAAAAGCTCCAATTACAATAGGTGTTATATAAGTATTCAAATTAGTGATGATTGTAAATCTTCCATCTAAAAACTCAATATCATTTACCGATTCTTGAACAATTACACAACCACGATTTATTGCTTCGTTGTATAAATAGTAGTCTAATTGATACCTACTTATTCCAAACCCGCCCATAGGTAAAACCGTGTTTACTGATTTACCAGAAACTAATGAAAAGGAAAGTTTGTCAATATATTTAGGATGCAACGATTTAATGTCTAAACCAAGTGATTTTAAATACGGTAAAACTTCGTTGGAAATGTATTCACCGCAGACCTTGTGTTTGGGAAACTCATTTTTTTCGATTAATATAACTTTATAATTATTATTTTTAAGATGGATTGCTGCAATAAGTCCTGCTAAACCACCACCAACAATAACTATTGAATTTTGTATCATATTGGTAAACTTAAGAATTAAGATTTATAAAGTGCTATAAATACTCTAAATTTTTAGATAAATTTTTGTAACAAAAAAATTAAAGCACTAGATTTGTTACACTATGAAAAGAAACATAATCAATAGAGTATTGCTTTCAATTACTGTAATTTTATTGACTGTTTATTATTGTGCAGGCATTCTTTTTGATCCCAGTCTAGTTATTTTTATTAAGCCATTTATAATACCTAGTTTTATTGCGTATATAGTAATGACTAATGTCAATAAACTCACTTTAAATTATATTTTATTTGTCTCTTTTTTTTATATTTATCAGCTGTTAATTTTGTTTTGGGAAGATTCACAACACTTATTTAGAGCAGCCATGGTAGCGTCTTTTTTTAGCTACTTATCTTTGATTAATTTAGGCTATCGTTCCATTAAAATCAGAAAGTTATACTCAATACCTAGTGGTTTTACACTCTTTATCTTGCTACTAAATTGCTTGTTTTTACTACTAATTCTATATATCTTGATTTCAACGATTGGAGATCATTATTTAAATATAATTTTAGTTTTTAACGGAATTATTACTCTCTTTTTAGGCGCTACGGCCGTAATGTACTTAAGTAAATTTGGAGATAAAAAAGCATACTATTACTTTTTTGGAAGCTTTGCCCTAATTTTTAATGATGTTTTTGCCGCTATTGGAACTTATTTTTTAAACAATATAGTTTTAAATAGTTTGGACCGAATGCTTCATTTTGGTTCGTTTTATTTAATTTATCTTTTTGTTGCGGAGAAAAAAAAGGCTGACAATCATTTAATTGATTCTCAACCTTTAATTTAATTATACTTTATTATTTTTGATTTCCTCAACAATTTCAGGATTTAATAAGGTTGATGTATCCCCAAAATTAGAATAATCTCCTTCAGCAATCTTTCGAAGGATTCGTCTCATGATTTTACCTGATCGTGTTTTAGGTAAACCAGAAACAAACTGAATTTTATCAAGTTTAGCAATAGGTCCTATGTGGTCAGAAATATGTTGGTTGATTTCGTTTGAAAGGTTTTCTTTATTACGAGTTTCACCCGTTTCCTTAAGAATGACAAAACCATATAAAGCATTTCCTTTTATATCATGGGGAAACCCTACAATAGCTGATTCTGCCACCGCAGGATGCTCATTAATAGCATCTTCTATAGGAGCCGTTCCTAAATTATGACCAGAAACAATTATAACATCATCTACGCGACCCGTAATTCTATAATAACCCACTTCATCGCGTAAAGCTCCGTCTCCGGTGAAAAATTTCCCAGGAAACGTAGAGAAATAAGTATCCTTATACCGCTGGTGATCTCCCCAAATTGTTCTAGCAATTCCCGGCCAAGGAAATTTAATGCACAAACTTCCAGTGACTTGATTGCCTTCAATTTCGTTGCGCTTTTCGTCCATCAAAACAGGTTGAACACCCGGTAGCGGTAATGAAGCGTATGTTGGTTTTGTTGGGGTTACAAAAGCAATTGGCGAAATCATAATTCCTCCTGTTTCTGTTTGCCACCACGTATCAACAACGGGACATCGTTTATCACCTACGTGATCATTATACCAGTGCCAAGCTTCTTCATTAATTGGCTCACCTACAGACCCAATTACTTTAAGCGACTTCAATGGATATTTTTGAACAAACTCTATATTTTCTTTAGCCAAAGCACGAATAGCAGTTGGTGCTGTATAAAACTGAGTAATTTTATGTTTTTCGATTACTTCCCAAAAACGGCTAAAATCAGGATAAGAAGGAACTCCTTCAAAAATTACTGTAGTAGCACCATTCAATAATGGACCATAAAGAATATAGGAATGTCCTGTAATCCAACCAATATCAGCAGTACACCAAAAAACGTCATTTTCTTCATAATTGAAAACGTTCTTAAAAGTATAAGCGGTGAACACCATGTAACCAGCGGTAGTATGGACCATTCCTTTAGGCTTACCAGTTGAACCAGAAGTGTACAAAATAAATAATGGATCTTCGGCATCCATAATTTCGGCTACATTATTATCAGAAGCTTGATCTAAAAGAGGTTGTAGCCATAAGTCACGACCATCTTTCATATTAATATCAGTATGAATTCTTTTGGCTACTAAAACTTTTTCGACACAAGGACATTTTTCTAAAGCTTCATCAATTATTCCTTTTAAGTCAATGGTTTTGTTTCCACGAAAACCACCATCAGAGGTGATAACCATTTTACACTCACTATCATTTATACGAGTCGCTACCGCCGATGCTGAAAATCCTGCAAATACAACAGAATGTATTGCTCCAATTCTGGCACAAGCCAACACTGAAACTGCTAATTCAGGAATCATAGGTAAATAAATACAAACCCTATCTCCTTTTTTTATGCCTTGTTCACGCAAAACGTTTGCCATTTTACAGACGCGTTGGTACAATTCATTATAAGTAATGTGTAATGCCGTTTCTGAAGGGTCATTTGGTTCAAAAATAATAGCTGTTTTTTCTCCTCTTTTAGCTAAATGCCTATCAATACAATTTTTTACAATATTGACCTTTGCTTCTGTAAACCATTTGATGTCTGCATCAGCCATATTAAAATCAACTACTTTGTCCCATTGTTGGTACCAAGTAAAATTTTCTTCTGCTATTTTACCCCAAAATTTTCTAGGTTCACGAACTGATTTATTGTAGTGTTTAAAATATTGTTCTAGATTTTCAATTTTGTAGTAGCTCATATTATAATTTTTTATAAAAGTATTAAATCTCTCGCTATTCTTGAAATTATTTAAATTATAAATACTTACTAAAAAAAATAGATTCTCTAATATAAAAACACTTTTAATGCTAATTTGTTTGATTTTTACTGTTTTTCACAAAATAAGTTAAAAACAAAAAGGCGAGATAGATGTAAATCTACCTCACCTCTTGTATCAACAAAATTTAACAACAATTATTATAGTACCAAAAACGATGATATTATGAACAATAATCAACCAAAACTATCACGTTCCAACCAAGGAATTCAAATACTAATTTATCAACATAGTTTATCAAAAAAATAAACTTATATAATTTAACTATTCTAATTTTAAAAGGGACTACTTCACTCAACTTTAAGCTCTTTTAAAGTTAAGTGAATGTACAAGCAACCATATCTATTTATTTTTTTTATAATAACTTCAATAACTAATTCAAAATATTATGAAATCAAATAATATGGTGCTAATCCCAGCACACCCTCATGTGTGTAATTCTTAAAATATTATTTATCCAATTTTTTTCATAGCAGTCATTGATTCTCTCAACCACTCGCCTACTTCTTCAATAGGATGCTGACGAATACTTTTGTTTACAGCAATAAGAACAGCATTATCTACTCCATTTGAAGTTGAAAAAGGTTTTCCTATCACATTAGTATCTATCGTTTTCATGAAATCAGTTAATAACGGTTTACATGCATGGTCAAATAAATAACAGCCATATTCTGCTGTATCGGAGATGATACGGTTCATTTCATATAATTTTTTTCTAGCTACAGTATTGGCAATCAAAGGCAATTCATGTAAAGACTCATAATACGCTGATTCTTCAATGATTCCTGTTTGTGTCATAGTTTCAAAAGCTAATTCTACACCTGCTTTTACCATTGCAATCATCAAAACTCCATTGTCAAAATACTCTTGTTCTGAAATATGCGCAGTTGTTGGTGCTGTTTTTTCGAAGTTAGTTTCTGCAGTTGCAGCTCTCCAAGTCAATAAATTAATATCGTCATTAGCCCAGTCAATCATCATGTTTCTTGAAAATTCACCTGAAATAATATCATCCATGTGTTTTTGAAACAACGGACGCATGATGTCTTTTAATTCATCTGCTAATTCATAGGCTTCAATTTTTGCAGGATTTGACAAACGGTCCATCATGTTTGTAATTCCACCATGTTTTAAGGCTTCAGTTACTGTTTCCCAACCGTATTGAATCAATTTTGATGCATATGCTGGTTCGATTCCTTTTTCAACCATTTTATCAAAACATAAAATAGAACCTGTTTGTAACATTCCACAAAGAATGGTTTGTTCTCCCATCAAATCCGATTTTACTTCGGCCACAAAGGATGAGTTCAACACTCCAGCTTTGTGACCACCAGTAGCAACTGCATAGGCTTTTGCTTGTTCAAAACCTTCTCCGTTTGGATTATTTTCTGGGTGAACCGCGATTAAAGTTGGCACACCAAAACCTCTTTTATATTCTTCACGAACTTCAGATCCTGGACATTTTGGTGCACACATAATTACAGTGATGTCTTTACGAATTTGCATTCCTTCCTCGACAATATTAAAACCGTGAGAATAGGCTAATGTTGAACCGTTTTTCATCAAAGGCATGATCGCGGTAACTACTGCAGTATGCTGCTTGTCTGGTGTAAGGTTACAAACCAAATCAGCTGTTGGGATTAATTCTTCATACGTTCCCACTTTGAATCCATTATCAGCGGCGTTCATGAAAGAAGCTCTTTTCTGTGCAATTGCTTCAGCACGCAAAGCATAAGAGATATCCAATCCAGAATCTCTCATGTTCAAACCTTGGTTCAAACCCTGTGCGCCACATCCTACAATGACTACTTTTTTTCCTTCTAAAGCTTTTATTCCATTTACAAATTCTGATTGGTCCATGAATTCGCAAACGCCTAATTGTTCTAATTGTAATCTAAGTGGTAATGAATTGAAATAATTTGCCATTTTTTATTATTTAATGATTGTAAAATTTTGTTATTGAAAATTTATTTTTCTAAAAATAGAAAACTGTTTCTCGACTGCGTTCGAGATGATAATTGCAAACTGTGACTGAACGCTGATTACTGTTTAAGTTCTTCTAATAATGATGAAATTTCCATTTTTGATTTGGAAACTGAAATTCTTCCAGAGCGTACAAATTGCATGATGCCAAAAGGTTTCAATTTTTCGTATAACGATTCTATTTCAGCACGTTGTCCTGATTTTGAGATTACAAAGAAGTCTCTTGAAACCGTAACTATTTCGGAATGACTTTCTTTAATTATATTTTGAATTTGCTTTTCATCAAAAAGTAAGCTTGACTCAATTTTGAATAATGCATTTTCCAAGAAAATAGTTTCTTCATCAATATGATAAAATGCTTTGATGACTTCGATTTGTTTTTCGATTTGTCCTACAATATTATGTACCCATTTTTCGGTTGTGTTAACTACAATAATAAATCTAGAAACATTTTCAATTTCAGATTCGGATACATTTAAACTCAAAATATTGATATGGCGTTTCAAGAATATTCCTGATATTCTGTTAAGTAAGCCAACGTTGTTTTCTGAATAAACAGAAATGGTGAATGTTTTATTTTCCATAATATTAACTTAATCGGATATCAGAAACCGATGCTCCTGTAGGAATCATTGGGAATACGTTATTTTCTTTTTCTACCATAACTTCTAGGAAATAAGACTCTTTTGAAGCCATCATTTCGGCAACGGCAGCATCAAGATCTTCTCTTTTGGTTACTTTTTTCGCTTTGATATAATAGCCTTCAGCAATGGCTATAAAATTAGGATTGATCATTTCTGTAGAAGCGTATCTTTTGTCAAAAAACAATTGTTGCCATTGACGCACCATTCCTAAAAATTCATTGTTCAAGACCACAATTTTCACAGGAACTTTAGTTTGGAAAATAGTTCCAAGTTCTTGGATAGTCATTTGGAAACCTCCATCGCCAATGATGGCTACTACTTCACGATTTGGCATTCCCATTTTAGCTCCAATTGCAGCAGGCAATGCAAATCCCATAGTACCTAAACCACCTGATGTTACATTACTTTTAGTCGAATTGAACTTCGCATAACGACAAGTAAACATTTGGTGTTGTCCCACATCAGAAACCATGATGGCATCACCTTTAGAATGTTTATTAATCATTTCGATAGTTTCTCCCATTGAAATCCCATCTTTCATAGGTTGCAGCTCCTCATTAATAACTGCTTCAAGCTCTTGTTCGTATTTTTCTTTGAATGTATTGTGCCAAGATTCATGAGTATTATTTTCAATAAGAGGAAGTAAGGCCGTTAAGGACTCTTTTAAATCTGCTAATACCGCTACATCTGTTTTTACATTCTTATCTACTTCGGCAGGATCAATTTCAAAATGAATTACTTTGGCTTGTTTGGCGTAAGTAGCTAAATTTCCCGTAACACGATCGTCAAAACGCATTCCAAGTGCTATTAAAACATCACATTCATTGGTCAAAACATTAGGGCCATAATTTCCGTGCATTCCCACCATTCCTACGTTTAAAGGATGATCTGTTGGCATAGCCGAAAGTCCTAAAATAGTCCAAGCAGCTGGAATACCTGATTTTTCTACCAATGCTTTTAATTCTGCTTCCGCTTCACTAAGAATTACACCTTGTCCAAAAATGATAAAGGGTTTTTTAGCAGTATTAATTATTTCAGCTGCTTCCTTAACCTTATCAATATTTAAAACTGGTTTCGGATTGTAGCTTCTAATACTAGTACATTTTGCGTAGCTAAACTCCATTTCATCAAACTGAGCATTTTTAGTAATATCTATTAAAACCGGACCGGGACGACCTGATTTAGCAATATAAAATGCTTTTGCAATAATTTCTGGAATCTCACTTGCTTCTGTAATTTGATAATTCCATTTGGTCACAGGAGTTGAAATACCGATGATATCCGTTTCTTGAAAAGCATCAGAACCCAATAAATGTTTCCCTACTTGACCCGTGATACAAACCATAGGAGTTGAATCTATTTGCGCATCAGCAATTCCGGTAACTAAATTTGTGGCACCTGGACCAGAAGTTGCAATCGCCACTCCCACTTTTCCTGTTGCTCTAGCATATCCTTGAGCTGCATGAGTAGCACCTTGTTCGTGGCGCACAAGTACATGATGCAAATCATCTTTAAATTTATACAATTCGTCATAAACAGGCATGATAGCCCCACCTGGATATCCGTAAATTAAGTCAACTCCTTCGGCTAATAAGCATCTTATAACTGCCTCTGCTCCTGATATTTTCATGTTGTATTTTTTTTCAAAAAAATCAATATCAATGTCAAAAATCAATTTTATTGTTAAACTGATTGTTGCGATTTTCACTGGTATTGCAATTGATATTGTTATTTATTATTTGTCTGTTACACATCCTGTTGATGCGCTAGATACCGATCGTGCATATTTAAGTAAAACACCTTGATTCACTTTCAATGGAGGTTGAACCCAATTTAATTTTCTTTGGTTGAATTCTTCATCTGAAATTTTTAAATTGATGGTATTATTTACAGCATCAATAGTTATTACATCTCCATTTTTAATGAGTGCAATACCTCCACCATCGTGTGCTTCTGGGGTAATATGCCCAACAACAAATCCATGAGAGCCTCCAGAAAATCTTCCATCAGTAATTAAAGCAACCGAGTTACCTAATCCAGCACCCATAATTGCAGAAGTTGGTTTTAACATTTCTGGCATTCCTGGACCACCTTTTGGACCACAATAGCGAATCACAACCACATTTCCGGGCTGAACTAATCCATTCTGTATTCCAGGGATTACATCAAATTCACTTTCAAAAACCACTGCTGTTCCTTCAAAATATTCTCCTTCATTTCCACTAATTTTAGCTACACAACCTTCGGAAGCTAAATTCCCGTACAAAATTTGAATATTACCACTAGATTTAAGTGCGTTATCAATTGTATGGATTACATCTTGACCCGCTGTTAAATCAGCTATGTTTTCTAAATTTTCTGCCACTGTTTTACCAGTTACCGTTAAGCAATCTCCGTGTAAAAGACCTACTTTTAGTAAATATTTCATAACTGCTGGAACTCCACCCACAGCATGTAAATCCTCCATCATGTACTTACCACTAGGTTTAAGATCTCCCAGAATTGGTGTTCTATCACTTATTTGTTGAAAATCATTTAAAGTAATTTCAATTCCAACAGAATGAGCCATCGCAATAATGTGCATTACGGCATTAGTAGAACCTGCTAAAACAGCAATAATTGTAATAGCATTTTCAAATGCTTTACGAGTCATAATGTCTCTTGGTTTGATATCTTTCTCTAAAAGAATTCTAATTGCTTTTCCAGCATCTAAACATTCTTGTTGCTTTTCTGGGCTTAATGCTGGGTTTGAAGAGCTGTAAGGCAAACTCATTCCTAACGCTTCAATTGCTGATGACATCGTATTTGCAGTGTACATTCCACCGCAAGCACCTGCACCTGGACAAGAATTTTTTATAACTCCTTTAAAATCTTCGGGAGTAATCGTGTTACTAAATTTTTTCCCCAAAGCTTCAAAGGCAGAAACTATATTTAAGGATTCTCCTTTCCATTTTCCTGAATGAATTGTACCTCCATAAACCATAATCGATGGACGATTTACTCTTCCCATGGCAATAACAGATCCGGGCATATTTTTATCACATCCAACAACTGCAATCATAGAATCGTACCATTGAGCTCCCATAACAGTTTCAATAGAATCAGCAATTACATCCCGAGAAACAAGAGAAAAACGCATTCCTTCAGTTCCATTTGACATTCCGTCACTAACGCCTACGGTATTAAAAATCAAACCAACTAAATCTGCTGCCCAAACACTTTTTTTAATTTCTTTGGCCAAATCATTTAAGTGCATGTTGCATGTATTCCCTTCATAACCCATACTTACAATACCTACTTGCGCTTTATTTAAATCTTCATCAGTCAATCCGATACCATAGAACATGGCTTGTGCTGCGGGTTGTGTTTCGTCCTGTGTTATGGTTTTACTGTATTTATTTAATTCCATTATGTATTAATTTGTTGGTAATTTGTTTTTTCTAAAAGTTTAAAAGGTCATTTATCTACTTTTAAACAATGGTGGATTGTCCTAGATAAACATTGTCACTCTTAAAGTACAAGTCGTCTTTACTCAAAATATAATTTGAAATAAAATCACCTACTTCATTAGTGCCAAATTTTGAATAAGGATTCAAATCAGCAGTGACGACATTTAATTCTATTGCTTTATGAACTGCTTCGTATACTTTTTGAGATTCAATATGAAGACCAAAATGTTCCAAAAGCATCGCCGCCGAAACTATTGAAGCAATAGGGTTAGCAATATTTTTTCTTTTAGCTTCTGGATAAGATCCATGAATAGGCTCAAAAAGTGCATTTGAATTTCCTAAAGAAGCTGATGGTAATAATCCTATTGAACCCGTAATAACACTAGCTTCATCTGATAATATATCCCCAAAAAGGTTTTCGGTCAAAATGACATCAAATTGTTTTGGATTAATTATGATTTGCATAGCAGCATTATCAACTAAAAGAAATTCTAAGGTTACATCAGGATATCCCTCTGCAATTTCTGTCACTACTTTTCTCCACAATCTTGACGTTTCCAAGATGCTGGCTTTATCAACCAAAGTCACCTTTTTCTTTCTTTTCTGAGCCGTTCTAAAAGCCAAATGACTGATTCTTATTATTTCTTCTTCGGAATATTCACATAAATCAGAAGCTAAAGTTCCTTGTTCGTTGCTTTTTTTCTCACTAAAATAAGATCCACCAGAAATTTCTCTGAATATTATAAAATCAGCGCCTTCAATTATTTTTCTTTTTAAAGGAGATAAATCTAATAAGTCGTTGTATGGTTTTATAGGTCTTATATTAGCATACAATCCTAGTGCTTGTCTCAATTGTAATAATCCTTGTATAGGGAGTGACTTAGAATCTGAATAAGTATCATATTTTGAATCATCAACAGCTCCAAACAAAATTGCATCTGTATTCAAACATAGATTCAATGTTTGTTCCGGTAAAGGATTTCCTGTTTTTTCAATAGCAATAGCACCAATTAGGGCATCTTCAAAAACAAACTCATGATCGAAAACCACACCAATAGCATTTAATGCTTTTTTTGCTTGTAATATTACCTCCGGACCTATACCATCTCCAGAAAGAACTGCTATTTTTAAGTTCATAATAATAAGATTTAGATTTAATTTGAAATCAAAATATTTTAGTTAAGGAGCATTTCCTTATTCATTATACATACTTCAATAATTTGATGAATATCATCATCAATAACTTCTTTTTTAATATCGGCAAATTTTAAGAACTCCACATAAACAACATCCAATTGTACTTTTGTAAGTTCGTACCCTACTTTTTTTGCTCTATAGGCTAATGCTGCTCTACCACTTCTAGCTGTAAGAACTATAGATGATTCATTGACTCCTACATCTAAAGGGTCCATAATTTCATAAGTCGCTCTATTTTTTATTACACCATCCTGATGAATTCCAGAGCTGTGTGCAAAAGCATTTGCTCCTACAATTGCTTTATTGGGTTGCACCATCATTCCCATACTTTCAGAAACCAATCGGCTCATTTCATTCAGCTGACGAGTATTGATATTGGTATCTAAATTCAAATACGGATGTTGTTTGAAAATCATCACCACTTCTTCAAGAGCAGTATTTCCGGCTCTTTCACCAATTCCATTAATCGTACATTCTATTTGTCTAGCTCCATTTATTGCACCTGCAATAGAATTGGCAGTAGCCATTCCTAAATCATTATGACAATGGCAGGACAAGATTACGTTTTCAATTCCTTTGACATTTTCTTTTAAATACTTAATCTTTGCACCATATTCTTCTGGCAAACAATACCCAGTTGTATCTGGAATATTAAGTACAGTAGCTCCTGATTTAATCACTTCTTCACAGACTCGAGCCAAAAATTCATTATCCGTTCTACCGGCGTCTTCTGCATAAAATTCAACATCCTCAACATATGATTTAGCATGTGAAACAGCAAATTTTGCTCTAGCAATAATATCCTCTCTTGTTGTATTTAGCTTATGTATAATGTGCGATTCTGAAGTTCCAATTCCTGTATGTATACGGGGTCTTTTTGCATATTTTAACGCTTCTGCAGCAACATCAATATCATTTTTTACTGCTCTTGTTAATCCACAAACAACTGCGTTTTTTACAACTTTACTAATTTCTGAAACAGATAAAAAATCACCTGGACTAGAAACAGGAAAACCAGCTTCGATAATGTCAACACCCATTTCGTCCAGTCGATTTGCTATAACTAGTTTTTGTTTGGTATCTAACTTACATCCTGGGACCTGTTCGCCATCTCTTAAAGTGGTATCAAAAATTTGAACTTTCTCTCTATTCATTTTCATTTATTTAATGTAATTTCACATCTTGGAAACAAAAATATCTTTCAATACTTTATAATAAAACTCAATTTAATTAAATATACTGCTTATAAAGCGACCAATAACTTTATAACTTATTGATTAATAGCGAATTGAATCAATATATTTTACAATGGCTAACCATCAAAAAGATTTCTTATTTGTATTAATAAAATCCCTCTCAAAATCTGAAAAAAGACAATTCAAGATTTTTGCCAGCCGATTAGAAACCAGTTCTAATACAAAATTCATCGAATTATTCAATATTTTAGACAAATCAGAAGTCTATGATGAGAAACTTATTCTTAAAAGTGGTATCATAAAAAAAGTACAATTATCCAATCTTAAATCCTACTTGTACAAGCAAATTTTAGTAAGTATTAGATTGAATATTCCAAGCCAAAACATTAGGTATCAGCTTAGAGAACAAATTGATTTTGCTACCATATTATACAATAAAGGTTTATACAAGCAGAGCTTAAAAATTTTGGACAAAACAAAAATTTTAGCACTTGAGAATGACGAAAAACTAATGGCGTATGAAATTGTAGAATTCGAAAAACTTATTGAATCACAATACATAACACGTAGTATTCAAGGACGCGCTGATGAACTGGTGGTGCAAGCCAAAGAGCTGAATTACCGTAATACCATTTCCAGTAAATTATCTAACTTATCCCTTCAATTGTATGGGATAATGCTTAAAACCGGTTATGTAAAAAGTGACGAAGAATATAAATATATTGATAATTACTTCCATAAACACATATCTAAATTTGATGAGAAAAAATTCGGATTTAGGGAAAAATACTGGTTTTATAACGCCAATCTTTGGAGGAGTTTTCTGGTACAAGATTTTCTTTCCTGCTATAAATATTCTTTAAAATGGGTAACATTGTTTTATGATAATCCTAGCATGATTCATTTAAATCCAGTGTTTTTCTTAAAAGGAAACCATTATTTATTAGAATCTTTATACATGTTGAAATACAAATCTAAATTTAAAAAGTATTTAGAGCTGCTGGAAAAAACTATCAAAGATTCCAATTTCCCAGTTAATGATAATATTGCGTCTTTGTCATTTCTATATGTATATAATAATAAATTGAATTACCATATTCTTGAAGGTACTTTTGCCGAAAGTGAATACTTAATTCCTGAAGTATTAAACAAATTAAAAATCCACTCAGACCATCTTGATGAACATCACGAAATGTTGTTCTATTATAAATTTGCGTCCATTTATTTTGGGAATGAAAAATATGCGGATTGCATCTTTTATCTAGAAAAAATCATAAACAATAAAAATCTTTCAATGCGAGAAGATTTAATGTGTTTTGCCAGATTACTCTGTTTGATTGCGCATTACGAATTAGGTAAAGATTATTATCTGGAAAATCAATTAAAGAATACCTACAAGTTCCTAATCAAAATGAATGATTTACATGAAGTACAAAAGGAAATCATTAAGTTTTTGAAGAATTTAAACTCCATTTATCCTACAGATATCAAAAAGGAATTTGTTAAAATGAGAGCGCGTTTTATTGAATTAGAGAAAAATACTTATGAAAAAAGAGCTTTTCTTTATCTTGATATTATTTCTTGGCTCGAAAGCAAAATTGAAAACCGAAAAATCAGTGATATTATTAAAGAAAAAGCCAAATTGATTAATCGATAAAATTTTAGTTTAAAAAAAATATGATTCTTTAAACTAAATTAGACATTAAAACACTTTTTACTTAAAAACTAGCTCATATTAAGAAAATACTTTTCAAACTAAACTAAAATACTGCGTTAATAAAATATTCATTACATTTAGAGAATACTTAAAAATTTAAAATCATGAATGGATTCTTCAAAACTATATTAGCAGGTTACGGTGCTAAAAAACTAGGCGGTGGCTGCTTTGGTACAATTCTAATTTTTATAATTATCTATTGGATATTAGGTTATTTTTAGAATTAAAATCCTAAAAATAACCCAATTAAAAACTTATAAATTAATATGCCAAAAGTTCTTTCAGATCATTTTCAAATCTACCTTTTGGCAAATATTGATCTTCTAAAGTTTTTGTAAATGGAATTGGAGTATCTAAACTTGCTACTCGTTTTACAGGAGCATCTAAGTGTTTAAAACAGTTTTCCATTATCATTGCCGAAATATCACTTGCAATTCCACCAAACATTGAATCTTCCTGATAAATAATCACTCTCCCCGTTTTCTGAACTGATGCAAAAATAGCTTCAGTATCTAATGGTTGTAGAGTTCTTAAATCCAACAGATCAGCCGAAATATCTGGATTTTTTGCTAAAGTATCCAAAGCCCAATGAACAGCTGCTCCAAATGAAATAATAGTAACATCATTTCCTTCTTTTAACAAAGCCGCTTTTCCTAATGGAATCGTATAATAGTCTTTAGGTACATCTTGGTAAACGCTTCTGTACAATTGTTTGTGCTCAAAAAATAGTACCGGATTTGGATCATTTATAGCCGTATTCAACAATCCTTTTGCATCATAAGGAAATGCTGGATACACTACTTTTAGTCCAGGAGTTTTAGTAAACCAAGCTTCATTGGTTTGCGAATGAAAAGGTCCCGCTTGTGTTCCTCCACCACAAGGCATTCTAACTACAACATCTGCTTTTTCTAACCAACGGTAATGTGATTTAGCTAATAAATTGACAATTGGATTAAATCCTGTCGAAACAAAATCAGCAAACTGCATTTCCACAATCGCTTTATAGCCATTAATAGACAATCCCATTCCTGCCGAAACCACTGCGCTTTCACATATTGGTGTATTAAGGACACGCTCTTTGCCAAACTGCGCAACAAAACCATCGGTAATTTTAAAAGCACCACCATATTCAGCAATATCCTGACCCATTATTACTGAATTTTCATAACGTTCCATTGATTGTCTCAAACTGGCCGAAATCGCATCTATAAAACGAATATTTTCTTTTTCTTCTGAAGGTTTAACGTATTCAAATACATGTGGTTTGTAAACATCATTTAGCTCTTCACTTAAAGAAGCTTCAATCTCCGGTTCGGCATTGGCAATAGCCAGACTTTCATCAATATCCTTCTTTATTTCAGCATGTAAAGCAGCGTCAAAATCAGCTGTAAGAACTCCGTTTTCAGTTAAATATTTTTTATAATTTTCTACTGGATCTTTAATTGCCCATATATCCATTAATTCCTGAGGAACATATTTGGTCCCACTCGCCTCTTCATGCCCGCGCATTCTGAAGGTTTTGAATTCCAATAAGACCGGACGTGGATTTTCTTTCATCGAAGCCTTTAATTCAGATAATAAATTAAATACTTCTAGAATATTATTCCCATCTACAATATGACTTTCCATTCCGTAGCCTTTTCCTTTATCAGCAAGGTTTTCACAACGATATTGCTCGTTTGTAGGTGTCGAAAGTCCATAACCGTTATTCTCTATGACAAACATAACCGGCAATTCCCAAACCGAAGCAATATTTAAAGCTTCATGAAAATCACCTTCGCTTGTAGCTCCTTCTCCAGTAAAAACTGCGGTAACTTTTCCGTTTTTCTTAAGTTTATTGGCCAATGCGATTCCATCAGCAACGCCTAGTTGCGGACCTAAATGCGATATCATTCCAATAATCTTGTATTGTTGTGTTCCAAAGTGAAAACTGCGATCACGACCTTTAGTAAAACCATTGGCTTTGCCTTGCCATTGCGAAAAAAGACGGTACAACGGAATGTCTCTTCCGGTGAAAACACCAAGGTTTCTATGCATTGGTAAGATGTATTCATCAGTATCTAAAACTGCTGTAACACCAACAGAAATAGCCTCTTGACCAATACCAGAAAACCATTTTGATACTTTTCCTTGACGGATAAGAATCAACATTTTCTCTTCTATAAGTCTTGGTTTTAGTATTCTTTTATATAAATCTAATAATTGATTGTCCGTAAGATTTTTTCTGTCAAAGGTCATTTTTTCTGTTTTATTGTATGGTTCAAAGATAAAAAAATATAACAGTTTTGTATTATTTTGTTATATTTTTTTATATAGTTTATAAATTTTAAAATTCTGATATAAAATTATTCTTTACATTTGTATCCGCAAGGTTTTTAACCTTCAAGTTATTAAAAAATATTTAAAAGTATGCAAAACATTCCTAGTGTTGACTTGCGTGATTTCCTTTCGGACGACCCGAAACGTAAACAAAAATTTGTAAATGAAATCGGAAGTGCATTTGAAGATATTGGCTTCGTAGCACTCAAAGGGCATTTTTTAAACGACCAGTTGGTTGATGAATTGTATGGTGAAATCAGAAATTTTTTCGCTTTACCTTTAGAAACTAAACACAGTTATGAAATCCCTGGAATAGGCGGACAAAGAGGGTATGTTTCTTTTGGGACAGAACATGCTAAAGGCCGAAAAGAAGGTGATTTGAAGGAATTTTGGCACTTTGGACAATATGTGTCTGAAGATTCAAAATACGCTTCAGAGTATCCAGAAAATGTTGAAGTGAAAGAACTTCCCCGTTTTAATGTTGTAGGTAAAGAAGCCTACCAAATGCTGGAAAAAACAGGAGTTTATGTTTTGAGAGCTTTGGCATTACACCTTGGTTTGGATGAATTTTATTTTGACCAATATGCGAAAGACGGAAATTCAATTTTAAGACCTATTCATTACCCACCAATTACCTCAGAACCAGCAAATGCAATTCGCGCTGCTGCTCACGGTGATATCAATTTGATTACTTTATTGATGGGTGCGCAAGGAAAAGGGTTGCAAGTGCAAAATCATAACGGAGATTGGATTGATGCCATTGCTGAACCGGATGAATTAGTTATAAATGTGGGCGATATGTTGTCGCGTCATACCAATAACAAATTGAAATCTACGATTCATCAAGTGGTAAACCCACCAAGAGAATTATGGGGAACTTCCCGTTATTCTATTCCGTTTTTTATGCATCCTGTGAGCGATATGAAATTAGATTGTCTAGAAAATTGTATTGATGCAGACCATCCAAAACAATTTGAAGACATTACTGCAGGAGCTTATTTATACGAGCGTTTAGTGGATTTAGGTCTTATTAAAAAGTAAACTTAATTTACGTCAAATACTAAAAGACATTAAGTTTATGCTTAATGTCTTTTGTTTTTTACCAATTTAAATCAGTATTATCTGCGTTCAAAATATTTAAAGTTATGGACTTACAAGACCAATTAAAAAATCTTTTTCCTGATCACGAACCATCACCTGAAGAGCCGGTTGAAGAAGTGGTACACAAATTATACGTTCAAAAAGAGCCAATGATTTGTAAATTCGAAAAACGAAAAGGAAAAGCGACTACAATAATAGAAGGCTATGAAGGAAGTGACGAGGATTTTAAAATTCTTGCCAAAGAAATCAAAACCAAATTGAGTGTTGGCGGTACTTTCAAAGATGATTCTATCATTATTCAAGGGGATTATCGTGATAAAATTATGACTATTTTAAAAGAAAAAGGCTTTAAAGTAAAACGTGTTGGAGGCTGATGGTGAACAGTCTCAGTTTTAATATTCAGTTAAGCAACCTGAAACCTTAAACATTAAACAAAAAATAAATGATACAATCATCAGAATTAATATTAAATCCGGACGGTAGCGTATACCATTTAAATTTAAAACCCGAACATATTGCACACGATATCATCTTTGTGGGAGATCAAAATCGTGTAGAGAAAATCACTCAGTTTTTTGACAGCATCGAATTTTCTACCCAAAAAAGAGAATTCAAGACTCAAACTGGAGTTTTCAAAGGGAAACGTATTACGGTAATGTCCACAGGAATTGGTCCTGACAATATTGATATCGTCATCAACGAACTAGATGCTTTAGTTAATATTGATTTAAAAACCCGTCAACCAAAACAACAATTGACTTCATTAAATATCATCCGAATAGGAACTTCGGGGTCTTTGCAAGCGGATATACCAGTAGATAGTTTTGTAATGTCAAAATTTGGGTTAGGGCTAGACAATATGCTTCGCTCCTATTTGATTGATGAAGTTTCAAATTTGGAAATAGAAGATGCTTTTGTAAAACACACTAATTGGGATGCAAGAAAAGGAAAACCATACGTTATAGCTTGTTCAGAAAAATTAGAGAAAATAATTGAGAGCGACAAAATGCATAAAGGAATTACCGCAACTGCAGGTGGTTTTTATGGACCACAAGGTCGTGTTTTACGTTTGAATATTCAAGATGAAGCATTAAATGCTAAAATGGATGATTTTGAATTTGGCGACAACCAAATCACAAACTTAGAGATGGAAACCGCAGCAATTTATGGACTTTCAGCACTTTTAGGACACAATGCATTATCACTTAACGCTATTATTGCCAATCGTGCTTCGGGAAATTTTAGTGAAGATCCGTACAAAGCCGTTGATGAATTGATTGCGTATACATTAGATAAGTTAGCGAATCAATAGTAGAAAATTCATCTTTTTTTGGAGCTATTTCCTGCTGTACACTGCAATCTATTCCGCCGAACCCCGGCGCAATAGGATTTACGTTACCATCAGGGCTAAATCGGGAACCATTAAATTTTAGTAAAACATGAATCTTATTTTAGAAACCGGCAGATTAATTTTAAGAGAAATGAAAATTTCTGATGCCGAAGCTTTATTTGAAATGGATAGCAATCCTAAAGTTCATCAATATCTTTGGAACAAACCATTAACGGATATTAGCGAAGTACATGCGTATATCAAATCTGTTAGAGAGCAGTATGTTCAAAATAAAATTGGACGATTTGTTGTTATTTTGAAAGAAACTAATGAATTAATTGGTTGGGCTGGATTAAAATACAACACCGAAATGGTCAATAATAAAATTAATTTCTACGATATTGGCTATCGGTTGAACGAGAAATTCTGGGGAAAAGGATATGCTAGTGAAGCTAGTTTTGCATGGCTGGATTATGGTTTTAATGTAATGAAAGTTGAAATAATGGAAGCCGCAGCACACACGGAAAATATCGCTTCAAACAAAATATTACAAAATATTGGACTTAAAATGACCGATACATATTTAGAAAACGATGTATCATGGAATTGGTACGAATTAAAAAATCCCAACTTATAATGACTACAATAAAAATAGCTGGAGTACCAGAACATTTCAACCTTCCTTGGCATTTAGCCATAGAAAATGGTGATTTCGAAAAAGAAAATATAGATTTACAATGGACTGACGTTCCCGAAGGAACCGGAAAAATGTGCCAAATGCTTCGTGCTGGAGAAGCTGATATTGCCGTAATCCTAACCGAAGGTATCGTAAAAGATATCGTTGCAGGAAACCCAAGCAAAATTGTTCAAGTATATGTAGAAAGTCCTTTAATTTGGGGGATTCATGTAGCAGCAAAATCAAATTATAAGACATTAGCTGATTTAGAAAACAAAAAAGTTGCTATTTCCAGATTGGGTTCTGGTTCGCAATTAATGGCATATGTTAATGCGGATAATGAAGGATGGAAAACTGATTCTCTTCAATTTGAGATTGTAAATACTATAGATGGTGCAGTTGAAGCCTTGACAAACGGTACCGCTGATTATTTTATGTGGGAGCGTTTTATGACTAAACCCTTAGTCGATAAAGGAATTTTTAGACGAATTGCAGATTGCCCAACCCCATGGCCTTGCTTTGTTATTGCAGTTAGAGAGGAAGTATTGAAAAATGATTCAGTACTAATTTCGAAAATTCTAAAAATCATTAATCAAACTACAGAGGATTTTAAAGATATTCCAAGTATTGACAAAACGCTGGCTTTAAACTTCCATCAAAAAGTTGAAGATATTCAAGAATGGCTATCATTAACGCATTGGTCGCAAAAGCCATTATCCGCTAAAATGTTAAACAAAGTTCAAAATCAACTTTTTCAACTTAAAATTATCGATAAAAAAGGTACTTTTGAGGATATTGTAAAAATAGTCTAGAGTACTGTTTTTATTTTTACTATGATAAAAATAAAAGAAATTAATTTTCAGGGTATTAAACAACGATTCCAGGTCAAAAAACCTTGGGATGACGTTATTATTTTTATCCTGAATATATTAATTGCTATTCCATTATTTATTATAGTTCATCAAAATTTAATTAACCCAAACTGGTTTTTAAATATTGACAGAGTCGTTCTTTTTTTAGTGATGATTGTAATTATTCAAATCATCCTTAGATTATTAAGAACAATTATCCTCTTTTGTACTATTCTTTATTTATTGGTTTTGATTTACGGTTCTACTATAGGAAACTATGGTTTTAACAGCGTTTTTGAAGATTATAATTCAATTTTGTATACGATGTCAGATAATCCATATCCACAAGATATCATCATTGCAAAACTGCTTCCGTTTCCCAATAAATCAAAAATAATCAATGCTATAGAATATCAAAATCCTAAAATCAGAAATTTTGCTATTATGGCTACTTCTAAACATTTTAAGGATGTTAAAGGATATTCTGATTACAGAACCATCATACAATGTTTTGCCGTTTTTAAGGAAATAAATTATCGATGGAACTATGTAAGCGACCCAAAAGCGCGTGATTATATCGCTACAGCGACAGAATCACTGCTTTATTTATCTGGAGATTGTGATGATCATTCGATACTCATGGCAGCTGCAATCAAGTCTATTGGAGGTACTCCCCGATTAATTCATACCACTGGACATATTTATCCCGAAATACTGATAGGCACTCTAACTGATTTAGAAAAAGTCAATTTTCTGATTAAGAATGTACTATTTGTAAATGAAAGCAATAAACAAAAACTTCATTATCACGTAGACGAGCGCGGACAAATCTGGATGAATCTGGATTATACAGCTAAATACCCTGGTGGGCCTTTTATGTCTGAAGAAATTCTTGGTGCTTTGACACTGGATTGATGAAACTTAAAAAAATACTCCTCAGAATACGAATGCTTATCTAAATTCAAAACGTTTCAGGTTCAAACTATTTTAAGTAATTGAACATTGCCAAAATGGTTATAGATTTATAATGATTAATTAATTTTAACAAGTAAAAACGCACTATTTTAATTATTTTTACAATTTTATATCAATAAGCAAATCACAATTTTAAAAACGACAATTATATTTATATTTATAACTTTTAATGAAACTATATTTTGAATTTAACTAGACCTTACTTTTATTAATAAAGTCTTTAAACCAGTAAATGAAAAAAAAATTAGGAAACAGATAATTTAAAAATATGGATATTAAATCGAATATTTGGAATGTGTTGAGTTGGCTATTTGGGATAGTTGTATTAGCAATTGGATTTCTAAATTCTTTTTGGGGAAATGATTTAGGTTTTGGTATTTTCCTCATTCTACTTTCATTGGTTTATTTCCCACCATCACATTTTACTTTTAAGAAAATAACAGGATTTTCAATTCACCTTGTACTAAAAATTATGTTGGTTATTTTTATTATTTGGGCCGCGTTAGGTGTTGGAGAATTATTCAATAAAATCAAATTAATGATGATAGATTTAGGATAAATTACAAAAATCATAAATATGAGAAATACAAAACTCCATAAACAGTAATGGACTTTATATGATTGATAAACAATGTTTAAGGAATTGTTCTTTAGTGATTAATACATATATAACTGGCTTATTTAAATTTTGAATTATACTTTTTGGGTTTAAAAAAGTTTAAAAGATTATTTTAATTTTAATTACTTTCATAGGACTATTTGAAATGCTGTACCAAGCAGAAATTCGTTCTGCAATATTCTTATTCTTGCTTTTAAAAATAAACAATGACTACAATTTATGTTGTTTATTTTATGAAAAATATATTAAGTCCAACAGGAATAGTAAATGAATTATGCAACATTTAGATAGAATTGTGTAACAAATTTTACAGTTAAAAAAAGATATTTGCGTTTAAAACTTTTATCCCTTATCTTTTAAATCCAAAAAATGTCAACATCACAAACTAAGAAAGTTCTTAAAGAACAATACGTTCCTACAGCAGAATTTTATAGCCAAATAATTGATAGTTTGGAGGAATATTCCATTTTTACAGTTGATACAGATTTAAATATTAACAGTTGGAATTCCGGGGCCACAAATATATTTCAATATGAAACAGATGAAATTATAGGGAAGCCCTTTGAAACCATTTTTACAAAAGAAGATAAAAAAGCTGGAATTCCACAAATCGAAATTGATCTTGCAAGACAAACAGGAAGATCAACGGATATAAGATGGCATGTATGTAGGGACGGAAAAACATTTTTTGCAGACGGATTAGTATTTCCGTTGAAAGACGAGGACGATGATATTATAGGATTTGTTAAAATATTGCGCGATATCACTGCCCAAAAAAAATCAGAAGACGAAATAAAAAAATATGCAAAAGAGCTGGAAGAACTCAATGCACATAAGGAAAATGTACTCGCAATTTTGTCTCATGATTTAAGAAGTCCACTTGCAGGTATTATTCAGGGAGCTCAATACTTAGAAGCTAATTTCGACACGATAAAACCTGCTTTAGCAAAAGAATTGTTGAAAGAATTTCATCTAGCTACGATAAACGAACTCAATATGTTAGATTATCTAGTTGAATGGACAAGGATAAAGTATGCTGCAGAAGCATTTGTTCCCACTAAAATAGAACTAGTGCATTATGTACAAAAAGTTTTTGATTCATTAAAAGAGACCGCATCAATCAATACCATAAATCTTCACAGTGAAATAGAAGAAAATTGCAATGTGTTTGCCGATGAGAAAATGTTGCTTTCTATTTTGCAAAATATAGTTTCGAATGCGATTAAACATTCGCATAACGGAGGCAAAATTACCCTTTCAGCTAAGCAGAGTGATGATATGATGATTATAGTGATCAAAGATTCAGGAAAGGGGATGTCAAAAGAAATAATGGATAAACTTTTTGCTCCGCAAGTTAAATCTCTTTCTAAAGCAGTTGAAGAAAATAAAGGAGCCGGCATTGGATTATTGCTGGTAAAAGGATTTTTAGAAAAAAATAATGGTAAAATATGGGTCGAAAGTGAAGAAGGCAATGGATCTACTTTTTACTTTACCTTACCCATCAATGAACCTGATAATAGTAAAGATATTTTTGAAGAAACAGCGACTGTATTGTAAAACAGTATGAATTCTAATTCCAGAAAATAATACTACATTGTGTTCCTCCACAACTGAAGGAAATAATTCAAAACACTGATAAACTTTATCAATCACTGAGTTGTAAACATATATCATTCCTGGGAATTTTAACGTATCAAAAATCTTATTCAAAGATCTTTTGATGTTTTTTCGCTTTTATAAACCATGCAAAGCTTTTTGCAAACCATTTTTTTAACATTTGCATGAAAATTAAAAAAAATAGCATTTAGCAATCCTTTTTATTCTAATTTGAAAAAAGTAATTTTGTGTTGTTATTCTATTGTCTTAAAATCAGATAAATTTTATAAGCAATAAAAAGCTGAAAATGAATATTTCTTATGTTCGATTTCCTTGAATTACCTATGAACATAATCAATAGTTTAGTTTTTAATACGGCATCAACTTTACCTGCTCCGTTTTTTAGTAAGGATATTATTTGTTGAATTATAATTAACAAGAAGTAAAAAATTGGAAAATAAAAAAGGAAGTTGGACCATGTGCTTAGAGTGTCAAGGACGAGGAAAGAAAAGTCGGGGGCTAACCAAAAAAGCACGACTCCAATACCAGCTGAAATTAGACAACTTTAATAAAACTAATAGCGAAGAAGCTGCTCCAACTCCTCCTAAGGGACACCTTCACTCCTGCTTGAAATGTTCTGGATTAGGTTTAATTCCAGCTATAAATCCTCCAGCAGCTGATACAGAAAACTACCCACACCTTGCTATTATTGGTGGTGGTATTGGCGGAGTAGCTCTGGCTGTAGCTTGTTTGCATCGCGGAATTCCTTTTACCCTTTATGAGCGAGATGATAATTTCGAAGCTAGATCACAAGGATACGGACTTACATTACAACAAGCCAGTAAAGCTATTGAAGGATTGGGTATAATATCATTACAAGAAGGGATAATTTCAACAAGACATTTAGTTCATACTACTGATGGAAAAGTTATTGGCGAATGGGGAATTAGAAAGTGGATTCAATCAGAATCGAAAAATTTTCAAAAACGAACTAATATCCATATCGCTCGACAATCTCTGCGATTATCATTACTGCAACAACTTGGTGGACCTGAAATGATACATTGGGGACACCAATTAGTAAGTTTTAAAGAATGTGAAGACAAAGGTGTCAATCTAAGTTTTAAAGTGAATGGGGAAATCAAGAATACAAAAGCGGATCTCATTGTAGGAGCTGATGGAATTCGCAGTTCAGTGCGCAGATTACTAATTGGTGAAGAAACAACCCCGTTACGTTACCTTGGCTGCATTGTGATATTGGGCATCTGTCCTTTAAAAGCACTCGAAAAACTTAATAGTCCTTTACTGGATTCAGCAACTGTATTTCAAACTGCTAATGGTAACGAACGAATCTATATTATGCCTTATGATTCAGGCTCTGTGATGTGGCAATTGAGCTTCCCAATGTTAGAAGATGATGCCAAGGCGTTAAGTTTGCAAGGTCCTAAAGCACTCAAGGAAGAAGCGCGTAATAGAACTTTGTGGCACAATCCAATCCCTCAGATTTTAGAAGCGACCCTAGAAGCTCAGATTTCTGGTTATCCAGTCTATGACCGGGAATTACTCGAGTCAAAACTGTTAGCAAAAGGACAACAAGTAACGTTGATAGGAGATGCAGCACACCCTATGAGTCCATTCAAAGGACAAGGTGCAAATCAAGCATTGCTAGATGCACTATCATTGGCTCGCGTAATCACAAGAGGTTGTAGGCCTTTGTCTCAATGGAGAAAAGCTGGAATAAGAGAAAGCGTATTAACTGAGTTTGAAACCGAAATGTTAGAACGCAGTGCTACTAAAGTGAATGACTCTGCTGCTGCAGCACAGTTTTTACATTCTGAAATTGTGCTTTATGAAGGTGATGAGCCAAGGGGAAGATGCTTGAAGAGTAATGATAGAGCATAATCCTGTGAATCAACTATTTTATCACTCAAGATTTTAAAAAAGACATAAAAAAACTCCATTATTTCTAATGGAGTTTTCTGTGGGCATTACGGAACTATTTACGAACCATTTCATGCAGGATTTAAAGAAATTGAGGTTGTCGATTTAGTAGAATATTGTACTTAAATTAATTTGATTTAAATCCCATCAATGCTAGTTGTTAAAAAGCTTATTAATTTTTAATCTTAAGTGGACAATTTCAAACCATTTTTTAGTTGACTTGAGAAAATACAGCATGGTGACTATTGAAATATAAATGATATGTCGTAGTTTATTATTTTTAATATTTTATTACAATTCTTTTTAATTATCTATGTCGATATCCCATCATTTTGTAGTACTTACACATATGGTCGTAAATTACCAAATCATACATTCTTTGCTTTGAGATATATTGTCGATTTATCATCATATAAATGTGCTCATTAAAAAATCTAATAGTGGGTTTTGTAATTTTCCTTTTAATAAATCAGTTCATAGCTTTTTTTAATTTTTCTACTTCAATTTTTCTACGTTAATTTTCCTAAATCAAACCTACTGTATAAAGTCCTTCTTCAAAACGAATTTATTTTTTTTTAATAATAAATTTACAGTACATAATGACTTTATTCTTTTAGTAAACTATTTTTTTATCGAAATTCAAGAATTTCGATACTGAATTCAAGTAATTCGGACACGGAATTCCGCGAATTCAAATAACAACTGTTTGTGTAAGAATTTTTATCGCTCTAGTTTTGGCATTAGAAAAACAAATTGGTTTTTAGTAAGACGTTACTGAAAGTAAATTTGACTTTATAAAAATGCAGTAGCTACTGTTTTAGAAGTATTAAATACTATTATTTTTCAAAAAACATTTTAAAGTATTAAAAAACTAATTTAAAAACATGAAAAAAAAATTATTCAAACCATTTGCATGGCTCACATGTATAACTATCCTAGCTACCAGTTGTAGCAGTGAAGATTTTACAACTCCTCAAGCACAAAATACACTAAAAGCAGAAATCCCTTTTAATTCCATAAAAATGGATGAAAATGGACAGTTAAAAATGAAATTCGCCGAATCGTTAGCAAAAGCATTATTTGCGAACAAAGATTTACGTCGATTGGTTAAAGAAGAAGCTTTAAAACAATTTGATAAAGATTATGATGTAATTTATCAATTGGTGAAAAATAAAAGGATAACACCTACTGATTACACTGGTAAAAACAATGGAAAAACAGATAAAAGTATATTAAGTAAATCATCACAAGCTTCTACTTTTAGAAATGCTATTCTTCCTTTTTTTAAAAATGAAGCAGAGCTGATTGAAATTGAACAGAAAATACCCCTACTAACCATATTTGTTCCAGAATTACCGTTAGGCTACTTTTCCGCTGAAAATTGGGATGTTAACGATGAAACTCAAGTACCTGATGTGGCATTTCGTTTGAATACTACTAATGACATTCCTGTTATTGGTCGAGAAGGAAATAATTACGTAATAGAAGCAGAATTAACGCCTGGATTCCCTATTATTGTAATCAAAGAAAATGAAAGAGTGAGAGTAAAAAAAAATAACAGCAGTGTAGCTATGAACTCAAAACAAGCTTATGTAGGTTTTGAAGACTTTGAATATATTGATGATAATTTTGATCCAAATACTTCGACCAATAATCCCCCAATTGTAAATAATGACGGTATTGACCAATTCTTAATAGACTCCTACAACGTGTGGGAGGAATACGGACCAGGTGGTTGGCAGAGAGATAATATTTATTATGGTTTGACTCCAAGTAAACAGTCAGGGGCTATAAGCGGAGGGAAGTATAGAGAACATATAACTACTTTTAAATTATCTGGTAACGATCCAGCAGTGTCATTTAATAGTATCGCAAATATAGAAGATCCAAAACAAGTCACAGATTACAGATTGGGAGATTCTTCTGGATGGACAGATGGTAATTTTGAATTTTTAATTTACTGCTACTATGGAGCAAAAACTTCTAATTTAGGAGCTTCAGACACAAAAGGATTCTCGGCAAAACCATCAGATTTGTTTGAATTAAAATATGAGACATATAGTAGATTTAACTGGCCTTTCAAAAAAACATATATAAAAACTACCATAATCAGCTCAAAAACAATTAATTTTTTAAATAATAATTTTGGTACATTATTGCAATTTCAAACTTGGGACTTAAATAGATTTGCAAATGAATGGAAATTTTCATTCGAAGAAGTGGATGATCCATTAGAAATTACTGATCAACAAGTTATAAGTCAAAAATTCAATACAAATCTTAATTTAGACACAACATTAGGTGAAATTGTTAAAGTAGGTCTGAAATTTGGTATTTCTTTTGAAGAGTCACAATCAAACACCTATACTATCAAAAAGACGACAAAAAGCAATAATTTATTTGATGTAGTAGTCCCTTTTTACGATAATGTCGTAAACAAAAATCCAAACACAGGACAAATTATACCAAGAGAGTACAATACTGGTAAAGTAGAATTTCAACTAAGACCAATACAAGTACAATGGTAAATATAATAAATACAATCTCTCGAAGTAAATACTTCGAGAGATTTTTAATGAATGTAGCTTCAATACTTCTATTCTTAGTCTTATACTCGTGTGATAAAGACGATATTAAAGCAGAGGCAATTAACAAATCACTTGACATTACAATAGATAATGAAAATTTAAAATTAACAAATAGTTCTATAAGTTCTAATGAAAGTTGTAATGGTGTATTCGCTAGCTGTAAATATGATAGCTCTAATAATTTGGGTTTTAGAATTGAATTCCGACTTACTAAAAATGGAGCTTTAAAAAACATCACACTTTATGACTATCGCAATGAAAATATGCATTTTGAAACAGCCGATTTTAATCCCAAAGGATTAATGACAATTACCAATTTTGAATACGATCAAACAAAAAATTATCTGCATTTTAATTTTAAAGGAGAACTATTGGAGCAATCTTATAGTGACGAATTGGATGTTGATAAAAAAAGAAAACATATAGAAGGTACAATAACCATTCAAGACGTCAGAAACACGGAATGCACTAGTTTTATTTCAGACCTAAATTTTGAAACAAACAATCTAAAATTTTCAACCAATTTATCTTATTCAAGTTTTGATTCAGTATTAAAAAAAGCCCCCTATCAGTTTTATTTCTACTCTGATAATGGAAATTGCACCATTTTTAAATCAAATAAAAATTTATGGAATTTAGACATTGGAACCTACACCTTTAACAAAAACAGTATCGAAAACAGAATAGATTTAGAGCAATACATAGGCATATTTAGAGCAACTCAGTTATTATGGGTCCGACCAATTGATTGGAAAAAATTTCAAACAACAGGCAGTTATACCATTAAAGAACATACAATCATCAACGGAGAAAAAGTCACTAAAGGCGAAATGAATTTGCAAGTTTATGACAATGGGGTACTACTGCACAACATTAACAATGGAAAGTTTGAGGTGATTGGGTTTAAATAAACCTTGCAGCCCTTCACCATTTTGCAATAGTAAAGGGGTTTGCTTTAAACCCCCAATCCATTTATCTTATAATGTTCTTTTAAACACCTGTATTTTATAGTACCGGTATAAATGATCGTAGATGATCAATTCGTATTTTCGTTGTCTGGATGTAAAGTGTCTGTTCACCATCATATGTATATGGCTGCTTAAAAAATCCAAAAGAGGCATCTGTAATTTTACCGGAATACCTACTATAACTGCTGAAACTTCACTTTTTTTATCTTGAATTATCTTGAATATTTGAGGAAATTGATTTTGTGCTTTTCCAGTTAGAAAATCATCTATATCTTGCGATAATGCTCTATACTCTTTATCCAATTCTTTTCTAAGGCTTTTATCCGCATCAAATTCCTTTTTGAAAGCCAGTTGTAATTTATCCATTAAAAATAATTTATCAAAATTACTTAATCCAAATGAATTTAAAAATGTGTCTATGGCAGTAAAACTAAATAAAAGTGGCGCTTCGTTTCTTTCAAATGAGGGCTTTAAAGTTAAATACTGCATTATCATTTCGCTATCATACCAAAACAGTTTTTCTGAATCAATCATTGTTTTTTCACCATATCGTTCAATTTCTCTTTGATATGTATCCGTTTGCACTTTCCAAATGCTATTTTTTTCAAGCAACAGATTTAAAACCGGATACATTCTGGCTATAGCAGTTGATACATTTTCTGGTGTTTTACAGTAAAAACGGATTCTTAGGTGTTCGTCAGGATCTTTATACCTAATAAAAAACCATTTGCAAATTATTTTTTCTTCTTGTAAATCTAAAATAACAGGATATAACTTTTCAAGCAACACAAGATCTGCTGTTTTTACTCCAGTGTATATTTTATAATACAACCACTCACTTCCTATGCAAAAATCCCTTTTCATACTAATTGGTCTTTATAAAAGGATAGTATAAATTGATTGACAAAATTTTCACCATTCGTATTTTTCACGACAGATTCTTCTGTAAATAGAAATTCTTCTAAAGTGATTTTAGCATGATTTGTAACTGATTTTAAAAATAATTGAATCCCGATTTCTTTTTCAAAATCAAGTAATAATGTGTTATCAAAATAGGCCCAATTTACAAGACGAGGAATGCTTCGTTGTTTTCTCCAAATCGAAAAAGCTTCAAATAATTGACTGCCATCCATTTTATAAAAAGACATAATTTCACTTTTATGTACCATCCATTTTGATTTAGAAAGTAGTATTCCGTTATAATCAACCCTTGGAAAAAAATCATAATGCGTTTCTAAAACCCCCCAACTGAAACTATAAATAGGCTTAACACCTTGCGATTGTAAATCGCATAAAAAATGATAAATAGGAAGCGATTTAGTAGCATAATTATGGGCATTGGACAAACAAGGAATAACTTCTTTATTGTGTTTTTTAGATCGCAAAATAATTTTGTTGTTGCGTATCGAAATCATTAAATCATTTAAATCAATTGTGCAGTCTTGACTTACTCCAGAATTAGCTAAGTAGGCAATTTCAAATGCTCTTAAAACAGGTCTTCTTAATATATTACCGGTTCTTGATTCTGGAATATGAACGATTTCAGCTAAGATTTTATCAGAATGATGGGTCGCTTCTTTTGCTACAATTTCATTGGTCAAATTGTAAATGGCATCGTTTCCATTGCAAAAACGCCCTAATAATTTTGCTGCGCTAACATCTCCTGAAGATTCAATTGTTAGAATTTCTTTTTCTTGATGCAATGCAATTTCAATCATTACCGAAAAGGTAGCTGGTGCTTTATTCCAAGTAGGATCAAAATCTGGAAAATCATTTTCAGAAAGAGATACTGCATTTTTGTTTTTCAGGATACATTCCCTTAGTTTTTTTTCCATTATAAAATCATAAAAGGACCACGATTGAATGACTGATTCTTGAACTTTACTTTTAAAAGAAAACTTCTCTAAAATCTCATGCGTATCATTCATTTCAGAATTTTGAAGATACCCAATTCCCGTTTCAGTATCCAAAACAGTTGCCATAGGCATTTCTCTGGATTCATACCTTTGTATGAATGCTTTTATAAAACTTGTTTGGTTTTCAGACTTTTTTTGCTTTTGAATTCCGTTTAAAAAACGAACCGCTTGGAAGACTTTTTTTTGAGAACTAGTACTCAAAGTATTTATGGAAGTGGTCGTATTTAAATCAGTTTGAAAAAGATATTTTTCATCATAATCCACACCTGTTTTCTGAATTAAATCCTTTATAGCTTTATAGTTTTTTTCATAAGGAGCAAGCGTTTGGTCTATAACTAAAAGTTGCTTTTTTATCCTTTGTAAAAGTCTAGTTTCTTCTTTTAAATTTGGAATTTTATCGATGATTGAAAAAACGCGTCCCCATTCATCACTACCCGTTACAGTTGCATCCAATTCACTTATAAGAAACTGAAAATTGATAAGTTGATCTATAAATTTCAAAGCCTCTGCTCTTTCAGATGCATCATCTGCAAGAAGCAGAATCATTTCATCGAGCGTCAACCCTGATGTTGCTCGGAGCACTAAATTATTTAAAAGTTCTGTTTTTCGCAATGCTGAAATGCTGTGCTCTCTTTTTGTTTTCACATAGTTGTATTCGATATATCGGTAAAAATCCCCAAGAGCATAGATGGAATTATTTGGATAATATTTAAGATGGGATGAAACTTCTTCTCGTTTAGGAAAATCTTGTAATAGTGCCACCCAGAATTGCATGTCAAATTGTGTGAAACGGCTGAAATTTTCAGGGGAATTAAGTACAATGTTCGTTTCAGGAGCTATTTTGCCGACTGTACAACCAGCAAATAACCCAAAAGGAGTACAACGAGCTGATATTCGAGCAATATATTTCAGTAAGCTAAGCTTCAAACTATCCCTTTTTTTATCTGATAGACTGGAAGGGTTAGTTTTCCATTTGTCTAAAGCCGTTAACAGTTCTGGTGAAGCCATACGAATGGCTTCTCTAAAATAAGGATTTTCAAGCTGTAACAATAAGGCCTCTTCGGAATACTTATTCAACACATCCCAATAGAAAGACAAAGGAAATAAAGGGGTTCTTAAAACATAATGTGAGAAAGGACGAACTTGATAGTTGTTCATTATCGTTTCTTTTTACTCACTTTTTTAGCGAGTTCCATCGCATCGTAGACATTCAAAACTTTGCCTGATTTAGATAGCTCTGAAAATTTCATTTTTTTACCTTCGCCACCAGGAACCAAAACCTCAATATCATAGGCAGTACCCGATTCTAAAATAATTTGTTTTACCTCCTGAACTGAAAGTTTAGGATAATACGACCAAATCAAAGCGGCTGTTCCCGAAACCATTGGAGCGGCTAATGAGGTTCCCGAATCATATCCATAACTATTTCCTGCCATTGTAGTATAAATTCTATCTCCTGGCGCAAATAAGTCTACATTATTTTTGCCATAATTGGAAAATGAAGCTACCAAAGTACTATCAATTTTAGCGGTAGTGGCTCCTACGCTAATAAAATTACCACATACTTCTTTAGAACTACTTTCATAAGAGATATCAGTTGGATAATAGGGATTCACATCAACATTAAAACTATTATTTCCTGCACTGTGCACCAGTAATACATTATGTTGTTCAGCATATTTAAAAGCTTCCTCCAACCATTGTTTGTGCAATGAGAACTCTTTACCGAAAGACATATTAATAACTTTTGCTCCATTATCAACAGCGTATCGTATTGCCATAGCTATATCTTTATCATGTTCATCTCCAGAAGGAGAAATACTTAATGGCATCAGTTTTATATTATTAGAAATTCCATTAATTCCAATTAAATTTGCTCTATTTGATGCAAGTATACCCGAGACCATGGTACAATGATTATTAATTGTTCTCCCGGCTAAATTAGAACTGATGTTATTGTTTCCATATCCTTTTTCCAAAACATAAGGATTCAAATCAAAAAAAGTTCTTTCATCATAGCTTGCATTTAAATTTCTACTAACTATGGAATCTATTTCTTTTTCCTTAACTTGTATGTCACTCAAATTCTTTTGATTTACTTCGAACTGAGCCATCATAAAATCTACTAAAGCCCCTAAATCCTTATCGTCATCATCTCTCCTTTGCATGTATGTCTTATCATTAATCTTGTATTTCTTATACATACTATCCAATTGCTGATACGAATAATCCTCTTTGGGGAAATATTGTTTTAGACTATCTTTCGCTATTGGAAATTTTACAAGATTATACTTCAGTGATTTCAGCCAATTCGCATAAAATCCTTTTTCTTGTTCAAGCTTTTTTATCGATCTATGATACTCATTATTATAAGGCAGTTCAGTTTTATTTATATTAGAAGTTTTTTTACCATTATATAATTTATCGTAATCTCTGACTATACGAACAAACTCAAAATTTGCCCAAACAGTACTACCCTTTTTTGTACCAATAAAATTCCAACCGTTGATGTCATCTATATAACCGTTTTTATCATCATCGATATTGTTATTAGGAATTTCACCCTTATTTATCCAAAATGTATTCAGTAGTTCTTCATGATTGGTATCGATTTGCGTATCAATAACTGCTACTGTAACACTTCTTTTTTTTGGTTTTTTATTTTCTTTGTACCACTTATTTAAGGATATCCCAGGTATTTGATCAACATTTAAATCTTTATCATACCATATCTTAGGATTAAATTCATTAATCGGATTTAATACTGATAAAACAGGTTGTTGTTCTTTCTGATCAAATTTCTTGGTTTTACAGTTGGTAAAAAAAACTAGGATAAAAAATATAAAAATAAATCGCATAATTTTATTAAATTCAATATTAGTAGGTCTATCATTTATTATCTAGGTGGTGGACTTGCATACTCTAGATGATCCTCCACTTAAAACTTTATCTGTGATAGTGACTGGATCATCTCCAAAAGTATTATCTCCCCCATTGATTAAATGCAAATTATCCAACTTTGCTACTTTCATTTTTTCTAAATTAAACTTCGATAATTTAGCTTTTGGTTTGTCTGTTTTCATTTTTATAAATTTAATAATTATTATTTTTTCCAAATTTATATTGTCTTAATGATTATTCAGAAAAAAAATATTACTTAGTTATCGAAATTCCGTGAATTCCGATACTGTATAAAAACACACGCTACTGTAATAAAACAACTTAACTCTATTTCAAATTTTCTAACTCTTTTATAAAATATGTAGGCTTTATCTTGTGCTTTTTATAAAAAGCAGATGAAAATGACTCTGCACTGTTAAATCCAAACTCATTGGCCAAAGCTTGCATAGTAAAATTACGTAGTTTTGGTTGTACTTGTAATTGAGTGATGGCATACTCGACTCTAAGATCATTAATGTAGCTAACAAATGTTTTTCCTTTGTTTTCATTAATTACTTTAGACAAATATTTAGTATTTGTATTCAATTTCACGGCTGTCTTTTGTATTGTGATTGTCTTTTCTAAAAAAGCATCTTCTTTTTCAAATAAAGCTAGCTTTTCAAGCAATTGCTTTACAATTTCTGATGGAATCCGTGATTGTTCTTCCGCAATAATCTCTTTTGCGATTATTTTAATATCGTCATTTTTTGGATTGTTAATACTCTCAATCGGTGCAGGACGCAGAATAGCATAAAATCGTTTTCGGTATTGTTTTTTTAGATAATACTGGTAGTATCCAAAACTACCGATGGCAATTACTAATAGAACCAAAACCAAAATACCAACATAAGAAGTAGTTTGCTTTTTTTTCAAAGACTGAATCAGATTTTCTTTCTCAGCAAATAAATGAGGAGTATCATATTCTTTTAATAAAACCTTATTTAAATGTTTGTAGTTTCTTTGCAACACACTATCAATACTCATAAACTTAGTAATGTATTGTAGTTGTTTTTCTTTATCACCTGTCTTTTTATAATAATCAATCAAATAAGAATACCCACTGACAAACTCAGGTGTAATTCTTTTTCTAATTTTATATATTGAATCCACTTTTATAAAATTTTGAACAGCTTTTGATTTATTACCTAAACCGACGTGGGCTTTGCCTGAATAGTAATAAGAAGCTAAAACATTTCCTGTATTTTTAATTTTAATTAAATCTGGTAGAGCCTTGTTAATGCTGTCTAAAGCAACAGAGTAATTTCTTTTATCCACCTGATTGGCACCCTCATTCAAAGTAAACAAAAGTTGGTATTCTTTATTCTTTGTAATTGAAGCTTCTTTATACCCTAAAGTGTTATAAAAAGTAGTAGAATCTGATTTTTTTAAAGCCTTATAGCAATCCGCTAATCCAAAGATTATGTTTTGATAATCCCCTGAATAATAATCCCCTCGATAATCTTTAGAGCGATAATAGTTAAAACATTCTTGGTACAGTTTTAAAGCTTCGCTAACCTCACCCAATTCCTCAGATTTTGTCGTTCCAATAGCGTTTCGCACCACATAATAATAATCAATGTTTGTTTTTAAAGCCGCTTGTTCTGCTAAATTGAAATTACGTAAAGCTTGATCGAACTTTCTTTGTTTCACCAATAAGTCTGCTTTTTCGCAATAAGCAGCCGCTGGAAAAAATTTATTTGGTTCTATTTTGGAGTATTTAATAACACTATCTAAATACTGAATTGCTTTGAGTGGCTGATCTGTATAATAAAGAATAGCAAGTAAATAATACCCTCTTGCTTTTCGGATCGATTTCTTATCCTTTTGAGCTTTCTTGATATACACATTTGCCCAAGCTAATTGCTTTTGATAATTACCTTCTTCCTTAAAGTAATTATTATCTATGCTATCGTAAGATAAAGAAGAATGTTTAGTAATAGGAGATTGCGACCATAAAAAAAGAGGAAATAGTACTAAAAAAACCGTTTTAATCGGTTGTAGGTAAATCATTGTAGTAGGGTTTTTACAAAAATACAGTAACTTATTCAAAAGTATATCAAAAAACCCGCTATTTCTAAACGTATTTAAATTTCTGTTAATCAATGATTTAAAATAATAAGTTATCGAAATTCCTGGATTTCGATACGAAATTCACGGAATTCCGATAACTACAGTTTGCGTAGAACCCCTTCCTATCCTAGTTTTGGCTTCAGAAAAATGACAAAGTTTCTTAGTAAGACGTTGCTGTAAAAACAGAATCATTTTCTAAATTATAATCAGGCCGATTGTAAGGGAATAATACAGCTGTTCTGTAACCCTATAAAAAACAAAGCATAGGATTTTCGATAAAGCTAATTTGTAATCCTTAAAAAACAAAGCAAACGTAATATACAGCTGACGGAATAAAGAATTTAAATAAAAAAGAAAGTTCTCGAGAAACTCCTTTTGTTAAAAAAAGAAATGTTTAATCTTGCCTGTCTGAGACAGGTTAAAAAACTAGAAATTATGAATTTACAAAATTTGAATTTAGTAGAGCTGAATGCTCAGGAAGTACAAGAAGTTGATGGCGGCGGCTGGATTGCTGATCTAGAACAAGCTGTAATAGACTTAGATAAAAATTGGGATAATCTCAAAAAAAGATTTATGAACGGATACAATTCTTATGGTAACTGTGGTTGTTAAAAAATAATAAATAAAAACTATGAAAAATCTTATAGAGTTAACGCATATTGAAATGATCACTATCAATGGTGGCGGTTTAGTTGAAGATATTGGATACGCTGCTCATGCTGTTGGATGTGCTGTCAAAAAAGCATATAATACGGTTGTAGACACAGTATCTGGTTGGTTTGATTAAATAATAAGCATTACTAAAATTATGGCTGCGTCAATTAAGCTGAACGCAGTCTATTTTGTAATGAAATTTACTGACCACTATTAACAATTTAATTTTTTTTTAATAATAATCCCTAATTATGCAAATATTTTGCAATAAATTTCAAGAAAAAGACTTTGCTTTCGATTTTATATACCTTTTTTTAATTGTTATTATATTAAATATATCTTTTTTAATTTCAACGTATCTGATATTTAATAAACCAGTATTTGATACAGGTGATTTAAAAATTCTAAGAACACCTGAAAAACTACTCATATTTATTATAATAATTCCCATTATTGAAGAATTTTCGATGAGAGGTTTGTTTGTTATAAATAATAAATTAAATATTATTTTATGGACAGTCTGTTTAATTGTAATTTTATTTACCTTTATTTCAAAACTTTGGGTTTTAATACCAATAACATTAGGTATAGTTGCTTTAAGTCTATTATTATTATTTAATTTTGAATTTAGGCAAGCTTTCAATCATTTCATATCAAATTATTTCTTACTGTTTTTATTTTTGACTTCTGTTGTTTTTGGATTATTACATTTATCAAATTATCAAACACTAGATACGCATACGGTATTAAAAATTTTGCCTAGAATATTAGGGGGATTTTACCTTGGCTATATTGCCAATAAGTATGGCATTAAGTATTCAATTCTAATGCATTGCGTAAATAATATATTTCCTTTTTTAATGGTAATTTTTTACCAATATTTCGTAAATAAAATAATTATTTGACAAGCATTATGCGCACGAATTTTTCATATGGATTGTTAATATTTAGTTTTATAGATGTTATCGATTTTTAATCGCAATTGTATTTATCAAATTATATTATTTTCACAAAAAAAGTTACTCCAAGAGATTGACATAATCGAATAATTAGTCCTTAAATAGATACTCATGACCTTCTCCGAAGATCCCATAAATACCCTGGAAAATCTTATCGCCAAAAACAAAACCAAGAATATTTCTATTTACTTAGTGTTGATTTTAGCTATACTTATTTTTCTGGCACTATTGCCTGTTATCAAAATTGATATCAGCAGCCAAAGTCGAGGTATAGTTCGCAGTACAACCGATAATGTTCCGGTAACCAGCTTGGTGAATGGTAAAGTGACATTTGTCAATCTCAAAAACAATAGTATCGTGCAAAAAGGCGATACATTGGTGCAACTGACCCAGGAAAACCTGGATACTGAGAAAGCCACCAATCAGGAGGTTTCATCAACTGTTCAAGATCAGGTTAATGATTTATCGCTTGTCATTTTAAGCAAAAGCAATACGCTGAAAGTGGCGAATAATGACAATCAAGCGTAAATCAATAATTTTTATACGTTTTTCACTAAAATATTAATCCATTGTTTTTCAATTAATTAAAAATTAATAAATAAGAAATCCATGAAAACAATATCTGAATTCACGGAATTACGATAACAACTGTTTGTTTAATCTTCTTCCATACTCTAGTTTTGGCTTTAGAAAATGCGACAAAGTTTCTTAGTAAGACGTTACTGTAAAACGGAATCATTTTCTAAATTATAATCGGGCCGATTGTAAGGGAATAATACAGCTGTTTGTAACCCTATAAAAAACAAAGCATGGGATTTTTGATTAAGCTAATTTGTAATCCTCAAAAAAACAAAGCATAAGGGAATAATTCAGCTGTACAGTAACCCTTTCAAAAATTTAGAGCAATAGGTTTAGGTAAAGCTATTTGTTCCTCAAAAAACAAAGCATAAGGGAGTAATTCAGCTACATTGTAACCATTTCAAAAATACAGAGCATGAGGTGTAAAGCTATTTGTTCCTCAATAGACAAAGCATAAGGGAATGATTCAGCTGTATTGTAACCCTTTAAAAAAAACAGAGTAAAGAGTTTCAAAGCTATAATCTCTAAAAAAACTAGCACAAAAGTTCTCGAGAAACTTTTTATTAAAATGAAATGTGTAATTAAAAAAACCTAAAAAAATGAATTTAGATAATTTGAATTTAGTAGAGCTGAATGCTCAAGAAGTACAAGAAATCAAAGGGGGAGACTTCGGCATAGTAAGTGGTTTAATTGTTGGTGCTTTAATAGGATGGGCATTATCACAAGATTTAGATAAACTAGCAGAAGCATATAATCATGGATATAATATGTCTAAAAAATAAAAAAATTAACTTATTAATATTAGATACAATGTACAAAGAACTTAACAAAAAAGAATTAATCGAAATTGATGGTGGATGGAATGTAATGGAATACCTAGCAATGGGTATTGGATATGTGAATGGACATTTAACCAACATTAGCGATGCAATGATTGATGCAGCTGGTAGTCGACCTGCAAATGCAATGTTACCTGGTTCAGGTAAATAATTTAAAAAGGTTGAACTACAAATTAGTTTAAATTAAATATTATATGAAAAAAAAAAAGATAGTTAAATTTATTATAATTGTAATTATAGTGATTGTACTTGTACAAATTTTGTTGCTTGATTTAGATCAGTTCTAAAATTTTTCAAAAAAACTTAGCGTTTTAATTTCTGTAATATTTCACTTCCGTCCAATTTTGTAGGACGGAAGTATTTTAAATTTTTCTTTTAAAATAACTGAGAACAAAAAATATTGGTTACAGCAAAATGTGAGAAGTTCAAGCAGTTAAGAGGGTTGCGTTTGGATTGTTACTGGTCTTGTTGCTGCAAGAGTTAAAACTTATTGGGATGATTTATAAAGAAAGATCTAGGAATTAATAATAATATAAAAATCATGGGGAATTTAAAAAAATTTATTAGTGTTTGAGAGATTAAGCTAGAAGAGGCAATTGAAGTTATAGGAGGTCCTACTAGCTATGATGTTAGTTGGGCATAATATTGGGGAGGTATCATAGCAAGTAATTAATTTATGTCTAGTGTAAATATTATTCTTGCTCAGGCAGCATACGATGCACATTAAAAATAAAAAATCAATCCACTATCAAAATTTTTTGATAGTGGATTATTTAATAAACATCAATGAAAAAAATGAAAAAAAATATTTTCACAAGAAAAAAAATATTCTTAATCGTTATATTTTTAATAATACTATTTCAAATTATTAAAGATAGAAATGATTTTATTAATGGTCTAACGGGAAATTAATAAATTTTACACAATTACAAGGGGATGCCAACGGCATAATAGTTCCATGCTAAGTATTCGAATAAATCCAGTAGGCTTTGCCTTGTAAGTTATGTCGCCAATAAATGTTATTCAGATTGTTCTGATATTTTGATGTGCTACCACAACGCGGGATTATATTTCTATAAACTAAATAAATTTTAAACTATTTATCATTAAAAAAAGATGAACTTCAGTTCAGATCCAATAAACACCCTCGAAAATCTTATCGCCAAAAACAAAACCAAGAGTATTTCTATTTACTTGGTGTTGATTCTAGCTATACTTATTTTTCTGGCACTATTGCCTGTTATCAAAATCGATATCAGCAGCCAGAGTCGAGGTATAGTTCGCAGTACAACAGATAATGTTCCGGTAACCAGCTTGGTCAATGGAAAAGTGACATTTGTCAATCTCAAGAACAATAGTACCGTGCAGAAAGGTGATACACTGGTACAACTTACACAAGAAACCTTGGATACGGAGAAAGCCACCAATCAAGAAGTTTATTCAACTGTTCAAGATCAAGTTTATGATTTGTCGCTTGTAGTTTTAGGCAAAAGCAATACGCTGAAAACGCCTGCAATACAACAAGAATGGTACAGCTATGCGGGCAAACAAAGTGAATTGCTAAGCAAAATTACCCAAGCCAAAATAGGCTATGATCGCAACAAGCAATTGTATGATAAAGGCGTGATTGCCAGAGCCGAATTCGAAAAATACAGCTTCGATTATACGTATGCCCAACAAGCGCTTTCCGTATTCGAGAAAAACCAACGCAGTGTGTGGCAAAACAAAAAGAGAGAACTCGAAGAGCAACTCAAAAACCTAAACGGAACACTCCAAAAAATAACCGTTGAATCCAAAAATTACGTTATAACTGCACCTCTGTCAGGCACGATAGAAAATTTCTCAGGGATTCAAACCGGTTCTTTCCTGAATGCTTCGCAACCCATTGCCACTATTTCGGCAGTAGATCAATTGATTGTAGAAAGTACCGTTTCACCTAACGATATTGGAATGATAAAGAAAAACCAAAAAGTAAAATTCCAATTGGATGCTTTCAATTACAATCAATGGGGACTGCTTGAAGGAAAAGTAATCGATATTGACCGTAATATTACTATTCAAGGGGAACAAGCTTTTTTTAAAGTACGATGCGCTCTGAATTCTACCGCAATGCAATTGCAATCCGGTTACAAAACCCAAATTACAAAAGGAATGACACTCACTACGCGGTACATTATTACGAGAAGAAGTTTATTTGATTTATTGTTTGATAAAGTGGATGATTGGCTCAACCCGAAACAACTAGCCCAATAACCTCAAAAAGGAAATGGAATATAAAAACAATAATTTAATTCAGAGAAAGTCTTTTGTCTATTCTCTCTTATCTACTTTCTATTAATGGCCACTATAAAAATAAAACAACATGATATCAAAGATTGTGGTGCTGCTTGTCTCGCTTCTATTGGCAATCATTACAAAGTTAATCTGCCAATAGCCCGAATTCGTCAATTTGCCAATACAGATAAACGAGGTACCAATGTGCTGGGGATAATTGAAGCTGCCGAAAAAATGGGTTTTTCTACCAAGGGTGTAAAAGGAGGCATAGATGCTATTGATAAAATTCCGCTGCCTGCTATCGCTCACGTTATAGTAAAAGAACAATTGCATCATTATATTGTTATCTATTCCGTTAACAAGACCAAAATTGAAGCAATGGATCCTGCCTATGGCAAAATGGAAACCTATACGTATGAAGAATTTCAAAAAATCTGGACTGGTGTATTGATTCTTTTTGCACCGAATGATGATTTCAAGGAATACAACGAAAAAGTTACTCCATTAAAACGCTTTTGGGATTTGGTACAGCCACATAAAACCATTTTAATTCAGGCTTTGGTGGGTGCCATACTTTTTACCGTTTTAGGATTGGCCATGTCCATCTACATTCAAAAAATTACCGATTATGTTTTGGTGGAAGGCAACAGAAACTTACTGAATCTGCTGAGTGTTTCCATGATTATAATTATCATACTGCAAGCCTACATCGGTTCTAAAAAGAGTGTTTTTGTTATGAAAACGGGGCAATTAATTGATGCCAAATTAATTTTAGGATACTACAAACATTTGCTACACCTACCACAACGTTTTTTCGACACAATGCAAGTAGGAGAAATCACATCGCGGATTGGCGATGCGGTAAAAATTAGATCTTTTATCAATGAAGTGGCAATTGATATGATTGTCAATATTTTCATTGTAATTTTTTCCTTCACGCTGATGTTTACGTATTATTGGAAATTAGCGCTGGTAATTTTATTGGTGATTCCTTTTTATGGAGCTATTTATTTTATTTTAAATAAGTTTAATAAAAAAGTTGAACGCGTAATCATGGAGAATGCTGCCGAATTGCAAACGCAATTGGTGGAAAGTGTCACGCATATCAGAACCGTAAAAGAATTTGGCATTGAAGAATTTTCGAATCTAAAAACGGAAAACAAATTTGTAAAACTATTGTTTACTACCTACAAATCAGGTTTAAATAGTGTTTTCGCAGGGACTTCTACACAGTTTTTGGCTTCTATTTTTACCGTTATTCTTATGTGGATTGGTTCGGGTTATGTTATTGACAGAGCCATTACTCCTGGAGAATTATTTTCATTTTATGCTTTGATTGGGTATTTTACTTCGCCAGTTGCTTCCTTGATTGGGATGAACAAAACGGCACAAAATGCATTGATCGCAGCCGACAGGCTTTTTGAGATAATGGATTTAGAACGGGAGGAAACTGAAAACAAAGTCGAATTGCAAAGAGAAAACATGGGAGATATAAAATTCGAAAATGTAACTTTCCGTTATGGCTCTCGAACAGAAGTTTTTAAAAATTTTAACGCCATTTTCAAGAAAAATGAAACCACGGCTATCGTTGGCGAAAGCGGAAGTGGTAAAACAACACTGATTTCACTGTTGCAAAACTTATATCCCATAAAAGAAGGAAAAATTTATATTGGAGAGTACGACTCTCAATTTATTCATTATCAGAGTCTACGAAATTGTATTGGTGTCATTCCGCAACAGCTCAATCTGTTTTCGGGAAATATCATCGAAAACATAGCTTTAGGAGATTCCTTTCCTAATATTCAACGTATTTTAGATTTATCCAAACAATTGGGAATTATAGAATTTGTTGAAAAATTACCCAATGGTTTTGAAACCCAAATTGGTGAAAATGGTGCCATGCTCTCGGGAGGACAGAAACAACGCATTGCTATAGCAAGAGCCTTGTATAAAAACCCGGAAGTTTTATTAATGGATGAAGCCACTTCTTCATTAGACACTAATTCGGAACGTATTGTAAAAGAAGTGATTGATAATTTTAAATCTCAGGGGAAAACAGTTATTGTCATTGCCCATCGATTGAGTACTATAGCTAACGCAAATACTATTTTGGTAATGGAAAATGGAACTATAGTAGAGTCCGGAAATCATAATGCGTTATTAGAACAAAAAGGAAAGTATTATGATTTATGGAATAAACAAGGATTGGTTTAAATAATGATTTTCTATTTATTGAGGGAATATCCGGATCAAGTCTAAAAGTTGTGGGGAAATATTAAAATCTAGATATTTGTATTTCCAAATTATATACAAATGCAAGATTCTTTCGCCGACCTACTTA